>NZ_BAAIGQ010000010.1:0-20947 GCF_054653055.1 Megalodesulfovibrio paquesii | reverse complement strand
CAGGGCAGCGGCTGCTTTTATCAGGCAGTGAGGCGGGACATGGTGGGATTTGAGGGGATATAGTGGGAAGGAAAACGCGTTGTTAGGAGCGTCCTGGCGGGTCTGAAAGCCGCTGGGGCGCTTTTATCAGTTTTGGGGGTTTGCGGCCTGCTGGCCAGGTCTTGCCGCGTCTGCTTTTATCACCGGCTTTCACGTAACTATTTGATGCTGCAAGCTTTCGACATCAGGACCCCCGCGCGGTTGATTGGCTGACCCGGAACCAACTGCACACTTACACTGAGAAAAAATCATATTTTAAATCAGTAAGTTGATGTTGTTTTGACAATCTAGTTCCGAGTCCGACTCGGAACTAGATTTCACCCATAATTCTATACTGCCAATGTATACAATGACACGTTTGGCATACCTATCTTGCCTCTCTACACCACCATAAGACGCGCCCTATAATGTGAATGTATTGCCCTTCGAGTGAAAGGTCTATTTCGATAGGATCGTATGACGGATTTTTGCTCCTAAGCACAAGCTTGCCTGGAAGCTTGTCAATGCATTTAATTAGTATTTCATGGTCAATTGCAATCGCATAAATCGCGCCTGCAATTAGTTCCTTTTTGCTTTCATCTATTAGTACCATGTCGCCGCCATGAATGTCAGGCTCCATAGAGTCACCATAAACATCCATAAGCACCATGCTAGATGGGCGACCTCTCGCAATAACCCACTCTTCGCGGAAGGCGAACCACCCGTGGACATCTCCAGATGTTTCCAAGCTGCCATTACCAGCCGACAGCCGTGCGTTGACTTTCTTAATGTAGATCATGCCGCTTTCGGATGCTAACTGCGGCGCGGCGTCTATTTGGCCGAGAAGTAGAAAGTCGGTTGAACAACCGAAAAATCGGGCGAGACTGATTATGGCGTCGCCTTTCGGTAGCCAACCATCCTCATAGCGCTGCAGTGAAGAGGTCGCGACTCCGAGCGCCTGTGCAACATCGCGCTGTGTAAGGCTTTTCGAGTCCCTAAGCTTGCGCAAGCGTTCGCCGAAACCTTTATTTTTACCTCCCTCCTCAGGCATTTTGGGATGATTTTTTTGCATTTTTATCCAATGGTTAAAGTGTGTTGATGGCATCACTCAAAAAACAGGTGATCATTGCTCAATTTTTCGGTTGCAACACCCGAAAAATCGGTTTAGAAGAAGTCTCGCAAGGTCGCCATGTAGACCATGCCCCCAGTCTGGATAACACCAGTTCAGGCCGGAAACAACGCCCGGAAAAACCCGGATATTGGACGGACAATGCCCCATCGGACGCGCCCACTGTCTCTTTTCGCCGCATCGTTGGACGTTGATCCAATGATCAAGGCGGCCATGCGGCGAGCTTATGAATCCACGGGGCTGAGTATGGATCAGGTGGTTGATCGGATGAACGGGGTAGCCGGGGAGCATGGGCTCACACTCTCGGCTGGGCGCGGTGGGCGGCTTTCTGTCGAGACTTTGGCGAAATGGCTGAACCCAATGGAAACAGACAGACCGGTGCCAACGCGCGGGGTGGTGGCTTTCTGCCGAGCCTTGCACACGCTGGAGCCGTTGCAGGCGCTGGCGGCTCCATTGGAGGCGAAGGTCATCGACCGGAAGCAGGTTGCCCTGCTGCAGCTTGCGGAGTTGGAAGAGGCCGAGCGGCAACTGAAGAAGAAAAAGGCCCGGTTGCGGGCTGTGTTGGAGGACTAGGCATGACGGGTAGCAAAAGGCCTATGGCCATGGCGCGGCGTATTGATTCCGTGGAGAGCCCACGCAACGGGCGGGCGATCCGGGCGTACCTGGTGCGTAAAGGGATCAGCATGGCGGACATCGCCAGGGATCTGGAGTGCTCCCGCAGCCTGGTCTGCCACACGGTGCGTGGCGGAAAAAACAACAAACGGGTGCTGACGCGGCTGGTTGAACTGGGCGTGCCGCGCCGTTATCTGGCTCTGCCGGACGGCGTAGGGGTGGCTGCGTGAAAGCGCTGCCGGCCCGCGTAATCGCCTCATCGCTTGGCGTAACCGAGCGGGGACTGAGGAAACGTGCTCTCTATGAGGATTGGCCCTACGTCACCGGCACGCGCGGCGCACGGCTGTATCTGCTGGAGGGGTTGCCGGCGGCGGTACGGGAGCGGGCTGTTGCGCATGTGCTGGACCAGGCTGCCCCATTGACCGGACCCGCGCCAGCTGCGCAGGTGCCGGCCTGTCTGATGGCCCCCATGCGGGACTGGCAGGCGGAGGTGCGGGACGCGCGATTGGGCGTGCTGGAAGCCGTCCGCGGGCTGGCCGAAACCATGCGGGTGGGGATCATCAAGGCTGAAGCCACATTTGCAGCAATGGCCGCGGCGGGGACGTTGGCCCCCCGGCTGGCGGAGTTGGCCGCGGTGGCCAATGCCCGCAAGGGCGAACAGCGGGCTGTGAGTGCCGTGACGCTGCGGCTCTGGCGCACCACGCTGGACCGGCAGGGGCCGGATGCCCTGGCCCCGAAGCCCACCAAATTGCCAGACAACGCGCCCCCGGCGTGGCTGGGGCCGTTCCTCAAGCTGTACCGCCGGCCTGGCAAGCCGACCCTGGCCATGTGCTATGAAGTGGCCGTTACCCAGGGGTTAACGCTGCCTTCCATCAGCGCGGTGGAACGGACCATCAAGCGTCTGGGCGCGGTGCAGGCCAACAAGGGCCGCATGGGGCCGCGGGCGCTGCGGAATCTGCAAGCCTACGTTAAACGCACCTTCAAAGAGCTTTTGCCCGGCGACGTGTACACGTCCGACGGCCACCGGCAGGACATGAAGGTGCTGCACCCGGATCATGGCCAGCCATTCCGGCCCGAGGTGGTGGCGGTATTGGATCTTGCCTCGCGCAAGTGCGTGGGCTGGAGCAGCTGGGAGCATGAATCCGCCGGGCTGGTGGCAGATGCCCTGCGGCACAGCGTGGAGACGGCGGGCATCCCGGCCCTGTTCTATGCGGACAATGGCTGCGGCTTCAAGAATGAGATGCTTGGCCGCGAAGGCGACGGGCTGTTGCTGCGCCTGGGCGTGCGCATTGAGCACAGCATCCCCTACAATTCCCAGGCCCGCGGGGTGATCGAAGGATTTCAGAAGAACTGGATCCGCAGCGCGCGGATGCTGCCCGGCTACTGCGGCTGGGACATGGATGATGAGGCCGAGAAGAAGATCCACAAGCTGGCGCTGGTGCAGATCAAGGAGCGCGGAACTTCGCCCCTGTATCCGACCTGGGATCAATACCTGGCCTGGATGGACGAGCAGATGCGGGCCTACAACGCCCGGCCGCATCGTGGCTTGCCCAGGATTCAAGATCCGCAGACGGGCCAGCTCCGTCACCAGACCCCGGACGAACGCTGGGCCGAGCTGGCCCGCGATCCCCTGTGCGAGCTGTTCCACCCGACGCCCGAAGAGGCCGCCGAGCTGTTCCGGCCGCATCTGATCCGGACCTGCCGGCGGTGCCTCGTGACGCTGTTCAACCGGGAGTACTACGCGCCGGAATTGGAGGCCATGCACGGGCAGGAAGTGCAGGTTGCCTACGATTTGCACGACTTTTCCAAGGTCTGGGTCCGCAACCTGGACGGCCAGCTGCTGGCCATTGCCAAGCAGGACGGCCACGCCGCGGCGTATTTCCCGCAATCGACCATTGAGGCCGCGCGCGAAGGTCGCCGCAAGGCGCAGCTGAAGCGGGCGCAGGCCAAGGTGGTGGAGATGCAGGGATATGTGCTCGGGGGAACTGAGTTCCCCCGAACCCCCTCCATTCCACTCGATCAGGGGGGGCAGGGGGGATTCTCCCCCCTGGAGGCTGCCTCCATTGCCCCCGCCCCGGCGGGGAACCCCAAGCGTGAGCGCTTCCTCAAAGCGCAGGCCCTGGAGGCCCGGCGCACGGGAGGCGAGGCCCTCTCGCCGCATGAAGCCAAGTGGCTGGATTATTACGTCACCACACCAGAATACCTCAGCCAGGCCCGGCTCTATGAAGAGTTCGGGGAAGTGGCCCTGGGATAACAGGAGGAACAGATGAGAGTGTTGCAACGAGTCCCCCAACGAGGTCGCATCGTGATCCATGGCACGAGTTACGAACACCCCGCATTGTGCCTGCAGCATGGGGGCGAGGTGAAGGTGGCTTTTGATCCTACTGATCTAGGCAGTGTGTGTGTCTATGACAAATGTTCACGCCCCCTGTGTGTTGCCAAACAGGCCACCGTTGGCCCTGCCAAGAAAGGAGCCTGAGATGACGGCAGCAGGCACGGGCATTGCGCCCCTGACAAACGTGCGGCTCTTTGCCGAGCTGGTGGAACGGGTCTGCAACCGGCCGGCGCACCTGCCGGGCATGGCCACGTTCCACGGGCACAGCGGCTACGGCAAGACCTGGAGCGCCATCCACGCGGCCAACAAGGCGCGGGCCAAGTACGTGGAGGTGGGGTCATCCTGGACCAAGAAAAAGCTGTGCACGGCCATTGCCACCGAGCTGGGCCTCGCGCCCCGCGGGACCATCGGGGACATGGTGGAAAAGGTTGTCGAAGCCCTGGCCGTGGCCAATGCGCCATTGATCATCGACGAGGCCGACCATCTGGCGGCCCGTGGCATGATCGAGCTGGTGCGGGAGCTGCACGACGCCAGCGGCGCGCCCATCATCCTGATTGGCGAGGAGCGGCTGCCGGACAAGCTGGCCCAGCATGAGCGCGTCCACAACCGGATGCTGGACTGGCTGCCGGCCCAGCCGGCCACGGTACAGGACTGCGAGCTGCTGGCCCGGCACTACTGCCCGGATGTGGCCATTGCGCCCGGCTTGCTGGCCCGGTTGCACCAGGCCAGCGGCGGGCGGCTGCGGCGCATCTGCGTCAATCTGGAACGGGTGCGGGAAGCGGCCCGGACCGAGGGCTGGGAGCAGGCGGACGAACAACACTGGGGCAAGCGGGAATTCTTCAAAGGGGAGACCCCGGCCGTGCGGAGGGCTGCGTGATGCCTCCGAAACCTATTGATCAACGCCACCCCCTGGCCGGCAATGACGCGGTGTGGACGGCCATGCTGGAGTTGGCCGACGCGGGCAGGGACATCACTGTGGCGGCCGTGGGGGCCAAGGTACTGCGGGGCAAGGGCGAAATCCGGGAATACCTGCGCCGGCTGTGCCTGGCCGGGGTGTGCACGGCCACTCCTGGCCAGGGGATAGGGGCGATGACGACGTACCGATTGACGCAACGCCCGGCGCAAGCCCCGCATCTGGACAAAGAAGGCAAGCCGTTCCCGGAAACGGACCAACAGCGCATGTGGCGCGGGTTGCGGATGATGAAGGCGTGCACGGCTGTGGACCTGGCCACCGCCGTCTCCGTGAAGGAAAGCGTCGCCTACACTTATCTGAAAATGCTGGCGCATGCCGGGTATGTCACCAGATCGGGCGACCAGTACCGCCTGGTGCGCCAGCATGGGCCGCTGGCGCCGATGATCCAGAAGGTGAAGCAGGTCTATGACCCCAACCTCCAGGCCGTGGTCTGGCCGCAAGGGGCGCAGAAGGGGGCGCGGCCATGAGTGCGTTGCAGGTGGCGAGGCAGCACTGGAGCCCGCTGCCGCCCTGGGTGGAGACCCTGGCCAAGGCCTGCGACGCGGAGAGCCAGGCGGCGGTGGCCAAGCAGTTGGGCGTCTCCCCGGCCCAGGTCAGCACGGCGCTTCGGAGCAAATACCCTGGCGACCTGGTCGGGCTGGAAGCGAAGGTCTGGCGGGTGCTCGGCGGGGACGTGGTCAACTGCCCGGTGCTGGGGGAAATCGAAGGGGCCACGTGTCTGGAACATCAACGGCGGCCCCTGGCCGCGACATCCGGATTCCGCGTGCGGCTGCATCGGGCCTGCCAGGCCTGTCCGCAGCGCATCGTGAACGGCAGTTGAAGGAGGCGTGAAATGTCAATCGCTATTGAAATCATGGAGACGGCCTTTGCCGTGCAGCGGCTGCAGGGCTGGAGCAGCGACCCCAACCTGATGCGCGAGTCCAGGGATATTGCGGAACGGCTGGTGCAGCTGGCCAAGCATGTGGATGCCCTGGAAACGACGGACAGAGCCAACAAGGAAGCAGAGGAGGTGACGGCATGAGCGAGGAACAGGCGGCCTACGGAGCGACACCCCAGACCGACATGGCCGATTTTCGCCAGGATGCCCGCGGCAATCTGGTGCACGTGAAGAACATCAAACCCCTGGACATGGCCCGCGATGACCTGGTCCGGTCCATCATCCCAGATGCCCTGGCATTGCGCCAGGCCCTGCGGGACTTCAAGGCCAGGGTGTCCGGCGATGTGGCCGCCTTCGTGGATCTGGCATTCGAGGAGTACGGCGTCAAACGCGGTGGTAGCAAAGGCAATGTCAGCCTGCCGACCTTTGACGGCCGGTACAAAGTCGAACGCGTCATTCAGGAGCGGGTGGAGTTCGACGAACGCATCAAGGCGGCGCAGGCCCTGGTCCAGGACTGCCTGACGGAATGGACCTCCGGCGTGTCCCCGCAGGTGAAGACCATCATTGACGCGGCCTTCCAGGCCGATGGCAACGGCATGCTCTCGCGGGCCAAGGTCTTGAGCCTGTTGCGCCTGACCTTTGAAGATGACCGCTGGAATCGGGCCATGGAGGCCATCAAGGACAGCCTGCGTGTGGTGGACAGCAAAACGCACTTCAAGATCCTCGAACGTCAGGAAGACGGCAGCTATCGCAACATCCCCCTGACGTTGAGTGACGCATAACCCAAGAGAAGAAGAAGGAAATCATCATGACCGAAGCACAGCTCATCGACGCCATCAAGGACAAGTTCGCCGGAGATATCACCAAGACCGCCATCGGCCAAGTGCTGGACGCCCTGGCCGCGGTGGCCACTGAAACCCTGGCCCGTGGGGAGAGGGTGCCCCTGCCGGGCCTGGGCAAGCTGGAAGTGCAGCAGCGCGCCGCTCGCATGGGGCGCAATCCCAAGACCGGCGCGCCGCTGGAGATTGCCGCCAGCAACACGGTGAAGCTCAATCTGGCGCAAGCGCTGAAGGGGGCGGTGAATCCGTAAGCGAAACGGGAGGTCTCCTCCCGTCGGCATGGCGCGGTGGCCAGGCCCTGATGAGCAGCCAACGGAGAAAGACGCATGAAACCCACACGCAACGCAACCCCCACCCATACGCCGCAGGACACCAAGAAGGCCCTGGCCATGGTGCATGTGGCCAAGCAGAAGCTGCGGTTGGATGACGACGTGTACCGCAACCTGCTCCAGGACAGGTTCGGTGTCGGGTCTGCCAAAGACCTGACCCCGGCGCAGCTGGGTTTGTTGCTGGACCAGTTCCGCCAGCTCGGATTCAAGCCGTCCAAAAAGCCGGCGGATGTGAAGACGGGCCGCGGCACAGGGCCACTCCTGCGCAAAATCGAAGCCCTGCTGGCCGCCAAGGGTCAGGATGAGGGACGCTTTGTGCCCCTCTCGTATGCCGAGGGCCTGCTCAAAAAGATGACCGGCGTGGAGAAGCTGGCATGGGCCACACCTGAGGATTTGCGCAAGGTGGTGGCGGCACTCTCGGTGCACAATCGGCGGCACGGTGGGAGGCAGTCCTGATGCCGCGGCCGTCTGCCCTGCTGGGCGACCCCTCACACCGTACGCGCTGGCTGCCGGCCTCCCTGCGGGCGCTGGCCGAGGAGCTCGGCCCCGGCGGCGGCGAGGCCTGCCTGCGGTTGATGGAGGCTTACGGCGGAGTGGCCCGGCTGTACATCCCGCGGCACATCGGGCCGGGGCATCCCATCGCCCGGATCATGGGCTGGCCGGAGGCCAAGCGCCTGGCGGCAATCTATGGCGGCGACTACCTGTGCAACGTGCCCCTGGGCACCGAGGCCGTGCGCAAGGCCCGAGACGCCGAAATCGTGGAGCGCGTGGCCGCCGGAGCCTCGCCGCGGGATGTGGCCCTGGACCTGCGCCTGACCGAACGCACGGTGCGCCGGGTGCTGGCCCGGGCACGGGATGCCGGTCCCCGGCAGGGGAGCCTGTTCGATGACTTTTGAGGCAGCCCGGCTGCATGGGGTGTGGCAGGGCGCAGCCCCCGGCTCCAAGGACGTGCTGCGCTTTGATCCCTCGGGCCGGCTCTACGTCTTTATGTACGGCCACGCTGCAGCCCGGGATCTGCTGATTGAAGACGTGGCCGAGACAGACGCCGGCCTGGTCTTCCGGCTTCGCTCCGGCCGCAAGTCCGTGGTGGCTACCATCAGCCAGGATGGCCGGCTGAAAATGGAGTGCGGCGGGGAAGTGTATTTTTTTTCAGAAGGTTGGATGGATAATGGCCGAAAAACGCAAGCCCATGGCGACGCTCTTGCTCAGAAAACCGGGCAATATAAGCATCAAAATTGAAATTTTTGACGGCGCGCTTTTCGGGCAAGCCGGCTACCGCCTGCGGGTGAATGGGCGCTTTGTGTCCGTCAAGGGCCAGCCCTTTTACCATGCTGCAGACGGGGTGGTGGCAACATTGCGTGGGCTGGTCTTCGGCACCTGGATCCTGCCGGAACCGGAAGAGGAAGCCCCGCCGGCCGCCTTCGCCCCCGGCGACCGTGTGACCGTATTCTATGAACTGGCCGGCGTGCCACGGGCCGAGATGGGCATTGTCCGTTCCGCCCCCCTGCAGGATCAGGCCGGCCGGCAGCATGTGCTGGTGGCCACGGGCGGGCCGATGCGCGTGGCGCTGTTTCCGGTGGAAAAAGTGGAGGTGCGGGAGTGAAATCGCTGCTGTTGCCCGGCCTCGTTGCCGTTGTGTCGCTCGCCCTTGTCTTTGCCCTGGGGGTTGTTCTGGGTGTGTCTGCAGGGATGTACGGGATGCTTGAATCCCTACGCGCCTCCACGGTGCGGACGGTGGAGGATGGGGAGCCGACAGTGGAGTTGCACTTTGTCCTTGGCCCGTTCCGGTATGTCAAAAAGATCGCTGCCGAGGCCCCTGCCGATGCCCCGCGTTAAAAAAGCCGGGTTGCCCCGGCTTCGTTCACTTGTTCCGCCTGCGCCACTCCCACGGCGGGGTGGGATCGGCCTCTGCCCAAAGGCCGCGGCCGGCTGCTCTGGCGGCAGCCTCGCTCGCGTCCCATTGCTTGCAGACGGTGATGGTGCAATATTTCGTGTAAACCCAGGCGTGCCCGGCCTCTACAATCTCTCCGTTGAGGCTTTTT
Organism: Megalodesulfovibrio paquesii; assembly: GCF_054653055.1. Lineage (NCBI taxonomy): Bacteria > Pseudomonadati > Thermodesulfobacteriota > Desulfovibrionia > Desulfovibrionales > Desulfovibrionaceae > Megalodesulfovibrio > Megalodesulfovibrio paquesii. Next base: position 11,793 of record NZ_BAAIGQ010000010.1, on the reverse strand, counting down.
CCGCCGATGGAGACCAAAGCAACCTGCCGACCATACCGGTCCACATCAACCGTTTCTCCTTCAACCACCGCGTTGTATGCCTTGGCCCGGACGAATTGCGTCGCCTCGAAGCCTCCAGGCTGGGCAGATTCCGGGCAATCGATCCCGTACAACCGCACTTTGATCGTCGTGGCATTGTTCAGGATGACGTGGATGGTGTCACCATCGGGGATGTACGAGACGACGCCGGACCAGCCCCAGGCAGAGGCCGGCACAAGCAACAGCAGGAAAACGAGCAGCCGCGTCATGGCTTGCAGACCTTGCATGGGCGGTATCCTGCAGCAATGGCTGCATCGCGGGATTCAAAGGCGGCTGTGCAGCGTTTGCAATTGAAGTGTTTGCAGCCCTGGATATGGAAGATGCCGGATTCAGTATTGCCGTGGTACGTTGCTCCGGCGGCGTGGAGCATGGCCGCAGCGCCCATAGCCAAGGCCAGGGACAAGGCCAGCGAGACGGCCAAGTTGCGAAGTGGAAGCATGTCTCCTCCGATAGCTACACGGTTGATGGTATTGACAAGCCAGCATGCATGGCTCTTGACATTTTCCCGCATCGGGTGCAACTCTTTCCATACGGAGCCTGAGAACTCCTCAAAGGTCGGACCCGCACCCGTTAGACTTGCGGTTTTTTTGCGCCCTGCGTCTTCCTGACGGCAGGCAAGAGCCCAGATTGTTTTGCCGGGTGTAGGTTAATACAAGAGCCCTTTCGGGGGTAAATAAGCCTGCCGCTACCTTTGGCGGTTCTCAGCACCCGGCTTTTTTTGTTCATGAGAAAATCAAAGGAGCTCTGCCATGTCTGACCTGATCCCCCTTGATGTGACCCGCGACCTGGAGTTTCACGGCGACACGCCTGTGATCTCTTCCCTGCGCATTGCCGAGCGTTTCGATAAGCAACACGGCAACGTTCTGCGCGACATCCGCGAATTGTCTACCAAGTGTTCGGAATCATTTGTTGGACTCAATTTTGAGTTCAATACATACACCGATCCCATTGGCCGCACTCTGCCTATGTGCTACCTGACCCGCGACGGATTTTCCATGTTGGTCATGGGGTTCACCGGCCCCGAGGCCATGCGCTGGAAGGAAGGCTACATTGCCGCCTTCAATGCCCTTGAAGCGGCCGTGAAAGAGTCCCTGGTGCAGCGCCTGGAGCGGGCGGAAGCCGTGACGCGGATCCTGGAGGCCACGCACCGGGAGGAGGTGGCGCGGCTCCTGGCCCTGCCGGACGAGCGGCGGCAGCTGCTCTTGCGCGCGGCGCGGTATGTGCGTTTGGGGCTGGCCCGGTGGGAAATCCGCCGCTTGACGGGCGTGTCCGAGCGGACGCTGGAGCGGGCCATTGCCGACGCCCGCAGCCTGGGGCTGATAGACTATCCGCCAGAGAAGGAAAAGCCCTTTGGGGCGCAGTTGGCGCAGGCCCTGCTTTCCATGGAGGCTACGGCATGAACTACCTGCGCCCGACGGACACGTGCCAGGATGCCCTGGAACGGGCTGCCGGCGTGGCGGCCTTTCTGGGGGCCATGGCGGAACGGGTGGCGCTGGAGCCCCTGAGTCCGGATGAAGCCTACGGGCTGCAGTGCGTGGTGATGGCCCTGGAAGAAACGCTGACCCTGGCCAAGGGCCTGCCGCCGTGCCGGCGGCCCGGCAGCCTGGCTGCATAGCGCATATAGGGGAAGGCCCTGGCCTGCAAGCGTCGAGGCCTTCCCTTTCCGCCCAACTCCACATAGGATAGTCGCCATGCGTACCACCTTCGCCTTGATCCTCTCCTTGCTCCTCATCCTTCCTGCCGCCGCCCAGGTCGCCAAGGCCGCCCAGGCCGCGGACTCCGGCCACATGGTGGACGGCCAGGGCCGGACCACTGGGACGTACACCCGCCAGGGGGACGGCGTGATCCTGCGGGACCGCCAGGGCCGGACGCTGGGGCGCATGGAACAGACGCCCGGCGGGGATGTGCGCGCCACGGACCGCCAGGGCCGGCGCGTGGACCCTGCGGCCGTGCTGCCCGGAGCCTCCCCGCAGCCCTGATCCCGCCTCCGCGCCCATTCCCCATCTATGTCCGCCTGCTTCGGCCTGACACCTGTCAGGCCGTTTTTTTTGGCCCGCCAGGGGTAGCGTCTGCACATTGCTGCATCTCATCTGCCTGGAGGTCACATGCGCGCTCCCTTGACCGATGCCGACATTGCCGCCGCAGCCGCCGCCCTGGGGGTGGAAGCCTGCGCGGTGCGGGCCGTCCTGGCCGTGGAATCCTTGGGCAAGGGATTTTTGCCCGACGGCCGCCCGAGGGTGCTGTTTGAGGGCCATATCTTCTGGCGTCAGCTGGTCTCGCGAAATATCGACCCCGCGCCCCTGGCCGGCAAGTACCCCAACCTCGTGTACCCCAAGTGGGACCGGTCGCAGTACCGGGGCTCCCTTGGTGAATGGGAGCGGCTGAACAGCGCCGCCCTGATACACAAGGATGCGGCCCTGTGTGCGGCGTCCTGGGGGTTGTTCCAGATCATGGGCTTCAATCACCCGCTGTGCGGGTTCGCTGACGTGCAGGCCTTCGTGGCTGCGCACTGCGAAAGCGAGGCGAGGCAGCTGGAGGCCTTCTGCGCCTACCTGCGTTCCGCGGGTCTGGTCGCCCCCCTGCAGCGGCTGGACTGGTCCGAATTCGCCAGGCGCTACAACGGGCCGGGCTACAAGGCAAACAAGTACGACACCAAACTGGCGGAGGCCTACGGGCGCTGCCGCCGGGATCAGTAACCAACAACACGACGTCCCCCAAAAAAAGGAGCATTCTCATGGCTGATCTGAACACCGTCAAAACGTTCTTCGGCTCCAAGACCGTCTGGGGCGGGCTGGTGGCCCTGGCGGCCGGCCTGGCGGGCCTGGTCGGCTACGCCATCAGCCCGGAAGACCAGGCCCAGCTGGTGGAAGTGGGCGCGGGACTGGCCGCGACCGTAGGCGGGGCTGTGGCCGTCGTTGGCCGCGTGGTGGCCACCAAGGCCATCAAGAAGTAAGGCCGGCAGGCGACGCGCAGATGGATGAAGCAGATCAGGCGCAACGGGCGGAGGCCGCCTTTCTGGCGCAGGCCCTGGCCCAAGCGGGTCGGGCGGGCGCGCCGGAGCTGGCCAACGCTGACGGGCTGTGCCCCGACTGTACCGATTGTGGCGACCCCATCCCCGCAGCGCGGCGGCAGGCCATGCCCGGCTGCCGCCGCTGCCGGGACTGCCAGGAACTCTATGAATCGGAGCGGCCATAACAGGCCATATTAGGGGCCGCCGCCAATGCCTGACCATCCACCGACCATCAACCGGCCTGCGGGCCAGGCCCCCCGGAGGCATGCGTGGACTACGCCACCGCAAAATTCTGGATTGATTTGGCCCAGACGTTTTTTACCGGCGCATTGGGCATCTACATTTACATGGTCAACCGCGAACGGGTCACGAACCAGCGTATCAAGGAGCTGGAAGACACCCTTGAAGAGCGTTTGAACGACCATGCCTCGCGCCTGGCCAAGGTCGAGACCACGTGCTGTACCACGCCCAGTCAGACCCAGCTGCATACGGAGCTGGCCAAAGTCTATGAGCGCATGAACCGCATTGACAGCACCTTGAACGATCTGGCCGGCGAATCACGGGCCAATCGCCAGTTGCTCACCACCATGCATACCTTCCTCTTGGAGCGCAACGCATGAGCACCTATGCCACCACTGTGGAGCAGCGCCGCCGCTTGGACCTGCTGCGCCTGCTGGCCCTGGAGCCCGGCTACCGGCTGAACGCCCCGCTGCTGCAGGCCTGCTGCTGCGAGGCCGGCTTGCCCAGCACCCTGGACCAGGTCGAAGGCTCCCTGGCCTGGCTGGCCGAGACTGGCCTGGTCAATCGCGAGACCGTGGGCGGCGTGTCCGGAGTGACCGTGGCCACCCTGACGCCCCGCGGCCTGGACGTTTCCCGCGGGTTGGCCGAGGTACCGGGCGTGGCCCGACCCCTGCCCGGGGAATAGGGGAAAGAGCATGCCCCAGCCCTCGACCATCGACCGCCTGCCGCCGGACATCAAGGAACAGCTCCAGGCCCTGCTGCGGGATCCGCGGGTGACGCAGCTGGAGGCCACGGCGCGCATCAACGCCATCCTGGAAGAGGAAGGCCATGCCGAGCGCGTCTCCAAGAGCGCGGTGAACCGCTATGCCCGGAGCATGGCCGTGGTGGGGGAACGCCTGCAGCAAAGCCGCGAGGTGGCGGCCATGTGGATCGGCAAGCTGGGCTCCCAGCCGGCCGGCGAGGTGGGTAACCTCCTCAATGAAGTGTTGAGGACCCTGGCCTTTGACTGCGCCCTGGGGCTGGCCGAAGAGGAAGGCGGGGCCACGCCGGCCCTGCTCATGAAGCTGGCCATTGCCGTGGAAAAACTGGAGCGGGCGGCCAGCGAGAACGAGAAGCGGGCGGCGCGCATCCTGGAACGCGAACGGACGCGGGCGGCCGAGGCCCTGCAGCAGGCCGGGAACAAGGCTGGCCTTTCGCCGGAGGTGCTGGCCATGATCCGCGAACAGGTTTACGGCCTGTCCGGATAGTCCGGGTAATCCATGCCAGCCCTGGAGCTCTACCCCTATCAACGCCAATGGATCGGCGACAAAAGCCGGTTCAAGATCGGGATGCTTGCACGCCAGACGGGCAAGACGTTCACGACAACCTTGGAGATCGTGGACGATTGCCTGGAAGCGGCGTCCCAGGGCTGGCGGGAGCGCTGGGTCATTCTCTCCCGCGGGGAGCGCCAGGCGAAGGAGGCTATTGATGAAGGGGTCAAACCTCACGCCAAGGCCTATGGCGCGGCCTTCGAGTCCCTGGAATACGAATGGAAGGACGAGGCCACCTACAAGGCCCTGGAGGTTGTGCTTCCCGGAGGCAGCCGCATCACGGCTCTGCCGGCAAACCCGAACACGGCCCGCGGTTTTTCTGCCAACGTCTTCCTTGATGAATTCGGATTTCATCAAGACAGCAAGGCTATCTGGAAGGCCCTATTCCCTGTCATCTCCAAGCCCGGTCTGAAGCTGCGCGTCACCTCCACCCCCAACGGCAAGGACAACAAATTCTATGAGTTGATGACCGGGGAAAGCCGGGTCTGGTCCCGCCATGTGGTGGACATCCACCGCGCGGTGGCCGACGGGCTGCCGCGGGACATAGCCGAGCTCCGGGAAGGTCTGGATGACGAGGACGCCTGGGCGCAAGAATACGAACTCAAGTGGCTGGACGAAGCCTCGGCCTGGTTGTCCTATGACCTGATCAATTCCGTGGAGCATGACGCGGCCGGGGAGCCGGACCACTACCAGGGCGGCCCCTGTTACATCGGCGTGGACATTGGCCGGCGCAAGGACCTGTTCGTCATCTGGGTCCTGGAGCTGGTGGGCGACGTCTTCTGGGCGCGCGAGCTCATCACGCGGCAGCGGGCGACCTTCAAGGAACAGGATGCCCTGCTGGCCGCGTGCTTCGACAAGTACACCGTGGTCCGGTGCTGCATGGACCAGACCGGCATGGGCGAAAAGCCCGTGGAAGACGCCAAGGACGCCCACGGCCAGTACCGCGTGGAAGGCGTGCTCTTTACCGGGCCGGCCAAGCAGCACCTGGCCACCCTGGGCAAGGAAGCCTTTCAGGACCGCCGGCTGCGCATCCCCCAGGGCGACACGGGCCTTCGGCGGGACTTGCATTCCCTCAAGAAAATCCAGGCGCCCCTGGGCGCGCCGCGGTTTCTCTCCCAGGGGGATGCCGATTCCCACGCCGACCGGGCCTGGGCGCTCTTCCTGGCCCTTTATGCCGGCGGCACCGCAGCCGAACGCTTCGCCTACCAAGCCGTGCGCCAGGGGGCGCATGCCTCCAGCGACCAAGCACTTGACGCCGTGCGCCGCCTGGTCAAGGCCGGCGCCGGCTGGTGCCGCGGTAGATTTTGACAAGGAGAATGGGGGACGCCGTCCCCCAAGCCCCCTGCCAGGGGGATGATCCCCCTGGACCCCGCTGAGGGGGCCAGTAGGACAGGGGGGAAATCATTTCCCCCGGCGGGGTGTGGGGCAGCGCCCCACGCAAGGAGCCTCTATGCTGTACGATCATCTGGGCCGGCCGGTGCGGCCGGCGGAACTGACGCGGGAAGTGGCCGCGCCCAGGCTCACGGGCCTGCGCAATCCCTGGCCGGACGCCCTCATCGCCTCGCGCCTGACTCCGGACCGGGTGGCGCGCATCCTCATGGACGCCGGCCAGGGGGATTGCCGGGAGTTTTTGGGCCTGGCCGAAGAGATGGAAGAGCGGGATCTGCACTATGCCGGCGTGCTGGGCACGCGCAAGCTGGCCGTGGCCGGCCTGGCGCGCATGGTGGAGGCGGCCTCGGACGCGCCGCGGGATCAGGAGCTGGCCGACGCCGTGCGGGCATTGGTGGCCACGCCGCAGATGACCTGGCTGGTCATGGACCTGCTGGACGCCCTGGGCAAGGGCTTCGCCGCCGTGGAAATCTGCTGGGAGCGCGGGCCGCGCTGGACGCCGCGGGAGTATAAACGACGCGACCCCAGGTGGTTCATCTTTGACCGGGACAGCGGCGAGGAGCTGCGGCTGCTGGATCCGGAATATCCCGACGGCATGCCCCTGCCGCCGTATCAGTTCGTGGTGCATTATGCGCGGCTCAAGAGCGGCCTGCCCATCCGGGGCGGCCTGGCCCGGCTGTGTCTGGCGTCTTTTCTGTGCAAGTCGTGGACGGTGACGGACTGGATGCGCTTTGCCGAGCTCTTCGGCATGCCCCTGCGCGTGGGCCGCTACGGCCCCTCTGCCAGCGCGGACGACATCGGCACCCTGGTCAGCGCCGTGGCCAACCTGGGCACCGACGCCGCCTGCGTGCTGCCGGACTCCATGCGCATCGAGTTCCAGCAGGCCGGGGCGGTGGCCGGCGGGCAGGAACTCTTTTTGAAGCTCGCCGAATATCTGGACAAGCAGGTCAGCAAGGGCGTGCTGGGCCAGACCATGACCACGGATGACGGGGCCAGCATGGCCCAGGCCAAGATCCACAATGAGGTCCGGCTGGATATCCTGGTCTACGACGCCCTGAACATTGAAGCCACCTTAAACCGGGATTTGATCGAGCCCTTCATCCAGCTCAACTGGGGCAAACAAGACGCCTACCCCCGCCTGACCCTGCCCGTGCCCGAGCCCGAGGACATCGCCGGCCTGGTGGACGCCCTGGCCAAGCTCGTGCCCCTGGGCCTCCGGGTGGAGGCCAGCGTGGTGCGCGACAAGCTCGGCCTGCCGGACCCGCCAAACCTGGAAGACGGCGGGGAGCTGCTGGGAGAGAAGAAGGAAGAGGAGAGAAGGGAGAAGGAAGAAGAGGTCGGGGGAACTGAGTTCCCCCAAGCCCCCTCCACTGGGGCGGGTGGCGATTCCCCAGGGGAATCGTCGCCCGCCCAAGCAGGGGGTCCAGGGGGGATTATTCCCCCTGGTTCTCGCCCTGGTTCTCGGGCGGCCCAGAGCCAGGGGGCAGGTTCCGTGGGGAGTGCCGCGCCCGTGATGACCGATTCCCGGTCCCTGGCCCTGTTGGAAGACATAGAAGCCGAGATGCTGGCGGATGAATGGGAGCCCGTGGCCGCGGAACTGACAGACCCGGTGGTGGCGCTGGCTGAGGCCTGCGACAGCTTTGAGGAGTTTGCCGCCAGGCTGCCGGAGCTGCTGGAGACCCTGGCCCCCACGCAGCTGGCGGCCTCCCTGGCCAAGGCCGCCTTTGCCGCCCGCGGCGCGGGCGATGCGACGGACTAGGGGGCAAGGGAACAGCCATGCCGGACTACACCGACAAGCCGGGGTTCTCCTTTCCAGGCAAGCCGCCCAGGGAGGCGTTGGAATTCTTCCGCAAGAAGGGGCTGCGGGTCTCCTTCAATCATGATGAAGTCTGGGGCGAGGAACACGCCGCAGCCTGGACCGTGGCCAAGGCCACGCGCCTGGAGGTGCTGCAGACCCTGCGCGAGGCCATGGACAAGGCCACGGCCGAAGGCGAGACGATCCGGACTTTTGCCAAGGAGCTGCGGCCGCGGCTCAAGCAACTGGGCTGGTACGGCGAAGGCGTGGAAGTGGTTGATCCCAGAACGGGCGAAGTCAGGAAGGTGCTGGTGGGCCTGGCCCGGCTCAAGCGTATCTATTCGACCAATCTGCGCACGGCCCGTGCCGCCGGGCAGTGGGACCGCATCCAGCGGACCAAGACCAGTCACCCGTATCTGCTCTATCAGCTGGGGCCGAGCCGCGAGCACCGGCCCGAACACCAGGCCTTCAATGGGTTGTTGCTGCCAGCGGATGATCCATTTTGGTCCACGCACTATCCGCCCAATGGCTGGGGCTGCAAATGCTGGGTGCGCCAGGTCTCCAAGGTGGAGCATGGGCGTCTGGCGGGCAAGGGGGACATCCGCCAGCAGGCCCCGGACGTCTCTCCCAGGCCCTGGACCAACCGGCGCACCGGGGAGGTGCTGCAGGTGCACCAGGGCTGTGACCCTGGCTGGGATTACAACGTGGGGAAAACCAGGCGGGACCTGGACGCCGCCCGCCACGCCATGGACGGCCTGGGCCGGGCGCATCCCGGCGACGCCGCGCGGGCCTGGCGGCAGGACCAGGCCCACCTGCTGCCCAGGACCTCCCGGGAATACCGGGCCTGGGCCGAGGGGCTCTCCCTGGGGGACACGGGCCGGCAGTACGGCGGCCGCCGTACCATCGGCGTCATGAGCGAGGCTACCCTGCAGGCGCTGGGAAAACTGGGCGTGCGGCCACAATCCGCGGGCTTGAGCATCGAGGCGCGGGAAGTGCGCCACCTGCTGGCCGAGGCCCGCAAGGGGGCCAAGGCTGTGCCCGCAGGCCATGTGCTCCGGCTGCCGGAGCTGCTGGGCAGGCCCAAGGCGGTGTTGTGGGACGGGGCAGGCCGGCGACCGGCGCTGTTGTACGTCTGGGAAGTGGAGGGCGAAACACGGCTGGCCCGCCTGGCCGTCCGGCTGGATCATGACCTGGGCAAGGGGGCGAAGGCCAATGCCATCCGCAGCGCCGGCATGGTGGACCTGGCCAACCTCAAACAGCCTGGGCTCACAATATTGGAGGGGGAAATTTAAGCAAGGGGTAGCCCTTGGCGGGACGCCAATGCGAGTCAAAGCTCGCCTCCCCCGCATGGAAGCTCGCAAGCAACCACTGGCCCGGCGTTTTTCCAGTCTTCAAGAGCTACCCGATATCGATATATATAGACCCTGGCGCGCGGGTGCGCAAGCCCTTTGTGGCAGTGTTGGCGTTCGCGGCCCATATTTGCCCTGTAACGCCCGCAAGCATCCGGACCACCAGTGATGCCGGGAAGTGACATTGCGGCCGTCAGGCGCGGCGTTAAACGCCTTTTAAACGCTCTTATTGAAGGAGTCAGCGCTCTAGACTTTCTCCCGCCGCCGTGCCACCATTGCAGCGTGCTCTTTTCCCACCCCTTTTGAGGGGGTCCGGGGGAAATCATTTCCCCCGGGAAAGCCGTTTCCCCTCTTCCCCCGCCTTTTCTTCCCCCCTCCCGCCTTGGGCCTGACACGTGTCAGGCCTCTTTTTTTGTCCGCCTCCGGCTAGACCGGGGGGCATGGACACCTTCCGTGCCGCCTTTTCCTATTGCTTCGAGCTGCCGGCCGCGCCCTCTCAGGTTGCGCCCTCTCAGGCCACGGGCCAGCCCGTGCCCGCAGCCCCAGCCGAAATCCAGTTGCTGCCGGCTGGCCCGGAGATCGTGGGCCGGGACGGCCGCCGGTTTGTGCTGCCCTCGGCTCAGGCCGTGGTGGACGCCTTTGCGGCCCGTGGCCGGCCTGCGCCCATCGACCGTGATCATGTGGGCGAGGAGCCCTTGCAGGAAGCCCCGGCGGCCGGCTGGATCACCAGCCTGCGCGTGGCCGACGACGGCACGGTCTGGGGCTCGGTGGACTGGACGCCGCGCGGCGGGCGGCAGGTGGCGGACCGCGAGTACCGCTGGATCAGTCCGGTGCTGCTGCATGACCGGGGCGGCGTGATCCTGGATATCGCGGGCGCGGGCCTGACCAACAATCCCAACCTGCCCCTGCGCGCCTTGAATGCGCGGGGGGCGACATCGCAGGAGGATCCCATGGCCACGCAACAGCAACAGCCGCCGGCTACTGCCCCGGCTCCCGTCCCGTCCGTCTCCCCCGGCTCCCCCGTCTCTCCGGACATCGCCGCCATCACCGCCGTCTTGGGGCTGCCGGCCACGGCCGGGCCGCAGGAGGTGGTGACGGCGATCAACTCCATCAAGGCGTCCGCCATGCCGGACCTGACCCGCTACGTGCCCCGGGCGGACTATGACGCCGCCGCCCAGCGCGCGGCCAATGCCGAGGCAAAGCTTGCGGGCATCGAGCAGCAGGCCAAAGAGGCCGCCATCGAGGCCGCCATTGGCGAGGCCCTCAAGGCTGGCAAGATTGTCCCGGCCACGGCGGACTTTTACCGGGCCAGCTGCCGCCAGGACGGCGGGCTGGAGGCGTTTCGGGCGTTTTGCGCCGTGGCTCCGGCAATCGGGACGCCCAGCGCCGCCACAGGCGCGCCGCCCGAGGGCGCGGCCCCGACCCTGGATGCCCCGGCGCGCGCCGTTTGCGCCGCCCTGGGGATTGCCGAGGCTGATTACGCCAAGGCCCTGCACACCACATCGGCCGAAGGAGGCAAGTAGATGGCTGCCCTGACGGGAGACCGCAATACCCTGCGCCGCGAGCGCAATTTTCTGGAGCTGCCCCTGGCCGCGGGCGCGGTGCTGCATGCCGGCGGCGTGGCCTGTCTGGACGCCACGGGGCATCTGGTCCCCGCGACGTCTGGAGCTGGTGCCCCCGGCCTGGTGGCCGTGGGCCGGGTGGAGGCTGGCGTGAGCAATGCCGGCGGCCTGGCCGGTGATGTGGCGGCCGTGGTCCGGCCCGGACTCTTTTTGCTGGCCTCGGCCACCGCAGCCGACGCCATCACCCAGGCCGAAGTGGGCCGCGTGGTCTATCTGGTGGATGACCAGACCGTGGCCAAGACCGATGGCACGGGGACCCGTGCCCCGGCCGGCGTGGTCTGGGGCCTGGAGCACGGCCAGGTCTGGGTGGAGATCGACCCGTCCCTGTCCGCCACCCTGGCCCTGGCGCTGGCTTAACACAGGAAGAAGGAAGGAACCGTCATGCTCATCAACCGCCAGAATCTCAGCGCCCTGACCACGGGCTTCAAGGTCATCTTTAACAACGCCTTTGCCGGCGCGCCCAGTGACTGGGAGCGCATCGCCATGACCGTGCCCAGCAGCGCGGCCCAGGAAGTCTATCCCTGGCTGGGCAGTATGAGCAGGTTTCGCAAGTGGGTGGGCGACCGCGTGATCCAGAACTTCAAAGAGCACAAGATGACCATCGTCAACGAGCCCTTTGAAAACACCATCGGCGTCAGGCGCACGGATATCGAAGATGATCAGTATGGCGTCTACAATCCGCTGTTCCAGCAGCTGGGCTACGACGCCAAGACCCACCCCGGCGAGCTGGTCTGGGGCCTGCTCAAGCAGGGCTTCGACACGCCTTGCTATGATGGCCAGTATTTCTTCGACACCGACCATCCGGTCATCCTCAAGGACGGCAGCGTGGTCAGCGCCAGCAACTACGGCGGCGGCTCGGGCACGCCCTGGTACCTGTTTGACCTGCGCCGGCCCATCAAGCCCATCATCTTCCAGAAACGCAAGGACTACACCTTCGTGTCCCTGACCAAGGAAGACGACGAGAACGTCTTCATGCGCGCGGAATTTTTCTACGGCGTGG
>NZ_BAAIGQ010000009.1:0-68207 GCF_054653055.1 Megalodesulfovibrio paquesii | reverse complement strand
ATGGTCGTGCGACCGGTCTGCACCAGGGCCTTGGGCTGGGGCAGGCCCGCAATGGCTGGTTTGATGGGCGCAGCTGGCGTAGCAAGTAGACGCAGGTATTCGAATTCCTTTTCCAGCGTGACCAGGGCACGCCCCCGGGGCAGGAGCGCGGTGGGCATCTTGAGCGCAACAAGCTCGCCGCTGGCCTCATGCACAGCCCGGAGCACACGATGCTTGCGGCCAGTATGAATGATGCCGCACTGCGAATAACCCGGAATCTCGGGAGCGAGCATGGGCGTATTCTCCATCGCGCCGTCCCCCTCCCTGGCGACGGGCGTATATGCATGCCTGGCGGATTTCCCGGCCTGGACGGCTCGCCCCCGAACCCGTCTGCGATGCCGTGGGCCTGTCAGCCGGCGATTTCGCGGCCAAACCCGAGCGGGCGGCCTTGCTCCATTTCCCACTGCACGCCGTACGGGTCAAGCCAATAGAAGAAACTGATGTCCGTCAGGGCAAGATTTTCAGGCGGGCCATAGGCCGGCGAGGGGTTGATCATCCGCACGTCGGGCTGTTTCCTGAGGTGCTCAAACACCCCCAGGATATCCGCCACTTCCAGCGCAACATGACGCGGACCGCCAAGGTCGTTCGTGTTGTGGAAGGTAATCTCCTGGGATCCCTGGGGGGTATGGTAACGCATGAGCTCCAGGCAGAGCCCGGCCTGAGGGTGGCGCAGAAAACGTACGTCCACATCCACTTCGCCGTCCAGGAATCCGGCGTCCCTGGCAAAGGCCGGGGAGCAGTAATGCGGAAAATCAATGGCACCGTCGGCATTGCAGGCCATTTGAAAACCCAGGGTGCGGCCGTAAAACTCCGTGGCTTTGTCCAGATCATCCACCACGATGTTGATGTGGGAAAGGGCCAGGACTTGGGCGCTCATGGTAAACTCGCCCTTGAGCAGCTCCAGGAGATAGGGCTTGAAGCCCTGATTCACGTCCTGGAGATTCAGGGCCCGGCGGGCATTGCCCATGGAATCCGAGACGATCAGGCAGGGGATGTCCCGGGTATTGCCGCCCTGCCCCGGCTCCAGGATGCCCACGGGCAGTTCCTCCCCGGTAAAGAACTCGGGCGCCAGGAGGCAGCCGGAGGCCAGGGCGTCAAAGGGGTTGAAGCCGGGGCTGCCGTACAGTTCCCGCCATTCCCGGGCCCAGCGGTGCATGTGGGGGGCCAGGTAACGGCCGCTCTTGCCGGTCTGCTCCAGGGAGCGGGCATCCTCCCCGGTGAGCCAGACCTTGTGGCACAGGGAAAACGGCACAAAGGTGATGGGCACATTGCTGGCCAGGATGATCCGCCAGGCCTCGACATCCACATCAAAATTCAGGGCGCTGAACGGCTTGCGCTGCCGCGGGCCGACGATGAATTCCTCGCCGGGCATGCTGCGCGAGCCGGTCATGGCCACCAGACCCTGGATGCGGTCCACCAGTTCGGGATGGGAGGCAATGAGCACGGCCACGTTGGTGGCCGAACCGATGCTGACGATGGTCATGGGCGCCTGGCGCAGGGCGTCGGCCATGGCCCAGGAGGCATCGGATTCGGGCAGGTGGTCCTTGGTGATGGCCTGTTCCGCACCCATGTAGACCGGCAGTCCCTTGGGGCCGAATTGTTCCACCAGCTCGCAAGCGATTTTGTAGGCTTTTTTCGTCTCGGTATTGCCAAAGGTGGCGCTTATGCCGCGCAGGGTGACCAGAGGGCTGTTGAACAGCATGATCATCGCCAGGGCGTCATCGATGTCCCTGTATACACCAGGGAAATACTCAAGCCCGATGGAGACGTCGGTATCAACCCATACGGATGCGCAACTGGACGCGTCGGTTTGCATGCTCTCCCCCTGGCGGGCTGGTGTGAACAGGTGCACTCAGTATGATGTGGACGATATTTACCACGGTATCATGCCCCTGCCAGACGTCAAGGGAAGTTCCCCCATGCTGGAAAAAAACACCGGATTGCCATACGCCGGGAAAGGAACGGGCCTGGCGGGTCCGCGTGGGGAGGCAGGCCAGCTCATTGCGAAAGCAAAGATGAAATCAATATCCAGCGCCTGGGCAATTGACACATCAATATGGCAATTCCACGTCAGTGGCCCGGCATTTCGCAAACGGGCTTGTCCTGTTACAGACAAAGTCGTATCCCCTGCCTGGAATACGTATTTTTCTGCTTGTTTCCTATGCCCGGGAGCGCGCCATGGCCAGTCATGTGTCGGGGGAGCGGTATCGATCCACGGTGAAAAACATCCTGCTGGTGGTGTTGTCCGTGGTGGTGGTGGTGCAGGCGGTGTGGCTGTGGCGGCTGTCCGGCCAGGTGGTCTCGGACGCAGCCGCAAACGCCACCCTGGCCCAGGCGGCCGGGAATGCGACCAATTCCACCAATGCGACGGGCGCAGCCAACGCCAGCGAGCCGGTGGAGGTGGCCAACGTCTCCTGGGACAGGGAACACCAGAGATTCCTGCTCATCGCCTTTGACAAGCCCATCGGCCAGGACAAGATCGGCCCTGTCAGCGGGGTGTTGCCGGTCACGCTTTCGCCGGGCCGGGATGGACAATGGTTCTGGATCAGCCCTTACGTGCTGCGCTTTGAACCCAGCTGGGCCTTCGACCGCAACACCCTCTATACCATCCGCTTCAATACCGTGGCGTTGCTGCCGCCGGGCATGACACTGCAGGGCCCGGAGGCGCTCTCGTTTCACGTCAACCGCTTCACCGTGCGGGCCATGTCGATCAAGGAAGAGCGAGCCCCCGGCAACGCCAGCCAGGTCATGCTGGAAGGGCATCTGCAGCTTTCCGAGAGCGTACGGCCCGAAGCGCTGCTGGAAAAGTTCTCTCTTGCCGACGAGACAGGCGCCACCTATCCGATCAGCCTGCAGGAAAACCAGCGGACTTCCAGCTGGATTCCCTTCCTGGCGGGCCCGTTCCCGAAATCGAAGACCCCGATGCGCTACACCTTCACCCTGGCCCAGGGGTTGCGGCAGGAAAGCGGCACCCTGGAGCTGGAAGCGCCGTACCAGAAGGACGTGACCGTCCAGCTGGACCCCCACCTGGAGTACAAGTCGTACGATACCAGGGCGCAGTCCGGGCAATCCTCCATCATTCTGCACTTTTCCGCGCCGGTGGACATGGGCTCGGCCAGGGATTTCCTGGAGGTCACGCCAGCGGTGCCGTTTTCGGTGACCACCTGGGATAACATGCTGTTGTTGCATGGCAAGTTCGAGCCCGGCCAGTCGTATCACATTGTCATGGCCCAGGGGCTCCGGGGGCGGGACGGAAGCCTGCTGCCGCAGCTCCGTCTGGCCGATGTCCGGATGCCGGATCTCGGTCCGACCCTGGATTTTGAGGGCAAGGGGCTCTTTTTGTCCAAGGCTGGCTTCCGGACCCTGCGCCTCAAGTCCACGAACGTGGAGTCCGCCCGGCTTTCCGTGGATCGCGTCTACCCGAACAACCTGCACCTGCTCGTCTATAGCCTGTACTCACAGGAGCTGCTGGATACAGCCTTTGATGGGGCGCCAATTTCTTCCTATCTTGGCGATAAGTTGCAGGAAAAGCAGCTTGTTTTTCCCAAGGAGAAGAATGCCGAGCATATGACCACGCTGCCCCTGGACGAGCTCATTGCCCAGGGAGAGACCGGCCTGTTTCGCGTGGCCGTCGATAGCAATGAGGACTATGAACGCTATTACCATGGGCGCAGGACGTCGGCTCAGCGCTGGGTGCTCATGACCGATATCGGGCTGGTGGCCAAGAAAGGCGTGGACGAACTGCTGGTCAGCGCCGCTTCCCTGGACAGCCTCGCCCCCCTGGCCGGCGTCAAAATGACCCTGCTCAGTCATCAGAATCAGCCGCTGGCCTCGGGCGTGACCGATGCGGACGGCCTGTGGAAAGCCCCCCTGGACAAGACCAGGCTGGAAAAGCACCGCCCCTATCTGCTGGTAGCCGAAAAGGGGGAGGATTTTTCCTTCCTGCTCTTTGACCAGTTCCGCATCGACCAGACCGGGCAGGACGTGGGCGGGCAGGCCGTGGCCGGCGCCGGCTACACCGCCTATCTGTACGGGGAGCGCGACCTCTACCGCCCCGGCGAGACGGCCCACGGCGTGGTGCTGCTGCGCGACGACGACTTGAACGCCCCGCCGGCCATGCCCGTCAAGTTGCTGCACAAGAACCCCCGCGGCCAGGAGCTGACGGCCATGGTGACCAGCAGCGACGAGCGAGGCGTGGCGACGTTCGATATCGATATCCCGCCCTTCGCCCCCACGGGCAGGTATCTCGTCACCTGTCAGGTGGGGGGCAAGACCGTGGGCGAGTATTCCTATCAGGTGGAAGAGTTCCTGCCCGACCGCATCAAGGTCGAGGTCCAGCCGGATGAACGCGAACCTGTGCCGGGCGAGGATCTGGCCTTTGCCGTGGACGCCCGCTACCTCTTCGGCCCTCCGGCCAGCGCCCTGCCCGCGGAGGCCACGGTGCGGCTGCGGGCCGTGCCCTTCGTCGCCAAGGGCTATCCTGAGTACCGCTTCAACAATCCCGAGCTGCAGTTTGAGGAGCATGAAATCTTCCACCAGGAAGGCAAGTTGGATGACAACGGCCGCCTGGCCCTGCGCGCCAGCCTGCCGGCCGGGCTGCATCCGCCCTCCTTGCTGCAGGCGGAGATTTCCGCCCGGGTGCGGGAGTTCGGGGGCCGGGGCGTGGCGGCCATGGCCGTGCGCACCGTGCATGCCTACAGTCGCTATGTGGGGCTCAAGCAGCTCCCCCGTACCGGTGTGGAGCCGGGCGAGCCCATGATCTTTGATTTCGTCCTGGTGAACCCGGACGGCACGCCGACCAACTCGACCACCGCGCTCAAGGCCGTGATTGTGCGGGATCAGTGGCAGACCATCATGCGCCGCACGCCTTCGGGCAGCTTCCGCTACGAATCAGAGCGCCAGGGCATGCCCCTCGCCACCTTGGAAGTGGACGCCTCCTCGGGTCAGGGCAGCTTTGTCTGGACGCCGCCGCATTTCGGCAATTACCGGGTGGTGCTCACGGACGAAGCCGGCGGGGCCTCCACCCAGCTGTCGTTCTATGCCGGTGGCTGGGGCTATTCGCCCTGGGCCGTGCGTAACCCGGCGGCCCTGGAGCTGGTGCCGGACAAGGCGGAATACCAGCCCGGAGACATGGCCACCATCCAGATCCGCGCCCCCTTTGACGGCGAAGGCCGGCTGCTGGTGACCCTTGAACGCGGCCGGGTGCTGGACCTGCAAGTGCACGCCATGCAGGGCAACACGGCCACGGTGTCCTTCCCCGTCACGGAAGCGTACAGCCCCAATGTGTATGTGGGGGCGATTCTGGTGCGCAAGGCCAGCGATACCGAACCCGGCATGGTGGCCCGCGCCGCAGGATGGACGCCCCTGAACGTGAGCCGCGAGACCAACCGTCCGGCCATCACCCTGACCACGCCCGAGATCACGCGGCCGCAACAGGGCCTGACTGTCGAGGCCGTGACCGATCCCTTTGCCGTGGTCACCCTGGCGGTGGTGGATGAAGGCATCCTCCAGCTGATCAACCAGAAAACGCCGGCCCCCTTTGAGCATTTCTATGCCAAACGGGCCTTGGAGCTTGATTCCTACGACACCTTCGCCATGCTCCTGCCGGAAATCGACCCCACCGAGGGCCGCTCCCCGGCCGGGGGCGACAATGGCCACGAAGGCCACTATGTGCGCTCGGAATCCCTGCGGCGGGTCAAGCCGGTGCGGTTCTGGTCCGGCCCGCTGGTGGCCGATGCCCAGGGCAAGGTGACCTGGAACATTGATGTGCCCATGTTCAACGGCGCGTTGCGGGTCATGGCCGTGGCCGCCAATGGCAAGCGGTTCGGCTCGACCGAGGCCTTCATCAAGGTTCGCGAGCCGGTCATCGTCTCGGGCACTTTCCCCCGCTTCCTCTCCTTTAATGAGACAGTCCAGATTCCGGTCACCGTGCGCAACGACGTGGACCAGGACGCCGAATTCGAAGTGGCCCTGCACCTGGATGGCCCGGCCCGCCTGGAGCCCGGGCCGGAGCAGGCCCGCCAGATCGTGACCGTGCCCCAGGGCCGCGAAGGGCTGGTGTACTTCACCCTGCGCACCGGCGAGGCCGAAGGCCTGCTCTCCGCCACGGCCACGGCCACCACGCAAAATGGCACGCAGGTTGTTTCCGGGCGCGACGCTGCCGAGTTTGGCGTGCGCTCCCCGCTGCCGCCAATCCGGGTGGCCCAGACCGGTGGGTTGAGCCGGGCTCAGGCAGGCTCCCTGGTCATCCCACCGCCGGCCGGCAGGGAGTTCGTCAACGGCACCACGGTGCGCGAGGTGCACGTAAGCCGCCTGCCCATGCTGCGCCATGCCCCCGCCCTGAAGTATCTGCTCGGATATCCGTATGGCTGCGTGGAACAGACCACCTCCAAGGCCTTCCCGCTGCTGTACTTTGGCGATCTGGCCGCCGCGCTGGAGCCGGATCTGTTCCAGGCCCGCAACGCCCGGGCCATGGTGCAACAGGGCATCGACCGGATAGCGACCATGCAGACTGAGGACGGCGGCTTTGCCATGTGGCCCGAAGGGCAAAGCACCTGGCCCTGGGGCACGCTCCGCGCCACGCACTTCCTGGTGGAGGCGCGCGCGGCGGGCTACACGGTCCACGAATCGATGCTGAACAACGCCCTGAATTACCTGGCCCGAGGGCTCAAGGAACGGTCCAGCGACTTCACCCACAAAGCCATGGCCTACGCCGCCTTCATCCTGGCCAAGGCCGGCAAGGCGGACAAGGGATCCATGGATTACCTGATGGGAACCGGGTACTTCGAGTATGAATCCGAAGGCGCCTCCCTGCTGGCCGCCGCCTATGCGCTCACCGGGGACCGGCAGACCCTGGAAAAACTGATGAAAAACCAGTGGGAAGATGCATTTTACGACCGCCACACCGGCGGCGAGCTGGATTCCAGCATCGGCAACCTGGCCCTGCGTCTGCTGGTGCTGCAGGAAGCCCTTCCCGGCGACAGCCGCGTGGCCGGGCTGGTGCAGCTGCTGTTGCAGCACATGGAACGAGCCCGGTACATGAACACCCAGGAAAGCTGCTTCGCCTTCCTGGCCCTGGGGGCATTCTTCCATGCCCAACAGTCCGGCGAACCGGCGTCCGGAGCCCTGTATCTGGGTCGGGAGAAGATTGCCACCTTCAGCGACCAGCAACCGCTGTCCCTGGCTGGCGACAAGGCCATCCGCAGCGACCTGCCCCTTACCCTCGCTCTCGATCCGGGCCCCACGCCCAAGGGCAACGGCACGGCGTTCTTTTATACCGTCATCACGCGTGGCACGCCGGTTCCGGCCTCGCACACCCCCCTGGCCAAGGGGCTGGAGGTCCGGCGCGAATTCCTGAGCCGCAGCGGCGAGCCCGTGGCCATGCATGGCCTCACCCAGGGGGATGTGGTTGTCATGCACACCGCGTTGCGGGGATGGTCGGATGTGGAAAACGTGGTCGTCAACAACCTGCTGCCCGCCGGGCTGGAGGTGGAAAATCCGCGTCTGGCCAGCTCGGAACGCCTGTCCTGGGTGGAAAAGGCCGCCCCCGCGGCCTACCAGGATATCCGGGATGACCGCATCGTCACCGTCCTGGATATGCAATATGATGAATGGGTCCACTCGTATTCAGTGCTGCGGGCCGTGACGCCGGGTGAATTCCTGGCCCCGCCCGTGCAGGCCGAGGCCATGTACGATCCCGAGATCCAGGCTCTGGGCGTGCTCTCCACGGTCACGGTCCTGCCGGCCGGAGAGGCTAACGCCACGGCGCCGCCGCCGGACGAGGCGCCTTCCCCGCCAGCCCCCGACAATGCCACGGCGGTTTCCCCTGCGCCAGATGAGGCGGGATGAGGCTGCGCGGGCCGGGCAATAATCTGCCGCGGAGAGGCTGCGCGCCCGACAGGGGAGGGCCTCCGGGGGGAACATCTCCCCCGCGGCTGGCACACCTGGAAGGGGACGCGGACGCAACCACATGAATTGCCTTGCAGGCCCCTTGCCCTCAGCTGAGGGCAAGGGGCTTTTCCACTTCCGCGCGTGCAGCATGCCGCATGGTGTTTCTGCCTCCATGTGCTGGCTTATGCCGCGATGACATTTATTCAGGCTTCATGTATTTACAAAAAGCACAATATCAGAAATTTGCCTTTTCTGAATCAGTTGTACACGTTGCACCCAGCAGCACTGGCTGCCCGCATCGCGAGACCACCTTGCGCATGTTCTCCTGGCGAAGGCCCCGCGCCTCCGCTTTTCATTGCCTCACGCCACACCAGAGGAATTGAACATGTCCATTGAACAGAGATTATCGGAAATCAACTGGAGTCAGCTCACCACCGGGCGCACCTACCACCCTTCCCCCGCTTCCTGGGATGACGAAATCCTCTACTTCCTGTTGCTGGATCGATTCTCCGACGGCAAGGAATACGGCGGCTTCAAGGACGCCGCCGGGACGCCTGTTGCGGGACCGGCCGGCGGGCGCTCCACGCCCCTGTTCAACCGCGCCACCCATGCCGGAACCGCCGCCTGGAATGACTGGTTCAGCGCCGGGCAACGTTGGTGCGGCGGCACCCTGGCCGGCCTCAAAGACAAACTGGGCTACCTGCAACGCCTGGGCGTCACGGCAGTCTGGCTCAGTCCCGTGTTCCGGCAAGTCACGGACAGTCAGGACTACCATGGCTACGGCATCCAGAACTTCCTGGACGTGGACCCCCATTTCGGCACCCGGGAGGAGCTCAGGGAACTGGTGGAGGGCGCCCACGCCCAGGGCCTGCGCGTCATTCTTGACATCATTTTCAACCATGCCGGCGATGTGTTCGCCTACCCCCACAACGCAGCCTATCAGTATTGCCACGGGCAACAGTTTCCCGTGCAGGGCTTCCGCTCGGCTGCGGGAGATCCGGGCTCGCTCCCCTTCGGGCCGGTGGATCTGGCCGCGCACCCCAAGGCCTGGCCCGGGCAGGCGGTGTGGCCGGCTGAATTCCAGATCCAGGAGGCCTGGACCCGGCACGGCGCCATCCAGAACTGGGACAGCTTCCCGCAATATCTCGACGGTGACTTCTGCTCCCTGAAGGACCTGCACCATGGGGACGGGCTCCGGGATGCAGGGCTGGAGTGGGATCTGCTCCGCCGTATCCAGGCATTCCGCCTTGCGCCAACCCTGGTGCATCTGGCCGAGGTCTTCAAATTCTGGATTGCCTATGCCGATGTGGATGGGTTCCGCGTGGATACGGTCAAACACCTCGAACCCGGAGCCATGCGTTATTTTGCCAATGTGCTCAACGAGTTCACCAAAAGCCTGGGCAAGGAGAACTTCTACCTCATCGGCGAGGTGACCGGCGGCAGGGAGCGGGCCGTGAACATGGTCAACTATGCCGGGCTCAACGCCGCACTGGGCATTGATGACATTCAGGACAAACTGGAATACCTGGCCAAAGGCTGGCGCAATCCCGGCAATCCCACGACACCCGAACAGGAAGGATACTTTGACCTGTTCCGCAACAGTCTGGACGAAGGCAAGGCAACGCACCAGTGGTTTGGCCGGCATGTGGTGACCATGTTTGACGATCATGATCAGGTGGTCGCCGCCCGCAAATACCGCTTTTGCGGCGAACATCCGGACAGCGAAGCCTGCCTGGACGTGGCGCTGGCCATAAACCTGACCTCCATGGGCATCCCCTGCATCTATTATGGCACGGAGCAGGCCTTCAACGGCGCCGATCCCCGGGCCGGTCAAGACCACGACTACGGCGACGTCTTTTTGCGCGAGTGCATGTTCGGCGGGCCGTTTGGTTCGTTCCAAAGCACCAATGCGCACTTCTTCGACGAACAGTCACCGCATTATCAGCGTATTGCCGAACTGTGCGCCCTGCGCAGGCAGCATCTTGCGCTGCGGCGGGGGCGGCAGTATCTCCGCGAGCTGTCCGAAGATGGGGTTTCGTTCTTTTATCCGGAAATGGTGGCCGGGGCGCTGCGATTCGTCGTTGCCTGGTCGCGCCTGTTCAACAATGAAGAACTGCTGTGCGCCGTCAATACCGACGTTACCGCCTCCAAAACCGTCTGGGCCACGGTGGATGCCCACCTGCACCATCCCGGCAGCAGCATGCATTGCCTGTATTCAACCAATCCAGCGCAAGTCGGCAGCGCGGCCACGGTGGCCGCCCGCAACGGCTCGGCCATCTCCATCACCGTCCCGCCGGGCGGGTTCGTCTTGTACCGGTAGGCGCCCTAAAATAACCGGGCGGGGGATATTGCAAGATATCCCCCGCCCGCAACATCATGGATGGCTGCGAAACTCCGGCATGCTAAGGGAAGCGTTGCGGATCGGCCACCAGTCGGCTGTCATGAGCCAGGGGGCGGTATTGATGCCGCCGGGCCAGCTGCTGCGTCCACCAGTCATGGTAGTCCGGGAGGCATTGGATTTCGATGTCTTCGTGGTTCACCTGACTGCCCACTTCCAGGTAGGCGTCCAGGTTGGCGAGATCCGGCCGGGGCAAGGCGCCCTGGGCATAGTCCTGCCACATGCCGGCGTAGAGATCCTCCAGGGAGCGGACCAGGCCGGGCATGTCGAAGAGCGTGCAGCCCCCGCGCCCTGCCCGCAGGGTTTCGCGGATGGGCGCCAGTGAGGCCGGGTCCTGGCCATAGGCGATGGCCCGCTGGACGTATTCCTCGGCCGACTCGCAGACCATTTCCGGCAGGCCCGCGGCCCGCACCAGGCTGCCGCAGACGCGGGAGGCAAAGGAACGGCCGCTGAAGGTGAGCACGGGCACGCCCATCCACAGGGCGTCGGAGGCCGTGGTATGTGCGCCGTAGGGCGTGGTATCCAGGAAGAGATCCGCCAGCTCATAGCGCACGAGGTGGGCGGGGTTGGGGACTTTTTCCGCAAACACCAATCGTTCCGGGGCAATGCCGCGCTGGGCGGCGTACTCCTGGAGGCGCTTGTTGGTGGTTTCCGCGCCGCTGAGCAGCCAGAGCACGCTGCCGGGCACGCTGGCCAGAATCTGCAGCCAGCGGTCCACGGTAAAGCGGTTCAGCTTGTGCGTACCGTTGAAGCAGCAGTAGACCATGCCTTCTTCCGGCAGGCCCAGCTCGGCGCGGCCGGGCCGGGTGGGGGCCAGGGTCCGGTTGCGGTTGCTGGGCTGGTAGCAGGGCAGGCGCAGGATTTTTTCAGAGTAGTATATTTCGTGCGATTCCGGGATGATCCAATCATCCGCAATGAGGTAGTGATGGTACGGGCTGGCCATGGTGCCGGGGTAGCCTAGCCAGTTGACGATGATGGGCGCAGGGCGGCGGGCCACGAGCTTCAGGCGGGCGTCGCGGGTGTAGCCGTTGAGATCCACCAGGATGTGAATGCCATCCTCGACCATGCGGCGGGCGGCAGCGGCATCGTCCATCTGGTTGATGGGCACCCAGTGATCGACCGTGGACCGGAAGTGCGCCTGCAGGGGATCATCGGCAAGAATCCCACAGTAATAGGCAAAGACCTCGACCTTGGACCGATCATGCAGGCCGAGGACTTCAGCCATCAGATAACCCACGGCGTGCTCGCGCAGGTCTGACGACAGGTAGCCGATGCGCAGGGGGCCGCCAGCGTCCGCTTGCAGGCGCTCCTGGGCCTTGGGCCAGGCGGTGATCAGCTCTTCGGGCTGGCCGACGTCCTGCTTGTTGTACCGGTCGCTCAGGGCCAGCTGGAAGAGCGGGTCATCCGTGTAGGCTGCAGCGGACAGGGGGGACATGCCCTCCACCAGCACCCCGCGGGAAACGCGTTCCGAGGGCAGCAGCACCGGCCATTCGCACTGGCGCTGCCGCAGGGCCACCAGATGCTGAATGACCTCGCGCTGCTGGCAATCCAGCTCCAGGCTTTCGCGCAGCATGGTTTCCGCGGGCTCATCCTGATTGGCGGCCTCCAGGGTGCGGGCGGTCTGGTTCAGGGCCGTGGTTTTGTGGTGAATGGCCGTGCCATTGATGGCGGCCATCCTGGTCAGGGCTGCGGACCACTGCACCACGGCCAGGGCCACCTTGCCCAGGCGCTCATGCACCCGGCCGAGGTTGATGTATGCCGGGATGAATTCCGGGTTCAGCGCGATGGCGCGTTCCAGCACTTCCTGGGCCGGGCCGAGCTTGCCGGCGTCGGAAAGGACGACGGAATAATTGAAGAGCACCGCGTAAAGCAAGGGGTCGTTCGGGTTACGGCCAATCCAGGCCGCGTAGGCCGCCTCCACAGATGCCGCCTGCCCGCTTTGCTTCAGGACCTCCGTTGTCTTGATAAGATCCGGCACACTGAGTGTGCCCACCATCGACTGAATCACCGCGGGAGACAGGATGTCATTGCCCATGTCGCATTGTCCTCATGCACGTCACCGGGGACTGTGTCGGTTGATCATTCGACTGTTGTAGCCTCCGCACCATGGTCATATGGTTGCCATCAGGTCAACGCAATGGTCAGGGCGGCCAGTTGTTCCGGTGTCATACTGGCAATCTGCGTGGCTGTAAACGCATCCAGCTGCGTGGCGTTCAGGGATTCAATGGCCGTGGGGGTCAGATATGCGATGGTGGTGGTGGTCAGCCCGGCGATGGTGGTGGTGGTCAGCCCGTCAAGTTGCACCGGGGAGAGCGAGGCGATTTGCGTTTCGGTCATGGAGCCAAGCTGCGTCACGGTGAGGGCGCCAATCTGCGTGGAGGAGAGGGCCTCAAGCTGCGTGGGGGCCAGGCCCTGCAGGGTGGTGCCGGTCAGGTTGGAAACCTGCGTGGCGCTCAGGGCCGCAATCTGGGTGGTGGAGAGCGCGGCGGTCTGCTCGGATGTCAGCGCCCGCAACTGCATGCGCACCAGCCCGTTGATCTGCGTGGTGGTCAGGGCCTCGATCTGCGTGGTGGTCATGGAACTGATGGCCGAGGTGGACAGGGCCCCGATCTGCGTGGAGGAGAGGCCGGCAATCTGCGTGGTGGTCAGGCCGGCCAGCTGCGAGCCGGTCAGGCCGGCCAGGCCGGTGGTGGACATGCCGCCGAGCTGGGTGGAGGTCAGGGCGTCCAGCTGGGTTTCCGAGAGGGCTTCCACCTGTGCACCGGTCAGGCCCCTGATGCCCGTGGGGGTCAACATGCCGATCTGCGTGGTAGTGAGGCTGTGCAGCTGCGTGGCAGTCAGGCCGGAAATGCCCGTGGCCGAGAGGCTTTGGAACTGCTCTTCCGTGAGCGCATCCAGCTGGGTGGTGGTCAGCCCGGAGACGGCGTTGGACGAGAGGGCCGCCAGCTCCGAGGACGAGAGGGCCGCCAGCTGGGTGGTGGAAAGGCTGGCGATCTGCCCGCCGGTAAAGCCTCGAATGCCCGTGGCCGAGAGGGCCGCGATCTGCGTGGTGCTCAAGGCCTCCAGCTGCGTGGTCGTGAGGGCCGCCACCTGGGAGGAGGTCATGCCGCCAAGTTCCGTGGAGGTCAGGGCCTGCAGCTGAGTGGTGGACAACGAGGCGATGACCGAGGTGCTCAGGGCGGCCATGCCCGCGGCGGAGAGGGCCGCCAGCTGCGTGGTGGAGAAGGCGTCGAAGGTTTCCGCGGTCAGGCCGGCCAGGGTGGTGGTGGAAAGAGCCTTGATTTGCGAGGTGCTCAGGGCGGCCAGCTGGGTTTCGGTCAGGGCTTCAATCTGCGTGGCGTTGAGCCCGGCAACACCCGTGGCCGAGAGGGCCGCCACCTGGGCGCTTGAGAGCGCGGCCAGCTGGGTCACACTCAAAGAATCCACGCCTGTGGCCGAGAGGCCGGCAATCTGCGCGGTGGAAAGTGAACTCAACTGGGTGGTGGAGAGGGCGGCCATCTGCGTGGTGGCCAGCCCGCCCAGCTGGGTCGGCGTCAGGTTTGCCAGCTGCCTGGAGCTCAGGGCCGCCATCTGCGCCGCGGTGAGCGCGCCGGCCTGGGTGGACGTCAGGCCGGCCAGCTGGGTGGTGGTCAGGCTGGCAATGCGCGTGGCATCCAGCTGGTGAATCTGGGTGGTGGTCAGGGCGCCAAGCTCCGTGGCGGTGAGAGCCGCGAATTGCGTGGAGGAAAGGGCGGCCAGCTGGGTGGCCGTCAGCCCCTTCACGGCTGTGGTGGTCAGGGCCGCTATCTGCGTGGAAGAGAGCGCGCCAAGCTGGGTGGTGGAGAGGCTCGCCAGCTGGGTGGACGTCAACCCGCCGATCTCGGCCGTGGTCAGCGTACCGACCTGCGTGGGCGTCAGGGCCGCCAGCTGCGTGGAGGAGAGGGCGCCAATCTGGGTGGCCGTCAGGGCCGTCAGTTGCGTAGTGGTCAGGGCCGCCAGTTGCGAGGGCGTCAACCCCTGCACGGCCGAGGTGCTCAGGGCGGCAATCTGCCGCGCCGAGAGGGCGGCCAGCTGAGTGTCGGCCATGGCCGCAACCTGCGTGGACGTCAGGGAACCCATGCCCGCGGTGGTCAGGGCGGCGATTTGCGTGGCGTTCAGCCCCTGCAGGCTGGTGGCCGTCAGACCGGTGACCGCGTCGGTGGAGAGCGCGCCAAGCTGGGTGGTGGAGAGCGCGGCGATTTGCGTGGACGTCAGGGCTGCCGCCTGGGTGCTCTTGAGCGCGCCCAGCTCGGTGGCCGTCAGGGCGGTCATCTGCGTGCTGCTCAGGGCGGCCAGCTGGGTGGAAGAGAGCGCGCCAAACTGGGTGGCGTTCAGGCCGGCAATCTGCTGGGTGCTCAGAGCGGCAATGGCCGTGGCCGTCAGCCCGCCAATGGCCTGGGCGCTCAAGGAAGCCAGCTGGGTGGCCGTGAGGGCGGCCAGCTGCGACGTGCCCAGGGCCGCGGCCTGGGTGGAGGTCAACCCGGCCAGGGTGCTGGACTGCAAGGCGCCAAGCTGGGTGGACGAAAGGGCCTGCAGCTGCGTCGGGGTCAGGTAGCCAAGTTGCGTGGACGAAAGGGCCTTGAGCTGCGTGGAACTCAGCCGGGCAAGCTGGGTTTCGGTCAGCATTTCGAGCTGTTCATCATTCAGGGCGGCCAGTTCCGTGGCTGTCAGGGCAGCCACCTGGGACGTGGAGAGCGCGGCCACCTGGCTGGTGGTCAGGCCGGCGATGGCCGTGGCCGAGAGGGCGGCAATCTGACTGGTGGTCAGGGCGGCCAGCTGGGTCAGCGAGAGGGCGGCAATCTGCGTGCTGCCCAGGCCGGCAATGGCCGTGGTGGTCAGGGCGGCCAGCTGGGTTTCATCCAGGCCGGCAATCTGTGTGGTGGTCAGGCCGCCCAGTTGGGCCGCCTTCAGGGCGTTCAACTGCGAGCTGGAAAGGGCGGCCAGCTGGCCTTCGGTCAGGCCCGCAACGGCCGTGGCCGAGAGAGCCGTCAGCTGGGTCTGGCTCAGGGAGGCCACCTGCGTGGCCGTGAGCATGGAGACCTGCGTGGAGGTCAGCCCGGCCAGGGCGGTGGAGGTCAGCGCGGCCAGCTGGGCCGTGGAGAGCGCGGCCAGTTGCACGCCCGAGAGCGTGGCCAGGGCCGTGCTGCCCAGCCCCCTGAGCTGCGAGGGAGAAAGGGCCGCAATCTGCGCCGGGCTCAGTCCTTCCAGGGAGCTGGCCGGAATGGCGGCAATCTGCGAGGAGCTCAGGGCGGCCAGTTCCGTGGCTGTCAATTCGCTTACGTCGGTGCTGTTCAGGCCCTGAATCTGGCTGGACGTGAGGGCGGCCAGCTGGGTGGAGGTCAGGCTGGCCATTTGCGTGGAGGTCAGGGCGCTGACGCCATCACTGCTCAGGCCGCGGATCTGCGTCGCGCTGAGCACAGCCAGCTGGGCGGCGGTCAGGGCATCCACGGCGGTGGAGTTCAGCGCGCTGAGCTGGGAAGAGGTCATGCGGGCGATCTGCGTGGTGGCCAGGCTGGCCAGCTGCGTATCATTCAGGGCATTAAGCTGGGTGGAATTCAGGACGGAGATTTGCGTGACCGCCAGGGCGGCCAGCTGCTCCGTGCTCAGAGCGGCCACCTGGGTGGAGGTCAGCCCGGCAACGGCCGAGGTGCTCAGGGAGGCAATCTGCGTCGGGGTCAGCACGGCCAGCTGTGTTTCATTCAGCACCGCCAGGGCCTCCCCGCTCAGCCCGCGAAGCTGCGTGGCGCTCAGCCCGGCCAGCTGCGTGGCGCTCAGTCCTTCCATTGCGCTGGCAGGAATGGCGGCCAGCTGCGTGGAAGAGAGGGTCGCCAGTTCCGTGGCCGTCATTTCGCTCACATCGGTGCTGGTCAGGCCCTTGAGCTGCCCGGTGGTGAGGGCGGCCAGCTGCGTGGTGGTCAGCGTGGCCATTTGGGTGGAGGTGAGCGCACTCACACTGCCACTGCTCAGGCTCCGGATGCGCGCTGCCGTGAGCGTGGCGAGCTGGTCCGCGGTGAGGGAATCCACAGCCTCGGCATTCAGGGCGCCAATCTGCGTTCCTGACAGCCGGGCAATCTGCGTGGTGGTCATGCTGGCCAGCTGCGTATCGTTCAGGGCGTTCACCTGATACGTGCGCAGGGCGGAAATCTGTGTGGTGGCCAGGGCAGCCACCTGCGCCGGGGAAAGCGCACCCATCTGGGTGGTGTTCAGCCCGGTGATGGCCGTGGTGCTCAGGGCAGCCACCTGCGCCGGGGAGAGGGCGGCCAGCTGCGTGTCTTCCAGCGCCGCGACGGCAGCACTGCCCAGGCCCATGAGCTGCAGGGCGGTCAGGCTGGCCAGCTGGTCTTCCCGCAGGCCTTTGATAGCCGCGGGAGTCAGCGCGGCCAGCTGCGTGGAGGCCAGCACGGCCAGTTCCGTCACGCTTAATTCGCTCACATCCTCGCTGGTCAGACTACGCAGCTGGGTGGTGGTCAGGGCAGCCAGCTGGGTGGTGGTCAGGGTGGCCATCTGGGTGGAGGTGAACGCGCTGATGCCGCTGCCGCTCAGGCCACGAATCTGGGCCGCGGTGAGCACGGCCAGTTGCTCTGCGGAAAGCGAATCCACCGCCGTGGCGGAAAGGGCGCCAAGCTGCGTGGCCGCAAGCCGGGCCACTTGGCTGGTGCTGAGGGCTGCCAGCTGTTCGCCGGTCAGGCCTTTGATCTGCGTCTGGGTCAGGCGGGCAATCTGGCTGGTGGTGAAGGCCTGCAACTGCTCGGCGCTGAGCATGGCGACCTGGCTGGAGGAAAGCCCGGACAAGGCCGTGTTGGTCAGAATGGCAATCTGACTGGGCGTGAGGGCTGCCAGCTGGGTATCCACCATGACGGCCATGGCCACGTTGCTGAGCCCCTGCACCTGGGTGGTGCTCAGGGCGGCCAGCTGTTCTTCCGTCATGCCCTTGATGGCCGTGGCGGAAAGGGCGGCGATCTGGGTCGACGCCAGGGCGGCCAGGCTGGTCAGTGTGAGTTCGCTCAGGTCCGTGGCTGTCAGACTCCGGAGCTGGGTTGCCGACAGGGCGGCCAGCTGGGACGCGCTCAGCCAGCTGAATTGTTCCATGCTCAGCTGGCTGAGCGCCGTACCACTCAACCCCCGGAGCTGGGACGTGGACAGGGAGGCAAGCTGCGTTGCATTCAGGGCTTCGATGGCCGTCATGGACAACCCGGCCAGCTGCGTGGAGGTCAGCGAGCTGAATTGCTCCTGACTCAGCACCGCCACCTGATCCCCGGTCAGCCCCTTGAGCTGCGCCGCGCTGAATACGGCCAGCTGCCGGGTTGAAAGGGCCTGAATCTGCGTATCGGCAAGGGAAGAGAACTGGCTGGCAGTCAGCCCGCGCAGGGCCGTGGTGGTCAGGGCGGCCAACTGCGTGGTGCTCAGGGCGGCCAGCTGCGTTTCGGCAAGGGCGCTCAGCATGGAACTGCTCAAGGCGCCAATCTGGGCTTCCGTCAAGGAGGCGATATGCTCTTCACTGAGCCCTTTCACGGCAGCCGGGGTCAGGGAAGCCAGCTGGGTGGGGGACAGGGCCGCCAGCTCCGTGACCGAAAGCTCGCTCACATCCGTGCTGTTCAGACGCGCCAGCTGCGTGGTGGTGAGGGAGGCGATCTGTTCCGTGCTCAGGGCGTTGAACTGCTCCATGCTCAGGGTGCTGATTGCCGTCCCGCTCAGGCCGCGGAGCTGGGTGGTGGTGAGGGAGGCAAGCTGCTCCGTGCTCAGGGCGGCGATGGCGGTCATGCTCAGGGCCCCGAGCTGCGTGGAAGACATGGCCGCCAGCAGGGTGGTGGTCAGGCCGGGGATCTGATCCTGCGTCAGGCCCCGCAGCTGCGTGACGGCCAAGGCCCTAAGCTGGGTTTCCGAAAGCTGGGACAACTGCGTTTGCGAGAGCGAACCCAGGTTGGCGGCAGACAGGCCGGCCAGGGAGGTGGGGGTCAGGGCCGCCAGCTGCTCGGCACTCAGCACGGCCAGCTGCGTGCTGGTGAGGGCACCAAGACTTGTGGCCGGCAGGCCCTGCAGCTGGGTGGTGCTCAACGCGGCGATCTGCTCTTCGCTCAGGCCTCTGATGGCCGCAGCAGACAAGGCTCCCAACTGCGTGGCAGACAGGGCCGCCAGGGAGGTCAGGGTCAGTTCATTGATATCCGTGGCGTTCAGGCTCCTGCATTGCGTGCTGGACAACACGGCCAGTTGCTCGCTGGAAAGCGCGGCGAACTGATCCATGGTCAGGGCGCTAAACCAGACTCCACCCAGACTCTTCAGCTGCGTGGTGGACAGGGACGCAAGCTGGGTGGTGGACAGGGTCTGGATGTTCGTCGCGGTCAACGCAGCAAGCTGCGTCCCCGAGAGGCCGGCAAGCTGGGTTTCGGTAAGCGTTTCGATCTGCGTATCCCGCAGGACCTTCATCTGCGCGGCAGACAGGCCGGACAACTGTTCCGCACTCAGCGTGGCCAGCTGCGATGTGCTCATCGCCCAGACGGCCAGCCCGGTGAGCTGGGTTGAGGTAAGGCTGGCGAGTTGCGTTTCGCTCAGCCAGCCAACCTGCGTGGCCGTCAATCCTCCCAGCTGGGAGGCGCTAAGGCCGCTCATTTGCGTGGTGGTCAGGGCAGCCAGCTGGGTTTCGGTGAGTTGGGAAATCTGCGCCTTGGTCAGTTCGCCGATATCCGTGCTGGAAAGCCCGGCCAGCTGCGTGGTAGTCAGGGAGGCGATTTCCTCGGCGGTGAACGCGGCCACCTGGCTTTTGGAGAAGGCGGAAAACTGATCGGCACTGAAATAGGCGAGCTGATCCACGGTAAACGAGCGTACCTGCGCCACGGTCAGCGCGGCCATCTGGGTGGTGCTCAGGGCTTCGACCTGTTCTTCCAACAAGGCCCCGAATTCCGTGGCGCGCACGCTTCTGAGCGCTACCGTGGACATTTCCGAGATCGCTTCGGGGGTGTAGGAAAGAATGGAAGTGATGGCCATGGATCGGGCTCCGTGTGGTTCAGGTGAGTCCTTGCGCAGCGAAGGGTGTTCCCTTCTGCCTTGCGCGTCCTCGGCGGCTGCGGGTGCCGGCAGGGGCCGGCCGGCTTTTCACTCGGGGCTGCCACCGCATCGCCTGCCCGGGGTCTGTCCCGGTAGGAAAGAAGCTCCCAGTCTCCAGGCATGAAGCAATCTTCAGTCCATTCTGACTCTTCCCCAAAAATCAATGCGTTAACTATCTTTACAAGCGCTTAACTGAAAATCTTGCCTAGTCGGCCGCCGTGATGCCCAGCACGCACACGGCAAGACGCGCCCGCGGGATTCGGTTCCTGCAGGCGCGTCTTGTGACGATAATTTTGGGCGTGGTGCGCAGTTGCCGGCAGGCTGGTCCTGAGGCGGACCGAATCCAATGCGGAAAAAATAAGCTGCAACAACTTTTTGTTATTCTAAATAGGTACCCAGTTGCGCAAGTTTTTGCGCACTTACTCAAACACTCATTTGCGAAATATCCCTACCCCGCGCCGCCGCCCTCCCCTTCTTCCTGCCCCACTGGCTCGACCCGGTCCTCTTGCGCAAGGGCACGCTGTTGCTCGGCCTCAAATTCGGCGTACGTGGAACTGCCCCGGAACCCCTGCCCGCAGGCCAGCTGAATGATCAGCTCGCTGACCGTGGCGCTCAGGTTGAACCGCGTAAGTGCGTGCGTGCGTAAATACTTCAGTGCGCACTGTGCTTCAGGCGTCAGCCGAACACTCTGCGGCTTGTCCGTCTTCAGTGACGCCGGGAGCGCCTTGCGTCCACACTTGTGCTTCATTTTTGTAGCGATTTTTTTCGTTGATGACGGCGACGTCTCTGCGTAGTATGGAGTTCCAAACCCATGCGAGGATCGTCCATGTCTGGCCAGCAGTCCAAGCCTATCCGCGAAGTCGAGGTCTTGCAACCGGAGGCGCCGGGGTCCGGGGCTGCGCCCACAGTCCTGGAGCCGGATCTGGTGGATGATCCCATCAGCATCGAAATTGCCCGCCTGGAGCAAGCCCACGGCCGGCTGGTGCCCGAACATGTGGTGCGCACGGCCCGCCGGCTGGGCATCCACCACCTAGCCCTTTGGGAAGACGGCCTCAGGCAAGCCCAGGCCCCCGCGCTGATGCAGGCCCCGCTCGAAGAATCCCTGGCCAGGCAGGGCAAGGCCGCCCGCCAGGCCATCCTGCCCCGCGGCAAGGGGCCGGTGGAAATCGAGCAATGCAACCTGCTCGCTCCCATGCCCACGGACCTTTGCCGCACCCGGCCATTTTATCCCATGAGCAAGGAGGAAATGGCCGACCGCAAGCTGCTGCGCAACGAGCTGATCCACAAGTCCAGCTTTGGCACCCTGACCTACACCGGCCCCAAGCTCTCCACCTACGAGGAAGATGTGCTCCTGGCCTTGCTGGCCCTCATGGACCTGGGCCGCCGGGCCTCCGAAAAGGAAGGCCTCCCCGCGCACACCACCTACCGGTATGCCGGCCCTGCCCTGCCCCTCTTCAAGATGATGGGCGTGAAGAAACCCAGCCGCGCGGACTACAAAAGCCTCAAGGAACGCCTGAAGCTCCTCAAACTGGCCGTGCTGGAGCTGACCACCAAGAAGGGGAAGTGGTCCCTCAGTTCCATCATCCTGCACGCCGCCGGGGAAAGCGAAAAGGAAGACGCCGACGCCGAATGCGCCAAGTACCTGGACATCGTGCTGGACCCGTATTTCCTGGAAATGACCAAGGCCAACAACTTCTCCTTCATCAACCTGCAGGAGAGGTTCCGGGTCAAGGGGGCCTTGACGCGCGCGCTGCTCACCTACCTGCAGTCCCATACGGACATGACCTACCAGGGCAACTTCCTGACCCTGACCGCCCTGCTCCAGATGCCCCTGGAAAAAGGGGAAAAATACCTCCGCAAACAACTGCAGCACGCCATCAAGGAAGGCCGGGAGGAAGGACTCTTTACCGATGACAGCGGCTTCTCCCGCAAACGCGGCTCGGCCCTGGTGAAGATTGTCCACGTCCGCGCACCGTCCCGCAAGAGCGCCAAAGCCGCCCTGTCTGGCTGAAGACGCCGCCTGGGCGGAAATGGTTCGGTATTTACAGGTCCTTCGTGGAGTAACACACCAAAATTATTTCAAAATGTTCCTACACATCCTTGATTCGGGTTTTAGTGGTCCTTGAAAACTTAATAGCCTAAAATAATGAAACAAAATGTCATGAATCCGCCGGCCGCCAAGACGACGTCGATCGATCTGGCAGCAAAAAAATACCCGCGTCCGGCCACGCTCCAGCCCTCCTGGAGGGGCTCCACAAAAAGCTCAAGCGTTACTTTAAGTATAACAAGCTGATTTCATTCAATTCGGGATTTAGTGGTCCTTGGCAAAATAATCCTTCGAAATGATGTTAGAATCATGCTTTTTGGCCGCTCGCTTCGGGGTTTAATGGTCCTTCGCGAGGTAACCAGCTTGAATTTCGCAACAAAATGCATTTTGCCCGCCCAGAAGCCGCATTCGGGGTTTACTGGCCCCTGGGTTCGGGGTTTAGTGGTCCCTGACGGGTGCGTATCTATATTAAGAAACAGTCATAGACAGTCATAAGAAGAAAAACAGCCCCGCTCCACCCTCCCCTGCTGCCGTGATTGCTACACGGCAGTGGAAACGGCCCCCCTGCACCAGGAAGAAAGAAGAGGACGGAATCCAAGAAGGGGCAGGCTTCGCCTGCTGGAGCACCGGCCCTGCGGGCCTTTACTGGTGGCTTCGCCCCCAGCCCCCCATTTTTGGCGCAAAAATGGCCTGTGCCGCAAAAAGCCTTCATAGAGGCAACGTAGGATCATTTTCTAGACTTCGTCTAATCCTGGGCCATTTCTGTGCGAATGGCGGGCATCCCACAGTCTGCCGCGTCTCAGAGAAGTCGTGCCCCAGCTCACAGCATGCGCTCCCCCTCGCCCGTACCAGCAAGAATTGCATGCGCCGACGCTGCGTGCAGGCTGTTGACAAGAGTGCAGCTGTGATTCATTAGTTACTCACTTACTCACCACATTGAGGAGTTGCTGACGTGAAAACCCTCGTCATTGCGTCCCAGAAAGGCGGCGTGGGCAAAACCACTCTGGCCGGGCATCTGGCCGTGGCGGCCGAGCTGGCCGGGCATGGTCCCGTGGCCCTGGTAGATACGGACCCGCAAGCCAGCCTCTCGGCCTGGTGGAAAGAGCGCAGTGCCGAAACGCCCCTCCTGGCGGACTGTCGTCCGGAGGCGTTGGCAGAGCATCTGGAGCGGCTGGACACCGCCGGTGCCGCCCTGGCCATTGTGGACACGCCGCCGGCCATTTCGGGCCTCATCTCCCGGGTGATTGCCTGCGCGGATCTGGTGCTCATCCCTACCCGCCCGTCGCCGCATGACCTGCGGGCCATTGGCGCCACAGTGGATCTGGTGGAAAGTGCCGGCAAGCGTCTGGTCTTTGCCATCAACGGCGCCGCCTATCGCGCCCGGCTCACGCACCAGACCTCGAGCGCGTTGTCCCAGCATGGCACCGTGGCGCCGGTCATCATCCACCAGCGGCAGGACTTTGCGGCTTCCATGATTGATGGCCGCACCGTGCAGGAGACCGATCCGGCAAGCAAGAGTGCTGAAGAGATTGCGCAATTATTTACGTACGTACTCAAGCAACTGGGCAAGGGTAAAAAGAAATGAGCAAAAAAATTCAATCGTTGGAAGGGCTGGTGCAAACCAAGAATCCGCCCAAAGTCGTTGCTGCCCCCGCCAACTCCGCCCTCCCCGTGCCCGAGGCCTCGGCCGGCCGGCTCTATCAGCTTTCGGTCAAGGTGCCGGACAGCATTTACACCCAGCTCAAAATCGCTGGCGTCAAACTGCGGCGGACCAATCAGGATATTCTGGTCGAAGCCTTGCAAGACTGGCTGGCACGCAACGGCTAGTGTCATGTCCACGAAATAAGGTGAGAAGAATGTTATCGGATTTCGTGGAGGCTCATCAGTCAACATGCAGGGGAGGCAGCCAAGGCTGTAGTTGAGTAATTGAGTAAGCGCGTATGGGCGCACTGCATTGCGCGCCTACGTCGTTATATGGTGCTTTTCCATACCGTGCTCCTGGAGTCCGCGTAAATGCAAGAAACATGAAATACTTATTTGAGTGTGTACTTGTTTGCGTAAATAAGTGCACACTCAAATAAGTTAAATTTAATCTGTTTATTCAACATATTGAACGGCGCTCGCTGCGGCCATACTCCCGCGGCGTGCGACCCATGACCCGCTTGAAGGCCAGACTGAACGCACTTTCCGAGGCGTACCCCAGGGACTCGGCAATAACGGCCACGGGCTCCTCGGCTTGTGCCAGCCGGTCGCCAGCCAGGAGCATCCGCCAGCGTGTCAGATATTCCATGGGCGCAAGGCCCACCATGGCCTTGAACTTCAGGGCAAACGTGGAGCGGGACATGCCGGCCACCGTTGCCAGTTTCTGCACGGTCCAGGGCAAGGCAGGGGACTGGTGCATGGACGCAATGGCCGTCCCAAGCTGCCGGTCCGCGAGGGCAAACAGCCAGCCGGTCCGGTCAGCTCCCTGTTCAGCCATATGCAGCCGCAGGGCCTGAATAAGCATCATGTGTGCCAGGTGCTGGGCCACCAGCAGACAACCGGGGCGTTGCTCGCGAAGCTCCAGCATCATCCGTTCCACAGCCCAGCGCAACGCGGCTTGATCCGACTGCTGCCGAATGTGCACAATGGGCGGAAGCATTCGCAGCAACAGTCCGGTATGGTCGCCTTGTACGGCAAAGCGGCTGCCCACCAGAAAAAAGTCCCCGCCCCCATTGTGGACCACCACGCCGCCCGCCCGCGCCGGGGGGAACACGTCGCCGGCCTCCACCGCCGGCACGGTCTGGCCGCTGCCGAGCCAGAAAGGCCGCCCGCCCGGCAGCACAAAGCAATCCCCGCCCCGCAGGAGCACGGGATCGGGAACACTCTCCACCGTCAGCCAGCATTGCCCGGTGACCACCGCGTAGCACTTGATATGCCCATGTTGCGGGCCGAACCGAATGGCCCACTCGCCGCCGGCATCAAAGCCAGCCGAGACAGAACTGCGAGGCTTGAGCAGAGACAGGACGTCTGACAGTGGATCCATATTCGGTGACTCCATTGGGACGATCTCGACAAAAGTATGGATTTTTCCGCATGGATCATACGGCTAGGCTCGACTACACGCAATGGGACGCACGCATCATTGCTTCAGGAGGGTTGAGCCATGCAGAGGAAGGGTAACAGGATTTTTCTTACCGGCGCCACCGGATTTGTGGGGGCCGCTGTGGCGCGGGAGCTGCAGCAGGCCGGCTATCAGATCTGCGGGCTGGCCCGGACGGAGGAAGCGGCTGAGGTCCTGGCCGGCAGGGGAATGGAAACGCACCGGGGCAGCCTGGATGATCTGGACAGTCTGCGCCGTGGGGCAGCCAAGGCAGACGCGGTAATACACACCGCATTTGTGCATGATTTTTCGAGGTTCAAGGAAAATTGCGAGCTGGACCGCCGGGCACTCGAGGCGTTGGGACGGGAACTGGCCGGAACCGGCCGGCCATTGCTGATTACTTCGGCCATCGGCATTCTTCCGCAAGGACATCTGGCCACAGAAGAGACTCTCCCGCAAGCCGGTCTCACGGGGGTGCCCCGCGCCGCCACGGAAGCAGCCGCGGCCGCAGTGGCCGAACTGGGCGCTCGCGTGGCCGTGATCCGGTTGCCAGCATCCGTGCATGGGGCCGGGGATCGCGGTTTCGTCCCCATGCTGATCCGAATTGCCAGGGAAAAGGGCGTATCCGTCTGCATTGGCGAGGGCTTGAACCGTTGGCCGGCGGTGCATTGCCTGGATGCGGCCAGGCTGTACCGGCTCGTGCTGGAACAGAGGGACTGGGCAGTGACCGGGGAGCAGGGGAGGGTGGCCCGCTTCCACGCTGTGGCCGAGGCAGGAGTGCCGTTCCGGTCGATAGCCGCGGCAATTGGCCGCGGCCTGGACCTTCCGTGCAGCAGTGTGCCCCCTGAGCAGGCAGCGGAGCATTTCGGCTGGCTCGCACACTTTGCCGCCATGGATATGCCAGCCTCAAGCCAGGGCACGCGGGAGGCGCTGGGCTGGGCCCCGCACCATCCGGGCCTGCTCACGGATCTTGCGGTAGAGGGGGTGCCGGGCTACTTTGGATCGGAAAGGTAATCAGCACCATGGCGCGCTGCCCGGAGATTGCGCCACCCGGAAGCGGGTGCAACTGACTCCGCGGCCTGTCTGAGAGCAGCACACTGCATGCCCCGTTCTTGACGTATCACACGAACGGCGGGTAATTATGCAGTGTGCTACAATCTCAACAGTGAGCGTGCCATGGAAGCAAGCGCCTTCATCCCGGCAGCGGATTCCATTCCTGCTGCCCCGTGGTTTTTCCGGCTGTTGCTCGATGCCACCTTTGCGGTGCATCTGCTTTTCATGAACGCCATGCTTGGGTTGTGCCTCATTGGATTCGTACGTTCGCTCAAACAGACAGGCCATCGGGCCAAGGCCCTGGGGCAGCAGGCGGGCATGGTTCCAAGCTTTACCGCGCTGGCCGTGAACATCGGCGTGGCCCCGCTGCTCTTCGTGCAGGCACTGTATGGGCAGTTCCTGTATGTCTCCAACACACTTATGGCCGTGTGGTGGGTGGGCATCTTTGTGATGGTAATGGCCGCCTACGGTCTGGCCTACCGGCAAAAATATGCCCTGCACAGAGGGGAGGGGAGGGGGACCCTGGTCTGGGCGCTCATGAGTCTGTTGTTGCTTGCCGTGGCGCTGGCGCAAACGCAAAACGCGGTGCTCTTTGTCCGGCCGGACCTCTGGCACGGATATTTCGACCAGCCAGACGGCCGCCTGCTGCCCTGGAGCGATCCGACCCTCTGGCCCCGGTGGCTGCATTTTGTCACCGCTGCCGTGGCCATTGGTGGCCTGACCCTGGCCATGGTCGGCCACCGGCGCACCAGGCACCACGATCCCCACGGCGCCAGACTGACCGCGGACGGCCTGCACTGGTTCGCCTGGGCCACGGTGGTGCAAATGACCTGGGGGATCTGGTGGCTCATGGCGCTGCCCCAGCCGCTGCTGTTGGCCTTCATGGGGGGCGATACCGCCGCCACCGGACTGTTGCTGGCCGGTCTGGCCGGGGCGCTGACTGCGGTGCTGCTGGCGTTCAAGGGCCGGCTCATGGCCACGGCCGTGGCCGCGGTGGGCACGGTGCTGATCATGACCGCCATGCGCGGCGTGCTGCGGCAGCTGTATCTGCAGCCGTATTTTGATCCTGCCAATCTGTCTGTACGTCCCGAGCCGAGCACGGTGGTCATGTTCCTTTCCTGCGTGGCCGTAAGCCTTGGGGTGGTCATTTGGGCCGCACGACATCCCATGGTCGACAAGAAAGGGAGGGTCTAGACCATGGAATACCCGTTTTTGCACTGGCTGACCTGGGGTGGCGGCCTGCTCATCGCCCTGGTGGCCACCATCCATGTTTTTATTGCGCATTTTGCCGTGGGCGGCGGCCTGTTCATCGCCATCATGGAAACCCGGGTCCAGCGGCATGGCCTGACAGCCCTGAAGGACTACCTTCGCCATTACGCCAAATTTTTCCTGCATCTGACCATGGTTGTGGGCGGGCTGACGGGGGTGGGCATCTGGTTCACCATCTCCATCGTCGCCCCGGCGGCCACGTCCATTCTGATTCATGATTTCGTGTTTGGCTGGGCCACGGAATGGACGTTCTTTCTGGCCGAGATCGTGACCTTGCTGGTCTACATGCGTTCTTTCGAAGGCGAACGCTCCACGCGGCGGCTGATTCTGGCCTGGCTGTACTTCGTCTTTGCCTTTGGGTCGCTGGCAGTGGTGCAGGGCTTCATTTCCCTGATGCTTACGCCTGGCGACTGGCTGGAAACTCGGCGGTATTGGGACGGGTTCTTCAATCCGACCTACTTCCCAGGTCTGGTTTTCCGCTTTGCCATGGCCGCTTCCATTGCGGGGGTGTTCGGGCTGATGACCGTCCAGGGCGCGGCGCTGGGGGGGGGCGATGCGGTGGAACGCAAGCGGCTGACCCGCTTTTGCGCCTTGTGGGCCGTGCTGCCCCTGCCGGTGGTCGTGGCTTCGGGCTGGTGGCACA
This sequence comes from Megalodesulfovibrio paquesii, assembly GCF_054653055.1. Classification (NCBI taxonomy): domain Bacteria; kingdom Pseudomonadati; phylum Thermodesulfobacteriota; class Desulfovibrionia; order Desulfovibrionales; family Desulfovibrionaceae; genus Megalodesulfovibrio; species Megalodesulfovibrio paquesii. Next base: position 40,726 of record NZ_BAAIGQ010000009.1, on the reverse strand, counting down.
TTGTGGTGCTCAGTCCGGAACAGCAACTCATGGCCCTGGGCCGTTCGCCCGAGGTGGCCGCCGGGATGCGCGTGTTCTGGTGGGCCGGACCCATCGTCCTGGCCGGGGGAGCCTTGCTGACGGCCAGGCTGCCCCGACGCGCCGCCCGGGTGCTGGCCATGGCCACCCTGGCCGCCTCGTTTCTGTTCCTTGGCTCCTATGAATTCATGCGCGAGGCCGCACGCCGGCCGTATCTGATCACCGGGCTGATCTACTCCAATGGCATTCTCACGGCCAACGCCGCCAGACTGAACGAAACGGGCATCCTCTCCCAGGCCCGTTGGGTCAAACACAAGACCGTGACGCCGGAAAACCGCCTGGACGCCGGCCGCGAGCTCTTTTTCCTGGAATGCGCAAGCTGCCACAGCGTAGGCGGCCCCATGCTGGACATCCTGCCCCGCAGCGCCCGCTACAGCACCGCCGGCATGGAAGCATTGCTGACCGGCCTGGGCAAGATCACCAAATACATGCCGCCGTTCTTCGGCAACGCCGCAGAAAAGCAGGCCCTGGCTGCCTGGCTGACGGAAGGGTTGCATCAGGTCACCCCGCCGGCAGCCGTGGAGCTTGTCCAGGTGGACGAAGCCGTGCCGCCCTTTGCCGAGGAAGCCGAATTCATGCTCACTGCCGCGGCGGATCACGGTACGCAGATGTGGTTTGATTCCACCAGGATTGATCTTGGATCCCCGGCCCAGGGCCTGACCGCCCAGCTTATCCGGCGTGGCATGTCTCCCGAGCTGGTCACCGAAGAAGTGACTTTGACCTGGAGCGTCCCCGGCCAGGGCAATGGAACCCTGACGCTGACGGAACGGGCTTTCCGGGCCGAAAATCTGCCCGTCTCGCCCTATGCGGTGTCCGGCTTCCAGCCTTATCCCGTGGCCACGCTCCAGGCGCGCGACACTTCCGGTGCGTTGCTGGCGGAAACCAAGGTTATCTTGCCCGTTTCCACGGAACTTGGCTGCAACAACTGTCACGGTGGCGGCTGGTCGCACGGCGTGGCCGGCATTGCCGAGGCCACGGCAGCGGATATACTCAAGAGCCACGACCGCATGAACCTGACGGATCTGTCCAGCCAGGGCGGCAAGATTGCCTGCCGTTCCTGCCACAAGGACGAGGACGCGCCGGGCAAGACGGTTCCCAACCTCTCCACAGCCATACACGGCCTGCACGCCGTGTATCTGGCCGGCCGCGGGGCCGATGCCTGCGCCATGTGCCATCCCGTCAATCCCAAGGGGGCCACCCGCGCCTTCCGCGGCCCGCATGACGATGCCGGCCTGGACTGCACAGCCTGCCACGGTGGCATGGAGGATCATGCCCTTTCTCTCATCGCGCACGAGCAGACCCGGGGCGTGCAGGGCGTGGCCCGCTATGCGGCCGTACTGGCGCCGGAAGGCCAGGCGCAGGACAGCGCGGCCCCCCGGCAGGCCCCCCGGCAGGCCTGGACTGGCCAGCCCACCTGCGAAACCTGCCACACAGACCTGATGGACCCCCAGGGTTCTGAGGCCTTCGGGGTCTGGACGGCCAAGGCCTCCGAACGTTTCAAGGCCCGTCAGGACGAGCTTGGCGCCGTGTTCTGCTCCGGCTGCCACGGCCAGATGCACGGCCTGTACCCGGCTCACAACCCCTACGGCGCAGACCGCGACAACCTCCAGCCCCTGCAGTACCAGCAGGCCGCCCGCCCCCTGGGCGCAGACAAGCAGTGCCGGGCCTGCCACACTGACGACATGGACAGCCCCGTGCACCATCAGGGCATGGGCCTGGAATAATACCGCAAGGTTGGGATGCCTTTCCCGGAGAAAGGCATCCCACCATATTCTCGAGAGGGTTACGCTCCCCGGCCGGGCAGGCGATGCAGGTCCGCATGCATGGCCAGATACAAGGCGCGGATCTCCCGGTCGCCCTGGAGCAAGACGGCGTCGGCCTTGGCGCCGCCGCCCCCAAAGGGCAGGGTGCCCCGAAGTTCCAGCACGCGCGGCTTGAAGGACGCGGGGAACAGCACGGGCGAAATGCCAATGAGCATCTCAAACCCTTCCATGGCAGTTATGGAGCAGAACAGGATATCCCCCTGCTGCAGCTGCCGTGAGGCGCTCTGTTCCGTCACTGAGCGCTCGGCGTCGGTGAAGAGATCCTGACAGCGGAAACCTTCGCCGGGCTGCACGGCAAAGATCTCGCAAAACGTGAAGGGCCTGCGGCCCACGGCCGCGAGGATTTGCCGCTCCCTGGCGTCAAGGCTGCGCCCCTTGCGCTGCAGAAACACCTCGGCAATGGTCAGATCCGGAGGGTAGGGCGGCTCCAGCGTCTGCAAGGCGTCAGGGGTTGGTATCCAGGTGAACAGGGCCCAGGGCACGAACAGCTGGGAGAATCCCTGGAACGGCTCCCGCCCGCTTTGGTCCAGCGCTTCCAGAAAAAACGCGTCCAGGGCAAGGTCCATGATGTCCATGCCCAGTTCCCGTTCCGTAAACTGCATGAGCTTGTCCGCAAGGGCGTTGTAGGTGTCGCTGATGCGACGATACGGCGTGTTTTCGGCCTCCTGCAGGGCTGCCAGACAGCACTTCTTGTATTTTTTTCCGCTGCCGCAAGGGCATGGGTCATTACGACCAACCTTCATGAGCTCCGCCGGTATTGATGAGGTTGCCTGAAGCCGCGGGACACGGGGCCGCCGTCATGCGTCCCGCCCGCCAGAACGATTTCCGGGGGACCATACGGCCAGCCCGCATGCGGGACAAGCGGTTTCCACCGGCCTGCACCGGTGTCACGCGGCGTCACGCGGTGTTACGGGACGCCACGGGGCCTTCAGCTTTCCATGCTCAGATGGGCGATGCGGCGGGGAGGCTCGGTGGAGGCGCCCCAGCTCCAGCACGGCCGGAATCAGCCCAGGCTGGACGAAACAGTCGGCCATTGCAGCCGTCTGGACAGCGCAGTGCCCTGACTTGGCGGAAGGGAGAAGCGGCAGATCGTGGGAGTACCATTCTTGAATTGACATATTCGAATTTTAGAATATATTGAAGCCTGATACAAAGGAGGCTTCAATGAAACCGAATGGAACGCATCTCCAGGTGTCCACCGCCTATTCCCGGGCTCTGGAGCAGGCGCTGCAGGGGGCGCGGGATGGGTGTTGCGGTGGGTCTGTGGTGGCTTTTGCCGGCTATGGGCCGGAGGCCGCGACGTATGACGGGGTGAGCGGCCTTTCCTTTGGCTGCGGCAACCCCCTGGCCCTGGCCGGCGTGCAACCCGGGGAAGTGGTGTTGGATCTGGGTTGTGGCGCCGGGCTGGATCTGCTGCTGGCCTCGGATCTTGTCGGGGCGCAGGGCAGCGTGATTGGCGTGGATATGACCGATGCCATGCTGGACACTGCCCGGCGCCATATCGAGGCCGCCGGAAAAAGCAATATTGCCCTGCGCAAAGGCTGCATTGAGGCCCTGCCCGTGGAAGATGGCAGCGTGGATTGGGTCATCTCCAATTGCGTCATCAACCTGTCCCCGGACAAGCCGGCCGTGTTCAGGGAGATTGCCCGCGTCCTGCGGCCAGGCGGGCGGATCAGCATTTCCGACATAGTGGCCGAGAACCTGCCTGACAGACTGCGCTGCGACGAGGCCGCCTACTGTGCGTGCGTGGGCGGGGCCATGGCGGAGGCGGCCTATCTCCAGGGCCTGACCATGGCAGGTCTGGTGGAGGTGCAGGTGGCCGACCGACTGGTGTATGACGAGGCCCAGCTGCGCGGGCTCCTGGCCCGGGACAATGTGGAAGGGGTACTGGGGCGCGTGGCCAGCATCCGGGTGACTGGCCGGAAAGCATGACCGTCATGGTTTCGCCATGACAGAAAGGGACATATATGGAACAAGTTGCGCGAGTCCTGGCCGCGTTGGGCGACCCTGCCCGCCTGCGTCTGGCGTTGTTGCTGCGAGCCGGGGAGCTTTGCGTCTGCGATCTGCAGGCCGTGCTGGATCTGCCGCAGTCCTCTGCCTCGCGCCAGCTGGGAGTGCTCAAACAGGCCGGCGTGGTGGAATGCCGGCGCGAAGGACGGTGGATGTATTATCGCCTCGCCCTGGAGGCAGCCCCCGCGCTGCGGCCGCTCCTGGCATGGTTTGACGCCCTGGGCCGGACCGAGCCCCTGGCCCTGGAGGATAGGGCGCGTCTGGACCTGCGGCACGCGCGTGCTGCCGCCGGGGGCGCTGGCTGTGAATCAACAGAGGAATTTGCCGGAATCATCTTTCATAACGCACGGAGAATGGATGTGAAACACGCAAATGTCCTATTTATTTGCGAGCACAACAGCGCTCGCAGCCAGATGGCAGAGGCGTATGTGGAATTGCTCTCCGAGGGCAGTATCACTGCTGCCAGCGCCGGGTTCGATCCTCGCCCCATCAACCCGCTGGTGGTGGAGGTGATGCGCGAAGATGGTGTGGATCTTTCGCAAAAAGCCCCGCAAAGCGTGTTTGAGGTGTTCAAATCCGGCGCGGTGTTTCAGGCCGTGATCACCGTCTGCGACGAAGGCGCTGCGGCGGCGTGTCCGGTGTTCCCCGGGCTGACGCACCGCCTGCACCTGCCTTTCCCCGATCCCGCAGCCCTGGAAGGCACGCATGAGGAAAAGCTGGCGGAAACCAGAAAAATACGTGACCAGATCAAGGCCATGGCCCGGGATTTCATCGCCTGGTACCGCGCCCCCAAGGAAAAGCAGCTTGGCGAGCACTGGCAGTGGGTGGACATCGCGGGCAAGGCGGACACTGCGAATCGTGGATAAACGGCCGCCTGTCCCGGTGCCGCCTGTCCGGCATGCCGGATCGATCCAGTATTGAATCAGGCTCTTATTGTTTAAATTCATCGGGATACTTGCGCCAATGATTCATTGGTGAATCGCTAGCGCGTGGCATGTGCAGGTGCCACGCGCTAGTTTGCTCATATAATTCCATTTTCCAGACAAGGCACACTCCCTGCTAGTCAACATGCGCCACTGTGCTGCCCGGTGAGGCCCCGCGGCCCGTGACGGCTGGGCGCGCAACAGTCCGCTATTGTTCATAACTTGCAAGGAGTGAGGAATGGCCATCCAGAGCGTCAATCCGGCCACCGGAGAAATGCTTGCCTCGTTTGATGCGTATACATCCGAACACACGCAGCAGATCTTGGACGCCACGGCAGCGGCCTGGGATACCTGGCGGCTACTCAGCTATGCCAAGCGGGCAGAGTATCTAAAAAAGGTTGCCGAGGAACTGCGGCATCACGCGCCCTGGCTGGCGGAGATCATGGCCCGGGAAATGGGCAAGCCCGTGCGCCAGGGCGAAGGCGAAGTGCTCAAGTGCGCCACGGTGTGCGATTATTACGCCACTGAGGGCGAGGCCATGCTGGCCCCGGTGCCCGTGGCCGGTGCGGGCAGAAAGGCCTTCATCACGTACGAGCCCCTTGGCACGGTTCTCACGGTGATGCCCTGGAACTTCCCGTTCTGGCAGGTGTTCCGCATTGCTGCGCCTTCCCTGATGGCGGGCAATGCGGTGGTGCTCAAGCATGCCTCCAACGTGCCTCAGTGCGCCCTGGCCATTGAGCGGATCTTCAAGGATGCCGGCTTTCCGGAGCATGTGTTCCGCACCTTGCTCATTGAGGCCCGGCAGGTGGAAGCGGTGCTGGATCACCCGTCCGTCTTCGCCGTCAGCCTCACGGGCAGCGAGCCGGCCGGCCGCAAGGTGGCCTCTGCCGCAGGCGCCCGGCTGAAAAAATCCGTGATGGAACTGGGCGGCAGCGACCCCTTTATTGTGTTGCCCGATGCCGACCTGGACGAAGCCGTGAAGATTGCCACCATGTCCCGCTGCGGCAACACCGGCCAGACCTGCATTGCAGCCAAGCGCTTCATTGTGCTGGATGGCGTCTATGATGCCTTTGTCGCCAGGCTGACCGCAAGTTTCCGGGCGCTGGTGGTGGGGGATCCGCTGGACCGGGCCACGGACATGGGGCCCATGTCTTCCGAAAAGTTGCGGCAGGAGTTGCAGGAACAGGTGGATCGCTGCGTGGCGGCGGGCGGGCACATCATCCTGGGCGGGAGCATTCCGCAAGGCCCAGGAGCGTTCTATCCTCCGACGATTATTACGGATGTGCCTGCAGATGCAGGCGTGTGCCAGGAGGAACTGTTTGGCCCCGTGGCCCTGGTGTTCCGCGTGTCCTCCGTGGATAAGGCCGTGGCTCTGGCCAACGATACCCCCTTTGGCCTCGGCGGCTCCGTCTGGTCGCAGGATGAGGAGGGCGCGGTGGAGATTGCCGCGCGCATCCGCACCGGGTGCGTGTTCATCAACAGTCTGGTGCGCAGCGATGTGCACCTGCCCTTCGGCGGCATTGGCAATTCCGGCTACGGCCGCGAGCTGGGCACCTATGGGATTCGCGAATTTGTCAATGTCAAACCCATCTGCATTGGCTGACGCCGCGCCGTACGCGCGCGGGACGTCGGATCCCAGGCAAGGCGGGGGGCCATGCGCTCCCCGCTGCCTGCAATTCCGGCGTGTTGCCATGTCAGCACCCTGCTTTTCGAGACGCATGCCGTCTGATACAGAGTGATCATGATGCCATCCGCCGACCTGCTCTCCATCTTCGATTCCGTGAGCTACGCCGTGGTTGCGCTTGATCTGGACTGCCGCGTGCTCTACCTGAACAAGGGGGCCAAGCTTTTTTTGCACAAGCGCGGCCGGAATGTGGAGGATTGCCTTGGCGGTCCAGGTGATCAGATTTTGCCCCTGGCCACGCCCAAGGCGCGCAAGGCCCTTACCACTGCCGAGTTCAAGGCCGGCGTGGGCCGCATTGTGGACAAGGGCAACCAGCTTTTTTTCGAAATCACCCCCCTCATGCAGGAAGGCAGGCTTGCCGGCGCCGTCATCAGCCTGCAGCGGCCGGAGCGCTTCGAACAGATGGCCTGCAGTCTGGAAACCTACCAGAATCTGGCCCGCCGGCTGCAAACCATCTTTGATTCCTCCAGTGATGGCATCTGGGTGACGGATGAAAACGGCGTGGTGCTGGACATCAACCACGCCTCGGAACGGCTCAATGGCCTGAATGCCGCCACCCTGCGCGGGCAGAATGTCCGCAACATCCTGGAGCGTGGCCTGATTGACGATTCTGTCACCATGCGCGTGCTCAAGACCAAGCGGCAGCAGACCATCATCCAGAACATCAAAAAGACCGGCAAGCAGCTGCTGGTGACCGGCACCCCGGCCTTTACCGACAAGGGCGATCTCTTTCTGGTGGTGGCCAACGAACGTGACATCACCGATCTGAACACCCTGCAGGAAAATCTGGAGCAGGCCCGCCGCGCCCAGGAAAAAGTCCAGCGCGAACTGGACGGGCTGACCATGCTGGAATACGAGCGCGGCGGCGTGGTGGCGGAATCCAAATCCATGCGCCGCGTGTTGATGACCTGCCTGAAACTGGCCCAGCTGGAGGCCACCACCCTGTTGCTGCTGGGTGAATCCGGCACGGGCAAGGGGTTGCTGGCCAAGTTCATTCACAAGAGCGGCCCGCACAGCGCCAAGCCGTTCATTTCGGTCAACTGCGCGGCTCTGCCGGATGCGCTGTTTGAGGCGGAACTCTTCGGCTACGAAAAAGGGGCCTTTACCGGGGCCCTGGAAACGGGCCGGGTGGGGCTGATGGAACTTGCCGGCGAAGGCACCCTGTTTTTGGATGAAGTGGGCGAAATCTCCCCCTCCGGTCAGGCCAAGCTGCTCAAGGCCCTGGATGAGCGGGAATTCCTGCCCCTTGGCGGCAACAAGCCCCATCCGCTCAAATGCGGCATCATTGCTGCAACCAACCGGGATCTCAAGGCCATGGTCGAGGCCAAGAAATTCCGGGAAGACCTGCTCTATCGGCTCAAGACCTTCACCGTTTCCATACCACCGCTGCGTGAACGGCGCGAAGATCTTTTTGAACTGGTGACCCTGCTGCTTAAACAGGATAACGAGCGCTTCGGCACACGCAAGCGCATCACCCCGCGTTTTTTGGATAAGTTGCAGCGGCATCCCTTCCCGGGCAACGTGCGCGAGCTGATGGGCCTCATCCATCAGGGTGTGGTCATGTGTGATGACGAGGTGCTGGACGAGTTTCTGGAAGATCAGATCGGCAGCGCCGTCGAACGGACTGAGACGGAAGAACCCACCTCTCTTGCTGCCGCCGTGGACGCCGTGGAGCGGGAAATGCTGCTCAAGGCGCGCTCCGTCTGCCATGGCACGCGGGAGATGGCGGCCTATCTCGGCATCAGCCAGCCTTCCGTGGTGCGCAAGCTCAAGCGTCACGGCATCCGCCCACCCCGCGCCGGCTGAAAAAGACCGCCCGGGGGAAACCCTTTCTGAAGAAAGGTTCTTCCCCCGATCCCCCTTTCCAAAGACTTTTATTGGTATTGCAGGATACTATCAAAGCTTTCGAAGGGCAGGGTGCGAGAAGGGGATCCGTTTACAAGGGGTGCGCCTCTCGTCCCTGTCGTGCTCCTGAGTACCTTGCGCTCCCCGCGCCATGATCCTCTCCTGCCTGCTCGCCCACACAGCCCGCGGCTTGCGACAGATTCGATTTACAATTGAATCACCGCTGGCGAGCCTGTTTCAGGCGGCAATTGTGTGGGCACGTCTATCACGCTGATTTTGCAGCACAAATAATGACATTTTTGTCGAAAACCAAAATTGTTTTGATAATCAAGCCGCTGCTGCTGTAGCGTATCAGGATTGATTCAACTATGAATCGAATTTTCGAGTGAATCGCACAAAATTTGGCGATGTGATTCATTGTTGCATCATTGCATTGTAAGTTTTTGGGCGCATGGCCCATTAACCATCTGAAATACTAACTGATGTCCAAAAAGGGCACACTGGTTGATAGAGGAGGGTTCAGGCAACAGCATCTCAAGAGAGGAAAAGCATGAACCAGCTGACAAAAGCGTTGTTGGAAAGAAGAGCCAAGGCCGTTCCGCAGGGCGTGTTCAACGCCGGCCCCGTCTTTGCTGCCAAGGCGGAAGGGGCGATCATTACGGATGTGGAAGGCCGTGAGTTCATTGATTTTGCCGGCGGCATCGGCGTGATGAACGTGGGCCACAATCACCCCAAGGTGGTGGCCGCCATCAAGGAGCAGGCAGACAAGCTGCTGCACTCCTGCTTTCACATCGTCATGTATGAAGGGTACGTGGCCCTGGCGGAAAAGCTGGCCTCGCTCACGCCCGGTTCCTTCCCCAAAAAGGCCGCCCTGTTCAACAGCGGGGCCGAAGCCGTGGAAAACGCTGTCAAAATTTCCCGCCATGCCACCGGCCGGCAGGGGGTGGTGGTGTTTGAGAACGGCTTCCATGGCCGTACGTTGCTGGCCATGTCCCTGACCAGCAAGGTCAAGCCCTACAAGTTCGGCTTTGGTCCATACGCGCCCGAAATTTATCGCATTCCATACGCCTATTGCTACCGCTGCCCCGTGGGCAAGGAGTATCCTTCCTGTGGTGTGGCTTGCGCCGACCTGCTGCGCAATGCCTTCATCAACAATTTCGCGTCAGAAAACATCGCCTGCCTGCTGGTGGAACCCATTGTGGGCGAGGGCGGCTTCGCCACGCCGCCCAAGGAGTATTTCCCCAAGCTCAAGGCCATCTGCGAAGAGTTCGGTATCGTCTTTATTGCGGATGAGGTGCAGACCGGCGCGGCCCGCACCGGCAAGATGTTCGCCATGGAGCACTGGGGCGTGGAGCCGGATCTGGTGTGCATGGCCAAGTCCATCGGCGGCGGCATGCCCATCTCCGCCGTGGCCGGCAGGGCCGAACTGATGGATGCCCCCCAGGTGGGCGGCCTGGGCGGCACCTACGGCGGCAACCCCGTCTGCTGCGCCGCCTCCCTGGCCGCACTGGAAGCCATTGAGGAGGAAGGCCTGGTGGCCAGGTCCGAGGCCCTGGGGCAGAAGCTCTTTGCCGCGTTCAGCCAGATGCAGCAAAAGTACCCCCTCATCGGCGATGTGCGCGGCAAGGGCGCGATGATCGCCCTGGAGCTGGTGCACGACCGCACCGCCAAGACCCCGGCCGCGGACAAGGCCAAGGCCCTGACCGCCTTCTGCTTCGAAAAGGGCCTCATTCTGCTGTCCTGCGGCAATTACGGCAACGTCATCCGCACGCTTATGCCCCTGGTCATTACCGATGCCCAGCTGGACAAGGCCCTTTCCATTATCGACGAAGGTTTTGCCGCCATCGCATAACGCCCCCCACCACGCATAAGGAGAGAAGAATGAAACGATTTTCCCTGCGCGCCGCCGTCTTGCTGCTGTGCCTGGCCCTGCCGGGCACGGGTTTTGCCGAAACCGTCGTGAAAGTGGGCAACATCCTGCCGCTTTCCGGTCCCTCCGCCTCCGTGGGTCTGCAGGGGAAGCAGGCTCGTGAAATGGCCGTGGAAGAAATCAACGCTGCTGGCGGCATCAAGTCCCTGGGCGGCGCCAAGATCGAGCTGTTGTATGCAGACTCCAAGTCTGACCCCAACGTGGGCGTGACCGAAGCCGAACGCTTCATCAACACGGAAAAGGTGCACCTGATCACCGGCGCCTGGAACTCCGGCGTCACTTATCCCTCCACCGCGGTGGCTGAACGCTACGGCATCCCGTACATCGTGCCGGTTTCCGTGCGCGACACCATCACCGAGCGCGGCTTCAAGAACGTGTTCCGCATTGCCGCCAAGGACTCCTGGTGGACTCGCGATCAGTTCGCCTTCCTGAAGGACATGCAGAAGGAGTTCGGCGAAACCCTCTCCACCGTGGCCTTTGTGTATGAAAATGGCGACTGGGGCACCGGCTTTGCCGCCCAGTGGAAGGAACTGGCCAAGAGCGCCGGCATGCAGGTGGTGCTGGACGAGCCCTACGCGTCTTCCTCCACGGACCTGACGCCGCTGGTGAACAAGATCCGCCGGGCCAAGCCCGACGTGCTGCTGCTGGTTTCCAACGCGGCCGACGCCATTCTGCTGACCAACACCCTGGCTGACTACAAGGTGAGCCCCAAGGTCATCCTGGGTTCCGGCGGCGGCCATGCCGACCCGACCTTCCTTTCCGGCTGCGGGGAGAACGCCCGCTATGTCTTTGATATCGTGGAATGGGAAGCGGACGTGAACAAGTCCGGCGCCAAGGAAGCCAACGAGAAATACAAGGCCAAATTCGGCACCAACCTCACGGGCGAAGCCGTGGATGCCTACGTGGCCATGTACGTGCTGGCGGACGCGCTGGAACGCGCCGGCTCCCTGGAGCCGGCCGCCATCCGCAAGGCCCTTGCCGAAACCAACTACAATTCCGGCCCTGGCATGATTGTGGCCTACGACGCCATCAAGTTTGACGAATCCGGCCAGAACCAGAACGCCGCCCTGGCCATCGTGCAGATCAACGACCTGGGCAAGGGCCTGGAACGCATCACCGTGTGGCCCAAGGGCGCCCGCCGCGCGGGCTACACCCCCGTCTTCCCCATGCCCAAGAAGTAACCGCCACCTCCCCCCGACGTGGAGCAGGGCCCGGGCCCTGCTCCACAAACCGTCCGGAGCCCTTTCATGGATTTGGTCTTCATCGCACAGGATTGTATCAACGGCGTGCTCATGGGCCTGATATACGGTCTGGTGGCCTTGGGGCTGACCCTGATTTTCGGGGTGCTCAAAGTCATCAACTTCGCCCACGGCTCGTTTCTCATGGTTGGCATGTACGTCGCGTACTGGGCGGTCACCCTTTCCGGGCTGCATCCATATCTGGCTCTGGTGATTATTGTTCCCGCCATGTTCTTGTTCGGGTACTGGATCCAGAATCTGCTGATCCGCCCCATCTTCATTGCTGAAAGGAATGTCCGCGAGCCCATCACGGTCATCATCGTCACCACCGGCCTTTGGTACGTGCTGGATAACCTGGCGCTGCTGGTGTTCGGCCCGGATTATCGCGCCCTCAATCCCAACCCGCTGAAGGGCCAGATGCTGGAGATGGGCGAGATCCTGATCTCCGCCCCCAAGCTGTACGGTGCCATCGCCACGCTGCTGACTGCCGGCGGTCTGCATCTGTTTTTGCAGCATACCCGCCTGGGCCGCGCCGTGCGGGCCACCAGCCTTGACCGTGAGGCCGCGGGGTTGATGGGCATCGGGCAGTGGAAGATTTTCAACATCGCCTTCGGCATCGGCACGGCTGTGGCCGGCATTTCCGGCGCGGTGCTCACGCCGTTTTACAATGTCTACCCCACCGTGGGCATTCCCTTTGACATCAAGTCGTTCGTCATCGTGGTGTTGGGCGGGCTGGGCTCCATCTGGGGCGCCCTGGCAGGCGGCATCATCATCGGGCTTATCGAGTCCATCGGCCCCAATTTCATGGCCTCCACCTGGACGGAGGGCATAGTGTACGCCCTGTTTCTGCTGGTGCTTTTTGTGAAACCTTCTGGCCTGTTCGGACAGAAACAGGACTGGTAAGCCAAAGGCGGACGACCCATGACACAACAACAATTCAAGCGCAATTTCCTCATTGCCGTCACGCTGGCGGCCTTTGCCCTGCCGCTGGTGGTGCGCAGCGCAACATACCTGCATATTTTGATTATTCTGTATGTGTATGCGTACATGACCACCACCTGGAATCTTGTAGGGGGCTTTGCCGGGGTGCTGCCGCTGGGGCATTCGGTATTTGTGGGCATCGGGGCGTACACCTCCACCGTGCTGTGGTTGCAGTATGGCGTGACGCCGTGGATCGGCATGCTTGTGGGCGGGCTGCTCGCCGCGGCCGTGGGCTTTTTGATCGGCAAGCCCACCCTGAAAATGCGCGGGGCGTATTTTGCCCTCTCCACCATGGCCTTTGTGGAGGGCATCCGCGTGATGGTGGAAAATATCGACATGCTCGGCCCGTTCAAGCTGAATGGCCCGCGCGGGCTGAACATCCCGCCCCTGCAGCAGGGCGAGGGCAGCTTCTGGGCCTTTCAGTTCGCCAGCAAGGAGCCGTACTATTACATTATCCTGCTCATGCTGGTGGCCGTGGTGATCATGACCTGCGCCATTTCCCGTTCCAAGATAGGGTATTACCTCAAAAGCGGCGGCGAAGACCCGGAGGCCGCGCAGGCCCTGGGCGTGAACGTGGCCCGGTACAAGGTCCTGGCCATGGTGCTTTCCTCCTTTCTCACGGCCCTGGCCGGCACCTTCCTGGCCCAGCTGACCCTGTTCATTTACCCCAAAAGCGTGCTGACCCTGGATTTGTCCTTTGAGCTGGCCTTCATCGCCCTCATCGGCGGGCGTGGCTCCATTGCCGGGCCCATCATCGGGGCGCTCTTGCTGCGGCCGGTGACGGAATTCAGCCGCATTTATTTTTCGGCCACCCTGCCCGGGCTGCATCTGATCATTCTTGGCGTGATTCTGATCGTCGTCATGCTTTACCAGCCGCGCGGCCTGACCCTGCCGCTTTCCCGAATCCTCGATTCCCTCGCCGCGCGCTTCTCCAGCACCCCCGGAAAGACGCCAGACACCCCGGCCAGCACGTTGCCGCAGGAGGGCCAGCAATGAGCCTGTTGCAAGTTCAGGAAATCACCATGCGTTTTGGCGGCCTCGTGGCCGTGCATGAACTGAGTCTCGAAATCGAACCGGGGCAGATTCTCGGCCTCATCGGCCCCAACGGCGCGGGCAAGTCCACGGCCTTCAACTGTGTGGCCGGCCTGTACAAGCCCACCAAGGGGCGCATCCTCTTCAACGGCGAGGATGTCACCGGTGAAAAGCCCTGGAATCTATGCAAAAAAGGTCTTGCTCGCACTTTTCAGATCGTCAAGCCCTTCCAGTCCATGACCGTGCTGGACAACGTCACCGTAGGGGCCTTCGCCACCACGGACCGCCGCGACGAAGCCCGCGACAAGGCCCAGGAGGTGCTCTCGCTCCTGGGCATGCGGGACAAGCAGGACGCCCTGCCCGGCTCCCTGACCATTGCGGACCGCAAGCGCCTGGAAATCGCCCGCGCCCTGGCCACGAATCCCAAGCTGCTGCTGCTGGATGAGGTGATGGCCGGCCTGCGTCCCACCGAGGTGGACGACATGATTGCCATCATCCAGTCCCTGCGCCAGCGGGGCATGACCATTTTTGTCATCGAACACATCATGCGGGCCATCATGGCCCTTTCGGACGAAATCGTCGTCATCCACTTTGGCAAGAAGATCTGCCGCGGCAAACCGGAGCAGGTGGCCCGGGACGAAAATGTCATCAAGGCCTACCTGGGGGAAAACTATGGCACAGCTTAATCTTGAAAACGTCAATGCCGCCTATGGCGACGTGCAGGTGTTGTTCGACCTGAACATCACCGTGGAAGAAGGCGAGGTGGTCTCCATCATCGGTGGCAATGGCGCCGGCAAATCCACCATGCTCCGGACGGTTTCCTCCCTCCTGCAACCCACCTCCGGGACCATCACCTTCAACGGCGAAGCCATGCACACCCTGCCCCCGGAAGAGGTGGTGCACCACGGGCTGGTGCACGTGCCGGAAGGCCGGCGGCTCTTCTCGCTCATGAGCGTCAAGGACAACCTCCTTGCCGGTGCCCACAACAAAAAGGCTTACGCCGTGCGGGAAAAGACCCTGGAGGAGGTCTATTCCATGTTCCCCCGCCTGAAGGAACGCGAGCACCAGGCCGCCATGACCCTTTCCGGCGGCGAGCAGCAGATGGTGGCCATTGGCCGCGGCCTCATGGCCTGCCCCAAACTGCTGATGCTGGACGAACCTTCCCTGGGCCTGGCACCCATCCTGATTGCGGAAATCTTCCGCACCATCCGCGCCATTGCAGACAAGGGGCTCACGGTGTTGCTGGTGGAGCAGGACGTCAAGCACTCCCTCAGCCTCTCCGATCGTGGCTACGTGCTGGAACACGGCCGGCCGGTGATGGAAGGGGCAGCCAAGGATCTGCTGGACAGCCCTTACATCCGGGAAGCCTACCTCGGCATCTGACGCGAACCCTCATGCGGCGCGAGGAGGGCCAGGGGAAGGCCTGGCCGCCCGCCCCGCCCCGGCGATCCGGCCCGTTGCAATTTCACAACTATTTTGTTGCAAACTTTTTGCGACAACTTTATTGTGTTGGCATTCCGGTGCAGGGGGACTGAGAGTGCCTGATGCCGGCCCTTCCTGCCCATTCTGTTCGGCCGGGCGACCGTGTTGGAGGCGTGTATGGCGATGGCGCGCAATCCCTTTTCCCTGGAGGCGCTGGATCCGGGGCAGCGTCTGTGCGACCGCGAACAGGAGCTGCAGGACCTCCTGCACCACGCCCGGCAACACACCAATGTGGTGCTGTACGCGCCCCGCCGCACGGGCAAGACCTCCCTGGCCCGCCGGGTGGAACATGAACTGCAGCGCGAGGGCTTCGTCACCGTGCAGGTGGACTTCTCCAAGGCTGCCAGTGTGGACGGCGTGGCCACCCGCATTGCCGGGGATCTCATGGCCGCGCTGTACCGGCGGGAATCCAGCCTGGAGACGATCACCCGTTATGTGAAGGCCCTCAAAACGCTGCGGATATCGATAGGCGTCAGCCAGACGGGCGATGTCTCCTTTGCGCCGCAGCTGGATACCAGCGTGCCGGATCCCCTCAGGCGTTTCGAGCAGGCCATG
Source organism: Megalodesulfovibrio paquesii (assembly GCF_054653055.1). Taxonomy (NCBI): domain Bacteria; kingdom Pseudomonadati; phylum Thermodesulfobacteriota; class Desulfovibrionia; order Desulfovibrionales; family Desulfovibrionaceae; genus Megalodesulfovibrio; species Megalodesulfovibrio paquesii. The sequence goes on along the minus strand of NZ_BAAIGQ010000009.1, from coordinate 25,145 downwards.
GAGGAGTTCGCCACCTTTGTGCGCCGGCACGATGCCTTGCGGTTCTTCTTCATCTGGGACGAATTCCAGGAGATCAGCCGCATCAAGGAGGCTCCGCAGCTGGAGCGCATCATTCGGGCAGCCATCCAGGGGTTGCCGGCGGCGTTCTTCTTTCTGGGCAGCCGGCGCAGCGTGCTGCGGGCCATGTTTGAGGACGAACGGCGCATGTTCTTTCGTTCCAGCCAGACCATGGACCTGCCCCCGCTGCCCAGACCGGCCATGGAGCAGTACCTGGGGGCCGGCCTGGCCGACCTGGGGTACGGCGAGGCCGAAGTCCCGGCGGATCTGCTGGCGGGCATGGCCGAAGCCAGCCGCGGATATGCCTATTATCTACAGCACTTGGGAGCGGAGCTGCACCGGCGCCTAACCGCCGGGGAACGTCCGGGCCTGGCGGAACTTCCGCTGCTGCTCGCGCGCATCCGGCGCTCGGAGGAGCCCATCTACCGGGCCTTCATTCAGCCGTTGTCCGCCACACAGCTACAGGTACTCAAGGCCGTGGCCGCCATGCCCGGCGCCCAGGTGGGCAGCAGGGATTTTGTGCAGCAAACCGGCGTGCCCGCCTCCACGGCAAGCTACAATCTGAAGTACCTGGCAGAACTTGATCTTGTGGAAACACGCGAAGACGGCCTCCATGTGGTGGACCCGTTCTTCGGGCAATGGCTGCTGGAATAGCGGCCGCGCCTTGCGGTTGCAGCGTGCCGCGAGTCGCAGGATTGGCGGTCAGGAGGCATCGGGGCGCACCAGTGGGGCGTTCCACCCGCGGGCATCCAGGAAGGTCTGCCGGGCAAAGAGCCTGGAGTGCGGATCGGCATACACCAGCACCCAGCCGGGCAGGCGACGCGCTGTGTGGAACATATCGTCGCTGGAGGCAAAGAGCAGCAGGTCATGGGGCCATTGCTCCAGAAAAGCCATGCCGCCAGCCCGGCCGTACATGAAATCGAAATAGGCGGCGGTGATCTCGGGCGGATACACCGTTTCGTACCGGCCATCGATGCCAATGCGGCACGCTGGAGCCAATTCCCACAACAGGTATTCCCCCCAGGCGAAATTGGAGAGAATGTTTCCGCACAGCCCGGCATCCTTGAGGAACCGCACTGCTCCCACAGGATAGAACAGCCGGTTGTCGTGAGGGGTGGTCTTTTCCAGGGCCGCGAGCGTCAAGGGGTGGATGTGCCGCAGCCGGCCGGCCAGTTGCCATGCGGTGTCGGCAAGCAGCAAGGGTGGCACGCACAGCCATACCAGCCCCAGCCAGCGCCACCGGTTCGGACTCGCAGGAGAGTTCTCCTTGAGCGAGGCGAGGAACGTGTCCAGCATGGAAGGTGCATATATTCCGAACGCCAGTGCAAAAAAGACCAGGTGCCGCACGTGGCTGGCGGCCATATAGCCCGTGATCAGCAGCACCCCCAGGGCCGGATCCTTCCGGTTGTCCCGGGGCAGACACAATGCCGCCGCCACCAGGGCCAGCGCGCAGAAGAGCAGGGCGTGCCCCTGGTATTCGCCGCCGCGCAGCATGAACAGCACGGATTTCCATTCCACAATTTCGGAACGGGGCAAGGTCACGGCATCGAGCATTTCATGCCAGTATGCAAGGCCATAGGGATTGCACAGCGTAACCAGACCGGCCGCAGCGCCGGCAAGCGCGTAGGGCCATGCGCTCCTGCGCTGGAGCAGGGCCGCGCAGCAGTAGATTCCCGGCATGGCCAGCCCGGACAAAAAACCGCCGTGCAGGTTGGCCCACACCAGCATGAGGGGCGTGAGCATCCAGAGCGGTCGCATGCTGTTTCGCAGCCGACACCATTCCAGCAGTAGCAGGGTGATGGCGAAAAACAGATACGTGAAGGCCTGAGCCCGAATGGGGCTAAAGCCGAACGCGATGAAAGGACTCCACAACACCATCAGCAGCAACACGCTACAAGGCGAGGCCCCGCGGATTCGTGCCCCGCGGTACACGGCATATACCATGCTGCCGATAATCAGATATTTCAGCAGTTGCAAGGCCGGACCGCCCCACTGGGCATACAGGGGGTACAGCAGTACGCCGGTGAGCCATTCGTGATAAATCCACAGTTCCCGCGTAGGGAGATAGGAAAAGGGGTCGGTGCGCGGAAAGCCGGGAGCCGTCCAAAAGAGCCGGCCAAACGCCATGTAGCCCCACAAATCAAAATCCGCCAAATCTGACACCGACGCCGCAGCCACGGCGCACCCTGCGCCCAACCCCAGGCACAGAACCTGCCAGGGAGCGCACCAGGAAAAAAATGGCCATGACTGGCCGGAGTTATCGCGTTTCATTGCCGCAAATTGTATTTGAGGATGCAGTAGATGGCACGAACGCCATCACGCCAGCCGATCTTTTTGCCTTCGTCGTAGGTTCGGCCGTAGTATGAGATGCCCACCTCATACACCCGGGGCAGGCGCCCGTTAATCCGGCGCGAAATCTTGGCCGTGATTTCCGGTTCAAAGCCGAAGCGGTCTTCCTCGATGGTGATGGCTTGCAACAGCTCCCGCCGAAACGCCTTGAAGCAGGTCTCCATGTCCGTGAGGTTGAGATTGGTGAACATGTTGGAACAAAAAGTCAGGATGCCATTGCCCACGCGGTGCCAGAAATACAGCACCCGGTGCGGGCCGGCGCCCATGAACCGAGAGCCGTAGACCACATCCGCCCGGCCTTCCAGAATAGGCGCTAGCAACAGCGGATATTCGTTGGGGTCATATTCCAGGTCGGCATCCTGGACGATCACTATCTCCCCGGTGGCGGCGGCAAACCCGGTACGCAGGGCCGCGCCTTTGCCTTGGTTATGATCATGAAACAGCACCCGCTGCGCCTTGCTCGCGAGGTGGTGCCGCAACAGTTCCCGGGTGCCATCGGTGGAGCAGTCATCCACCACGATGATTTCCTTGTCCGGATACGGCGACGCCGCAACGGCATCCAGCACTTTTTCAATGGTGGCACATTCGTTGTAGCAGGGAATCACCACAGACAGCTTCACCTGCGCACCTCCTGCCTGCTCGTTGGCGTGAGCTTCCAACAGCCTGAAAAGAAAAGCACAGCCTGGGAGGTATGTCCAGCAGAAGTCGCCGCCACATTGGGCGCACTGCACAACGCGCAGGCCACCGGGCAAAGCGCCAGGGCCTGTACCGGCTGCTGCACGGCCAACAAGTTGACAGGCGTCTCACTAAATGGATAATTGCGAGTAGTGGAATATCCCTGAAGCTCAGTGTTGTTTTCGCCTGCCCTTTTTCAGGGAGCATGATCCGCCAAACCCTGTGGATGCAGCATAAGGCAGAGTTCCTGCGGCCCCCTGGCCGTCCTGCTGGCGAGCAGGGTTGCGTCTTTTACGCAGGGACTTATCTTGTGGAAGCAACAAAACCCTGTGGAACAGCAAGCCGGCCGGCCGGGGACGGGTGTGATACCGTGCAACCTGCGGTGCCATTGTTGTATGGGATGTCATGATGCACGACGAGGAACGACCCCAAGGCCACACGTTCAGCCCGATCTGCCCCGGTGTTTCCCCCGAAGAACGGCTGGCGGAATGCCGCCGTATTATCGAGCTGGCGGGAGAGGGCTTTTTCCTTATGGACGAGGCCCTGAAAATCACCCAGGTGAACGACGCGCTCGTGACCCTCATGGGCCGTTCCAAGTCCCAGCTTGTGGGGCGGCATCCCTGGAGCTTTTTCGACAAGGCCACCCAGGCCATGCTGGCCGTGCGCAGGCGGACCTTTATTCGCCAGGACCAACGCCATTTCCGCGCCGTGATCATCAGGCCGGATGGCACCTCCGTGCCGGTGATGATCCACGGGACCAGACTGCGGGACCATGACGGCAAGCCGGCCGGGCACTTCGTTTTTGTGACGGACATGACCGAGGAGGAACGCCCCCTGAACATGGCCCGGGAGGTGCAAGCGCTGCTGCTTCCCAAGACCCCCCCGGAGATGCCGGGCCTTGAGCTTGCGGGGCGCTGCCTCCCCTCCCATGCCGTGGGCGGTGATTACTACGATTATATCATTCCCTATGGTGCGGATGATCGACTGCAACTGGCCCTCGGCGACGTGTCCGGGCATGGCGTGGAGGCGGCGCTGCTGATGGCTTCGGTGCGCGGCATGGTGCGCATGCGGGCCACCCGTCCGGGGAGCATCTTGGAAATAGTTTCTGATCTCAATGTGTTGCTGTGTGAGGATCTCTGGGACTCCGGCCGCTTCATGACCTTTATGCTCTGCTGTCTGGATGTTGCAAAGGAAGAGTTGCGCTGGGTGCGGGCCGGCCAGGATCCCGGCCTGCTCTGGCGGGCTGCCACGGGAGAGATTATCCGCCTCGGCGGCAAGGGCATGGTGCTCGGGGCGGAACTCTCGGCGGAATTTGAGGAATCCGCCCTGCCCCTGGAACCGGGAGACTGTATTTGCCTGTCCTCGGACGGGCTGCGGGAAGCTCTGGACGGCCATGGTCATGGAACCATGTTCGGCTGGGAGCGCATGGAAGCGGCCCTGCGCAGCGGAGCCCCGCACGGAGCCCAGGGCATAGTCGAGGCCCTGGAATCGGCCCTGCTGCAGCACACCCGGGGCATGCCCCTGGAAGACGACGTCACCATGGTCGCTGCGCGATTCCTTGGCCGCGCCCGGGGCTAACCTGCGGCCGCCAGTATGTCTGTGCCGGCAGGATTGAGGATGATGCGATTGCCCCTGTCAATGCCCGCCAAAAACTGCGGGGAAAACAGGATGGCGAAGCACTGCCCCCGTCGTTCTGAACCCGCAAGAAGTACCCGCAGGGCCGCCTGAGTTCAGTTTGAACTTATGTGGTCACAAACGGTTGCGCCACAAAATACAATCCCAGCAGGCCGATGAGCACGCCGGCCCCGCGGCGGAAGACCAGACCGCCCTGCTGCCAGGACCGCTGGAGAGCAGGCGCTTGACCATGGCCGTGGAGCTGCCGGCAATGGCGATGGGGATGGCATGCCCCACGCCAAAGAGCAGGATGTACACAAGCCCCGTGGCCAGCTGTTCCTGCACGGTGATGATGGCCAGGATGGGCGCGATAAAGCCAAAGGTGCACGATCCCGAAAGAATGCCGTAGGCCAATCCCAGCAGAAAGGCCCCGCCGGCCCCGCGCAGCTTGAAGCGGGAGGTCAGCCCGCCCATGCCGCTGGCCATGGAGCACCCGGCCACGCCCAGCATGTCCGCGGCCACCCAAAGCAGGATGGCCCCGACAAGAATGGTCCAGTACGGCCCCACATCCCCCATCATCCGCCCCAGCATGGCCCCGACCACGCCCACGGCGGCGATGGTCAGGAACAGGCCCACGGTGAACAGTCCGGCGTACCACGCCGCCTGCCGGCCCTCCACGGCCTGTTCCTGCCCGCCCACATAGGCCACAATGAGGGGGATGGAGGCCAGATGGCAGGGGCTGAAGAGCACGCTGACCACACCCCACAGGAACGACCCGGCCGCGCCGACAAGCACCGCCGATTCGCCGCTGCCGGTGATCCATTGGTGGATGGTCAGAAACAGCTGGTCAAACATCACTGCACGCCCAGTTCCTTGAGCTTGGCTTCGATGAAAGCCTTTTCCAGAAAGCCGATGTGCCGCCAGCGTTCCCTGCCCTCGGCATCATAGAAGATCTGCGTGGGGATGGAGCGCAGGTCAAACTTGTCGGCCTCGTTGGGGTTCTCCCAGACGTCGATGAAGACAATGGCCGCACGGCCGTCATACTCCTTTTCCAACGCCTCAAGGATGGGGGCCATCATCTTGCAGGGGATGCATTTTTTGGCCCCGAGATCCACCATGGTTACCATGCCCGGCGTGGGCACCTGCGGCGCCTGGGCAAAGGCCAGGGACGCCATCAGCAGCAGCCAGGCAACACACCAGCCGGCGCGGCGGATCATGCCTGGGTCCCCAACAAGGCTGCTGCGGCATCGGCCACGCGGCGGATGGCGGCGTCTTCCACGGGCGTTTCGCCCTTTTTGAAGCCCATTTCCGTCAGTTGCATGTGCTTGAAGGCGGTGAAGCCGGCCTCCTGGAGGGTCTTTTGCACGCAGTTGAGGGGGCAGCCGTCGATGGCGAGGATCTCTGCCGCGGCTTCGGTGGTTTTCAGGATGCCGGACACCCGACCGCCCACGCCTGCCAGGCAGAACATCTTGCCCGTGCCTTCGCGGGTCATGAGCCGGGCGGCCTGATCGGCAGGGCGCCTACATCGGCCGCGCCGGAGCAGGCAAACACCAGTTTGGGCCCGGCGCTGCAGGCGCAGCCGCAGGGGGAAGAGGCTTGGGCCGTCACGTGATTCTCCTTGTATGTTATGAGGAAAGGAACTTCTTCAGCTCGGTCATGGAAGGAACCTTGCCCACCACCTTGACTTCGCCGTCCACCACCAGGGCAGGGGTGACCATGACGCCGTACTGCATGATCTGCTGCAGCTCGCTGACCTTTTCCAGTTCGTACTGGATGCCCAGCTCGGCGGCGGCGGCTTCCACGTCCTTCTTCAACTTCTCGCACTTGGGGCAGCCAGGGCCCAACACCTTGATCTGTTTCATGATAACCTCGGATTAGTTGACGATATATCCATACAACAGGCCGCTCACCGTGGCCATGACGATGACCAGCAAGACGAACACGGCCGTTTTTTGCGTGCCCATGACGCTGCGAATCACCAGCATGCTGGGCAGGCTCAGGGCCGGGCCGGCCAGCAGGAGCGCCAGGGCCGGCCCCTGGCCCATGCCGCTGCCGATGAGCCCCTGGAGGATGGGCACTTCCGTCAACGTGGCGAAATACATGAACGCGCCGGCAAAGGAGGCGATGAAGTTGGCCCGCAGGGAGTTGCCGCCCACGGCCTGGGCCACCCAGTCCGAGGGAATCAGGCCCTCGTGGCCCGGCCGGCCCAGGAGCAGGCCGGCAACGAGCACGCCGTACAGCAGCAAGGGCATGATCTGTTTGGCGAATCCCCAGCTCTGGCCGAACCAGTCCCGCAACTCGTCGTCTTCCGGACGGGTGCTGGCCAGGACGGACAAGCCCACCACCCCGGCCACAAAGGCCAGTTGCGGCTCACCGGGCAGGGCAATCCCCAGGACGATGGCAGGCGCGGCCGCGGCGGCCACCTGCCAGACCCTGGCCCCGAACCAGGCCACCAGCGTGGCCGCAAAGCCCAGGGCGCAGGCCGCGGTGATGGCCCACTTGGCCCCGTGAATGGTCGCCCACAGGCCCTCGGCTTCCGCCGGCTTGCCCCAGTTGGCGAAGACCAACACGCCGATCATGCTGGCGAAATACAGGACCGTCTGCCACAGGGGCCGCGTCTCGGGCACGGGCATGGCCGCCATCTGGGCCACCTTTTCACACTCTTCCCTGCGGTAGATCAGGTGCATGGCCAGGCCGATGAGCACACTGAAGACCACCGCCCCCGCGGCCCGGGCCAGACCCAGCTGCGGACCCAGAATGCGCGCCGTGAGGATGATAGCCAGGATGTTGATGGCCGGGCCGGAATACAAAAACGCCGAGGCCGGCCCCAGGCCCGCGCCCATGCGGTAAATGCCGGCAAACAATGGCAGAATGGTGCAGGAACACACGGCCAGCACCGTGCCGGAACAGGCGGCCACGCCGTAGGCGCAGACCTTGTTGGCCGTGGGGCCGAGATACTTCATCACCGCGGCCTGACTGACAAACACCCCGATGGCCCCGGCGATGAAAAACGCCGGCACCAGGCACAGCAGCACGTGCTCCTGGGCGTACCATTTGACCAGCTGCAAGGCCTCCAGCAGCGCGCCATCAAACCGCGGCGTGCCCACCGGCAGATAGAAGCAGGCCAAGAACACGGCGGCAATGCCCGCCAGGGCCTTCCATTCATGCTTCCAGAACATGGGGACTCCTGAGTTCTACATTTGGCGAACCGGCCAAGTACTGAGTCAAAAAAAAGCCGCGCGTACGGCAGGGGTGTATCTCGCACGCTATTTGGCAAAATCGCCAAGGACAGAATCTACCCGCGCTTCATATTCCCGTCAATAAAAAAGGAGAACGACGCTTCAGTCCGCTTGCGGCCCGTCCAGGGAAGCAGGGAGCCCTTCCACAAACGCCCGGATTTCGTCACGTACCCGGCGGTAGGGGGCCATGGCTTCCGCTTCGGTGACAGCGTCCTTTTCACTCTTGGCGGCCAGGGCGGGTGGGTCGTCAAATCCCACATGCAGCCGTTTGGCCGGGCCAAAGACCATGGGGCAGCTCTCATTGGCGTGGCCGCAGAGGGTGATGATCCAGTCGAAGTCCAGACTCGGCAGGTCGTCGATGGTCTTGGAAGTCTGCCAGGAAATGTCCACCCCGGCCTCGGCCATGGCCTGCACGGCCCGGGGATTCAGGCCATGCCGGACGATGCCGGCGGAGGCGACGTCCAGCGCCTCGCCCTTCAAGGCCCTGGCCCAGCCCTCGGCCATCTGGCTGCGGCAGGAATTTCCGGTGCACAGAAACAATATCCTCGTCTTCTTCACCATCTCCTCCTTTCCCCCACTGGAGGGGGCGCGGGGGAACTCAGTTCCCCCGCCTTCATGTCTTTTCCCACTCCTTTCTACTTCCCCGCCTCGCAACGCACGTGGCACACGCCGATCGGGGTCTGGACGGCGTTGGGGAAGTATTTCCGGCGGATATAAAAGGCCACGTGCACCAGGGAGATCAGCACCGGCACCTCCACCAGCGGCCCGATGACCGCGGCGAAGGCCACCCCGGAGTCGATGCCAAACACGGCAATGGCCACGGCGATGGCCAACTCGAAGTTATTGGAGGCTGCGGTGAAGGAAAGCGTGGTGGCCTGCTCATAGTTCGCGCCCACCTTCCAGGACATCCAGAAGGACGCCAGGAACATCACCACAAAATACACACACAGCGGAATGGCGATGCGCAGCACGTCAAAGGGCAGCTCCACGATCTTGTCGCCCTTGAAAGAGAACATGACCACAATGGTAAACAACAGGAAAATGAGGGTGAAGGGGCTGATGCGCGGAATGAACTCCTGCTCGTACCAGTCCTTGCCGCGCTTTTTCAGGCCCCAGATGCGCGTGACAACCCCGGCGATGAAGGGGATGCCCAGATAGATGAACACCGAAGTGGCCACCTGGCCCATGGAAATGTCCACCAGCTCGCCTTTCAACCCAATGGCGCCCGGCAGCACGGTGATGAAGAACCAGGCATACGCGGAAAAGAACAGCACCTGAAAGATGGAGTTGAAGGCCACCAGCCCGGCGCAATAGTCGCAGTCCCCCTCGGCCAGATCGTTCCAGACGATGACCATGGCAATGCAACGCGCCAGTCCAATGAGGATCAGCCCCACCATGTATTCGTGATGGCCGGACAAAAACAGGATGGCCAGCAGGAACATCAGGACTGGCCCGACGATCCAGTTCTGGACGAGGGACAATCCCAATACCCGCACATCTTTGAAGACTCGCGGCAGCTCTTCATACCGCACCTTGGCCAGGGGCGGATACATCATGACAATGAGCCCGATGGCGATGGGAATGTTCGTGGTGCCGATGGAAAAGAAGTTGATGACGTCCTTGATCCACGGCATCAGCCACCCCGCCCCCACCCCCAGGGCCATGGCCAGGAAGATCCACAGGGTCAGGAAGCGATCCAGGAAGGACAGGGATTTTTGTGCAGCCATGGCGGCCTCCAGGCTCGTTTTTTTAGAAATATACTTGGTTGAATCGCCAAATTATCTTATCCATAGTGGAACAGTCGTAAAAAGGTCAAGGCTTCTTCTGCGCCGTGCCCCCATCACCAGGGCGCTCGACTTGATTCGGCCACATGGCGGGCATCTTAGTGACAAATATGCATGTACCCTAAATTAACACCACCCCTGCCCCACCCATCCTGTCAACTTAGAGCGCAGAATATTTATTTTTGACGGTCTGTCAGTTGATATCAAAGGTGCTATTCTTACATCACCCCCGGTGCTTTCCCTACTTGCATGCCTTGTCGATGATTTGTAAAGACGCATTAACGATTGCGCAGCCACGGGGTGGGGGGCGCCCCTGGAGCGGTGCGGCAGCGCGCCAATCTGCTTGCTTCTGAGCACCTTGTCACCTTTTTCCCCGGAACGGGGTCTCTTATCCACTCTTAAGGATGCCATGAAACTCGCCATGAACGAGCCCGGCCGTCAGTACCGGGCGCACAAGCAGGCGCTGGACGCCGCCGTCCTGCGTGTTCTGGAAAGCGGCTGGTGGATCGGCGGCGAAGAGGTGGACACCTTTACCAGGGAGTTTGCCGCCTGGTGCGATCTGCCCGGCGGGGTGTGCGTGGCCAATGGCACGGACGCCCTGGAGCTGGCCTTGCGCTGTCTGGAGGATCAACCCGGCACGGCCGCGTCTTCGTCTGGCGCCGCGGCGGAGGTCGTCACCGTGGCCAACGCCGGCGGGTACACCACCACGGCCTGTCGGCTTGCCGGGCTCACGCCGGTGTATGTGGATGTGACGCCCGAACTGGTGATGCACATCCCCGCGGCCCTGGCCGCCGTGACCCCGCGCACCCGCGCCGTGGTGGCCACGCATCTGTATGGCATCCCCCTGGATGTGCCGGCCCTGCGCGCCGGGCTCGATGCCATGGGCCGTCAGGACGTGGCCATTGTGGAAGACTGCGCCCAGGCCCACGGCGCCTTGCACGATGGCGCGCGCTGCGGGTCCATGGGCGATCTGGCCTGCTTCAGCTTTTACCCCACCAAAAACCTTGGGGCCATGGGCGATGGCGGCTTTGTGGGCACGCGGCACGAACACCTACGCCTGCGTCTGCAGCGCCTGGCCCAGTACGGCTGGCAGACGCGTTATGATTCCGTGACCCCCATGGGCCGCAACAGCCGACTGGACGCCGTGCAGGCTGCGGTGTTGCGGGTCAAGCTGCCGTATGTGGACGCCTGGAACGCCGCACGCCGGGCCATTGTGCAGCGGTACGCCGCGGTCTCCCCGGCCCTGCCTTTTGTGGGCCCGGCCACGGCGGGCTTTGTCGGGCATCTGGCCGTGTGCCGCCATCCGCGGCGCGATGCGCTGCAGGCGTTTCTGGCTGAGGCGGGCGTGGCCTCGGCGGTGATGTATCCCCGGCTGGATCCCGATCAGGCCAGCCAGCAGGGCCTGCCCATGGTGGTGCACGATCTGTCCGAAAGCCGCCGCGCCCTGGCGGAGATTCTGACGCTGCCCTGCTACGCGGAAATGACCGCGCAAGAGGTGGACCATGTCTGCGATGTCCTTGCCCGATTCCTCCGGCAATAGCGCCGCCCCGCTCTCCGGAGCCGGGGACGCGGTGTTGCATTCGTTGGTGATTCCCGTCTACGGCAACGAGGCCAATATCCCTTCGCTGCTGGCGGCGCTGGCGGATCTGGCGGCTGCCGTCCCGGCCATGGAAGTGGTTTTTGTGGTGGACGGCTCTCCGGACAAGTCCCTGGAGCTTTTGCAGGCGCAGCTGCCGCAGCTGCCCTATGCGGCTCAACTCATTGCTCTTTCCCGCAATTTTGGCGCATTCACGGCCATCCGTCGCGGGCTGGAGGCCGCCAGGGGCAGGAGCATGGCCGTCATGGCTGCGGATCTGCAGGAACCGCCGGAACTGATCCTCCAGTTCTTCGCCCTGCTGGACTCGGGCACGGTGGATCTCGTCTGTGGCCAGCGGACCGGCCGCCAGGATTCCCGATGGAGCGCGCTGCTTTCCAACACCTTCTGGACACTGTACCGGCGTTTTGTGCTGCCGGACATGCCCCCCGGCGGAGTGGATATCTTCGGCTGCAACACCGTGGTGCGCGATGCGCTGTTGCAGCTTCAGGAGAACAACAGCTCCCTGGTGGCGCAGCTGTTCTGGGTGGGGTACAGACGGGTGTTCGTGCCCTATGCCCGCCAGGCCCGGCAGCATGGCAAGAGCGCCTGGAAGCTGAAGAAACGCCTGACGTACATGCTGGACAGCATCTTTTCCTTTTCCGATCTGCCCATCCGCGTGGCCCTGGGCGTGGGGCTGGCCGGGCTGGTGTTCACGGTGCTGCTGGGTCTTGTGGAGCTTGTGGCCTGGCTGCTCGGCCTCATCCATGTGCCCGGCTATCTGGCCATCATGTTCACCCTGCTGTTTCTCGGGTTCAGCATCCTGCTGACACAGGGGCTCATAGGCTGCTATCTCTGGCGGGCCTTCGAGAACACCAAGCGACGCCCGCTCTCGCTCACGGCGTTGCACCTTGTGCATCCTCAGGCAGAGTCCGGGCAGCAAGGAGCCTCCCGTGAGTGACGCGCCCTTTATCCATCCGCAGGCCCTGTGCGAAAGCCAGGCCATTGGCCCCCGCACCCGGGTCTGGGCCTTTGCCCATGTGCTGCCCGGCGCCGTGGTCGGGGCGGATTGCAACCTTTGTGACCATGTCTTTCTTGAAAATGACGTGCAGGTTGGCGACCGGGTGACCATCAAATGCGGCGTGCAGCTCTGGGACGGGGTGCGCCTGGGGGATGACGTCTTTGTCGGCCCGAATGTCACCTTTACCAATGACAAACGGCCCCGCTCCCGCATGCGGCCGCAGGCCTTTCTGCCCACCGTGGTGGAGGCCGGGGCGTCCATCGGCGCAAACGCCACCATCCTGCCCGGGCTGACCATCGGCCGCAACGCCTTTATCGGCGCGGGCAGCGTGGTGACCCGCAGCGTCCCCCCCAATGCCATCGTCTATGGCAATCCGGCCCGGATCATGGGCTACGCTTCTGGCGGTCCCGGCGAGGAGCGTAAGAGTTCCCTGCCCCTGCACAGGCTGCCGGACAGCCCTGCCACCAGCGCCCCCCGCGAGCCCGTGGCGCTGGGCGTGGGCGGCTGCAGCCTGTGCCCGCTGCCGGTATTCAAGGATCTGCGCGGCGGACTCATGACCGTGGAGTTCGGCAAGGAGCTGCCCTTTGTGCCGGTGCGGCAGTTTTTCGTACACAACGTGCCCAACGACAAGGTCCGCGGCGAGCACGCGCACCGGGCCTGCGAGCAATTCCTGATCGCCATTTCTGGCACGGTGCATGTGGTGGTCAACGATGGCGCCAGCTCTGCGGAAGTCTGCCTGGACGCGCCGGACTGGGGCCTGCACATGCGCCCCGGCGTCTGGGGTACGCAGTACAATTTTTCGGCAGATGCCATCCTGGCCGTGTACGCCTCCCTGCCGTATGATCCGGCGGATTATGTCCGCAGTTTCGACGCGTTCATGGCCGAGTTCGGGACGCTGCAGCCGGATGCTTCCCGAAGCTGAGCCTGCCCGCCGCGCCCCTGGCCATTTCCGCCCTTTTTGACCCCTGTGCGCCTGGCCTTCGCCCGGCTTTGGAGAGAGCATGCGCCGTTCTGCGACACCCCATGATCACGGTGATACCGCCGGCGCTTCCGGCCCCGGGAGCGGCGTGCCCTGGCGCATGGGGTCGGAATCCCTGCGCGCCTGCCTGCGTCAGGACTGGTGGGCGCTGCTTATCGGCAGCCTGGCTGTGTTCGTCATGGCCGGCATGTTCACCAGCGGCAAGTCCGCCATGTTTGTGCCGGAACTGAGCTTCCCATACGTGTACACCGGCGACGGCCTGAGCCACGCCTGGCTCTCCCAGCGGGCCATGGAAGGATGGATTTTCGAGAATCCACGCAGCGGTTATCCCTTTGGATCCGCCTTCTTCGACTACCCCGGCTCGGACAGCGGCAATCTGCTGATCATCAAGGCCCTGGGCTGGTGCACCGGCACCTGGTACGGCGCCATGAACCTGTATTACCTGCTGAGCTACCCGGCGGTCTTTCTGGCGGCCTATCTGGTGGCCCGCCTGCTGGGCTTGCGGCAGGCCCTGAGTCTGGCCCTGGCCGTGCTTTATGCCATGGCGACCTACCATGCCCAGCGGCTGGGGCATATTTTTCTGACCTGGTATTTTGTGGCGCCGATCTTCTTTTATGCCGCCGTGGTAGCCAGCGCTGCCGGGGACGAGGGCCGGCGCTGGCGGTGGCGGGCCGGCCCGGGCTGGCCCCTGCTGGCGGTGCTGGTCGCCGCGGCCTCGTTCGGCGTGTATTACGCCTTTTTCGGGGTCATCCTGCTGGCCGTGGGGGGCATTGCGGGCTGGGTTCAGACCGGCCGCGCCGCACCCCTGGTCCGGGCCGGCCTGTACTGCGCCGCCGTGGCCGGCGGGGTGTTTCTCAATGTCGCGCCCTCAATCTGGTATCACCTGCTCCACGGCCCCAACCCGGAAGTGGCGGCCCGGCATGCGGCGGAATCCGAGTATCTGGGCTTCAAGATGATGCAGCTGCTGCTGCCGCGCGAGAATCACCGGCTGTTTTTTTTCAACTATTACAATAAAGCATACAACATAACCCGGCCGCTGATCAACGAGAACACCTCTGCCACCCTGGGCCTTGTGGGTGCGGCAGGGTTCCTGTTGTCCCTCTGGCATCTGCTTGTCATCGCTGCAGGCGGCGCACTGGAACGCCGGCTGCGGCTCATGAGCGTGTTTGGTCTGGTCCTGTTCCTGTTCGGGACAGTCGGCGGCCTGGGGGCGATGTTCTCGGCCTTTGTCTCACCCATGTTGCGCAGCTGGAACCGCATCAGTATTTTCATGGCCTTTGGGGCGTTGTTCACGCTGCTGCTGGTGCTGCAGCTGGCCTGCGAACGCTGGCTTTCCCCGCTGCGGGCCCGGCTGGTCATGGCCTTGCTGGCGGTGCTGCTGCTTCGCGTCGGGCTGTGGGATCAGACCCTTCCCTCCTTTGCAGGCCAGATCAATGCGACCGCCCAGGCTTTTCGGCAGGAGCAGGCCTTTATCCAATCCATTGAAGCCCAGCTGCCGCCGGGCAGCGCGGTGTATCAGCTGCCGTACATGCCATTTCCGGAGCAGCCTTCCTTGGAACGGCTGGAAACCTATGACCTAGCGGCGGGATATCTGCACTCGAGCACCCTGCGCTGGAGCTACGCCGGCATCCGGGGCCGCGAAGGCGACCTCTTTTACCGCGCCCTGGCCCGGGAGCCTCTGCCGCGTCAGCTGGAGGTGCTGCAGCGTCTGGGGTTTGCCGGGGTGTATGTGGACCGCCGGGGCTACGCGGACAACGCCACCGCTCTGGTGACCTCTCTGGAGGATCTGACGGGAGCGCCGCCCGCAGTGGTCCGCGCCGATGGCGAGGTGGTCTTCTTCCGCCTGCCCAACGCCACGCAGCCGCTGCCGGACGGCTTGCCTGCTGCCGAGATTTTTGCCAGGGCCGGCGTTGCCCCGCCGCCTCAATAGCCGCAAGATCGCGCCCGGACATCACCCTAGAAATGAAAGCCCTCCAGCGCCCGCTGTAGCAGGGGATCCACCTCGGCCTTGCGGGCGGCGTCGTACACAAGGCGAATGGAATAGAAGACGTCCTGCCGCAACCAGGTCTTTTGGTAGAGAATCCGGCCGTTCAGATACCCGGACACCACGAACCAATCCTTTTTGGTGGTGTGATAGGTCACCTGCAGGCCGTCCTCCTGCCGGGCCTGGGCATAGGCCTGGGGCAGGGTCTCGTCCAGGGCGTTGTGCGCGGCCCAGACCAGCAGTTCGATGCCCCCATCCGGTGCAAGAAAGCGGCGGCCGTCGCCGTTGTCCGCCTCGGGCCGGGCAGTGAGCGCCCCGGCCGGAAGGCACAGCTCGTAGCCAAAGCGGCTGTTGCGGTAGCAGTCCTGTCCGGCCGCCGCGGCCGCCGGCCCGCCCGTGGCAAGCAAAAAAATAAACGCAACAAGTCCAATGTGTTTGGTGAAAAATTCCATCAGGATTGTCCGCATGCCCCGGCCATGGTGTGGAAGCTTCATGTGTGGCTGCATGTGTTGCTCCTCCCGTTTATCCAAGGCTGGCGCGGGGATCGCGCGGAGGCTCGCTGCCGGATCATCCTATCACAAGGAGGGAGCCAGTCAAATTTCAGTTGGTCAAGCGTGACATCTGTTGGGATCCGTTGACAGAAGTCAAATTTTGTTGAGCTGAGTTGACTTGAGCGCATCTCCGGACGTATATCAGGGCTGTGCTGGCGCCTGTCCTTCTGGGACGGCGGCAAGAGGGAACCCGGTGTAAATCCGGGGCTGCCCCGCAGCGGTGAGCGAAAACAACCCCCGCCATAGGCACTGGGCTTTGGGCCTGGGAAGCGGCGGACAGTAGGCCCCCGGCCCTGCGGCCGGCTTGTTCGCAAGTCCGAAAACCTGCCAGCGCCGTCTGCAACGCCCGTTTGCGGACGCACCCACTGGGAGCCTCGAGGGAAGGCGGCCCGGCCATCCGGCGCGTTGGTTTGCGTCCGGAGGCCCTCCTTTCCTCGGTTCCATGACGATGCCGCGCAGTGCGGCGGCATCGCGGAGTATGCCATGCGGGAACCGATGCCTTGCGCCGAACTGAGTTCCGACGGCTCCCTGGAGCCGCTGTTTCCATCCGTCACCCCTCCTGCCTCGCCCCGTGTGGCTGCGGCTGTGCCTGCGCGCATTCGCAAGCGCGATGGCGCCGTGGTGGGCTTTGATGCGGACAAGATCTTTTTTGCCATCCGCCGGGCCGGCGCGGCCACGGGCGAGTTTGACGATACCGAGGCCCGGCTGCTGACCGCCCAGGCCGTCAAGGTCCTTTCCCACCGTTTTGCCGGGCAGATTCCGGATATCGAACGCATTCAGGATGTGGTGGAACAGGTCCTTATTTCGGCCAATCATTTCCAGACCATGCGCGCCTATTCCGTCTACCGGGACCAGCGCGCACGCCTGCGGCAGGACCGGAAAACCGTGGTGGACGTGGCCGCCTCGGTCAATGAATACCTGGACCGGCAGGACTGGCGCGTGGCCGCCAATGCCAATCAGGGCTATTCCCTTGGCGGGCTGATCCTCAATGTTTCCGGCAAGGTGGTGGCCAATTACTGGCTGAGCCACGTGTACCCGCCTGAAGTGGGCATGGCCCACCGCGAAGGCGATCTGCATATCCACGACCTGGACATGCTGGCCGGCTACTGCGCCGGCTGGTCCCTGCGCACCCTGCTGCAGGAAGGCCTGAACGGCGTGCCGGACAAGGTGGAGGCCAACCCGCCCCGGCACCTTTCCAGTGCTGTTGGGCAAATCGTCAACTTTCTCGGGACCTTGCAAAACGAATGGGCCGGCGCGCAGGCCTTTTCCTCCTTTGATACCTACATGGCGCCCTTCATCCGCAAGGACGCCCTGGAGTATGACCAGGTTCGCCAGTGTATCCAGGAGCTTATCTATAACTTGAACGTCCCCTCGCGCTGGGGCACGCAGACGCCCTTCACCAACCTGACCTTCGACTGGACCTGCCCCGAGGATCTGGCCGGCCAGCGTCCCGTGATTGGCGGGGAGGAAATGTCTTTTACCTACGGCGAGTTGCAGTACGAGATGGACATGATCAACCGGGCGTACATCGAGGTCATGACCGCCGGGGACGCCAAGGGCCGCGTGTTCACCTTCCCCATCCCCACGTACAACATCACCAAGGATTTCCCCTGGGAATCGCCCAACGTGGATATTTTGTTTGAAATGACAGCCAAATACGGCCTGCCGTATTTCCAGAACTTCGTGAATTCCGATCTGGAACCGAACATGGTCCGTTCCATGTGCTGCCGGCTGCAGCTGGACCTGCGCGAGCTGCTCAAGCGCGGCAACGGGCTCTTTGGCAGCGCCGAGCAGACCGGGTCCGTGGGCGTGGTGACCATCAACTGCGCCCGGCTGGGCTACATGCACCGTGGGGACGAAGCCGCCCTGCTCGCCCGCCTGGATGCCCTGCTGGACATTGCCAAGACCAGCCTGGAGATCAAACGCAAGGAGATCAGCCGGCGCATGGACGCCGGGCTGTTCCCATACACCAAGCGCTACCTCGGCTCCCTGCGCAACCACTTCTCCACCATCGGCGTCAACGGCCTCAATGAGATGGTCCGCAACTTCACCAATGATGCCGAGGACATCACCACCCCAGCCGGCTATGCCCTGGCCGTGCGGCTGCTGGATCATGTCCGGGAGCGCATGACCGAATTCCAGGAAGAAACCGGCCATCTGTACAACCTGGAAGCCACCCCGGCCGAAGGCACCACCTATCGTTTTGCCAAGGAAGACCGCAAACGCTTCCCCGGCATCCTCCAGGCGGGCACTTCGGAAAAGCCCTATTATACCAACTCCTCCCAGCTGCCCGTGGGCTTTACGGACGATCCCTTCGAGGCTCTGGCCCGGCAGGAGACCCTGCAGCGCAAGTACACTGGCGGCACGGTGCTGCACCTGTACCTGGGCGAGCGCGTCTCCAGCGTGGAGGCTTGCAAGGCCCTGGTGCGGCGGGCGCTCTCCCGCTTTGCCCTGCCGTACATTACCGTCACGCCTACCTTTTCCATTTGCGACGTGCACGGCTACCTGACCGGCGAGCACGCCAGCTGCCCGCGCTGCGCCGCCGAAGGCCGGGAACAGGCCTGCGAGATCTGGACCCGGGTCATGGGCTATTACCGTCCCAAATCGGCCTTCAACATCGGCAAACAGGGCGAGTATGACGAGCGCGTCTGTTTTGCCGAGCCCGCGGCGCTGTGATCGAACCTGCGACACCAGGACAGGAGCGCCAGCCCTTCAATGAAGCGGCCAGCCTGAACATCGGCGGACTGGCGCCCCTGTCCACCCTGGATTACGCCGACCCGGACACCCCTGGCGCACTGGCGGCGGTGCTCTTCTGCCAGGGCTGCCCCTGGCGCTGCCCCTACTGCCACAACGCGGCCCTGCAGCCGAATCATCAGCCGACAAATCCGACGCATGCGGCAGGCCTGGCCTCCGGCGCTGGCGCTGTCGGCACCCTCAGCTGGGCCGAGTGCTTGGCCTGGCTGGGCAGCCGGCGGGGAATTCTGGATGCGGTGGTCTTTTCCGGTGGCGAGCCGACCCGTCAGCCGGCCTTGCGGCAGGCCATGGCCGAGGTCCGGGCCCTGGGCTTTCGCCTTGGGCTGCACACCGCGGGCATGTTCCCGGAGGCGCTGGCGGCCCTGCTGCCGCGTTGCAACTGGGTGGGCCTGGACATCAAAGCCCCGCGCGCGCTGTACGACCGCATCACCGGCCGCCCCGGCAGCGCGGAGCCGGCCTTTGCCAGCCTGGAGCTGCTGCAGCGCAGCGGCGTTGCCTTCGAGGTCCGCACCACCTGGCATCCGGCCCTGCTTGACGAGGCGGCCCTGCTGGCCCTGGCCGGGGAACTCGGCGCTTTCGGGCCGTTGCGCTGGTCCCTGCAGGCCTTCCGCCCCCAGGGCTGCGCCGATGCGGAACTGGCTGCAGCCGGGCCGGTGATGTTTGCGGAAGATCTCCTCGCGCAGTTGCGTAACACCGCACCTTCCCTGACAATCACCCTGCGGGAGTGACGCCCCGGCCTGGCCTGTGATTGGGCGCTCGGGCGCCTGGACGATTACCCGGCGAGCACGGCAGTGGCCACCGCTTCGGCCACCAGTTGGGAGGAATACCAGTTCTGCCCGGTGAGCAGCCGCCCTCCCCGTCCGGAGGTGATGAAGCCCTGGTTGACGCCATAGCAGCAATAGCGGGCGCCGCGGGCCTGGAGCTTGTCCTCCAGCACATAAGGCGCGTCCAGGAGCACGCCGAAGGTCACTTCTTCCGCGCGGCTGAAGCAGGTCACGGGCTGGTCCTGGATCAGGAATTCCCCGGAAGCATCCTTGAGATTGAGCAGCCCGGCCGGGCCATGGCACATGGCCGAGACGACGCCGCCGCGGGCCCAGATGTTTTCCGCAATGGCGATGAGGTGCGGGTTGTCCGGGAAGTCATACAGCCCGCCGTGGCCGCCGGTAAAGAAGATGCCGTCGTACTGTTCGGCATCCACGGTCTGCGGCAGGGGGGCGGCGAGGATGCGATCCATGGCCTGGCGGTCCATGAGCAGCCGGATCTGTACCGGGTCGTTGAAATCGGTCTGCGTCAGGGCCGGGCCCTGCTCGCCGGGGGTGGTGAAGTCCACCGCAAGCCCGCGTTCCTGCATGACGTACAAGGGATGCACCAGTTCGGGAAAATAGCAGCCCGCCGGCTTGCCGCCGCCCATGGTGGCGTGGCCGGACAGGACAAACAACATGCGCCTGCTCATGGCAGCTCCTTGGTCCTGGGTTACGGTGTGGACGTGCGCAGGTGGGGTCAGTCGGCCAGTTCCACCCGGTTGCGCCCCTGTTGCTTGGCGCGGTACAGCGCCGCGTCCGCCCGGCTGACGAGCTGTGAACTCGTCTCCCCCGAACGGTATATGGCCAGGCCCATGCTGGCGGTCATGCAGCCTGCCACGGGGTGCGGGTTCTCTTCCAGGGATTTGCGCAGCCGCTCGGCAAAGGGGAGCGCGTTATGCACGAATTCCGATATCACCACCAGAAACTCCTCCCCGCCCCAGCGGCCGAAGAGGTCGGTGCTGCGCACGTTGTTGGCCAGGGTGGCGGCCACCTGAGCCAGCACGGCATCGCCCACGTTGTGCCCGTAGGTATCGTTGACGCGTTTGAAGTGGTCCACGTCCAGGAGGATGATGGCCAGGGAATGCCCGCCCTCCCGGCAGCGCTCCAGCTCCCGGCCAAGTCGTTCCTCAATGCTGCGACGGTTGTACGCGCCGGTGAGCTGGTCCGTGGTGGAAAGGCGGTACAGCTCCCGGTTCTTGGTGTTAAGCTCCTCGTGTTTTTCCTGCAATTCCTGGGTCCTGGCGCGCACAAGGGATTCCAGGTTGAGGTTCATGTCCCCAAGTTCCTGATAGATTCTGGCGTTCTCCATGGAAATGGCGGCCTGGGCGGCAAGGATGTGCAGGATGTGCACCCGCTCCTTGCGAAACGCGCCGGGGGTGGCGTCGTTTTCCAGGTACAGCAGGCCGCGGACTTCCTTCTGCAGCACGATGGGCAGACAACATAGGGCGGCCGGCTTGTGCTCCAGGAGATACGGGCATTGGGTGAACAGCGCGGCCAGGTTCGCATCTGCACCCAGAGCCAGCCCGGAGGAGGCCAATCCGGCGATATCGTTGAGGATGATTTGCCGGCCGCTACGCACGGCATAGTTGACCACGGCCTGCGAGATTTCTGCGGACTGGTGGATGGGCTGGCCCGCCGGAAAGACGCATTGCGGGGCGGCCACGGTTCCGGCCCGGACCACGTTGGAGACGAGGAACGCACCGTCCTTGTTGAGGATAAGCACGCCCTTGGTGGCGCCGGCATTCTCGGTGGCAATGGCCGTCAGCTCGCGGCCGAGATCGTCCAGAACCATGTGCCGGGACACGGCCTGGGTGGCCTTGACGACGGCGAGCAGATCCACCCCTTCGGAAAAGGACTGCGATCCGATGCCATCGGTGGAGGAGGTGGTTTCCAGCAGAAAATCCCCTTCCATGGCCCGCGGGGCGGGGCAGTGGAAGGACAGCACGGCCAGCAGGGACTGGTATGTCTCGCGCAAGCGGTGTTCCATGCCCCTGGCGCCCCAGCGGGCATAAAAGGCCAGGGCCTGTTCAAAGTAGGCCTTGGCCAGGTGCGGCTTGTGCCGGCGGCCCCAGAACCGGCCGGCCTTTTCCGCTGCCAGGGCGGCATCCTGGATAAAGCCGGCCTCCAGTGCGGCATCAATGGCTTGGTCGTATGTGTCGAGCGCGGCCGCCAGCGCGGGCTCGGCCTCGCGCATGGCCGCCGTCTGGACTGCCAGCCGTTCGGCCTCCAGCAGCAGCAGCTTGTGCCGGAAGTTGGCCGGGCACAGGGCCGCCCAGAGCCGCAGCTTGCCCAGCCCGGTTTCGATGCGCGCCGTCTGCTCTTCCTCGGGCAATGCGCCGCGCTGCCAGGCCTGTTCCAGCAGGCACAGCACATAGAAGAACCAGCTGTCCGCCAGCATGATCTGCCCCTGCTGGGTGGCGTCCACCACGTCAATCCAGCTGTGCAGGGTTTCCGGGGCAGGCAGCTCGCCGCTCAGGCAGGCCACCCGCAGTTGGGAATACCGCAAGGATCCCAGGAAGAACGGCAGCTCGCGGAACTGTTCGGCCAAAGCTTCGGTGTCAAACACTTCTTCGGGCTGGAGATCCGGGGAGTCTGCCGAATCCAGGGTGCCCATGCCGTGCGTCTGGCCGCGCAGGTGCCGCACCGGCTGCAGCACGATGAGCCGCAAGAGGGTCAGAATGCCTTCCATGCCGGACATGACAAGAAAATCGTGGCTCCGCCGAGCCTGTGCCTCCACCTCGTCCAGGGACGCCCCGGCGGCAAGCAGCACATGGGCCAGTTGCAGATACACGTACCCCGAATACGGCGAGCCCGAGGCCAGCGCCAGGCGGGAGGCCTGGAACCAGTAGCCGTGGCTTTCGCGCAGGGGGTTGGCCCAATGGTTCACGGCCAGGGAAAAGACGTGATAGGCATAATTCTGCAATGCCGGGACGGCGTACCGCTCTGCCAGTCGCACGGCCACGCTGCCGAAGGCATGACCGGTGCGGTAATCCGCCTCGCTCAGGCCCATGGCGCACAGGGTGCAAGCGTAATGGATATAGGCCACGGAAGTCATGTGGCAATTCCCGCACTCCATGGCCAGCCGGGCCTGCACGGCGGCGACCACAGCACAGACCAGACCGCGGCCCAGGAGGTAGGAGTCCGCAAAGAGATCGAACAAAATCTCCTGCGTCAGCACATGGTTGGGGGCATCGATTTCGGGCCGGTGATACAGTGCCGCGGGGTCGCCGCCGGCCAGTTGCTCCAGCAGTTCGTGAATGCGCTGTTTTTCCGCCAGGAACAGCGGAAACAAGGCGGCGGGGTCCTCGGGAATGGACACGCCCAGCAGCTCCAGGGCCCGGAGTTCCAGGGCCACGGCCTCGGGGTACCGGGCCTGATGATGGTATTGTTTGGCCTGGATGTTGAAAAGACGCAGCCGGTCGCGATCATGCAGGGCATGGGCCAGGATGTCCGTGCTGCGGGCCTCGGCCTCGTCGTACCGGCCGGCCAGGTAGAGGCTTTGCGCCAGCTCCAGGAAGACTTCCAGGCTCAGCGCATACTGGGTGCTCCAGGAGGACGCCGGGAGCAGGGACCGGGCAAAATCCAATAATTCCGCCGCGTCCGCAAAGGCGGTGGCCTGCTTGGCCCGGCGTCCGGCCCGCAAGGCCAGGGAGGCGACATGCAGCCGTTCCTGCAGTGAACCCCGGCCCGACTGTGGCCCTGGGTCGGCTGTTTCCGGGAATTCCTGCTCGTGTTCCGGTCGGGCATGCAGCAGGGCCGCCCCCTTGCGCAGGTGCTCCAGGACATCGAACAGCCGGGCGTCGTCCTGTTCCGGCGTCAGACGGCGCAGGAGCAACCGGCCGGCCGCAAGATGCAGGGCCGGCCTGCCGGCTTCGTCCAGCAGGGCATAGGCGGCCTGCTGGATACGGTCATGGCAGAAACTGAATTCAATATCCTCAAGCTGATCCGCCGACTGCTGCGCGTACAGTTCCACGTCCTTGCGGGCGGAGGCCAGCACGCCCAGGGCCAGCGCGGGGGCCAGCCCACGGGCCACCTCCACCCGGGGGCGGCGGCTCAGGGCGGTGAGGAGGTCCAGGGAAAACGGGTTGCCCAGGCAGGCCCCCAGGCCCAGCAGCTCCACGCTTTCCGCAGGCAGCCCAGCCAGGCGGACCTGCAGCACGTCCACCACATTGTCGGCATAGGGCATCACCGCCAGGGCCGCCATGTCCCAGGTCCAGCGACGGGCCACGGCGTCGAAGCGCAGGTGCCCGTCATGATGCAGGGAGGTCAGGAGGGTGCGGAAAAACAGCGGATTGCCGGCAGTCTTCTGGTGCAGCGCCGTTGCCAGCGAGGCCATATCCGCCTCTGAAAGGTGGAACATTTCCGCCAGATAGATCCGCAGATCCTCCTCTGCCAGCGGCGGCACGACAACTTCCGCAATGGATCCGGAAACGGCCTCGCGTTTGCGCATGGCCTCCAGGGTCACGGCCAGCGGGTGCGAGGCAGAGACTTCGTTGTCCCGATAAGCCCCGATACACAGGATGGCGTGCTCCTCGCCCAGGCCATGCATGGAGCCCATGAGTTCCAGCAGGGAGAGGCTGGCGGCGTCAATCCACTGCAGGTCATCCAGAAAAATGGCCAGCGGGCGTTCCGGGCGGCCCACGGCAGCCAGAAACTGACGGAAGAGCGTGCCCAGGCGGGTGCGGGCCTCCACGGGATCCAGGACTTCCACGGGCGGCTGCTCGCCAAGCAGGGTTTCCAGCTCGGGAATCACCTCGCACAACACGCGGCCGCTCTGCCCCACGGCGTTTAGGATGCGCGCCTTCCAGGCGGCGATGGCCGCGTCCCCAAGGGTCAGGATGTGCCGGATAAGCTGGGACAGCGCCTGGATGAGCCCGGAGAAGGGCACGGCCCGGCTGTACTGATCATACTTTCCCGAAACGACAACGCCGCCGCGCGCTGCCACGGCCCGCCCAAACTCGCGGACCAGGGACGTTTTGCCCACCCCGGAAGCGCCGGCCACCATGACCACGGCACTTCGGGAACCCCCGGGGACTGCCGCGGCCGAAGTGCTGATCTGTTCGTACAGCCCGAGCAGCTGCTGCAGCTCCCGGCTGCGACCCACGATGCGTTCGGGGAACAGAAACCGGTCGAACACGTCCGCCGTGCCCAGGGCAAAGTCAGGGATCTGCCCGTGCGTTTCCAGGGCGGCATGGCAGCGGTGCAAATCCGCCACCAGCCCCGGGGCGCTTTGGTATCGGTCCTCGGCGTCCTTGGCCAGGCACTTCATGACCAGGGCGGACAAGGTGGGGGGGATGGCCGGATCCACGTCTGCCGGTGCCGGCGGGGTCAGCGCGAGGTGGCTGTGAATAATCGCCCCGGCATCCTCGCCGGCAAAGGGTCGGTGGCCGGTGAGCAGCTCGTACAGAGTGACGCCGAAGGAATAGAAATCCGTGCGAAAATCAAGGGTACGGTTGATGCGGCCCGTCTGTTCCGGGGACATGTACGGCAGCGTCCCTTCCACGGTATCCGGCTCCACCCCGGAGGCGGACTGGAGCGGAATGTCGATGGCGGAGCCGAAATCCACCAGCGCCACCTCTCCCGTGCGGCGGTCAAAGAGAATGTTCGAGGGGTTGAGATCGCGATGGATAAGGCCCAGGGAATGCACCTGCGCCAGAATCCCGGCCAGGGTTTCGAACAGCCCCACGATTTCGGCCAGCCGGAGGCGGTGTTCGCGCACCGTGACGTGCAGGGCCGGAAAGTCGAAGCAGGTCATCGCCAGG
>NZ_BAAIGQ010000008.1:0-448570 GCF_054653055.1 Megalodesulfovibrio paquesii | reverse complement strand
GAGAGGAATGAAGGCGTCCTTGGGATCGGTGCTGAAGGGGTAGCAGGCCGTGCGGTTGCCCCAGCTGCGCCAGCCGCCCGTGAAGTTCAGCGCCGTGACGATACCCTGGCCGTTCAGGTAGTTGGCCTGATCCGGCCCCAGCCAGACCGGTTCTTCCGCGCCGGCCGGGCCGGCCACGGCCGCGTCCATGCGCAGAAGCTCGTTGGACGGGCTCTTGTACGGGATGTCGCCGTGCTCCACGTCCACACGGGCCATGGTGGCGGCCAGGTGGCAGGACAGATGGTAGACCGTGCCGCCCAGGGCCACCTTGGGCCAGCAGCAAATCTGCTGCGGGTCCGCCAGGGAGGCCAGCTCCTTGGCCGCAGGCACGTCGGTGTAGCGGGTCAGGGTCTGGGCATCCATGTCCAGCACGGCCACGGCCTTGAAATGCCCGTTGATGCTCCCGGCCTTGGCGGCCATGACCGCGGCCACCTCGGGCAGGTGGCTGTAACCCGGCGCGCAGATGGAGCCGGGCACCAGGCGGAACATGGGGAAGATGGCCTCCACCAGCTCCAGGCCCTCGCGTGCGCCAGTCACCCCGTCGATGCCGCCGATGATGTCCTGGGCGGTCACGGCGGACGGGTCGGCCCAGGCATAGGCCGCCACGGACACCGTGGCCCCGGCGGCGATGGCCCCGCCCTCCAGCAGGCTCACCAGGCCCGTGGCCTCATCCACCATGTAATCCGTGCCGGCGGCGTATGTGGTCGCGCCGTCCTGGCTTTTGATAACCAGGCTGCCGGGGATCAGATCGTCATGGGCCAGCTGCAGGGTGCCGGCGGCGGAAACGACCTGGGCCACGGGCGCGTCCAGCACCTGCCGATGCACCGCGGGGTCAAAGACGTTGACAAAGATGACCGGCCCGACGTTGTACAGGGCAAAGGTCACATAAGCGTATTCCGTGAGGCCGTACCGGGTCTGCCGGCCATCCAGCCAGCCCAGGGCCGCCACGGCTTCGGCGTAGCTGTAGCAAAGCTTGGGGGCGTTGACGTGCACGCCGTCCGCCGCGCGGTGCACCGGGGCCGTGCCCACCACCACCGCAATACCGGCCTCCACCTTGCGGGCCGGCAGGACGGCCGTGGGCACTTCCTGGGTGTATACCCCATGTTTGTAGCCAAGAGTCGCCATGATGAGGCCTCCTTAAGAAGTGCGGCCGGCCTGCCGGTACGCGGTCAGCAGGGCCTGGGCGGCTGCCTGCAGGGGGTGCCCAGGCCGCCGCAGATCGGCGCGAGCCTGGGTCAGCCTGGCCACGGGCACCATGAGACCGGACAGCTCGGGATACCGGGCCGCCAGGGCCAGCACAGCGGGCGGCAAGGGGCCGGCCTTGAACACCCGGTACTGCGCCAGGCCATCCCGTCCCAGGGTCGGCCCCACATAAACAACAGGGCCGACATGGACGACCGGCCCGGCGACAGCTTGTGAAGAGTCTGCCGGCGATGAGTCTGCCGGCGTAGATGCGGGGGGCGTAGATTCAGGGAGCAGTTGTTCAGGCATGGCCGTTTCCTCTTGATGCTTTCTTGCCATGGTTTCCTCCATTGGCCCGGCCTGACGCGTGTCAGGCCGAATGGGTGCTTGGGGGTTCGCGGTGGCGTCAATCCGCCGTTACCCATCCGTAATCAGCGGTTCGGCGAGGTCTGGATCCTTGATCCGGATGCGCTGCCGCCAGGCCACGCCCCAGACTCCCAGGCCACGCTCGCGCGTCTCGCCGGCCCACAGGTTGTCCGCGCGGATGGAGGCCGGATAGTCCAGGCCCCCACAGGAGGCACGCGGGGAAAAGGCCTGCGTCGCCACGGCCACCAGGGCCAGTTCCACCAGGCGGGCCAGCTGCTCGGCCCGGGGGGCGCGGGGGGCGTCGGTGGCCAGCAGGTACGCGGCCAGGTCGGCCACGGCGTCCAGCTCGCCCAGCTCGCCGCGCCGCAGTTCCCGCACCCCCAGGCTGGCCACCAGCACCGCCGGGCATTGCGGGGCCATGCGGGTGATCTCATCCGCCGCCCCAAACCGTCCGGCATGCACTGCGCAGTGCCTGAGGGGCAGCCCGGCTTCCAGGGCCGCAGCCGCCAGGTGGGCGGCCACGGCGTCCAGGTGGGCGCGCAGGCGGTCCATCTAGCGCCCCCCCGCCTGGCCAATCACATCGGCCAGCCAGTCCCGCGCCACCTGCTCCAGGTCCGCGGCGTTGGCGTCGGAGACGCCCAGATACGGCCGGGCCGGGATGTTGGACCCGACCTCGGCTCCGCCGAACTGCTGGATGCCGGCATAGACCAGATTGGAGCCCACCTCGGCCCCGTCCCCGTCGGCAAAGGATTGGATGCTGTCCAGCAGGCCGCCTTCGGCCTGCAGCAGGCTCTGCCCGCCGTGCCGGGTGGCGGCGTATCGGGGGGACCAACCGGGCCAGGCCGCGCCATCCGGGGCGGTCTTTTCGTCCTGGATGCGCCGCCGGGTCTGGCTTTCCACCTCCGCGCCCATGGCCTCCATGAGTTCCGGCCGCCGGCCCTGGATGCTGGCGGCGAACCGGTCCAGCATGGCGTGCAGCTTGTCCAGGCCGTGGATTTGCAAGGTAACGCCGCTCATGCGCGCCGCCTCCACATGGGTGGCGGCCCGGCGTAGATGGCCGCGCCGCCGGCCTGGGCCGGTGCCGGAGACTCCGGCTCCGGCCCCAGGCGCACGTCGCCCTTGCTGATAGCCTTGAGCAGCGCCACGGCGTCTTCATAGCCCTTGCGTTCCTGCTCGTATGGCCCGCCCGCCCGGTTGCCCGCCAGCAGGTACCAGGCGATGGCGCAGGCGCAGCGGGCCAGCACGGGCGAGGGGCTAGCCAGGGGCAGCGTGTACCGGGCCGCCACCCAGCCATCCACTTCCGCGGCAGCGTCAGTGATGGCCCGTTCGATGACGCCCGCATCCGCCAGGCCGTCCCCGTCGCGGTCCGCCAGCAGCAGCACCGCGGCCGCGCCATAGCGCTCCTCCAGGTCCGCAGCCGTGCAATACATGGCCTAGCCCTTGGCCTTTTTGGCTTCCGTTTCGGGCACCACCTGCACGACCTGCACGACCAATTGGGGCTCGGCTTGCAGGATGGCCAGTTCCTCCGGGGTGAATCGGTCGTCGGGCCAGGTGGTGGGCTGGCCGCTGTGGCTCACGCCGCAGCGGCGGAAGCCGTCCTTCTTGGCAATGATGACAATGGGCATTGTGTTGTTCCTCCGATTTCCGGGCTAGGCCAGCCAGGGCGTGACCATGAGTTCGGCCGTGTTGCGCCAGGTGTTGGTGGCCCCGGCCGCGGTGCGTTCGTTGAGCAACACCTCGCGGGCGTCGCCCTCCAGGGAAGGCGGCACCACCAGCAGGTTGGGAGCCAGGCCCAGGGGCTTTTCCATGTCCCCCTGCAGGTTCTGCATGGCGGCCCGGCCGGCGGCGTAGTTTTCCGCAGTCAGAGGCTGGCGGCTGGCGTAGGCCACCTGCCACAACCCGAAGCCGACGTTGACGCGGGCGTCCACGCCGTAGAAAAATTCCGCGCGCATGAAGACGTTCTCGTCGTCTTCCTTGGTCAGGGACACGAAGGTGTAGTCCTTGCGTTTCTGGAAGATGATGGGCTTGATGGGCCGGCGCAGGTCAAACAGGTACCAGGGCGTGCCCGAGCCGCCGCCGTAGTTGCTGGCGCTGACCACGCTGCCGTCCTTGAGGATGACCGGATGGTCGGTGTCGAAGAAATACTGGCCATCATAGCAAGGCGTGTCGAAGCCCTGCTTGAGCAGGCCCCAGACCAGCTCGCCGGGGTGGGTCTTGGCGTCGTAGCCCAGCTGCTGGAACAGCGGATTGTAGACGCCATACTGATCATCTTCGATATCCGTGCGCCTGACGCCGATGGTGTTTTCAAAGGGCTCGTTGACGATGGTCATCTTGTGCTCTTTGAAGTTCTGGATCACGCGGTCGCCCACCCACTTGCGAAACCTGCTCATACTGCCCAGCCAGGGATAGACTTCCTGGGCCGCGCTGCTGGGCACGGTCATGGCGATGCGCTCCCAGTCACTGGGCGCGCCGGCAAAGGCGTTGTTAAAGATGACCTTGAAGCCCGTGGTCAGGGCGCTGAGATTCTGGCGGTTGATGAGCATGACGGTTCCTTCCTTCTTCCTGTGTTAAGCCAGCGCCAGGGCCAGGGTGGCGGACAGGGACGGGTCGATCTCCACCCAGACCTGGCCGTGCTCCAGGCCCCAGACCACGCCGGCCGGGGCACGGGTCCCCGTGCCATCGGTCTTGGCCACGGTCTGGTCATCCACCAGATAGACCACGCGGCCCACTTCGGCCTGGGTGATGGCGTCGGCTGCGGTGGCCGAGGCCAGCAAAAAGAGTCCGGGCCGGACCACGGCCGCCACATCACCGGCCAGGCCGCCGGCATTGCTCACGCCAGCCTCCACCCGGCCCACGGCCACCAGGCCGGGGGCACCAGCTCCAGACGTCGCGGGGACCAGATGCCCCGTGGCGTCCAGACAGGCCACGCCGCCGGCATGCAGCACCGCGCCCGCGGCCAGGGGCAGCTCCAGAAAATTGCGCTCGCGGCGCAGGGTATTGCGGTCTCCCGTCAGGGCAGCCATCTACTTGCCTCCTTCGGCCGATGTGGTGTGCAGGGCCTTGGCGTAATCAGCCTCGGCAATCCCCAGGGCGGCGCAAACGGCGCGCGCCGGGGCATCCAGGGTCGGGGCCGCGCCCTCGGGCGGCGCGCCTGTGGCGGCGCTGGGCGTCCCGATTGCCGGAGCCACGGCGCAAAACGCCCGAAACGCCTCCAGCCCGCCGTCCTGGCGGCAGCTGGCCCGGTAAAAGTCCGCCGTGGCCGGGACAATCTTGCCAGCCTTGAGGGCCTCGCCAATGGCGGCCTCGATGGCGGCCTCTTTGGCCTGCTGCTCGATGCCCGCAAGCTTTGCCTCGGCATTGGCCGCGCGCTGGGCGGCGGCGTCATAGTCCGCCCGGGGCACGTAGCGGGTCAGGTCCGGCATGGCGGACGCCTTGATGGAGTTGATCGCCGTCACCACCTCCTGCGGCCCGGCCGTGGCCGGCAGCCCCAAGACGGCGGTGATGGCGGCGATGTCCGGAGAGACGGGGGAGCCGGGGGAGACGGACGGGACGGGAGCCGGGGCAGTAGCCGGCGGCTGTTGCTGTTGCGTGGCCATGGGATCCTCCTGCGATGTCGCCCCCCGCGCATTCAAGGCGCGCAGGGGCAGGTTGGGATTGTTGGTCAGGCCCGCGCCCGCGATATCCAGGATCACGCCGCCCCGGTCATGCAGCAGCACCGGACTGATCCAGCGGTACTCGCGGTCCGCCACCTGCCGCCCGCCGCGCGGCGTCCAGTCCACCGAGCCCCAGACCGTGCCGTCGTCGGCCACGCGCAGGCTGGTGATCCAGCCGGCCGCCGGGGCTTCCTGCAAGGGCTCCTCGCCCACATGATCACGGTCGATGGGCGCAGGCCGGCCACGGGCCGCAAAGGCGTCCACCACGGCCTGAGCCGAGGGCAGCACAAACCGGCGGCCGTCCCGGCCCACGATCTCCGGGCCAGCCGGCAGCAACTGGATTTCGGCTGGGGCTGCGGGCACGGGCTGGCCCGTGGCCTGAGAGGGCGCAACCTGAGAGGGCGCGGCCGGCAGCTCGAAGCAATAGGAAAAGGCGGCACGGAAGGTGTCCATGCCCCCCGGTCTAGCCGGAGGCGGACAAAAAAAGAGGCCTGACACGTGTCAGGCCCAAGGCGGGAGGGGGGAAGAAAAGGCGGGGGAAGAGGGGAAACGGCTTTCCCGGGGGAAATGATTTCCCCCGGACCCCCTCAAAAGGGGTGGGAAAAGAGCACGCTGCAATGGTGGCACGGCGGCGGGAGAAAGTCTAGAGCGCTGACTCCTTCAATAAGAGCGTTTAAAAGGCGTTTAACGCCGCGCCTGACGGCCGCAATGTCACTTCCCGGCATCACTGGTGGTCCGGATGCTTGCGGGCGTTACAGGGCAAATATGGGCCGCGAACGCCAACACTGCCACAAAGGGCTTGCGCACCCGCGCGCCAGGGTCTATATATATCGATATCGGGTAGCTCTTGAAGACTGGAAAAACGCCGGGCCAGTGGTTGCTTGCGAGCTTCCATGCGGGGGAGGCGAGCTTTGACTCGCATTGGCGTCCCGCCAAGGGCTACCCCTTGCTTAAATTTCCCCCTCCAATATTGTGAGCCCAGGCTGTTTGAGGTTGGCCAGGTCCACCATGCCGGCGCTGCGGATGGCATTGGCCTTCGCCCCCTTGCCCAGGTCATGATCCAGCCGGACGGCCAGGCGGGCCAGCCGTGTTTCGCCCTCCACTTCCCAGACGTACAACAGCGCCGGTCGCCGGCCTGCCCCGTCCCACAACACCGCCTTGGGCCTGCCCAGCAGCTCCGGCAGCCGGAGCACATGGCCTGCGGGCACAGCCTTGGCCCCCTTGCGGGCCTCGGCCAGCAGGTGGCGCACTTCCCGCGCCTCGATGCTCAAGCCCGCGGATTGTGGCCGCACGCCCAGTTTTCCCAGCGCCTGCAGGGTAGCCTCGCTCATGACGCCGATGGTACGGCGGCCGCCGTACTGCCGGCCCGTGTCCCCCAGGGAGAGCCCCTCGGCCCAGGCCCGGTATTCCCGGGAGGTCCTGGGCAGCAGGTGGGCCTGGTCCTGCCGCCAGGCCCGCGCGGCGTCGCCGGGATGCGCCCGGCCCAGGCCGTCCATGGCGTGGCGGGCGGCGTCCAGGTCCCGCCTGGTTTTCCCCACGTTGTAATCCCAGCCAGGGTCACAGCCCTGGTGCACCTGCAGCACCTCCCCGGTGCGCCGGTTGGTCCAGGGCCTGGGAGAGACGTCCGGGGCCTGCTGGCGGATGTCCCCCTTGCCCGCCAGACGCCCATGCTCCACCTTGGAGACCTGGCGCACCCAGCATTTGCAGCCCCAGCCATTGGGCGGATAGTGCGTGGACCAAAATGGATCATCCGCTGGCAGCAACAACCCATTGAAGGCCTGGTGTTCGGGCCGGTGCTCGCGGCTCGGCCCCAGCTGATAGAGCAGATACGGGTGACTGGTCTTGGTCCGCTGGATGCGGTCCCACTGCCCGGCGGCACGGGCCGTGCGCAGATTGGTCGAATAGATACGCTTGAGCCGGGCCAGGCCCACCAGCACCTTCCTGACTTCGCCCGTTCTGGGATCAACCACTTCCACGCCTTCGCCGTACCAGCCCAGTTGCTTGAGCCGCGGCCGCAGCTCCTTGGCAAAAGTCCGGATCGTCTCGCCTTCGGCCGTGGCCTTGTCCATGGCCTCGCGCAGGGTCTGCAGCACCTCCAGGCGCGTGGCCTTGGCCACGGTCCAGGCTGCGGCGTGTTCCTCGCCCCAGACTTCATCATGATTGAAGGAGACCCGCAGCCCCTTCTTGCGGAAGAATTCCAACGCCTCCCTGGGCGGCTTGCCTGGAAAGGAGAACCCCGGCTTGTCGGTGTAGTCCGGCATGGCTGTTCCCTTGCCCCCTAGTCCGTCGCATCGCCCGCGCCGCGGGCGGCAAAGGCGGCCTTGGCCAGGGAGGCCGCCAGCTGCGTGGGGGCCAGGGTCTCCAGCAGCTCCGGCAGCCTGGCGGCAAACTCCTCAAAGCTGTCGCAGGCCTCAGCCAGCGCCACCACCGGGTCTGTCAGTTCCGCGGCCACGGGCTCCCATTCATCCGCCAGCATCTCGGCTTCTATGTCTTCCAACAGGGCCAGGGACCGGGAATCGGTCATCACGGGCGCGGCACTCCCCACGGAACCTGCCCCCTGGCTCTGGGCCGCCCGAGAACCAGGGCGAGAACCAGGGGGAATAATCCCCCCTGGACCCCCTGCTTGGGCGGGCGACGATTCCCCTGGGGAATCGCCACCCGCCCCAGTGGAGGGGGCTTGGGGGAACTCAGTTCCCCCGACCTCTTCTTCCTTCTCCCTTCTCTCCTCTTCCTTCTTCTCTCCCAGCAGCTCCCCGCCGTCTTCCAGGTTTGGCGGGTCCGGCAGGCCGAGCTTGTCGCGCACCACGCTGGCCTCCACCCGGAGGCCCAGGGGCACGAGCTTGGCCAGGGCGTCCACCAGGCCGGCGATGTCCTCGGGCTCGGGCACGGGCAGGGTCAGGCGGGGGTAGGCGTCTTGTTTGCCCCAGTTGAGCTGGATGAAGGGCTCGATCAAATCCCGGTTTAAGGTGGCTTCAATGTTCAGGGCGTCGTAGACCAGGATATCCAGCCGGACCTCATTGTGGATCTTGGCCTGGGCCATGCTGGCCCCGTCATCCGTGGTCATGGTCTGGCCCAGCACGCCCTTGCTGACCTGCTTGTCCAGATATTCGGCGAGCTTCAAAAAGAGTTCCTGCCCGCCGGCCACCGCCCCGGCCTGCTGGAACTCGATGCGCATGGAGTCCGGCAGCACGCAGGCGGCGTCGGTGCCCAGGTTGGCCACGGCGCTGACCAGGGTGCCGATGTCGTCCGCGCTGGCAGAGGGGCCGTAGCGGCCCACGCGCAGGGGCATGCCGAAGAGCTCGGCAAAGCGCATCCAGTCCGTCACCGTCCACGACTTGCACAGAAAAGACGCCAGACACAGCCGGGCCAGGCCGCCCCGGATGGGCAGGCCGCTCTTGAGCCGCGCATAATGCACCACGAACTGATACGGCGGCAGGGGCATGCCGTCGGGATATTCCGGATCCAGCAGCCGCAGCTCCTCGCCGCTGTCCCGGTCAAAGATGAACCACCTGGGGTCGCGTCGTTTATACTCCCGCGGCGTCCAGCGCGGCCCGCGCTCCCAGCAGATTTCCACGGCGGCGAAGCCCTTGCCCAGGGCGTCCAGCAGGTCCATGACCAGCCAGGTCATCTGCGGCGTGGCCACCAATGCCCGCACGGCGTCGGCCAGCTCCTGATCCCGCGGCGCGTCCGAGGCCGCCTCCACCATGCGCGCCAGGCCGGCCACGGCCAGCTTGCGCGTGCCCAGCACGCCGGCATAGTGCAGATCCCGCTCTTCCATCTCTTCGGCCAGGCCCAAAAACTCCCGGCAATCCCCCTGGCCGGCGTCCATGAGGATGCGCGCCACCCGGTCCGGAGTCAGGCGCGAGGCGATGAGGGCGTCCGGCCAGGGATTGCGCAGGCCCGTGAGCCTGGGCGCGGCCACTTCCCGCGTCAGTTCCGCCGGCCGCACCGGCCGGCCCAGATGATCGTACAGCATAGAGGCTCCTTGCGTGGGGCGCTGCCCCACACCCCGCCGGGGGAAATGATTTCCCCCCTGTCCTACTGGCCCCCTCAGCGGGGTCCAGGGGGATCATCCCCCTGGCAGGGGGCTTGGGGGACGGCGTCCCCCATTCTCCTTGTCAAAATCTACCGCGGCACCAGCCGGCGCCGGCCTTGACCAGGCGGCGCACGGCGTCAAGTGCTTGGTCGCTGGAGGCATGCGCCCCCTGGCGCACGGCTTGGTAGGCGAAGCGTTCGGCTGCGGTGCCGCCGGCATAAAGGGCCAGGAAGAGCGCCCAGGCCCGGTCGGCGTGGGAATCGGCATCCCCCTGGGAGAGAAACCGCGGCGCGCCCAGGGGCGCCTGGATTTTCTTGAGGGAATGCAAGTCCCGCCGAAGGCCCGTGTCGCCCTGGGGGATGCGCAGCCGGCGGTCCTGAAAGGCTTCCTTGCCCAGGGTGGCCAGGTGCTGCTTGGCCGGCCCGGTAAAGAGCACGCCTTCCACGCGGTACTGGCCGTGGGCGTCCTTGGCGTCTTCCACGGGCTTTTCGCCCATGCCGGTCTGGTCCATGCAGCACCGGACCACGGTGTACTTGTCGAAGCACGCGGCCAGCAGGGCATCCTGTTCCTTGAAGGTCGCCCGCTGCCGCGTGATGAGCTCGCGCGCCCAGAAGACGTCGCCCACCAGCTCCAGGACCCAGATGACGAACAGGTCCTTGCGCCGGCCAATGTCCACGCCGATGTAACAGGGGCCGCCCTGGTAGTGGTCCGGCTCCCCGGCCGCGTCATGCTCCACGGAATTGATCAGGTCATAGGACAACCAGGCCGAGGCTTCGTCCAGCCACTTGAGTTCGTATTCTTGCGCCCAGGCGTCCTCGTCATCCAGACCTTCCCGGAGCTCGGCTATGTCCCGCGGCAGCCCGTCGGCCACGGCGCGGTGGATGTCCACCACATGGCGGGACCAGACCCGGCTTTCCCCGGTCATCAGCTCGTAAAATTTGTTCTCCTTGCCGTTGGGCGTGGAGGTGATGCGCAGCCGGTGGCCGGCAGAGATGACCGGGAAGAGGGCCTTCCAAATGGCCTTGGAATCCTGGTGAAAGGCAAATTCATCCAGGAAGCAGGAGGCGGAAAACCCGCGGGCCGTGTCCGGATTGGCCGGCAGGCCCGTGA
Source organism: Megalodesulfovibrio paquesii (assembly GCF_054653055.1). Classification (NCBI taxonomy): domain Bacteria; kingdom Pseudomonadati; phylum Thermodesulfobacteriota; class Desulfovibrionia; order Desulfovibrionales; family Desulfovibrionaceae; genus Megalodesulfovibrio; species Megalodesulfovibrio paquesii. The sequence goes on along the minus strand of NZ_BAAIGQ010000008.1, from coordinate 438,184 downwards.
TGCGGCTGCCGCCGGGCAACGTCACTTCCAGGGCCTTGTACGAGGCCTCGCCCTTCCAGTCATATTCCAGGAAATCAAAGGCCGCGCCGTAGGCCTGGGCGTGGCGCTTGACGCCTTCGTCCATGGCCTCCTTGGCCTGGCGCTCCCCGCGGGAGAGGATGACCCAACGCTCCCGGCCACCCTGGGAAGCGGCGGCCAGGCAGGAATCCACAATCTCCAGGGTGGTGGTGAAGGTCTTGCCCGTCTGCCGGGCAAACATGCCGATCTTGAACCGGCTTTTGTCGCCGATCCACTGTCGCTGGTAGGGGTAGAGCTCCAGGGCTGGCATGGATTACCCGGACTATCCGGACAGGCCGTAGACCTGTTCGCGGATCATGGCCAGGACGTCCGGGGAGAGCCCGGCCTTGTGCCCGGCCTGCTGCAGGGCCTCGGCCGCCCGCGCCCGTTCGCGTTCCAGGATGCGCGCCGCCCGCTTCTCGTTCTCGCTGGCCGCCCGTTCCAGTTTTTCCACGGCAATGGCCAGCTTCATGAGCAGGGCCGGCGTTGCCCCGCCTTCCTCTTCGGCCAGCCCCAGGGCGCAGTCAAAGGCCAGGGTCCGCAATACCTCATTGAGGAGGTTGCCCACCTCGCCAGCCGGCTGGGAGCCCAGCTTGCCGATCCACATGGCCGCCACCTCGCGGCTTTGCTGCAGCCGTTCCCCTACGACGGCCATGCTCCGGGCGTAGCGGTTCACGGCGCTCTTGGAGACGCGCTCGGCATGGCCTTCCTCTTCCAGGATGGCGTTGATGCGCGCCGTGGCCTCCAGCTGCGTCACCCGCGGATCCCGCAGCAGGGCCTGGAGCTGTTCCTTGATGTCCGGCGGCAGGCGGTCGATGGTCGAGGGCTGGGGCATGCGATTCCCCCTATTCCCCGGGCAGGGGCCGGGCCACGCCCGGCGCCTCGGCCAACCCGCGGGAAACATCCAGGCCGCGGGGCGTCAGGCTGGCCACGGTCACTCCCGACACAGCCTCACGATTGACCAGGCCAGCCTCGGCCAGCCAGGCCAGGGAGCCTTCGACCTGGTCCAGGGTGCTGGGCAAGCCGGCCTCGCAGCAGCAGGCCTGCAGCAGCGGGGCGTTCAGCCGGTAGCCGGGCTCCAGGGCCAGCAGGCGCAGCAGGTCCAGCCGGCGGCGCTGCTCCACGGTGGTGGCGTAGGTGTTCATGCGTTGCGCTCCAGGAGGAAGGTATGCATGGTGGTAAGCAGTTGGCGGTTGGCCCGGGATTCGCCGGCCAGGTCGTTCAAGGTGCTGTCGATGCGATTCATGCGCTCATAGACCTTGCCCAGCTCCGTATGCAGCTGGGCCTGGCTGGGCGTGGTGCAGCACGTGGTTTCCACCTTGGCCAGGCGCGAGGCATGGTCGTTCAAACGCGCTTCAAGGGTGTCTTCCAGCTCCTTGATGCGCTGGTTCGTGACCCGTTCGCGGTTGACCATGTAAATGTATACGCCTAATGCGCCAGTAAACAACGTCTGGGCCAGGTCGATCCAAAACTTGGCGGTGGCGTAGTCCACGGGCTGCCGCCTACTTGATGGCCTTGGTGGCCACCATGCGACCGGCAATGGCCACCACGCCGCCCAGGGCCGAGGCCACGCCCACCACGGCCTCCACCAGCTGGGCCTGCTCCTCGGGCGACAGGGCATAGCCCGCCACGCTGGCGGCCCCGGCCAGCACGGCCACCAGGCCGCCCCAGAAGGTCTTGGATGCGAACAGTGGTTTGACGGCATTGAAATCAGCCATGGCGTTGCTCCTCGTGTGTGGGTGGAAGGTTACTGGGAGGATGCCGACCGGCAGCGCGCATACGCCGCGGCCAGCTTGGTGTCGTACTTGTTTGCCTTGTAGCCCGGTCCGTTGTAGCGCCGGGCGAATCCGGCCCAGTCCAGCCGCTGCAGGGGGGCGACCAGACTCGCGGCACGCAGGTAGGCGCAAAAGGCCTCCAGCTGCCGCGCCTCGCTTGCCTCGTGCGCAGCCACGAAGGCCTGCACCGTCTCGAATCCGCAGGACCGGTGATTGAAGCCCATGATCTGGAAAAGCCCCCAACTCGCCGCACACAACGCCGCCTCTTCGTGCAGCGCCTTGGCCTGCGCCAGACGGGCATGCTCCGCCGCACCGCCCTTGTATTTGCCGCGGTCCCACGTGCGGTACACGATGCCAGGGTGCGCCACGGACAAGGGCTCGGGGGCGATGCCGCGCCGCTGCAGCTCCCGCCAAAAGACATGCCCCTCAAACAAGATCTTCGGCCGGCCGTCGGGCAGAAATCCGCGGCCCGAGGACTCCACGGCCACCACGGCCCGCACGGCGCACGCCTCCACCCCCAGGGCGGCGGCTGCGGCGGCAATGTCGGCATCGGTCAGGGGAGTGCGCATGAGACCTCCAGGCAAATAAGATGCAGCAATATGCAGACGCTACCCCTGGCGGACCAAAAAAAACGGCCTGACACGTGTCAGGCCGAAGCAAGCGGGGCAAGGAAAGGGGACGGGGTCAAGGCGCTGGGGATGTCCCGGGCAGCACGGCCGCAGGATCCACGCGCCGGCCCTGGCGGTCCGTGGCGCGCACCTCCCCGCCGGGCGTCTGTTCCATGCGCCCCAGCGTCCGGCCCTGGCGGTCCCGCAGGATCACGCCGTCCCCCTGGCGGGTGTACGTCCCTGTGGTCCTCCCCTGGCCGTCCACCATGCGGCCGGCGTCCGCCGCCTGGGCGGCCTGGGCGATGGCAGGCAGGATCAGGAGCAAGGAGAGGATCAGGGCGAAGCTGGTACGCATGGCGGCCATCCTATGTGGAGTTGGGCGAAAAAGGAAGGCCCTGCCCCCTGATGGGTCAGGGCCTTCCCCCATATGCGTTATGCAGCCAGGCTGCCGGGCCGCCGGCACGGCGGCAGGCCCTTGGCCAGGGTCAGGGTTTCCTCAAGGGCCATCACCACGCACTGCAGCCCATAGGCTTCCTCAGGGGCCAGGGGCTCCAGGGCCACCCGCTCCGCCACGGCTCCCAGAAAGGCCGCCACGCCGGCAGCCCGCTCCAGGGCATCCTGGCACGTGTCCGTCGGGCGCAGGTAGTTCATGCCCTGGCCTCCATGGAAAACAGGGCCTGCGCCAGTTGCGCCCCAAAGGGCTTTTCCTGCTCTTGCGGGGGGTCGATCAGCCCCAGGGCCTCGGCCTGCCGCAGGATTTTGCGGATCGTGTCCTTGTGCAGGCCAGTCAACCGCGTGATCTCCCACCGGGCCAGCCCCATCTTCGCGTACCGCCCCACCCGCAAGAGCAGCTGCCGCCGCTCATCGGGCAGGGCCAGCAGCCCCGCCACCTGCTCCCGGTGCGTGGCCTCCAGGGCCTGCCGCGCGGCCTCGGCCTGCTTCAGGCGCTGTACCAGGGACTTTTTCACGGCCGCTTCAAGGGCATTGAAGGCGGCAATGTAGCCTTCCTTCCAGCGCATGGCCTCGGGGCCGGTGAACCCCATGACCAACATGGAAAATCCGTCGCGGGTCAGGTAGCACATAGGCAGAGTGCGGCCAATGGGATCGGTGTATGTATTGAACTCAAAATTGAGTCCAACAAATGATTCCGAACACTTGGTAGACAATTCGCGGATGTCGCGCAGAACGTTGCCGTGTTGCTTATCGAAACGCTCGGCAATGCGCAGGGAAGAGATCACAGGCGTGTCGCCGTGAAACTCCAGGTCGCGGGTCACATCAAGGGGGATCAGGTCAGACATGGCAGAGCTCCTTTGATTTTCTCATGAACAAAAAAAGCCGGGTGCTGAGAACCGCCAAAGGTAGCGGCAGGCTTATTTACCCCCGAAAGGGCTCTTGTATTAACCTACACCCGGCAAAACAATCTGGGCTCTTGCCTGCCGTCAGGAAGACGCAGGGCGCAAAAAAACCGCAAGTCTAACGGGTGCGGGTCCGACCTTTGAGGAGTTCTCAGGCTCCGTATGGAAAGAGTTGCACCCGATGCGGGAAAATGTCAAGAGCCATGCATGCTGGCTTGTCAATACCATCAACCGTGTAGCTATCGGAGGAGACATGCTTCCACTTCGCAACTTGGCCGTCTCGCTGGCCTTGTCCCTGGCCTTGGCTATGGGCGCTGCGGCCATGCTCCACGCCGCCGGAGCAACGTACCACGGCAATACTGAATCCGGCATCTTCCATATCCAGGGCTGCAAACACTTCAATTGCAAACGCTGCACAGCCGCCTTTGAATCCCGCGATGCAGCCATTGCTGCAGGATACCGCCCATGCAAGGTCTGCAAGCCATGACGCGGCTGCTCGTTTTCCTGCTGTTGCTTGTGCCGGCCTCTGCCTGGGGCTGGTCCGGCGTCGTCTCGTACATCCCCGATGGTGACACCATCCACGTCATCCTGAACAATGCCACGACGATCAAAGTGCGGTTGTACGGGATCGATTGCCCGGAATCTGCCCAGCCTGGAGGCTTCGAGGCGACGCAATTCGTCCGGGCCAAGGCCTACAACGCGGTGGTTGAAGGGGAAACGGTGGACGTGGACCGGTATGGTCGGCAGGTTGCCCTGGTCTCCATTGACGGCAAAAGCCTCAATGGGGAGATCGTGGAGGCCGGGCACGCTTGGGTCTACACAAAATATTGCACCATCGCCGTCTGCAAGCAATGGGACGCAAGCGAGGCTGCCGCGAGGGCAACGAGCCGCGGCCTTTGGGCAGAGCCTGATCCCACCCCGCCGTGGGAGTGGCGCAGGCGGGACAAGTGAACGAAGCCGGGGCAACCCGGCTTTTTTAACGCTCACGATGCCAACCCCGATACCCGGCAGAGGCCACGCCACTCGTGAAACGAGGGCATGGCCTCGAAGAGGTGCCGAAGCGCGGGCGGGGCTTCTTCCTCGAAGGTGAAGAGCTCGGCAACTTCTTCATCGGTGAAGCGCTCGATCCCACCATATTCCGAGGCATCCCAACCAATCCACGGGGCAAGGCCCAGGTGGTATTCCAACATAGTCGGGTCAAACCGCTCTTGGAGCATGTACCACGGCTGCATGGTCTGCACGTGCAGGGCCTTGCGATAGCAGGTCATTTCCCAGCCTCCATGAGAATCTCCCGCATGCACTCGTGCGTTTTTGGCGCGAACCCAGTAGGGTACTCATCCACAAGCAGGGCCTCAAGCTCCTCCCAGTGGGCCACCAGGGCCGCCCATTGCGGGGAGACGTCGCACATCAGTGGCAGCTTTTCCCGGAACCCCGGCACCGTCTCCAGCAGCAGCACGCAACGTCGGAAATCAGCCGGGTCAAGCGGATGAAACCTCCACCACTTCTTGTCCCGGCCCAGGGCGTCAACGCCCGTCAACCGGGTGAACAGTGCATTCGAGGACAGCCCGCGCTCGCCGTTGGCAAGCCATTGGATGGCTTCCATGGGGAGCGAAGCGAATTCGTTGCCATTGCTCATTTCTGTGCCTCCAACCGTCTAAACATGAACACCTTCCCGCCGGCTTCCATGGCCAGGATGCCATCCTGGCCGATGGTGGCCCGCACGGGCTTGCCATCGGCGCGGAGCTGAAAGACCAGGCCGGCGTCTGTCTCGGCCACGTCTTCAACCAGCAGATCCCGGGCGAAGGCCCGGCCGTGGATAAAGCCGTACAGCCGGCCGCCGCCCACGTCGAAGCGGACCACATCCTTGCAGCCGGGAGATGGCCTCCGCCAGGTCCCTGCCAGCCGGCCCAGGGCGTCAGTCATCAAACAGGCTCCCCTGCCGGGGGCCGGCCTCCCGTGCCCGGGCCAGCACCCGGCGCACCGTGCGTTCGGTCAGGCGCAGGTCCAGGGCCACATCCCGCGGCGAGGCGCCGCCGGCCACGCGCTCCACGATTTCGGCGTCCCGGGCCTTCCGCACGGCCTCGGTGCCCAGGGGCACGTTGCACAGATAGTCGCCGCCATAGATGGCCGCCAGGCGCGCGGCCTCCGGCCAGCCCATGATCCGGGCGATGGGATGCCCCGGCCCGATGTGCCGCGGGATGTACAGCCGGGCCACCCCGCCGTAGGCCTCCATCAGCCGCAGGCAGGCCTCGCCCCCGCCGGGACCGAGCTCTTCGGCCAGCGCCCGCAGGGAGGCCGGCAGCCAGCGCGTCCGGTGCGAGGGGTCGCTCAGCAGGGCAGACGGCCGCGGCATCAGGACTGCCTCCCACCGTGCCGCCGATTGTGCACCGAGAGTGCGCCCACAACTTTGCGCAAATCCTCGGGCGTGGCCCATTCCATCTTTTCCACGCCGGTCATCTTTTTGAGCAGGCCCTCGGCATACGAGAGGGGCACAAAGCGGCCTTCGTCCTGCCCCTTGGCGGCCAGCAGGGCTTCGATTTTGCGCAGGAGTGGCGCGGTGCCGCGGCCCGTCTTCACATCCGTCGGTTTTTTAGACGGCTTGAACCCGAGCTGGCGGAACTGGTCCAGCAACAACCCCAGCTGCGCCGGGGTCAGGTCTTTGGCAGACCCGACGCCAAACCGATCCTGCAGCAGGTTGCGGTACACATCGTCATCCAGCCGCAGCTTCTGCTTGGCCACGTGCACCAGGGCCAGGGCCTTTCTCTTGTCCTGCGGGGCATGGGTGGGGCCATGTGCGGCAGCGGTTCTCGTGCGCTTCATTTCGGTTCCTCCAGCGTCTCGTACAACACGCGCGCCACCTCATACCGCGCCAGGGCACGGGTGACGGCGTCTAGGGATTCGTCAACCTGGGCGGTCAATTCCGCCAGCCCCGCGCGCATGCGGTCGCGGGCAACGGCCAGCTCGGCCTGGGCGGCGCGTAACGACAACGTCGCCCGGCGAAAGGCTTCGATGGATTCGGCGGGAATCAGGGGCACAGCGCCCGCAGGCTCCGGCGCGGCAACCGGCGCGGCAACACGCGCCGGCATGGCCTGCCAGGCCGGCAACGGCTCAGGCTGGGCAAAGCACAGCCGGTCCACTTCCTGGATCACGTCCTCGTCAAAGCAGTTCAGATTCAGGCCGTCCATGCTACAGCTCCTTCACCACCCAGGCCTGGCTCATTATTGCTTCACCAGGGTATGGCCTTGCACTTTGCAATCTGCCCGCAACATTTGATGCGCTGCGCGGAATCCCTCCCGCGTCAAAGGGAAAATGTATGAGAGTTCGGCTGCCTCAAAGGCCTCGAGGTCAAATTCACCCATTCTGAAATAGGGAGATTCGTCCAAAGGCATGGCGACAAGATACCCCACCAGCCCATCACGGGGCGTGATCAATCCGGCGAATCCGCAACGCTCGGGTTCGATCCGCCACATATCCATGCACATTTCCATACTGCTCTCCTTTTGGCTGCTCATCAGGGCCGGGCACCACCGCCGGCCGACGGGAGGAGACCTCCCGTTTCGCTTACGGATTCACCGCCCCCTTCAGCGCTTGCGCCAGATTGAGCTTCACCGTGTTGCTGGCGGCAATCTCCAGCGGCGCGCCGGTCTTGGGATTGCGCCCCATGCGAGCGGCGCGCTGCTGCACTTCCAGCTTGCCCAGGCCCGGCAGGGGCACCCTCTCCCCACGGGCCAGGGTTTCAGTGGCCACCGCGGCCAGGGCGTCCAGCACTTGGCCGATGGCGGTCTTGGTGATATCTCCGGCGAACTTGTCCTTGATGGCGTCGATGAGCTGTGCTTCGGTCATGATGATTTCCTTCTTCTTCTCTTGGGTTATGCGTCGCTCAACGTCAGGGGGATGTTGCGATAGCTGCCGTCTTCCTGACGTTCGAGAATCTTGAAGTGCGTTTTGCTATCCACCACGCGCAGGCTGTCCTTGATGGCCTCCATGGCCCGAGTCCAGCGGTCGTCTTCAAAGGTCAGGCGCAACAGGCTCAAGACCTTTGCCCGCGAGAGCATGCCATTGCCGTCGTCCTGGAAGGCCGCGTCAATGATGGTCTTCACCTGCGGGGACACGCCGGAGGTCCATTCCGTCAGGCAATCCTGGACCAGGGCCTGCGCCGCCTTGATGCGTTCGTCGAACTCCACCCGCTCCTGAATGACGCGTTCGACTTTGTACCGGCCGTCAAAGGTCGGCAGGCTGACATTGCCTTTGCTACCACCGCGTTTGACGCCGTACTCCTCGAATGCCAGATCCACGAAGGCGGCCACATCGCCGGACACCCTGGCCTTGAAGTCCCGCAGGGCCTGGCGCAAGGCCAGGGCATCTGGGATGATGGACCGGACCAGGTCATCGCGGGCCATGTCCAGGGGTTTGATGTTCTTCACGTGTACCAGATTGCCGCGGGCATCCTGGCGAAAATCGGCCATGTCGGTCTGGGGTGTCGCTCCGTAGGCCGCCTGTTCCTCACTCATGCCGTCACCTCCTCTGCTTCCATGTTGGCTCTGTCCGTCGTTTCCAGGGCATCCACATGCTTGGCCAGCTGCACCAGCCGTTCCGCAATATCCCTGGACTCGCGTATCAGGTTGGGGTCGCTGCTCCAGCCCTGCAGCCGCTGCACGGCAAAGGCCGTCTCCATGATTTCAATAGCGATTGACATTGCAACACTCCTTCAACTGCCGTTCACGATGCGCTGTGGGCAGGCCTGGCAGGCCCGATGCAGCCGCACGCGGAATCCGGATGTCGCGGCCAGAGGCCGCCGTTGATGCTCCAGACACGTGGCCCCTTCGATGTCCCCCAGCACCGGGCAGGTGACCACGTCCCCGCCGAGCACCCGCCAGACCTTCGCTTCCAGCCCGACCAGGTCGCCAGGGTATTTGCTCCGAAGCGCCGTGCTGACCTGGGCCGGGGAGACGCCCAACTGCTTGGCCACTGCCGCCTGGCTCTCCGCGTCGCAGGCCTTGGCCAGGGTCTCCACCCAGGGCGGCAGCGGGCTCCAGTGCTGCCTCGCCACCTGCAGCGCACTCATGGCCGCGCCCCCTTCTGCGCCCCTTGCGGCCAGACCACGGCCTGGAGGTTGGGGTCATAGACCTGCTTCACCTTCTGGATCATCGGCGCCAGCGGCCCGTGCTGGCGCACCAGGCGGTACTGGTCGCCGGCACGGGTCAGGTAGCCGGCGCGGGTCAGATAATTGAGATAGGATTCCACGGCGCCGGCCTTTGCTCCCACCGTGGCCGTCAGGTCCGCCACGGTGCACACCTTGGCCATGCGGATGGCTCGCCACAGGCGCTGCTGGTCCGTCTCCGGCGCTGGCCGGCCATCCTTGGCCAGTTGCGGGGCCTGGGCCGGACGCTGCACCAGGGTGTACCGGGCTGCGGCGAAGTGTCCTGCACCGGCCTGCATCTCGCACACCCCGGCCAGGCACAGCCGGCGCAGGTATTCCCGGATTTCCCCTTTGCCTCGCAAGGTCTTGCGGTGGAGAGCCGTCACGGTGATGTCCCCGCCTGCGTCGGTCAGCTCCAGCATGGCCGTCCAAACCGCGTCATTGCCGGCCAGGGGGTGGCGTTGATCAATAGGCTTCGGAGGCATCACGCAGCCCTCCGCACGGCCGGGGTCTCCCCTTTGAAGAAGTCCCGCTTGCCCCAGGCGGCTTCGTCCGCCTGCTCCCAGCCCTCGGTCCGGGCCGCTTCCCGCACCCGTTCCAGATTGACGCAGATACGCCGCAGCCGCCCGCCGCTGGCCTGGTGCAGCCGGGCCAACAACCCCGGCGCAATGGCCACATCCGGGCAGTAGTGCCGGGCCAGCAGCTCGCAGTCCTGCACCGTAGCCGGCTGGGCCGGCAGCCAGTCCAGCATCCGGTTGTGGACGCGCTCATGCTGGGCCAGCTTGTCCGGCAGTCGCTCCTCGCCAATCAGGATGATGGGCGCGCCGCTGGCGTCGTGCAGCTCCCGCACCAGCTCGATCATGCCACGGGCCGCCAGATGGTCGGCCTCGTCGATGATCAACGGCGCATTGGCCACGGCCAGGGCTTCGACAACCTTTTCCACCATGTCCCCGATGGTCCCACGGGGCGCGAGGCCCAGCTCGGTGGCAATGGCCGTGCACAGCTTTTTCTTGGTCCAGGATGACCCCACCTCCACGTACTTGGCCCGCGCCTTGTTGGCCGCGTGGATGGCGCTCCAGGTCTTGCCGTAGCCGCTGTGCCCGTGGAACGTGGCCATGCCCGGCAGGTGCGCCGGCCGGTTGCAGACCCGCTCCACCAGCTCGGCAAAGAGCCGCACGTTTGTCAGGGGCGCAATGCCCGTGCCTGCTGCCGTCATCTCAGGCTCCTTTCTTGGCAGGGCCAACGGTGGCCTGTTTGGCAACACACAGGGGGCGTGAACATTTGTCATAGACACACACACTGCCTAGATCAGTAGGATCAAAAGCCACCTTCACCTCGCCCCCATGCTGCAGGCACAATGCGGGGTGTTCGTAACTCGTGCCATGGATCACGATGCGACCTCGTTGGGGGACTCGTTGCAACACTCTCATCTGTTCCTCCTGTTATCCCAGGGCCACTTCCCCGAACTCTTCATAGAGCCGGGCCTGGCTGAGGTATTCTGGTGTGGTGACGTAATAATCCAGCCACTTGGCTTCATGCGGCGAGAGGGCCTCGCCTCCCGTGCGCCGGGCCTCCAGGGCCTGCGCTTTGAGGAAGCGCTCACGCTTGGGGTTCCCCGCCGGGGCGGGGGCAATGGAGGCAGCCTCCAGGGGGGATAATCCCCCCTGCCCCCCCTGATCGAGTGGAATGGAGGGGGTTCGGGGGAACTCAGTTCCCCCGAGCACATATCCCTGCATCTCCACCACCTTGGCCTGCGCCCGCTTCAGCTGCGCCTTGCGGCGGCCTTCGCGGGCCTGTTCAATGGTCGATTGCGGGAAGTACGCCGCGGCGTGGCCGTCCTGCTTGGCGATGGCCAGCAGCTGGCCGTCCAGGTTGCGGACCCAGACCTTGGAGAAGTCGTGCAAATCGTAGGCAACCTGCACTTCCTGCCCGTGCATGGCCTCCAATTCCGGCGCGTAGTACTCCCGGTTGAACAGCGTCACGAGGCAGCGCCGGCAGGTGCGGATCAGATGCGGCCGGAAGAGTTCGGCGGCCTCTTCGGGCGTCGGGTGGAACAGCTCGCACAGGGGATCGCGGGCCAGCTCGGCCCAGCGTTCGTCCGGGGTCTGGTGACGGAGCTGGCCCGTCTTCGGATCTTGAATCCTGGGCAAGCCACGATGCGGCCGGGCGTTGTAGGCCCGCATCTGCTCGTCCATCCAGGCCAGATACTGATCCCAGGTCGGATACAGGGGAGAGGATCCGCGCTCCTTGATCTGCACCAGCGCCAGCTTGTGGATCTTCTTCTCAGCCTCATCATCCATGTCCCAGCCGCAGTAGCCGGGCAGCATGCGCGCACTTCGAATCCAGTTCTTCTGAAAACCCTCGATGACCCCGCGTGCCTGAGAGTTGTAGGGGATGCTGTGCTCAATGCGCACGCCCAGGCGCAGCAACAATCCGTCGCTCTCCCGTCCCAACATCTCATTCTTGAAGCCGCAGCCATTGTCCGCATAGAACAGGGCCGGAATGCCCGCCGTTTCCACGCTGTGCCGAAGGGCATCCGCCACCAGCCCGGCGGATTCATGCTCCCAGCTGCTCCAGCCCACGCACCGGCGCGAGGCAAGATCCAATACCGCCACCACCTCGGGCCGGAATGGCTGGCCATGATCCGGGTGCAGCACCTTCATGTCCTGGCGATGACCATCGGACGTGTACACGTCGCCGGGCAAAAGCTCTTTGAAGGTGCGTTTAACGTAGGCTTGCAGATTCCGCAGCGCCCGCGGCCCCATGCGGCCCTTGTTGGCCTGCACCGCGCCCAGCCGCTTGATGGTCCGTTCCACGGCGCTGATGGACGGCAGGCGCAACCCTTGGGTTGCAGCCACTTCATAGCACATGGCCATGGTCGGCTTGCCGGGCCGGCGGTACAGCTTGAGGAACGGTCCCAGCCACGCCGGGGGCGCATTGTCTGGCAATTTGGTGGGCTTCGGGGCCAGGGCATCCGCCCCCTGCCGGTCCAGCGTGGTGCGCCAGAGCCGCAGCGTCACGGCGCTCACGGCCCGCTGTTCGCCCTTGCGGGCATTGGCCAACGCGGCCAACTCCGCCAGCCGGGGGGCCAACGTCCCCCCCGCGGCCATCTCTGCAAATGTGGCTTCGGCCTTGATGATCCCCACCTGCATGGAGTCCGCCAGCTCGCGGACGGCTTCCAGCACGCCCAATCGCGCGTCCCGCACCTCCGCCTGCCAGTCCCGCAAGGGCGAGGCCAAACAAGCCGGGACTTGTGCGGCAGGAGCCGGCCCTGACTGTGAAGCAACCAGCGGCGCGGCCTGGTCAAGCACATGCGCCAAGGCCCGCTCCCGTACTGCCGCCGGCAACCCCTCCAGCAGGTACAGCCGTGCGCCGCGCGTGCCGGTGACGTAGGGCCAATCTTCGGCCTGGGCGCGCCATTGCAACGTCCTCAGAGGCGTGCCAAGCGCACAGGCGATAACCTTTGCCGGCAGCGCTTTCACGCAGCCACCCCTACGCCGTCCGGCAGAGCCAGATAACGGCGCGGCACGCCCAGCTCAACCAGCCGCGCCAGCACCCGCTTGTTGTTTTTTCCGCCACGCACCGTGTGACAGACCAGGCTGCGGGAGCACTCCAGATCCCTGGCGATGTCCGCCATGCTGATCCCTTTGCGCACCAGGTACGCCCGGATCGCCCGCCCGTTGCGTGGGCTCTCCACGGAATCAATACGCCGCGCCATGGCCATAGGTTGCTTGCCCGTCATGCCTAGTCCTCCAGCACGGCCCGCAGGCGGGCCTTTTTCTTTTTCAGTTGCCGCTCGGCCTCTTCCAGCTCCGCAAGCTGCAGCAGGGCCGCTTGCTTGCGGTCGATCACCCTCGCCTCCAGCGGAGCCGCCAGAGCCTGCAATGGCTCCAGCGTGTGCAAGGCCCGGCAAAATGCCACCATCCCCCGCGTCGGCACTGGCCTGTCAGTTTCCATTGGGTTCAGCCATTTGGCCAAAGTCTCGACGGACAACCGCCCGCCACGCCCGGCCGAGAGCGTGATCCCGTGCTCCCCGGCCGCCTCATTCATCCGGTCCACTACCTGTTCCATACTCAGTCCCGAGGATTCATACGCCCGTCGCATCGCCGCCTTGATGGACGGATCAACGTCCAACGAGGGAGCGAATAAAGACAGGGGCCGATTCCGATGGGGCATTGTCCGTCCAATATCCGGGTTTTTCCGGGCGTTGTTTCCTGCCTGGACAGGTGGTATCCAGGCTGGGGGCAAGGTCTACATGGCGACCTGCAAAAGTATTTACCAAAAAAATTTTGCAAAGCAAGATTTTTTTGGTGAATCTCTAATTTTTTTTCAAAAACATACCGTTGTGGACTGGAAATATGGGCAAGACAGATCTGCAAGTTGACGAATTCGGCGCGCGGTTGAGGTACATGCGGGAGCTCCGCGGAATGTCCCGCGAGGACTTGGCAAGCAAGCTAGACACAAGCAGAACAAGCATAGAAAACTATGAATCGGGGCGTCTTCCTAAAGGAGACATCTTGATGAAAATGATTAAAGCCTTAGGTTGCTCTGCAGATTGGCTTCTCTTTGGCGGTCAACATGCGCAATGCCAAATCGAAAATCAACAAAGCCAGTCCGAGTCTTTTGTCTATGTTAAAAAAGTAAAGGCGAGATTGTCAGCTGGGAACGGCAGTCTAGAAACAGATTCAGAACTTGATGGCTACCACGCATTCCAAGAGCGGTGGATAATGCGCATGGGAAACCCATCAAGAATGGTCTTAATGGATGTTGCAGGGGATAGCATGTCGCCAGTTCTGGAAGATGGCGATACCGTGTTGATAGATGAGAGCAAAACTGAAATCATTGCAGGTAAGATTTATGCTGTTGCAATAGATGATGAAATTCTAGTAAAACGCCTAGACAAGCGCCCTGGGTTAATCGTTCTTCGCAGCGAGAATCATCGCTATGAAGCCCTTGAGATAAACCCCGCCGATGAGAATGTGCACTTCAAAATTATTGGTAAAATTATTTGGTGGTGCCGCGTTGCCTAGTGACACATACTAGCAAGTTAGTAACACGGTCTGCACTTGGTGAGTTTTTTAGACATAGGCTAAGGTTGCGTAGTCCGAGCGCGCAATAGATTAGTAAAACAATCGTATTACTTTGATATTGAATGATTTTATTTCGGTGAAGTTGTTGCGCAAAGTTGCGCGGTCAGCCAATCAACCGCGCAACGGCCCCGATGCTGAAAGCGAACTGTACCAAAAGGTTACGTGAAGGCCGGTGATAAAAGCAGACGCGGCAAGACCTGGCCAGCAGGCCGCAAACCCCCAAAACTGATAAAAGCGCCCCAGCGGCCTTCAGACCCGCCAGGACGCTCCTAACAGCGCGGTTTCCTTCCCACTATATCCCCTCAAATCCCACCATATCCCGCCTCACTGCCTGATAAAAGCAGCCGCTGCCCTGCAGACATGGTGGGATTTGGGGGGACTTTGCGGGATGTGGTTGGGATTTGGCGGGGTTGTGGGGTGTTTTGGGCGGGGTGGCGGAGGCGGACTTTTGCGGGGGATTTGGCGCAAGAAAATGGATTAGCGGGGGATTTGGCACAACTCGGACATACAGACGAGCGTGCCATTATTATTTGATTAAGGCCAGATACGCAGGTTGCACCGCCCGGCGGTTGCTCAACTTTGCGCAACCGGTTGAGCAACCATGCGCCACAGTTGCTCAAAGATACATTTTACTGAAATAACTAGAATTATACATCGATCTGAGCGGGATCATGAATGGAGGTTGCGCAACCAAGTCCGCCTTCAATGAGCAGGTTTAGATGAAGTCTACAAATATCTAATACCCACACATTTCTACAGGGAAGCCTTTTCCGACATAAACACATAACGGGGCGCACGCCCCGTTATTGATTCAACAAGGGACGGCGGCAATGCCACTCTCCCCCACCCGCGGCCTCCTCGACACCCGACCTGCGTTCCCAGCGCTCACTTCCTCCCACCAGCAATGGGCCGCAAGCACGACATTCCCTTCCCTCTGCACTCGTCTAGCCCGGAAACGTCGCAAGTCGGTTCGGGTCAGATTATCCCGTGTCCTCGAAGGCATCCCCAGCGCGGTGGTGCTCAAGGCCGAGACGGAGCTGGCGATTTTCCGCTTGAATCATCTTGTTTTCTTCACGGATTTGATTGTTCTCGCGCTCCAAATTGTCCAACTTGAGCTGGATCGCCCCCAAGGCTTTATCAAGCTGGTCCTGCATTGAATCCAGTTTCCTTTCAGTGACGATGGCCTTGTGAAACGCCTTGATATTACTTACGATTGCGGTTGTGTAAACCGTTCTTGAATTGAGTATGTCTATTGTTTGGGCCAATACGTCACCCATATCAAACGCGTCTATCTGCTCGTCATGGTCTTCCGCGCGCCTTTGTGGATGATCAGCATTTCTTTTCAGGCTCGCCCCCTCACTGGGTTGATCGCGCCGCATTGCCCCTTCCCCGGTTAACAACCAATCCGCTGACACTCCCTTGCTTAACGCTACTGTCGTTATCCAGGCGGGGGGAATGCTGCGTTTATGTTTTGCCGCGCTGATGGAGCCTTGCCGCAGGTTCAACTCCAATGCCAAATCCGTATCTGTCTTTACAGAAAAGACTTGTTTTAGGCGTGACAAAACCCCCTCAAAATCTGGCGTGGGGCTAGCGCCTGCGCCGGCGGCAGGATTGATTCCACCTCTTCGGTCATCCATGGGGAACGGCCTTCAACAATTTTGGTGACAAAAAAACAACATAGACATTGACAATGTAACGCCGATGGCGTTAATCGTAAGTTGTCGGGTTGCACGGGCAACCCTCCTTTCGCAACTTATCCGCAAAAGTTGTTGTTTTCAATGGCAAAAAAGCGGCTTCTCCCAGACAACGCTCCTAAGCAACTATTACTCCCTTTGGCTGCACCGGGGACAAAAGGCTTTCGTGCCGGGACGTTGCTTCGAAAGGACGCTGTGCGGGAGGCGCTGACAGAGGCCCTCGCAGGGTGTGCCCTTTCTCGCGAAGAGGTGGCCGCAGAGCTTACCAGGCTGACGGGCGAAGCTGTCAGCGTCCATCACCTGCACAACTGGTGCAGTGAGGCCAAACGCGAATGGCGTTTCCCATTGGAGTTGGTCACCGCCTTTTGTCAGATTACCCAGGACTATGGCGTCATCGCAGCAGTGCTGGAAGGAACTGGCCAATCATTGGCGGACAAGGAGACCCTGACGCTGGCCGAGTATGGCCGCTTGGTCGCCGAAGATAAGAAACGCGCTGCGCGCCGGCGCGAGCTGCAAGAGAGGCTAGGCGTATGAACATCGACACTGCTCGCGCAGACGGGCTGATGGCCCCTGACAACGCCCGGCAGGTCAAGGCCTGGATGGTGCGCCATAATGTCAATCGGGGTGCCATTGCGGCGGAACTAGGGGTCACACCGCAGATGGTGAGCGCCGTCATATGGGGGCGAAGTGATTCACGGCGAGTCATCGAACATCTGTTGAGACTTGGCTGCCCTCGTAAGTGCTTTCGCGGGACAAAATACGAGCAATGCGGCCTTGCCGCCTGATGCCGGGCATACAGCTATGGGCTACAGCACCGCACAAATAGCCGAGGCATTCGGCATCACACGCCAAGCCATAGACAAGCGCTCCCGTAAAGAATCTTGGGGTGCTGTGCGGCAAGGAAAAGGGAAGGTGTTCCCACCTGTGTCCCTGCCCCAGGATGTGCGGGACGCCATCATGGCCTGGGAGCTGAAGAAGGCCTCTCAGGCCGGGGCGGGTTCGCAGGGTGCGGGGACGGTCCCGGTGGTGGCGGGTTCAGCGGTTCCTGCGGTGCCTGCCCCTACGGGGCTGCCCGTTACTCAGGCCGGGCCGACGTCGGCGTTAACGCATGCCCAGCGCAAGGTGATGGTGGCCCGGCTGGGGTTTGTGCGGGAGCTTGCGCGGCGGGTGGACGACGGCATGGGCAAGGGCGAGGCCTTGGACAGTCTGGTGGCCCAGAGCAAGGACGGCACCTTGCCGGCGCATCTGGCGCGGCTGGTGGACGTGGCCAATGACCGCGGCGGTGCCGGGCGCGGGCTTTCCCGCCGGACCTTGCAGCGCTGGCAGTCCCAATTTGCCCTGGCCGGGGAACGCGCCCTGGCCCCGGCGCGGGTGGAAAAAGACCTTTCCGTGCCGCCCTGGGCCGAGGCATTTCTGGCCTGCTGGCGCGATCCGCAGAAGCCCAGTGTAGTGGACGCCTACACCAACGCCTTTGGGCCGCCCCATGCGCCCAATCCGGGCGCGCCATCCATTCATGCCGTGCGGCGGTTTCTGAACAAATTGACCGTCTTAGCCCGCGAGGAGGGGCGGCGCACGGGCAACGCCTGGCTGTCCCTGATGCCCTATGTGCGGCGGGACACCTCGGACCTTTCGCCCACCGAAATTTACACCATGGACGGCACCGCCATGGACGTGGAAGTGCTGCACCCGGACACGGGCCGGCCCTTCAAGCCCGAGGTGACCTTTGTGGTGGACGTGGCCACGCGGGAATGCGTGGGCCTGTCCATCGCCCTGGCCGAAAGCGCCGCGGCCACCCTGGACGCCCTGCGCATGGCCTGCCTGTATCTGGGCATCCCGGCCATCGTCTATGCTGACAACGGCCCTGGCTACCAGAACGCGCTCTGGACCGCCGAAGGCCTGGGCATGATGGACCGCCTGGGCAGCACGCTGACCCATTCCATCCGCTGCCGGCCGCAAGGCAAGGGGCTGATGGAGCGGGCCGTGAAGACGGCCTGCAACGTGGTGAAAAAATTCATTTCCTGCACCCATGCGGACATGGACCGGGACGCGGCCAAGAAGGTCTACAAGCTTTCCCGCAAGGGCCTGAAGAATGGCCAGAACATCCTGCCCACCCTGCGGGAGTTCGCCGGGCAGCTGCTGGCGCGCATCGAGCTGTACAACGCCACGCCGCACCGAGCCTTGCCCAAGATCACCGACGAGGCGACGGGCAAGCGCCGCCGGCTCTCGCCTCGGGAATACCGCCAGACCTTTGTGGACCAGGGTTGGAAACCCTGCACGGTGGACGCCGCCCTGCGCGAGGAGCTGTTCATGCCCTCAGAGACCCGCAAGGTCAGCCGCGGCTGGATCACCTTCCATGACGGCAAGTATTTTTCCAAAAGCCTTGAGGAGTTGCACGGCGAAGTCGTGGAGGTCCGCTACGACGTGTTCGACGCCTCCAAGGTCTACATCTGGAGCCTGGAGGGCGTGAAGATCTGCGAAGCGGAGCTGGACGGCAACACCACGCCGTACCTGCCCCGGTCCATGCGCGAGGCCGCGGCGGAGAAGCGCCGCAAGGGCCAGCTCAAGCGGCTGGAAGTCAAGGCCCAGGCCATTGCGCCCGGCGCGGTGATCGCCCAGCCCGAGGGGGACGGCCCGGCCATGCTCTCCGACGTGCTGGTGGCCGGGCGGGAAGTGCCGGCCATCGACGTGACGCCGTTGCCCTCGGCCAATTCGCCTGCAGAAGCCGCCAAGCGTCCGTTGTTCCTCAACTCACTGCATCATTACCGCTGGCTGATGGAGCATCGGGACCAGTGCACCGAGGCTGACGAGGCCTGGCTGGCCCGCTATGCCACCACGCCGGAGTATGCTGATTTGGCGGATCGCTATGCCTTTGAAGGGATTGCCTATGCGCCGCAGGACGCGACGCAGCGGAAGGCGGGGTAGGAATCGGGGGAAAACCTTTCTGGAAGAAAGGTTCTTCCCCCGAACCCCCTTTCCAAAGACTTTTTTCGGGTGAACTGCAACGTGGCTTGAGGAGATGTGATGAAAAAACAGTTTGTCAAAACAGAGAATTACAGCCGCTTTGTGGCGGCGGTGCGCGCGGTGGAGCAGCGCGGGGCGGCCGAGGCCGGCATGTTACTGCTCCACGGCCTGCCCGGCCTGGGCAAGAGCCACACCGCGGATCGCTGGGCCGTGGACACGGGCGCGATCTTCCTGCGGGCCAAGGTGGACTGGACGCCGCGTTATTTCCTGAAAGACCTGGCCGCCACCCTGCGCACCGTGGACACAGGCGGCAGCAGTCAGCAGCTCTTTGGCCGCCTGCTGGACCATCTGGCCCGCTCCCAGCAGCCCCTCGTTATCGACGAGGCCGAATTCACGTTGGCCCGGCAGGCCCAGGTGCTGGAAAAGGTCCGGGATATCTCGGACTACGCCGAAATCATCGTGGTGCTCATCGGCATGGAGAAAATCCAGAAGATGGTGGCTAGGCATGGACAAATCCACTCCCGCATCGCCCAGGCCGTGGAGTTCCAGCCGGCGACCCTGGCCGACGTGGCCTACGCCTGCGGGTTGCTGTCCGAAGTGCCCATGACCGAGGCCCTGTGCGCCGAAGTGCACCGGCTCTCCAACGGCCGCATGCGCGAGGTGCTGAATATCATCGCCACGGTGGAGCGGGTGGCCAGGGAATCCGGCCTGGAGACGGCGGACGTGGAGCACTTCCGCGGCGTGGCCCTCTCCTATGACTGGCAGATGCGCAGGCCCCGGACGGTGAGAGCGGGGCAGACGGGCAAGGCAGGGGCCGCGGCATGAGCGGGCAGTGCTGTCAGGCTGTGTTGCAGCATCTGGCCAGCGTGCCCGGTGTAGCAGGATGCGCCACCACGGCGGAGGTGCATGCCGCCGTTGGCTATGCCGCCAACAGCGTGCGGCGGGCCTTGCGCACGTTGCGGGAGCGGGGCCTGGTCACCTCTTTGGAGGGGCTGCACGAACTGACGGCCAAGGGCCGGGCGTGGATTGACGCCGGCCTGGAGATCACGAGCGGCCCCCGGCCTGGCCAGGCCCAAAGCCGGCACGCCCAGACCTTGCGGGCCAAGGCCTGGCGGGCGCTGCGCCTCAAGGGCAAGTGCAGCCTGGATGACCTGCTGATGTTGGTGGCCGATGGCACGGAGAAGGACGCGGAGAAGCAGTTGCGGCGGTATTGCAGGGCCTTGGAGGCCGCGGGCTATCTGGTGCCCATGCGCTCCGGCTGGCTGCTGCCTGCCGACCGCAACACCGGCCCCGAGGCCCCGGCCTACAACAGCAAGACCCGCACCGTGACCGACCCGAACACGGGGGACGTATGGCCGCTGCCCCGGAACTAGACTGGCTGGCCATCCTCAGACGCGAGGTGGCCGCCGGCAGTTGCCAGGCCGTGGCCGCGGCCATGGGCGTGAGCCGCACGGCGGTGAGCCTGCTGGTCCATGGCAAGTACACGGCGGACCCGGCGCGCATGGCCGCCAAGGTGCTGGAAACCTTCACCCGCGTGCATTGCCCGCACGCGGGGGTGCCGGTGAGCCCGCAGGAATGCGGCCAACGGGCCGGCGCCATGCCCACGGGCAGCCCCGGCGCGTTGCGCTGGTGGCGGGCCTGCCAAGGCTGCCCGCACAACCCGTTACAAACCAATAAGAAACCTGCTGCCTAACGGAGAAACGACAATGGCGACTGCAAGTGAACAGATTCGGAATTGTGCGATTGCCCTGGGGGCGCTGATGCATGACGTCCCGGATGAACATGCGGCCCTGATCCGGGTGGTGCGGCAGAACCTGCTGGCCGCCGCGGATCAGGCTCAAGCTCTGGAACGGAAACCGCTGTTGTTGGTGGTGCCGGGAGTGGCCCATGAACCCCGCGCGTGAGCTGCTCCGGCTGGGCTTCCGCGTCAGCCGGTTGAAGGACGGGACGCGGGATGCGGGCGTGCATCGGGAAATCGACGGCATTGTGGAAGAGCTGATCCGGCTGGTCAAGGCCCTGGGCGACCGGGAAGCGTCGGTGAGTCTGGAAACGGAAGAGGAGGTGACGGCATGAGTGAGGAAGCGACGGCTTACGGGGAACCCAAAATTCCCGAGGGCTACATGGAAGACGCGAAAGGCCGCATGGTGCCGGTGGGCATGGTCAAGGACGAACATCGGCTGGCTGACGAGCTGGTGAAAGGCGTCCTGGGCCGGGCCAAGGCCCTGCGCGCGGACATGGAAGAGTTCCGCGGCGAAACCCTGGCGGACATCGAAACCTATCTGGAACTGCTGGACGAAAAATACGGCGTCAAGCGCGGCGGGCGCAAGGGCAACGTCAAGCTCTACACCTTTGACGGCCGGTATCGCGTGGACCGGCAGCGCAGCGAGCACATTGCCCTCGGCGAGGAGCTGGAGGCCGCGCGGGCGCTCATTGACGAGTGCCTGGCGGAGTGGGCGGAAGGCAGCCGTGATGAACTGAAGCTCCTGATCCAGGACACCTTCCGGACTGACAGCCAGGGCAAGCTGGACACCGGGCGCATCCTGGCCCTGCGGCGCATCAAGATTGAGGATCCGCGCTGGCAGCAGGCCATGCAGGCCATCGGCGACGCCCTGCGCGTGGTGGGGGCCAAGACCCTGCTGCGTGTCTACGAGCGCCAGTCCGACGGCGCATACAAACCCATCGCGCTCGACATGAGCGCCCTTTAACCAACCAAAAGGACAGACCATCATGACCAAAGCGGAACTGATCGACGCCATTGCCCTGGCCACAGGAGATCTCACCAAAACCGCCATCGACCAAGTGCTGGACGCCCTGGCCAAAGTAGCCAAGGAGGCCCTGGGCAAGGGCGAGGACGTGCCCCTGCCGGGCATCGGCAAGCTGGAAGTGCGCGAACGCGCCGCCCGCATGGGCCGCAACCCCCAGACCGGCGAGGCGCTGGAAATCGCGGCTCACAAGGCCGTGGGCTTCAACCCGTCGAGCACGCTGAAGGGGGCGGTCAATGCCTGATCCCATCATCCGCACCCCTGAGGAGCTGGCCACATTGGAAAACGCCTGGGTCGAGGCCTTTGAAGACGGCACGCCCGGCGCGGGGGCTGTGCTGGACCTCATCCTGTGGCTCACCGATCCCGGCCTTGATCCGCCGATGCCGAGTTAACCCTTGCGAAACGGGAGGATTCCTCCCGTCACCCAGGCGTGGTGGCCTGGGTCTGATGAGCAGCCAAAGGATGCAACATGACGCCAGATGATTGGAACTATGTAGAGAGGACGTTGTCCATCCCGTATGGGCACGTGACTCTGCGATGCGATGGATACCTTGTGGGGCTGCGCGTCGAGCCTGTTAAAAAAATGCAGTGCGGCATCTGTGTGTATGTTGATGGCTGGATGCGCGGCGAATGGATGTCCAAAGAATGCGATGTGTCAACACGATTCCTGCGGCGCTCTGAACGCTCGCTCTACTCCAAAAAAGAACAAGCGGAATGGCGAAAACTCTCAAAAGCGCTCGGGAAGCCCGCCAGTTTTGACAAGAAGATGGTCTTTTATCTGCCGTGCTGGAACAGCGTTACATCGCTACGCCGCCACTACATCAAACACAATACGTCCATCGAACTGGTGCGCGAGGAGGTGTGACATGGCCAAAAAGCCCAAGACCAACCCCGCCTTGAATCCGCCCCGGCCCAGTGAGTGCACGCTGCTGCTGGTGCAGAGCGGGCCGGTGCCCGTGTTCGTGAAACCGCGTGGCTACAAGAAATGCGCCCAGCCGGGCGTCTGGTGTGTGCAGGTGTTTCACGGCCTGCAGTGTTGCCCTGGTTGCGACTGGCTGTGCCAGTTTCCGCCCGTCGCCGGCCTGGTCAAGGGCCAGCAAGTGCTGGTGCTCAAGGAGGTCTAGTATGCCCCCCCAAAAAAAGGCCGCCCCGGCCGCCGAAAAGAAGAAGGCGCCCCAGAAGAAGGCTTCCGGCCGGCAGGCCCTGTCCGCCAAGATCCACATTGCCATCAAGGATCTGAACATGCCCGACGAAGCCTACCGGGACATCCTGCAGGCCCGCTTTGGCGTGGCCAGCTCCGACCGGCTCTCCGTGGCGCAGCTGCAAGAGCTGATTCGGCATTTCGAGTCCCTGGGTTGGGTGCCCAAGAAGAAGCGGCCGGCCCCGCGGGCAGGCATCGAGAAGCTCTGCAAGCGCATCTGGGCGCAGTGCTACAGCCTTAACCGCCCCGTGCCGGCCTATGCCGACGGCCTGGCCAAGCGCATGTATGGCGTGGAGAAGCTCATTTGGTGCGACGCCGCTCAGCTGCATGCCATCACCACGGCCCTGGGCAAGCAGCAAGCCCGCGAGGACGCGCCCACGGAGCCCTATGGCCCAACTGACGCGGTGGGGATGCAGGCGTGAGCGAGCGGTGGTTGTCGTATCCGGAGCTGCAGGCCGTGGTGGGCAAGGACAAGGCCGAGGCCCTGTGCCAGGCCCTGGGCGGGCTGCTGACCTACCTGCCGCACACGCCCAAGCCCTCGCATCCCTTTGCGCCCATCCTCGGCATGCCGGCCCTGCACACCCTGGCCGCCTATGCCGGCGGCTGGCACATCAGCCTGCCCAACCTGCGCCGGCCCGAGGCCATGAAGGGCCAGATCCTGGAGCTGCTGGCCCAGGGCCTGCCGCACCGGGAGATCGCCGAGCGCCTGGGCGTGTCCCAACGCTGGATCCGCCACCTGGCCGCCGAACAGCGCGCCGCCGCCGGCCAGCCGCAGCAATTACGGCTTTTTTAAAGCACGGAGTCGGGGGAAAACCTTTCTGGAGAAAGGGTTCCCCGAACCCCCTTCCAAAGACTTTTATTTAAAGGTTGTAGATGAATGGAGGTCGGAGGGAAGGTGTTTCTATTCAAGCGGTTGGAGGGATGATGGGCGAAAAACGCAAGCCCATGGCGACCCTGTTGCTCAGAAAACAGGGCAAAGAAAGTGTGAAAATTGAAATTTTTGACGGCGCGCTTTTTGGGCACGCCGGCGACTACCGCCTGCGGGTGAATGGGCGCTTCGTATCCCTCAAGGGCCAGCCCTTTTACCATGCTGCAGACGGGGTGGTGGCAACATTGCGTGGGCTGGTCTTCGGCACCTGGATCCTGCCGGAACCGGAAGAGGAAGCCCCGCCGGCCGCCTTCGCCCCTGGCGACCGCGTGACCGTATACTACGAGCTGGCCGGCGTGCCACGGGCCGAGATGGGCATTGTCCGTTCCGCCCCCCTGCAGGATCAGGGGGGCCGGCAGCATGTGCTGGTGGCCACGGGCGGGCCGATGCGCGTGGCGCTGTTTCCGGTGGAAAAAGTGGAGGTGCGGGAGTGAAATCGCTGCTGTTGCCCGGCCTCGTTGCCGTTGTGTCGCTCGCCCTTGTCTTTGCCCTGGGGGTTGTTCTGGGTGTGTCTGCAGGGATGTACGGGATGCTTGAATCCCTACGCGCCTCCACGGTGCGGACGGTGGAGGATGGGGAGCCGACAGTGGAGTTGCACTTTGTCCTTGGCCCGTTCCGGTATGTCAAAAAGATCGCTGCCGAGGCCCCTGCCGATGCCCCGCGTTAAAAAAGCCGGGTTGCCCCGGCCTCTTCACGCGCTAGTGGTGCTTGCGCCATTCCCACGGCGGGAGGGGGTTGGGGTCTGCCCAAAGGCCGCGGCCGGAGGCTTTGGCGGCAGCCTCATCGACGATGAACTGGCGGCAGAGAGCCCGGTGGCAGTATTTCGTAGAGACCCAGGCGTGCCCGGCGATGACCAGCTGCCTGTTGAGGTTTTCCCCGCTGCTCTGGACCAGGGAAACCAGGCGGCCGTACCTGTCCACGCTGACGGTCTCGGCCTCCACCCGCTGTCCGAACACTTTTGCGCGGGTGAACTCGGTCGCATTTTGGCCGCCAGGTTGTTCTTTTTCGGGGCAGTCTATCCCGTACAGCCGGACCTTGACGACGGTGGCGTTGTCCAGACGCACGCGGAAGGTGTCACCGTCGGAAACGCGGGACACAACGCCAGACCAGCCCCAGGCCGAGGCCGGAAGCAACAACAGGAAGAGGAGCAGGACACGTGCGGCCATCAGGCGACCTCCATGGCCAGCAAGTACCTTCGGACTTCCCGAGATGCAAGACGTGTTCGCGCCGTGAGGTCTGTCTTGCGCCGAATTCGGATGGTTGGTATCGAGTGGCGAAAAGGAGGTACGTATGAAGCTCTTCTTGGTGCTACTCGTTACGGTGATGGCGATGACTTCCACAGCCTGGGCTGGAGATGAATTCGACTTCAGAAAAACCCGCTGGGGAATGAGTAAGGAAGAGGTCAAGCGGTCGGAGACAGAGAAACTTGTGGAAGACAGCAAAGACACGTTGATCTATTTGACCACATTATTGAATGGGAAGAAGGTAGCATTATTTTATTTTTTTGCTGGCAACAAGCTCGTTAGAACAAAGTATGGCTTACAGGAAAAATATACAAACAAGAATGACTATTACTACTTGTTCTTTCTTCCACTGCAAGAGAGCCTTATTAAAAAATATGGAGAACCGAATGAGGCGAAGAGACTATGGAGAAACGAATTGTACATAAAAGACCCTTCGCAATTTGGGTTTGCCATAAGCGCTGGGCATTGTATTGAATTCAATCAATGGGAGAACAAGCGCACAATGATATTGCAGCTTATTTCTGGAAACAATTTTGAAGTCGTAGTTGGTGTCGAGTACTATTCAGTGGAGCTCAGAGGACTTGAGAATAACAAGCTAGATGCGGAGGATGCCGACAAACTGTAGCCGCAGCGCAATGTACTTCATGCCGCATTCGAAGTGCCCTGTGGCTCTCTTGACTTTTCCCTTCACGGGTGCCATTCTTTCCGCACGGAGCCTGAAATCTCCTAGGACGGACCCGCACCCGTCAGCCTTGCGGTTTTTTTGCGCCCTGCGTCTTCCTGACGGCAGGCGACCCGAGCACAGAAGCCGGGTGTGGACTAATACAATACCTCGCAAGAGGAAATACGTCCGCCGCCTCCTAGCGGTTTCAGGCACCCGGCTCTATTTTTGTAGAGTCAACTGAATGACTAGGAGAATTGCCATGTCTGACCTGATCCCCCTCGATGTGACCCGCGACCTGGAGTTCCATGGCGACCAGCCCATGGTCTCTTCTTTGCGCATTGCCGAGCGCTTCGGCAAGAAGCACTGCCATGTGCTGGACTCCATCCGTGAATTGTCCGTTAACTGCCCGAAAGAATTTGCTGGCCCGAATTTTCGGTCCAGCACCTACACCGATCCCAACGGCCGCACGCTGCCCATGTTCGACCTGACCCGCGACGGATTTTCCATGCTGGTCATGGGGTTTACCGGGCCGGAGGCCATGCAATGGAAAGTGAAGTACATTGAAGCCTTCAACGTCCTTGAAGCGGCCGTGAAAGAGTCCCTGGCCCAGCGCCTGGAGCGGGCGGAAGCCGCGCGGCAGGCCCTGGAGGCGGAGCGGCAGGCGCAGGTGGCGAAGCTCTTGGCCCTGCCCGACGAACGGCGGCAGCTGCTCTTGCGCGTGATGCGCTACGCGGGAATGGGGTTGGTTGGCTGGGAAATCCGTCGCTTGACGGGCCTGGCCGAACGGACCCTGACCAGGGTCATGGCCGAGGCCCGCGGCCTGGGGCTGATTGCCCCGGCGGACAAAGCGGACAAGGTGGACGAATCCGCCGGCAAGGCCCCAAAAGTAGCCCACCTCGATACCGCGCGCCCCGGCGCGGCGCGGGAGGTGGCCCATGTCTAAGCTGCAAGCCCCCCTTGACCCCGTGGCCCGTGTGCTGCTGATCAATCAGGTTGATGTGATGGAGCGGCAGCTGGAGAGCCTGGAGGCCTGGGCGGACACCACCCGGCGGCTGCTGCTTTCTCCAGCCTGCGCCAACGCCCTGGGCGCGCGCGAGGGCGGCGACCCCGACGCCACGGTGGCGGTGCGTTTTGCCGCCCCGCTGGAAGACTTGACCCGCCTGCTGGACACCGTGCAGCGCAACCTCCAGGTGGAACTGGGCGAAGAGTCCGAGGAAGACTATCGCGACCTCAGCATGACCTGGGAGGAATTGGAGGGGGGAGACGACGAAGAGGAAGGTGCGGACGCGCCGCAGGGCGCGGCCGCACCAACGCTGGACCCGGCGCGGGCCATCGGGGTGGGCATGACGCTGGGTCTGACGCCGGGCCTGACGCCAGGCCTGGAGGTCCTGGAGGTCCTGGAGGCCCGGGAGGTCAGGGCATGATCTACGCGTCAGGGGATCACCCCGCGGACGTGTTGGACAAGGCGGCCTGCGTGGTGGCCTTCCTCACCGAGGCCCTGACGGATGGCCGCGGCCCGCAGGGCGGCATCCAGCTGACCGCCGAGGCCCTGGCCGGCCTGGCCCTGGTCACCCAGGCCCTGCACGCAGACCTGCGCCAGGCGGCTGCGGCGGAATAGGCGGGAGAACAAAAAAGTGAAGGCCCGCCGGGAGCTTGCTTCCGGCGGGCCTTTGTTTATTCCTCTAGTGGGAGGCGGTATTGTCGGTAAGGGTTGCGGTGCCCCCAGACCCTTTCAACGTAGCGTTCCGTGGAAAGACCTTTTGCTGTCAGGGTCTGCGCCTCGGTCATTTCCACGTCAAGAATATCGCCCCTGGCAAAGGCCGCTTCCCCGCTCATGACTCGTTCCAAAAATGCTTTGTCTCGTATTTCTGCATGAAACGACACGGAACCATCGCTAAAACGCCACTTGTTGCCTTCCTGGAAAGAGGGGCTGAGAATTTGCAAGTGGGCTCTTCTTGTGGACACGCCCATGGGCTCATCCTCAGGCTCATCGGCAATAAACCATTCAGCCTCTTCCCGCGAGATGGCAACAAACTGCGTCGCCGAATCGTTGCCAAAGCCGACGCTGTCCACGCCATCCTTTTGCAGTGGCTTGGCCACCAGGTCTTCAAATCCTTTGCGCAATTTTGAACTGCGGTACAGGTCGACAACGACACGCTCGACATCTATGGCTTCATCCTGAATTTCCACGCGGACTTTGTCCGCATCGAGCTCGACAATCTTGGTGATTTTCCTTCGTCGCACCCAACGGATGAACGCCAACAGGCTCTTGACGAGACCAGGGGCGCTGGTGATCCCAAATGTCTGCAGCATTAAGATGACAGCCTGGGCGTCATCGTCCTTAAAAAACTCCAGCACGCTTGCCGCTCGAAGAGCCAGCTCGGTCAAAAATGAGCCTGTCTTGAACGAAGCACGAACGTTGACGCCGACCCTGTATCGGCCTTCAAAGGCAACCCTGTTAATTTCTTCGAAGATGTCCGAAACAGCGAGAAGGGCAGGCGCGAGGTCGCGCACGTTCATTTCGTGGTTTTCGAAGGCAGGGCCGTCGAAGATAATATGAAAATGCCCGGTTCCCATAGGTGCCCCTTGCTGCCGGCATTTGCCGCCGTGTACTCGGCCTATCCATAAGCACGAGCCTGCATTGGCGTCAACGTCAGCAATGCGCTGCAATGCGCAACATGCAAGGCATCCCACCCCCCAACCCCTCCCCATACACCGCCCGCCCCGCCGCATCCCGCCAGGAAGCGCTTCCATCACGACGAATCTCCCACGCCGGACTAGAGCTGTCTCTAGTCCGGCGTGGTTGTGTGGCCGGTCACGTGTGACGCGGGAGGCCGCATGCCGACGGAATGGGACGCGTTTTTCGACTGGCTTATGGAGGCCGAAGGCCGCGTGGTGCATCACGATCCTGATGACACCGGCGGGCAGACCTGCTGGGGCATCGCCCGCAAGCACCATCCGCAGTGGGAGGGCTGGGCCGTGGTGGACCGGCACGCCCCTGGTCAGCCGCCACGCGCGGAAATTGAGCCCCTGGTGTCCGCCTTTTATCAAAAACTGCTGGCCTCCTGGTGGCTGAGCACCCCCACACCTCTGCGCGAAGTCCTGTGCGACATCGTGGTCAACATGGGCGCGGGCCGGGCCGGACGGCTGCTGCAGGAAGGGGTCAATCGGCGTGCATCCGGCCAGGGGCATCTCGTCGTGGACGGCGTGGTGGGTCCCAAGACCCTGGCCGCGGCGTCGCAACGCTGTACCCGCTTGCTGGCCTGGGACGTGTGTCTCGCCCGCCTGGACGAATACGAAAAGATCGTGGCCCGCAAGCCCTCGCAGGGCAAGTTCCTCAGGGGCTGGCGCAACCGCGTGGCCTCGCTCAAACGATTTCTTTCCCTCTGAACTGACCACAAAAGGAGCATCCCCATGGCTGATTTTACCACTGTCAAACCCCTCTTTGCCTCCAAGACCTTCTGGGGCGGCCTGGTGGCCGTGGGCGGCGGGCTCGCCGCTGCCGCGGGCTATGCCTTCTCCCCGGAGGATCAGGCCCAGCTGACGGACGCCATGTACGGCGCCATCTCGGCGGTGGGTGGCGCGCTGGCCATCGCCGGGCGGCTGCTGGCCACCAAGGCCATCAAGTAAGGTCCGCACGATGGATGATGCGGATCAGGCGCAACGGGCAGAGGCCGCCTTTCTGGAGGCGGCCCTGGCCAAAGTCATCAGAGGCTGGGGAGCCTTCCATGACCAGGCCAACCCCGACGCACCGGCGAGGGTGGAAGAATGGGCCGTCTGGTGTTGCGATTGCGGCGAACCCATCTCCGCGGCGCGGCGGCAGGCCATGCCCGGCTGCCGTCGCTGCCGGGACTGCCAAGCATGCCAGGACCTTTACGAATCGGAGCGGCCATGAGCTGGGACGAAATCCTCTCGAAGACCATGCCCTGGGCGCTCCTGGCCGTGCAGGGGCTCTTTGCCTGGGCCATCTGGAGCCTGCGCAAGGAGTTTGTGCGCAAGGATGACCATTCGGCGAGCTGCGCCACCCTGGAGCAGCGCCTGGTGGCCGTGGAGCAGCACCTGGACCATCTGCCCACGGCAGAGCAGTGGCAACAGCTCCATGTGGCCATTGAGGAGATGCGCGGGGCGCATCGGGTGGTGCTGGCCAAGCTGGACGGTCAGGACGAAGTGCTGCGGCGCATCGAGCGCCCGGTGAACATGCTCATGGAATATCACCTGCGAGGCGACAAATGAGCCAAGTGAGCTTTGCCGAGACGTTGACGAAAGATCGCCGCCTGGTGATCCTGCGCTTTTTGTCCGAGGCCCCGGCCTGCCGGCTGAACACGGCCGTACTGCGCACGTCCCTGGACGCCTTTGGCCACAGCGTCAGCCGGGATCAGGTGGAGACGGATGCCGCCTGGCTCAATGAACAGGGGCTGGTGACGGTGGAGGAAGTTGGTCCCGTGCGGGTGGCCACCCTCACCACCCGCGGCCTGGACGTGGCCGAAGGCCGGGCGGTGGTGCCCGGCGTCAAGCGGCCCGGACCGCGGGCCGGGCTGTAAGAGGAGGCTCTATGCCTGGAGTCTCCACCGTCAAACGCCTGCCGCCCGAAGTCCGGGACGAAGTGCATCGGCTGCTGGAGTCTGGCCAGACCCTGGACGCCATTGTGGCCCATTTGCGCAGCCTGTGCAGCGCCGTGGGCGTGGAGGCCGTCAGCCGCAGCGCCCTGGGTCGGTACAAGCAGCATTTTGACCGCATCGTCGAACGGGTCCGCCGCAGCCGGGAGATTGCCGACGCCCTGGTGCGCAACTTTGGCCAGGAAGACGAGCACAAAACGGCGCGGGCCAACATCGAGATGATGCACGCCATCGTCTCGGACATGCTCATGCAAATGGGCGACCCTGATGACCCGGAAGGCGGAGAGGCAGGCGGCCTGCAGCTGGACGCCCGGCAGGCTCATGACCTGGCCAAGGCCCTGGACCATCTGGCCAAGGCCCGCAAGGCGGACCAGGACGCCATTGTCCGGGCGCGGGAGGAAGGGGCCAGAGCCGAAGCCAAGGCGGCCAGCGAGCGCATGGAGGCCTCGGCCAAGCGCGCCGGCGTGTCCGACGACGTCATCCGGACCATCCGCCGCGACGTGCTGCGCATGGCGGAGTAGCCATGACCACAAGTCCTCTTGCGGTGCCAGGCGTCATCCTCAGCACGCCGTCCGGGCCTCCGTTGGGCAGCCCGCGTCTGTATAAAGCCAAGTGCCTGCCGGCGGACCCTCAGGCCTTGTTCCTGCCGTACCAACAGCAGTGGATTCTGGACCGTGCGCGGCTGAAGCTCATGGAAAAGGCCAGGCAGATCGGCCTGTCCTGGAGCACGGCGTACCCGCTGGTGGAGCGCACGGCCAGGGCGGGCGCGGCCCATGATCAGTGGGTCAGCACCCGCGATGAAATCCAGTCCCGGCTGTTCCTGGAAGACTGCAAGATGTGGACAAAGGTCCTTGACCAGGTGGCCACGTACCTGGGCGAGCAGGTCCTTGACCCGGACCGGAGGATATCCGTCTACGTCCTGCGCTTCGCCTCGGGCAAGTGCATCTACAGCATGTCCAGCAATCCCGACGCCCAGGCCGGCAAGCGCGGTGGCCGCTTGTTGGATGAGTTCGCCCTGCACAAAGACCCGCGCATGATGTGGTCCATCGCCTACCCCGGCATCACCTGGGGCGGCAATCTGGAGGTCATTTCCACCCATCGCGGCAGCAAGAACTTTTTCAACGAGCTGATCCGGGAGGTGCGGGAGCGGGGCAACCCCAAGGGCATCAGCCTGCACCGGGTGACCCTGGAAGACGCCCTCAATCAGGGCTTTCTCTTCAAGCTCCAGCAGGCCCTGCCGCCCGACGCCGAACAGCAGGACATGGATGAAGCCGCCTACTTTGACTTCGTGAAGAGCGGCTGCGCCGATGAGGAATCCTTCCTCCAGGAATACATGTGCCAGCCCGGAGACGATGACGCGGCCTTCCTGGAATACGACCTCATCGCCAGTTGCGAGTACGGTCCACGGGATCACTGGGAGCTGGCCGCGCCGCCCCTGGAGCTGCAGGGCGAGCTGTACGGCGGGCTGGATATTGGCCGCAAGCGGGACCTGACCGTGCTCTGGATCCTGGAGCGCCTGGGCGACGTGCTCTACACCCGCGCCGTGATCACCCTGGCCGCCATGCCCAAGCCGGCCCAGGAAGCCATCCTCTGGCCCTGGATCAAGATGCTGCGGCGGACCTGTTTTGACTACACCGGCCTGGGCATCGGCTGGGGCGACGATGCCCAGGCCCAGTTTGGCAAGCATCGGGTGGAGCTGGTGACTTTTACCCCGCACATCAAGGAGGCCCTGGCCTATCCCGTGCGCGGGGCCATGGAGGATCGACGGTTGCGCCTGCCCCATGATCCCCACATCCGCGCGGACCTGCGTTCCGTGACCAAGCAGACCACCGCCGCCGGGAACATCCGCTTTACCGCCGAACGCACCGCCGACGGCCACGCCGACCGCTTTTGGGCCTTGGCCCTGGCCCTGCACGCCGCCGGCTCCCGCGCCCCCGCGCCCTTGGAATTCCAGAGCGCCGGGGCGCGCGTCAGCGGCGAGTACGGCCAGGCGAGGTGGGGCTAGGAGAAGGCGGACGAGGCGAAGAAGAAAAGGCTTACTGGGGGAGCACGGCTCCCCCAGACCCCCCGGTTCATTTTCCGGTCCGGGGCCGCCCCGGACCGGGAAAACGGAGGGGGCGCGGGGGAACTCAGTCCCCCCGTCTCCTCTCATGAGGTTTTCTATGGCGCCTGATCGCGTTGATCGCAACGAAATTGCCGCCTCTCGTGACGGGCGGGACATTGTCCGGGGCTGGCTGTCGCCCCTCATGCTGGCCCCGGTGGATGACCGCGTGCTCCTGGAGCGCGGCGGCGGGGACTATCGCCTGTATGAGGAGGTCTTGCGCGACGATCACGTCAAGACCGCCATCACCCAACGCGCCCACGGGGTCATCGCGCGGGACTGGAAGATCGAGCCCGGCGGCACGCGCGCCAAGGACAAGGCCGCCGCGGACTTCCTGCAGGAGGCCCTGGAGGCGTTGCAGTGGGACCGCATCACCCTGGCCATGCTGGCCGGGGTCTACTACGGGTTCAGCGTGGCGGAATGCCTGTGGGCGCGGGACGGGCGGTTTGTGCGGCTGGAGGATGTGAAAGTCCGCAACCGGCGGCGCTTCGGCTTTGACGGCGCGGGCCGCCTGCGGCTCCTGACCCTGGCCGACGCCATGCCCGGCGAGCTGATGCCCGAGCGCAAGTTCTGGGTCTTCCGGGCCGGGGCGGACCATGACGACGCGCCCTATGGCCTGGGCCTGGCGCACTATCTGTACTGGCCCGTCTGGCTCAAGCGCAACGCCTGGCGCTTTTGGGCCACGTACCTGGAAAAGTACGCCGCGCCCACGGCCCTGGGCAAGTATCCGTCAGGATCCAGCGACGTGGACAAGGGCCGGCTGCTGGAGGCCTTGACGGCCATCCAACGCGATTCCGCCATCATTGTCCCGGACGGCATGCTGGTGGAGCTGCTGGAGGCCACCCGAGCCGGCAGCGTGGATTATCAGGGCTTTATCAACGCCTGCAACGAGGCGATCTTGCTGGTCTGCATCGGCCAGACCGCCACGGCCAAGGGCACCCCCGGCAGCCTGGGCGGCGATGGCGAGCGCGAGCGGGTGGCCGACGCCATCATCAAGGCTGATGCGGATTTGCTGTGCAGCAGCTTTGTGGACGGCCCGGCCCGGTGGTTGACGGAATGGAACTACCCCGGCGCGGCCGTGCCTCGCGTCTGGCGTGTCTTTGAGGATGAAGACCTGGACGCCCAGGTCAAGCGCGAGGTGCAGATTACCAGCATGGGCGTGGCCAGGCCGACGCTCAAGCACATTCAGGACACCTATGGCGGGGACTGGGAGGCCGTGGAGAAGCAGCAGCCGGCGGCAGGGCCGGAAGCGGGGCCACGGGAAGAGGGCCAGGCGGAAGACACGTCGGAAGAGCCGCCGGAAGGCACGCCCGAAGCGCAGGCGAAAGAGGAAGCGAAGGAGCCGCCGGCCTTTGCCGAACAGGCTCCCAATGCCCGCCGTTTTACGCCAGACCAGCAGGCGTTGGAAGGGCTGATTGCCGGCGTCCTGCCCGAGGGGGTTGCCGCCGCCGCCAGCCTGGCCGGGGAGATTGACGCCGTGATTGCGCGGGCCACGTCCTTTGAGGATCTGCGCATCCTGCTGGCCGCGGCCATGGACGGCGAAAGCCCCGGCCAGGCCGCCCTGGCGGATGCCCTGCACCGGGCCGGCGTGGCTGCGGAGCTGCATGGGCGGGACCAGGTCCGGCGGGAGCAGGTGGAAAGCCAGGGGGAAGGAGGCGGGGACGATGCCTGAGACATCAAACAAGGTCCCTGCCGCTTCCCCCTCGCCCCCCTCGCCCTTGCCCCCAGCCCTGCCCATGCAAGAAGCTCTGGACTTCTGGCAACAGAAGATCCAGCTCTCCCCGACAGAGTTCTATCGCCTGGCCGAGGCCCAGCGGGTGCGGGCCTTTACCGTCAGCGGCCTGGCCCGGGCGGACATGCTGCAGCAGGTCCACCAGGGCATGGAGGCCGCGATCCGCGACGGCATCACCCTGGAGCAGTTCAAGAAGTCCCTGGCCAACGTGTGGGAAGAAAGCGGCTGGATTGGCGAAAAGGCCTGGCGCATGGACAACATCTTCCGGACGAATTTGCAGACGGCCTACAATGTCGGGCGGTACAGGCAGATGGCCGAGGTGGCCGAGGAACGGCCCTACTGGCAGTACAGTGCCGTCAACGACAGCCGCACCCGCCCGACGCACCGGGCGCTGCATGGCAAGGTCTATCGCCACGACTCGCCCTTTTGGGACACCTGGTATCCTCCCAACGGTTTCCGCTGCCGCTGCAAGGTCAAGACTCTCTCTGCCGAGGACGTCCGCGCCCGCGGCCTGGCCGTGGAAGAATACCTCAAGGATGATTTGATTGAGCCGCCCGCTCTCATAGTCGAGCATGGCCCCATGCCAGCCCGGCCCCTGCGGCCCGACGCGGGCTTTGTCGGCAATCCGGGCAAGGAGGCCTGGAGCGGGCTTGCGCCGGAGCCCATTGACGAGGCCGATGTGCGCCTGCGGCCCACGGCCATGGTCTGCCCGAACCTGCGGGGGGCGAACTTTGCGGAAAAGTCCAGCCTCCTGGCGCAGCAGGCGTGCGGCCTGCCCCTGGCGGACATCCCGGCGCGCTACGTGCATGCCGTCTCGCCCCAGGACCTGCTGCCCACGGGCCAGCCGGCGGAATTCTACGCCCGCGCCTTTATGGCCGAATTCGGCCTTGGGTTGCACGACGCCAAGGTGCTGAACATCCCCGGCACCTCCCTTCCGCTGGTCATCACCAAAAATGCGCTGCTGGACAAGCGCAAGGAGCCCTTCAGGCTCAAGACGTTGAAACGTGACCGCGCCCCATACATGAAACTGCTGGCACGGACCATTCTGGATCCTTTCGAGGTCTGGCAGGCCCCGGTGGAAGTGACCGGACGGGGCATGGAGGCCCTGCACTTTCTACGGCTTTATCAAGATGAGCGGGGCGACATCGGCGGCTTTGCGGCGTTCTCACTGTTCAACCACCGGCAGTGGACCGGGTCGACGGTATTTGCGCCAGCCGTGGGGGGCGAGGGGGAGGCGATTCTTGAAGCCATGGAGGCCCGGCGGCAAGGCCTGCTGATCTATCGGCAGGACGCCTGGCCGCCGGCAAAAAAATAGCGCCAGTGCCCGGGGACCTGGCGCGGACGGCATCCCTAATACCTGCCCCGCCCCGGCGGGGTTCATGATGGCCGCCCATCAACTGCTGTACTCTATATAATGATGGGGCTGGCGTTGGCAAGGAGGGAACCGCAACGAGGCCCATATTTGCCCTGAGCGCCATTTTAGCAGCCAGGGCGGCCAATGACCCGGTTTTGAAATTCGCGAAGATTCTAACGGCCCTCTAACGCGGTTTTAACGCGGGGTGCGGGCCGGAGTCGCACGCGCATTCTCTCCCCCGCAAAAAGAGGAGAGCCGCAACCCTCCTGCATAGCATCCTCCGACACGGGCCACCCGCCAGGAAGTCATGCCATCCTGCGGCGCGCAGCCGCCTTTGGTAGCGTCCTGGCCATGGAGGACGACGCCCATGCATCCCAGGCCCCACACCGACCCCGCGGCGAGCTCGCACCAGGCCCCGCACCAGGCCCCGCCCCGCACCCTGATCATCTTTCGCTCCGGCACCCATGTGGCCATGGACGGCCAGGAACTGCATTTTTCCGACGCCGACCTGACCGCCACGGCCGCGGCCTATGACCCCGCGAAGCACGAAGCCCCCCTGGTCATCGGGCACCCGGCCACGGACGCCCCGGCCTACGGCTGGGTACAGGGCCTGACGGTCCGACCCTCTCCTTCCGGCCTGGAGCTGGTGGCCACCCTGGACCAGGTGGCCCCGGAGTTTGCCGAGGCCGTGCGGGCGGGCCGGTTCAAAAAGATCAGCGCCAGTTTTTACCCTCCCGCCGCCAAATCCAACCCCGTGCCCGGCGTCTACTCCCTGCGCCATCTGGGCGTCCTGGGGGCGCAGCCGCCGGCCATCAAGGGCCTGCCGTCCGCGAATTTTGCCCAGGGTGACGCGGACACCGAAGGCCTAGTGCTGGTGGAGTTGGACGGCGTGCAGTTTTCCGAATCCAACCCCCAAGAAGACACCACCCCCAAGGATACCCAAAAGGACAATACCATGGACGAACTGAAGAAGCTGCAGGCCGAAAACGCCCGGCTGCGGGCGGAGGCGGCGGCCCGCGATCGCGCGGCGGCCCATGACAAGCACGTGGCCTTTTGCGAAGGCCTGGCCGCCAAGGGCAAGCTGCCGCCGGCCCTGGCCCCGGTGATGGCCGCGGCCCTCACGGCCCTGGCCCTGCCCGGTGCGGAGAACACGGCGCAAGCCGGGGAACTCGCTCTGCCTGCTCAACCCGCTCCCGTCATCCAGTTTGGCGAAGGCAGCGCGGCCCAACCCCTGCACAAGGCCCTGGCTGAGGCCCTGGAGGGCCTGCCGGAATCCATCGTCTACGGCGAGGTGGCCCCAGATCGGACGGGCGACGGGCAGCCCCCCGAGCACGTCAGCTTTGCCGCGCCCACCGGCTACACCGTGGATCCTGCCGGCGCGGCCCTGCATGCCAAGGCCCTGGCCTACCAGCGCGCCCACCCCAACACCGACTATCTGACCGCCCTGGCTGCCGTTCAGGGCCGGTAAGCGAGGAACCCCCATGCAATCCAGACCCATTTTGACCCTGCCCCTCACGGCTTCGGGCGCGGTGACGGCGCATCGTTTTGTCACCGCCACCGGGGCACAGGTGGCCGCAGCCGGCGCGGCGGCCCTGGGTGTGGCCCGGTCCGACGCAGCCACCGGGGAGCTGTTCCCCTGCGACGCCCTGGGCACCGGCATTGTCGAGGCCGGCGGGGCCATTGCCGCCGGCGTGGCCCTCAAGGCCGGGGCCGACGGTCGGGCGCTGACCCATGACACCGGCGTCAAGGTGGCCATTTCCATGCAGGCAGCCACGGCCGCCGGGCAGAAAATCGAAGTCCTGCTGCTGCCCGGCGCGTAACATCATTATAGAGAGGAGCATTCCCGTGTCGCAAATGACCACATCCCAGGCCCGCGTCATTGATCCCATTTTGACCAACGTGGCCCGCGGCTACACCAACGGGGCCAGGGCGGGCATGCTGCTCTTCCCCATGGTGCCCGTGGGCGCACGCGGCGGCAAGATCGTCAAGTTCGGGCGGGAGAGTTTCCGCCGCTACGCCACGGCCCGCGCGCCGGGCACCACTGTGGCCACGGTGCAGCGCGGCTATGCCGGGGAGAGCTACTCCCTGGTGGATCACGGCCTGGACGGCCTGGTGCCCAGGGAGCTCCTGGAAGAAGCCGCGGCCGTGCCGGGCATCGACCTGGCCAGCGGGGCCGTCCGCCAGACCCAGGACATCATCGCCCTGAACCTGGAAGCCGCTCAGGCCGCCCTGGCCCGTGACGCCGCCAAGTACGCCGCATCCAACAAGGTCACCCTGTCCGGGACCAGCCAGTGGAGCCATGCCGATTCCGACCCGGTCAAGGCCGTGGAAGCCGCCAAGGAGGCCGTGCGCGCCGCCGTGGGCGTGCGACCCAACACCATGGTCATTGGCCCCGGCGTGCTGGCCGCCCTGAAAACCCATCCCCTGATCCTGGACCGCATCAAGTACACCGGTCGGGACGTGCCCACGACGGAGCTGCTTGCCAGCCTGTTCGGCGTGGATACGGTGGCCTCTGGCGATGCAGTGCAGGAAGACGCCGCGGGCGCGCTGGTGGACCTTTGGGGCGGGGACGTCGTGCTGGCCTACACCACCATTGGCACCCTGGCTACCCAGGGCACGCCGTCCTACGGCTACACCTACCGCCTGCGCAACTATCCCGTGGTGGAACAGCCCTGGTACGACGGCACCATAAAAAGCTGGCGGTACCCCGTGACAGACGCCGTGGCCGCGGTGCTGGCTGGTCCCGACGCCGGCTTCCTCTTCCAGAACGCCGCCTAAACCCGAAGGAACCACCCATGCAATGCCGCGTGTTGATTGATACCTTGCGCCATGACGGCGAACTGCTCCAGGCCGGCACCACCGTGGAGCTGACCGAGGCCCAGGCCCGGCCCTTGCTGGGCCTGGGGCAGTGGAGGCGATGGAAGCGGCGGGCGCGAATCCGGACGCCGTCCAGGCCGAAGCGCCTGAAGCGTCCGGAGCCACTGAAACTGCGGCCGCTGGCAAAAAGGCCAAGGCCTAGCCATGTACTGCACCGTGCCCGATGTGCTGGCCCTCTTGCCCGAGGCCGAAGTCCTGCAGCTGGCCGATGACGCCCTGACCGGGGACCTCGAATCCCCTGCGGTCCAGGCCGTGCTCACGGAAAGCATTGAGCAGGCCGGCCGGGAGATTGACGCCTTTGTGCAGGCCATCCGGCCCGTGCCTCTTGATCCCGTGCCCGGCCTCATCGCCAATATTGCGGCCAAGCTGGCCGGGCACCACCTCTGGCTGCGCCGGCCCGGCGTTGCCGAACCCGAAGCCTGGACAAACGAAACCGCCCGCTGCCGGCGGCTGCTGGAACACATCGCCCTGGGCAAGCTGGCCCTGGGCGCGGAGTCCGGAGCCGCGCCAGGCGCGGAGCCGGCCACCGACAGCAGCCCGGCGTATGCCAAGGGCACATCCGTCATGGACACCTACACGGGGGGCTGGTGATGGCCGGCATCTCCTATACCGTGGATGACGCCGTGGTGCGCCAGGCCCTGCTGGCCCTGCGGCAGAAGGCCGGGAATCTGCGACCGGCCCTGCGCACCATCGGCGAGATCGTCATCGGCCAGACGGATGACGCCTTTGACGCTGGCAAAAGCCCGGCCGGCGTGCCCTGGAAGCCCTCTGGCCGGGTGCGCAAGTTCGGCGGGCAGACCCTGGTCAACACCGCCCGCCTGCGCAACTCCATCACCAAGGCGGTAGGCGATGACGAGGTGCAGGTGGGCACCAGCGTGGTCTATGCGGCCATCCACCAGCTGGGCGGGGACATCCGGCAACAGGGCCGGACGCAGACCAACGCCCATCGGGCCGACGGCCGCTTTCTGTCCCGCGCGGCGGAGCGCCGCCGCAAAACGCCCGTGGTCACCAGCACGGCCGTCATCGGCGCCCGGACCATCCACATGCCGGCCCGGCCCTACCTGCCCGATGAAACCAGCGTCAACCGGGATGCCATCCTGGCTGCCATTGCCAAGCACCTGGAGCTGTAAAGATGCCCACCCGAGCCGAAACAGAAGACGCCCTCCTGGACCTGCTGCGGGCCGGGCTGCCCGCCCTGAAACAGCTGGGCAGCCTGCCCCTGGGCCTGCACGACCGGGCCGCCCTGGACGTGCGGGATAGCGCCGTGTGGGTCTACTACGCCGGCGGAGAGCCCGGCGAGAACGAGTCCCTGTCCGGCCATCTGCAGCAGGAACAGTGGACCTTTGCCGTGCTCTGCCTGGCCAAGCGCTACCGCGGCGCCACCGAGGGCGCAGCCGCGGCCCTGGAGCTGCTGGAGGCCGTCATCGACCTCCTGGCCGGGGCCGTGCTGTACCCGGCCGACCCCAACGGGGATGGGCTCGGCCTGCACCTGTCCAAAGGCCCGGACCGCATCTTGCCGCTCCCCGAAGGCTGCGGCGTGGTCGGCTATGAAATCCTCATCACCTGCGACACCTTCATGCAGCGCCTGGACTAGGGCGCAAGGAGACTCCCATGGCAGTCAAACCCATCAAATGGTCCAACGTGGCCGTGCGCATGACCCCCGTGGCCGCCGGCTCGCCCGTGACCCTGGCCGCCGTCACCAACGCCGCGGAGCCCGTGTGCAGCGCCACGGCTCACGGCTTCGTGGTGGGCGACTATCTCTGGCTCACCGTGGACGCCGGCATGATGCAGCTCAACAACCGCATCGCCCGCGTCAAGGCCGCCACCGCGGACACCTTTACGTTGGAAAATCTGGACACCACGCTCTTTGACGCCGACGTGGAAGACAAGACCTACGCCCGCAAGCTCAGCTTCGACCACTCCCTGGCCACGGCCACCACGGTTTCCCCCAGCGGCGGCGAGCCCGACCAGATCGATACCACCACCATCCACTCCAGCGTCCGCACCTCCATGCCCGGCCTGCCCAGCGCCGCCAGCTACAGCTTTGACGCCATCTGGGACCCGGCCGACGCGGGCCAGCAGGCCTTCCAGGCCGCTGCCGACGCCCAGGACATGCGGGCCTTTCAGTTCCAGTTCGGGACCTCGGGCAGGATCATGGTCTTCGCCGGCTACCCCTCGGCCAACGGGCTGCCCGCCGGCTCGGCCCAGGGCCTGGTCACCACCAAGCTGGGCATCAACCTCGCCGCCCTGGCCACCAACTACGCGTCGTAGGGCACGGCGCAAGCAAACGGCAGGATTGGGGGAAACCTTTCTGGAGAAAGGTTCTCCCCCAAACCCCCTTCCAAAGACTTTTAACCGTTTAACCATTTAGCACGGGTGAATGGAAATGCTGAAATTGACCCCTGATCCGCAGTTCACGGCCAAAGTGGGCATCACCGTGCCCGGGCAGGACGCCCCGGCCCAAATCACCGTCACCTACAAGTACATGACCCGCAGCCAGGCCCAGGCCTGGGGGCAGGGGCTGGGCGAGAAAACGGACAACGAGGCCCTGGCGGACGTGGTCCTGGGCTGGGAAGGCGTGGACGCGCCCTACAGCCGTGAAACTCTGGACCAGCTGCTGGACGCCTACCCGGCCGCGGGCCTGGAGCTGCTGACCGCCTTCCGCCAAAACCTGCTGGAGAGCCGGCGAAAAAACTAAGGGCCGCCGCCCGCGCCCTCATGGCTGGAGGAAGCGGCGACAATGATCCCGAGAAGATGGCCGCACAGGCCGCGGCCCTGGGCCTGCCCGTGGAGCTGCTGGCCGAAGCCGACGGCTACGCGGATGTGGACGTCTACCCGGATAATTGGCCCGCCCTCTGGATCTTCAAGGACTTAGCCACGCAATGGCGGGTGGGCCTGGCCGGGGCCACGGGCCTGGACTACGCGGCCCTCCCGGCAGTCCTGGACCTGCGCGGCGTGCCCCAGGCCGAACGGGCAGACCTGTTTGACTGCCTGCAGGTGCTGGAGGCCGAGACATTAACGGCCTGGCACGAGGAGTGAGCGGCGGCAACGATGCGTTAAACGGCGGGCGGGGTGGCGTTAACAGGGAATCAGGCCGGGCGGCGTTAACGTGCCGCGCTGCCCCTTGACGTGCCGCCCCCGGCCCAGCCCCTGGCCCCGAACACCCCAAGGCCGGCAAGGATCAGCAACACCGGCAGCACCAGGAAGCCCCAGGCCCCGACGTACTTGCAGAGCAGCCCGGCGGCCACAACCACGCCCAGGAAGGCGAAAAACCCGAAGGCGACTTGGAAGAGCAGCATGGCCAAATCCTATGATGTAGGCATCCGGATCACGGCAAAGGACGAGACCGGTCCAGCGTTATCCAAAACGCGGGCCGGTGTCGAGTCCATATCCCGCCAGCTGGAGTCCATGCGCTCCCAGGCCCTGGCTACGTTCACGGGCCTCGCCGCAGGGGCATCCGTTGTCTATGCCCTGAAGCAGATCGGGAGCGCCGCATTCGCCTCTGCTGTCGAATTGGACAAGCTCGGTCGCACGCTGACCGGCGTTTTTGGCAGCCGGGCCGCGTTGGAACTGGGATATCTCAAGGCTGCCGCAACCACGTTCGGGAAGAGCCTGACTGAGACCTCGCGGGCGTATGTGAAATTTGCGGTGGCGGCTGAATCCGCGGGGTTTGCTACGGAGGCCACGCGTAGGACCTTTGATGCCACCGTGAAGGCCGTGTCAAAGGTTGGGGGCTCGTCGGAGGACGTGTCTGGCGCATTGTTGGCACTGTCACAGATGCTCTCCAAAGGCGTGGTTAGCGCAGAAGAGTTCCGGCAACAGTTTGGGGAGCGCGTCCCGGGTGCGGCAAAGCTTGGAGCCAACGCCATGGGGCTGACCATGGCGGAATTCTCCAAGCTCATGGAGTCTGGCAAACTGGCGTCTGCGGAATTCGTGGAGAAGTTAACACCCCAGCTGGAACAGTTCGGTGCCGGATGGGAGGCGACCGCAACCGGGATCCAGGCATCTACCGCGCGGGTCAGGGATTCCTTCGCCTCATTGTCTGACGGGGCGCTTAATCTGCAGCCCGTGCTCAATGTCCTGGATGAAGTGGACCAACGGCTGAAGACCTTGGATCAAACCGTCCGCGCCCTAAACGTCAAGTCCAAGGTGCAGGATGCATATGACGCTCGCATACTGACCAGCGAGCAGTACAAGGAGGCATTGAGCCTGTACCCAAGCGGTGCAGAACGCATCGCCTCATCCGTGCTGTCTACGGTAACTGCAGGGCTTGCGAGCGGATGGGATGAAAAAGTGCGGGCCGAAATTTACGGCGCGTCGGTACTGGCTGAGACCGTGTTGCGGCAAGGGGAGGACAACCGCAAGCGTCTCGTGGAGCAGTACACCGAAGACTATAAACGGGTGGCGGAAGAGAGGACTAAGGCACTCGAAGAATCTGTAGGCTCTATGTCGGGCGGGAAGCAGCTCCGCGAAATGACGAGGCAGCTGCACACGTTTGAACGCGAATTGACCCGCATGGCCGGCAAGGAATATGTCCTCAAGCTCAAAATGGACACAACCGGGCCGCTTGCCCAGTCGTTACGGGAGCTGGGGATGACCGAAGACCAGCTTCGCGGGGCGGAAGACACCTTTTCGCGTGCGGCCTCCAGATCGCTGACGGCGGATAGCAAGTACATCCTTGATCAGCGCAACGCCCGCGCCAAAAGCGCACACGAATCTTGGCTGAAAGAGCAGTATGGGCTGTCCGACAAGTCCGACGCCACCATCTCCCAGGTGGGTGCCTCCCTGGTGACCCAGGCCCGCCAGGCCATTGCCGACGGCGTCAAGTACGAGCTGGGCGCGCGGGACATGGCCACGGGCAAAATAGACTGCAGCGGCTTTGTCTCCCAGATCAACCAGGCCACCATCACCGGCATTGAGGCGCAGTCCAAGGCCAATCTGCCCGACGGCCTGGCCCAGGCCCTCACGGGCACCTCGGAATCCATCATCACCAAGGTGGGCAAGCTCACCGGGGAGACCCTCAAACTCCAGGCCAACAAGCTGGACCTTTCCAAGATCCGCGAGGGCATGCTTATCGGCCTGGACACCGGCCCGACCAGTTTTGACGCCGGCCGGAAATACGGCATCGATCACATTGCCCAGTTTGTGAAGGATGCCAACGGGGTGATGCAAGTCATCGAATCCCGCGGCCGCCGAGGGGTGACAGAGACCGACGCCGAGGCCTGGCTCAAGCGCTTTGGCGACTCGGTCAAGGCCTATGTGGTGGACCCCTATGAATCCATGCGCCCGGCGTGGGATCGCACCCTGGCTGACTATGCCCGGGGCGCGAAGACCATGCAGGATCTGCAGCGGGAGACCACGGACAAGGTCAAGGAGGCCACCCTCTCCGAGGCGGACTACAGGCGCTGGGCGCTGGATCAGACCATCCAGGCCGAGCGCCAGAAGGCCATCGAAGCCGGGGCCACGGCCGAGGAGCTGCGGGCCATCGACGCCGGCCTGGCCGACTACAAGGCCGCCACCTTGCAAAAAATCGCCGCCGAGGAAGCCCAGGCCAACGCCCAACAGCTCCAAACCGCCCGCCAGCATGCCCAGCAGCTGGCCCGCGTGATGCAGGATCTAGGCGAGGCCACCGGGGACAAGGGGCTCATGCGGGAGGGCCTGCTCAGTGACATCGCCTCCCAGGCCCAAGAGCTCAAGCTGCTGGCCAAGACGCAGGAAGAATTTGACCTCATCGAGCGCCAAGCCAACCTGAAAGCCGCCCAGGCCCGGCGGGACACGGCGCTGGACTTCGGGGAATACTGGTCCGCCATGGATGAGCTGGGCGCGG
This sequence comes from Megalodesulfovibrio paquesii, assembly GCF_054653055.1. Classification (NCBI taxonomy): domain Bacteria; kingdom Pseudomonadati; phylum Thermodesulfobacteriota; class Desulfovibrionia; order Desulfovibrionales; family Desulfovibrionaceae; genus Megalodesulfovibrio; species Megalodesulfovibrio paquesii. The sequence continues at coordinate 394,198 of NZ_BAAIGQ010000008.1, read as the reverse complement.
CCTCCAGGGCCGCGGCGGAGCAGGAACAAGACATCTGGAAAGAGGTGCTGCAGACCTGGATTGCCAACTCCGATGCCATGGCCCAGGCCCGCGTGGCCGCCTATGACCAGGTGATTGCCAAGGCCCTGGAGGCCGGCAACACCGAGCTAGCCGCCCAGGTGCAGGTGGCCAAGGCCGCCGCAGCGTCCGACGCGGCCCTGAAGAAGCTGCAGGACGCGCAACAGACCGGCACGCCGGGGGAGGCCTTCCTGGCCCGCCTCTCCGAGGGGCTGGAGGAATTCAAGGACGCGGCCACCAAGGCGCGGGAGTCGGCGGTCGAATTTGCCGACAGCGTCCTGGCGCTCAAGAGTGAGGCGGCCAGCGCCCTGGGGCAGTTTGGCGGCGACCTGATGTACGGGCTGCTGACTGGTGAGGCAGTGGGCGCCTTTGCAGAACTGGGGGACACCGCCGCACGGGCGTTTAGTGACAAATTCGCCAGCGTGTTGGAATCCCAGCTCAATGATATTTTCGATTGGGTGCTGGCCGAGATGAAGACCGCGCTTTCCGGCATGTTCTCCGGAGGCAGTGGCAGCGGCCTGCTGGGCGGCCTGTTTTCATCCATCTTTGGCGGCGGGTTTGACAGCAGCGCCATCTGGACAGGTATTGAGGGCGGGACATTTTCCACGGCGGGCATCCTCGCCAGCGCCAAGGGCAACGTCTTCAACGCGCCCGGACTGTCCGACTACGCCAACAAAATCGTGACCAGGCCCACAGTGTTCCCCTTCGCCGCTGGAGGCGTGCCGAATCTTGGGCTGATGGGCGAGGCCGGGCCGGAAGCGATCATGCCGCTGACGCGGTTGCCCTCCGGGGATCTTGGCGTGAAGGCTTCTGCCAGTGGAGACAGTCCACAGCCCATTACCGTGAACATCAACAAGTCTCCGGGAACAGATGTGGAAGTCTCCCAGGGGGACAACGGCGCGCTCAATATTGAGGTGCTGGCGACGGCACTGGACGGCGTCTATTCTCGATGGGCGGGCCAAGGGAAGGGACCGTATCGCAACGTCAGGGGGTGGTAATGGCGCTGGCAAGCTGGCCGGAATGGATGCCACAATGGCCGCTGATTGACTTTGACAGTGTGCCGCGTGGGGGACTCTCCAGCACGGGAGAGGCCCTGTACGTGGTGCAGAATCGAGCGTTCCCGGAGCAGGATGCGTCGTTCAAGTTCCTTGTGACATTGGAGCAGAAGGAGCGCTTTCGGGAATGGTACCGGACAGCCCTGAACGGGGGGTGCGCCCCTTTCGCATGCCCTTGGGCAGAGACTGTCGGGCTGCCAGGGTATTACGCTCGCTGTACGGAGCCGTATGAATCCAAGCATCTTGGCCTGGAAAACTGGCAGCTGACCCTGCACCTGGAGTTGATCGCCCCGGGCGGAATCGTGCGGGGGGGCGCATGAACAGAATCGCGCGCCCCGTCTGGCCGTTGGCGCTCCCGTCGCCCACCATTGCAACGCCGTCAGGAAAGGCCGGAGATGACCGCCTCAAGCGGGAACTGCAATCTGGCCGGTTCGAGTTCCGACGCTTTGGGGAGGGTACTTCGGATACCGTGCAGCTCGATTTACGTTGCATCCGCGTCCAGGCACAGCAGTTCCTGGAGTATGTGCGCCAGGATTTGGCCATGGGCGCACGCTGGTTTGAAGCGGACTGGTTGCCCAGGATGGGCTATGGATCAGCCAGAATCCTCGAATATGCACCACGCAAGGGGTATGGGGGACTGTATTCCGACTATTCGCTAACCTTGGCCGTCCGGCCCATGGAGCGGGTCACCGCCTGGGGTAACTGCGGGTTGGCAGAACTGCTCCCCTCGCCCCTGCAGGTGACATATAATTGGAAGAAACGCCCCCTCTGGGTTGAGTGCGCCATCAAAGATACGGCCGCCACGACGGCATACGGCGTCGCAGTGCTTGCTGATGGCACCATGCAGTTGTGGGGCGATATCCCGGATTCGCTTTCCGGTCTGGATGGGTGGACCTACTTCAAGAACGTCTCCCGCGCCTGGGTCCAATACGGCGGCATGCTCTACATCACGACATCAGGAGAACTGAAAAAGCACGGGACCTTGCTTCCAAGCATCATGAACAACTGGCCCACCATTACAGATGCCGTCATGCTCTGGTGGCCTCGTGGAGGGACAGTCCAGGGTGAAAACGTGCTGGTGCAGCGCAGGGACGGAGCGCTTGTCGGCTTCGGACGCGCCCTGGGAGAGTACCCCCCGCCTGCTGGCATGGCTTATCCGCTCAAGAGTATCAGCCTTGGAGGGACAAGTACGTCTCCAGTGGCTGCCGCAGTGGACGCGACAGGCAAGCTGTGGGTCTGGGGAGTTGATGACGTCACCGGGAAGCTGGTCTCGACAGCCCCGACCATCACAGACGCCGTGGCGGTGTGTGTGGTTGCAGATCAGGCCCAGGGACCGGGCATGGTGCAACGCGTCAACGGGGAGTGGGTGTTCTGGTCTGGAAGTCAATCCGCTACGCACCCGTATTGGGCCTCATTCCGGGCCATGCCGCAATGGTTCCGCGCAGCGGCCATGCAGTCACTAGGGCCAGCTGTGGACGTGTCTACTCAATATCCAGCGTACTCTGGTGGGATGGGCCTTGATGCTCATGAGGTGCTGCGTGTGTGGGGCGGTGCGTCGTTACTGTCCAGCATGACGCCGCGAGGGCTGCACGCCGTACAGGCTGCTGGTTTTGCCCATGTTGGACAATACGCCAGGCTGTACGGCGGCGTGGCGTTGGAGGTGTTGTGATGCGATATGCCACCATGAGCGAAGCCATCCAGGAGGCCTACGCGACCGCGCCGGCACAGGTGACCTATTTTGACACGCTGATGTTGGCGCATCCAGCGCTGGATGAACCCATCCAGGTGGTGCATTCCGATCTCCCGCTCCAAACGCCACAAGGGTTGTATCACCCGCTGCGGTTTGGGCTCAAGCTGCCAGAAGTGGAGGGGAAGGTGTGTGGTGAAATGGCCATCACCTGTGGCCCTGCCCCGGCGGAAATCTATGACGCCCTGGACGCCATTGCCCGGCAGGGAGATTCCGCCACGCTGCGCTATCGGCAATACCTGGGGCACCACACAGAACCGGACATGGACATCCCAGTTCCATTGGAACTGACTACGGTGACGCACACCGCCGCCAGCACGGAAATCCGCGCCCAATATCCGAACCTCACGGATATGGAATTTCCGCGTCGAAAAAAGACCGCAACGAACTGTCAGGGGGCGCTGTGATGGCCCATTGGGTGGAGCAGTACACAGGGCAGCCGTGGACTCCGGAGCAGGACTGTTTTTACTGGTTCGTCAGGATCAGCCGGGAACAGTTCGGGCGCGACATCCCCGGATACATGGCAGACCATGCCCGGCTGGTGCATGCCGCTGCCCGCGCCTTGTCCGGCGATTTGGCTAGTCATTATCCTTGCCAGCAGACCGCGACACCGCATGACGGCGATGCGGCCCTACTCACGCAGCATCGCGTGCCGCATCATATCGGTATGGTTGTGTGGCTCAAGGGCAAGTTGCATGTGTTGCACGCGTTGCAGAATGTGGGCGTGGTGTGCAGTGACCGCCGCAGCCTGCAGGCCAACGGCTGGCACCTGGCCGGCTTTTGGACGCCTTTGAACAAGGAGGCAGCATGAGCGGGCCACTTGATCCTACCCGCGGACGGGTGGGATGGGTCAGTAACCCCGTGACAACCAGACGTGACTTGGTCGTCGTGGAGGTGCCCGCCGGGGCAACTATCCGCGAATTGCTGGAACTGCACCAGCCAGGATACGTGCGTCCCTTTGTGGCATTGGTCAATGGGCAGCCTGTGTTGCAAGACCAATGGAACGATCCACTGCCTGCCGGGGCAACTGTCCATTTCATGCAACTGGCCCTCGCCGGGGGAGGCGGCTCCAATGGGTTACAGATTCTGGCGTCCATCGCCGTCATTGCCGCGTCCTTGCTGATCCCCTATGCATTCTCCTTGACCGGTATTGCTGCCACGCTGGTCTCGTCAGCCACTCTGATGGGCGGCACCCTGCTTGTTAACCTTATGTTTGCCAGGAAGGGAGGGAGTGCAGCCACCACAGACCTCGGATTGGACACAAAGGCCCTGGCCAGCCTGAATGCCGGAGGAAACCGGGTCCGACTGGGAGAGCCGTGGGTTGAGCATTTCGGGCGTGTGTTGTTTTATCCTGACCTGATCCAGAAAGCCTACACCAGTATCTATTGGGCCACACAGGACCAGTATTTTTACGCCATCTATGAAATCGGCGTCGGGGCGTATGACATACAGGGCGTATATATCGATGAAACGCCACTGACGGATTACACCGAGGCCCAATATAACATTGTACCTCCGGGCGGCACACCGTCGCTGGTGCCACAGATCGTCTACACCTCGGATGAAGTTAGCGGCCAGGAACTGCAGTCGGATGCTTACCTGACGGCCATTGTGAACCCGGCGGGAACAGCCATCAACGAAATCGAATTCGACATCGTGTTTCCTGCCGGATTGGGACAGTATCTGTCGAACGGCATGTTCTTCAGCGCGGCCTGCAACGTGGAAGTGACGGTGCGACAGATCGATGACAATGAGCACGTTGTCCATGACTGGGCGCTTTTGTGGGCGTGGCCGTACTATCTGGCCTGGAAGGAACCGCTGCGCTGGTCGTATCGCCTGCCCGCTCCATGGGGGCCGGGGCGCTATGAGGTGCGTTTCCGGCGTGGCATGGAAGAACTGATGCAGACAGACGCCATTGACAGCGTTATTGTCGGCGGCCTGCGTGGGTTTGGCTGGATGCATCCCACCTATGGAGACGTCACGCTCCTGGAGGTCAAGATCAAGGCCACGGACCAGATGAGTCCGAACGTGGTGGACAAGATCAACGTCATTGCCACGCGGAAATTACGCACCGTTGGGCCGACGGGCTTCGGAGACGTTGTCGCTACCAGAAACCCCATTGACGCCATTGCCTACATGGTGACGTCCATGAACGGCGGAGGGCAGCCAGAAGAGTTCCTGGACTGGGAAGGGCTGTACGAGTTGCGCCAGCTCATGGAGGAAAAAGGGCACTGCTACGATTTCCGCCACGCCTCCACAACCTCCGTCATGGATGCCGTGGAACAGGCGGCGCTCCTGTGCCGGGCTGTTCCGTATCTGCCTAGTGGAAAGTTTTCCCTGGTGCGGGACGAGTGGCATGACGTCCCGGCCTTCTCCTATTCCGACGATGACTACACTCGTGACAGTCTGAATGTGGTGAACAACTTGCGCCGGACCAGCCGGGACGCCACCTGTGTGACGTGCAAGTACGTGAACCCGGTGACGTGGGAAGAGGAGAGCGTCACGTACCTTGATGAGTTCGGCAGCGAGGATCGTCCCAAGGAAATCACCCTGGCGGGCTGCACCAATCGCCAGCACGCCTATGAGCTGGCCAAGTATTTCTACCTGGATGACCGGCTGAACCGGACTACTGTTGAATTTGTCACCGGGCTGATGGGGTTGATCCCGCAACTCGGACAACGCATCCAACTGGCCAGTACGCGCCCTTCGCAAGGACAGTGCGGGCTGGTGGCGGACCTGGATGGGACCAATATCTACCTATCCGAACCGGTGGACTTTGCGGGAGAGACGAGCGGAAATCTGTATGTGACGCTGGCGGACGGGACCAGTTCCGGCCCGCACGTGGTGACAGCCACAGAGAGCCCGCATTGCGTGCAAGGATCGCTGCCGGCAGAGGTCAGAACCCAGGCGGAATACCACACACAGGCGTCAAAATACTCCCTGGAGACGGAAACACGCAAGCTTCTGGATATCAGAGTGTTGGGCGTACTGCCGGAAGAACGCAACAGCATTCGGATCGTGGGGAATATTGTCCATGAAGAAGTGTTTGAACCCGCCGGAGATGCGCCGCCGGTCGGACAGCTGTACGGCGCTATCCCTCCGTTGACGAGCGTGAATCTGCGGTATGTGGATGCCGTTTCTGGGGGCGGGTATTCGCTCGCCGCCTCTTGGGCCGGAGGAGCAACAACATTCCGAGTGCAATTGTACATTAACGGTATCCTTTCCAATACCTGGGATTATTACACGGGATATACCCTGGATGTTGTGGCGGCAGGACTGCCGGTCACGTTGCAGGTCACGCCGTATGTGGATGGCGTAATCAGTCCGGCGGATGCGTTGTCCACCTCGTATGACGCCATTCCAGCGCCATCCAATCTGCGGCTCGCGTCTCAGGATAGCGACCGCATTACCGTGGCCTGGGATGCCCTGTCCGGAATATCGACATACCAGGTCGGACTGTATGTTGATGGGGCACTGGTGGTCGGCACTGTCACGCCCGAGATCACATACACGGTGACTACGGCACAGCTACAGCAACTTGGCGGGCCATGGCCAGAGATGGTGGTCAAAGTGGCCGCGGTCTCCGGGTCCACAGCCAACCCCGCGGCGGCGCTGACAGTGTCGTGGCCCTCGATGGAGGCGCCGCAAAACCTCCATCTGGTGGATATCTTGGCGGGTGGTGTGGTTGTGAGTTGGGATGCCGTGCCTGGTGCGGTGGAGTATGTGGTATATCGCGGGAGCACTCCAGGGTTTGACCCCGCAGCCTCTGGAATGCTGGCCTGGGTGGGCGGGGCCACGACAGCGACCATTGGCGCGGCGATGAACCCGCCATACGCGCATTATTTTGTGGTGGCGGCCCGGGACGCCGTGTTTGACACCGTGGGAGAACTGACCTTTTCGGCAGAATTGATGGTGGCGTCCATTCACGCCACGGCAGATGCTGCAGAGGTTGTGGTGGGCGAGACGGTGTCTGGCAATTCGCTGGTCAATGACTGGGGTGGCTCTGCCGCGCTTTCTGTTGTGGCCGTAAATGGCGATCCGGCGGGCGTCGGCAGTGCGGTTGCAGGCAGTTCGGGCGGGGTGTTCGTGCTCCAGCCCAACGGAGACTGGGTGTTTGATCCGGGCACAGACTTCAACTGGCTCGCGTCGAACCAAAGTGCGGAAACCTTCGTGGAGTATACCGTCTCTGATGGTCGCTTCTCGCAGGTCGGGATGGTGACTGTCACGGTGGGTGGGGTGAATTTTGACGCCTTTGCCGTAACAGCCTGGGGCAACGCAGGACTGGCGGAATCAATGCCCACAAACTTGCGCGCGGTATGGGTGGATTGCGCCGTGCTCTCGTCCTCTTCCACCGCGGCGTACGGGGTGGCGGTTCAGGCCGATGGCACCATGCAGTTGTGGGGCGATGTGCCTGCCGGACTGGCCGGGTGGGAATCACTGACGGATGTGGCCCGCGCCTGGGTTCGGGGCGCAGGCATGCTCTACATCACGACATCGGGAGAACTGAAAAAGCACGGGACGTTATCATCATATATCACGAACAACTGGCCCACCATTACAGATGCCGTCATGCTCTGGTGGCCAAGGTCTATTGGCGGGGAGCAGATGACAAACGTCCTGGTGCAGCGAACGGATGGAACGCTGTTCGGGTTTGGGCAGGTGCTAGGCAACTATTCGCCGCCCGCTGGCATGGCGTATCCGCTCAAGAGTATCAGCCTTGGGGGGACCAACACATACCCCGTTGCCGCCACAGTGGACGCGACAGACAAGCTGTGGGTCTGGGGTATCAATAACTTGACCCCCAACCTGGTGACTGCCGCACCAACGGTATCTGACGCGGTGGCGGTATGTATTGAAGAAAACAGCACACAAGGACCGGGTATGGTGCAGCATGCTGACGGGAGTTGGTCTTTCTGGGGCGTGGGCGCGAGCTCCAGCTATTGGGCTTCTTTCCGGGCCATTCCCTCTGGGTTCTATCCTGAGCAGATGCAGACACTTGGACCTGCGGAATCCTCTTCGACTGCTTACGCGGCGTACTCAGGAGGAATGGGGCGAAACACTGATGGGTTGTTGAAAGTATGGGGCGGTGCATCGTTGCTTGCAAATCTTACTCCGCCAGAGGATCCTATGTTGGTTGAACAGATGAGCGGTTTTGCACATTCAGCAGCATCCAAAATGTATGGAATGGTCGCTTTGCTGCGTGATGGTGCATCGAACGTGTTGATGGCCAGCAGTGGAGATGTGGTGCGCACCAGCGCGGGTGAAGATATCTTGTATAGGAGTTGATACGATGGCAAAAACAATCCCACAATTGCCTGCGCTTGCATCGCTGGCGGATGATGATGCATTGGTCATGGAAGACACCAGCGACGCCGTTACAAGCCGTGCTACGGTGGCACAGATGGTCGCGTACGCCCGGTCTGGCATGGTGCCGGATACCGATGCCCGGCTGTCCGATGCCCGCACGCCCACGGCGCACAAAACCAGCCACGCGATTGGAGGGGCAGACGCCCTGACGCCATCGGATATCGGCGCAGCGGCGGCGGATCATACGCATGATGGGCTGACTGGAGGAGGTGGGCAAGGCGAATGCCGCCTGGAATATGCCAGCGCCACAGAAGTGAAGCTGCAGCCAGTGGGCCGGGGCAGCATGCTCTGGCCGGACGGTAGCAATCTGACCCTCCCGGCGGCCGGCCTGTCCCTGGCCAGCAGCGGGCTGACAGCGGAGACGGTCTATTATGTTTATCTGACGTCGGCCGGCGCATTGGAGGCGTCCACCACTGCCCCGGCGACAACGGACGGCTGGAGGCACAAAACCGGTGACCCGACCAGGCTGCTCGTCGGCCTGGTCCGGCCCAATGCCAGCGGGCAAATCCAAGTTGATGCGGCATATATAGGGGTGCTGTCCTGGTTTAATCGCAGGCGCAGGCACGGGACAAACACTATCAAAGCCCAACGCTCCACCACCTCGCAGCTGACACCGGTAGTGTTAAGCGCGGCGGCTGAGCAAATCGGGTTTTTGAGCTGGAACGAAATTGTCCAGGTGGGGCTGACCGGGATCCTCCTGACCAGTGGTGCGGCAGCGGTGTACTGCGGGGTGGGGATTGATGGCGCACTCCTCGGATCGCTGACGCCTGCCCAGACGTCCGGGGCCAACATCTGGGCGACCGCAGCCACCCCTATGGCTCCGGCGCTCGTGTCTGAGGGCTGGCACTCTGCCATGGCCATGGGCTGCGTGAATGCCGGGGTGACCTACAGCATGTCCTTGTACGGGACGACCACCAATGACAACCTGTGCGCGCGCATCCACGTGGCGCTGGAGGGATAGCAGATGATCATCAACACCCAAACAATCTGGCATGAGCTGGATAGCGCCGGACTGTCAGGACTGTTTAACCGTCTCTCCATTGGCTCAGATGGCGCCATCCTTGGTGACCTGACGAACGACGAGCGCGCGGCGGTGCAGGCCGTGCTGGACGCCCACGACCCCACGCCCCTGACCCCGGCCCCGCGCATCCTAAGTCGGGTGCAGTTCCTGGGCCGGCTCACACCCCAGGAATGGGCCGCCGCCGTCACCAGTCCCGTGCCTGAGGTCATGTACTTTGTGGAGCTGGTGCGTGCGGCTTCAGAAATTGATCTGGACGACGCCCAGACGCAGGCGGGGCTGCAGGTGGCCGTACAGGCCGGGGTGCTGGAATCATGGAGGACCGCGCAGGTGCTGGCATGACATGAGGCGTTTTTGGGGCGTTAACAGCGAGTTACCGCCCCAAAAACGGAGGCGCAGGCGGGGTGGTGACACACCCCACCGGCCCGGTGCACGAACACCGGACCACGGCCGGAGCCGCTGCGCCATGAGAGCCCGGAGTGGCAACCCCAGGGCCGCATGGACGTAGCAGGGCCAAGGCCTAACAATCAAGCAGGGATATGGATCAAATCCGATGCGGAAGCTGCAATAAACTCTTGGCCAAGGGCGAGGTTGTTCATATCGCCATCAAATGCCCCCGCTGTGGGGCGCTCAATCACGTGCGGGCCGCGAGCCCCAGGCAAGAGGCCCGAGAGGCTCCTACGGGAGCGCAACGTGCGGATAATCTTTGACAATGGCAAAGTGTTTCAGGGAGATGCGGTCACGGTGTTGCGGGACCAGCCCGCACTATCCGTGGACGCCGTGGTGACAGACCCGCCGTATTCCAGCGGCGGCACCCATGCGGCCGCTCGAAAGCGCGATCCGGCGACGAAATATCAAAACACCGGGACTGCCAAGAGCTACCCGGCCATGCTGGGCGACAGCAAGGATCAACGGAGTTACGCCCTGTGGGCCACGCTCTGGCTGGCCGAGTGCTGGCGCATCGCCCGGCCGGGCGCGCCACTGCTTATGTTCACGGACTGGCGACAACTGCCCCTGGCCTCGGACGTGGTCCAGGCCGCTGGCTGGGAATGGCGCGGCCTGGTGATCTGGCACAAGCCCAGCGCCCGGCCCATGCTCGGGGAGTTCAGACGGGACGCCGAATATGTGGTCTATGCCGCCAAGCCGCCCTGGAAGCGCCTGCATGACCGCTGCCTGCCCGGCATCTTCCGCCACGCGGTTAACACCGCCGCCAAGGTGCACCTGACCAGCAAGCCCATCCCGCTCATCAAGGACCTGCTGGCCGTGACCCCCGAGGGCGGCACCGTCCTGGACCCGTTCCTGGGCGGCGGAACAACCGCCATCGCCTGCATCGAGACTGGCAGGCAGTTCGTGGGGGTGGAGCTGTCACCAGAGTACGCAGCCCTGGCGGCAGACCGGATCAGACAGGCGGAGGCTGACGGGTAACCCAGAGTATGCGCCACGACGGGCGGCATGATCCGGACGAAGGGCGGCGGCGTTATATCAAAGTTCGCCGTCGCCTATATCGTTACAAAAGATACTTCGTCTTGCGAACTTGTGCCAAATCACCCGCTAATTTGTGCCAAATCGCGCGCGAAGTTACACCACAAGCAATGGCTACCCATCATCTGGTTTAGCGGGTGAAACCTTGCGTCACAGACGGAAACAGAATAATATACTTAAAAATATTGAGCACTCGTAGCATGACGAACATCAGGCCCGCGCAATGGTCGGCGGCTCTTTTTGACGAGGGATCCCATGATGTATCGCACGCCGCTTCACGTCCTGTGTTGTTCCTTGCTGTTCTGCGCGCTCTGTCTTGCCTCGGCCGGTGTTGGCAGCACACCCTCCGGCAGCGGCCTGTTGCCTGTGGCCCAAGCCGCGAGCGCGGCGCTGCATGGCAATCCTAATTCGCATATCTATCACGGCCCGAGCTGCCGATATTATCATTGTAAAGCCTGCACGATGCCCTTCTCAAGCAGGCAAGAGGCTGAAGCCGCGGGCTACCGGCCGTGCAAGGTGTGTGGAGGCAGGTAATTACGAGGCCTGCCTGTTCTGTTGCCGCCAGCATGGGTACCAGACTTGCTGTTTGAGTGAATCTGCCTCTCACCTTTCTCGATCTCAACATTCCTCATTTCCGCGGTGATGTCCGGCTTTCTGCGCCCTCTTGCCCCATCCTCCCTTATTGCGGCATAGTACCCGGCATCCCCCAGCCCTGGAGCGCCGCATGCCCACACCCAGCCGGACCCCACCCAGCCGGCCCACCTCCCGCTCTGCTTCCCGCCAGCCCCTGCCCCGGCCGCCGCGTGACTTCCGGCTGTATGGTGTCGCCATGGCCATTGCCCGGCTTTTGCCGTTTATGCTGATGCTGCCAGTGCTGGTCCTGGCAGTGGCAGGGATGTTTTTTTCTCCGTCCCTTCGGGAGGCTGCACCCGCCTTACTGGCTGTGGCCGCCATCCTGCTGCCCTTGAGCTTGTGGTTGCAGAGACTGACCAAATCCATGCGCGACGGCCAACAGGAGGCGGCAATCCGCTTCACCACGGCATCGCCCCGGGCCTGCCTTCTGGAAAACCTGCGCTATGCCGACATGGGCGGTCAGGCCTTCCTGGTGTTGGATGCAGACGCCAGGAAGCCGCTATTTCCGGCCATGATGCGCTTCAGCCGCCGCGTCTGGAACCTTCCGGCAACCGAAGAGGTGGATCTCTTTCTGGACTCCTCAGGCGTCTCCCCGATCTTTGCCCTTGCCGCCAGGAATGTCTCCGGCTGGGGTGAACGGCTGACCCGCGCCACCCTGGATACCGGCTGGCGACAAACCCGGCGGTTGTTTTTCTGGCTTGGGGCGCTTTTCATCTTTGGGTTGATTGTGCTGAGCGTGCTGCTGATCCGGGAGTATCAGTCCCTGCAGCAAACGCGGGCCTGGGCAGAAGAGAGCCTCTCCTGGCCCGCGGTCCCGGCCACCATACACTCCAGCCACGTGGAGGAAACACGTATTTCCTCCGGCAAACGCACCGTCAAAGGCTGGAAGGCTGTCGTGGAATATCAGTATGTTATGGATGAAATTTCCTACCCGGGGCAGCGCATCCGCTATGGCTACGCCGCCGAGCCCAGCCCGGACGAAGCCGAAGCCATCGTGGCCCGGTATCCCGCAGGAGCCACGGCCGAGGTGCGCGTGGACCCGCGCATGCCAGCCCGTTCGGTGCTTGAGCCCGGCCATGTGGCGCCGCTTGCCCACGAGCTGGCGACCCTGCGGCTGGTTGGCTTTGGCGGCTGTGGCGCCATCCTGCTGCTGATGGGCATCCCCGCGGGGGTGCTGGCCTATTATTCCAAGCGCCGGCGGCAGCTCATTGCCCGGCTGGAAGAGGCGGGAATGCTGGCCCGGCAATGAGCGGCGGCTCTCTGGATTTTTTCTGACCCTTGGCGTAGACGGGGAGATGACAACGCCGGCTTGTGGCGTTGTCATCTGGAACCATCCTCTGGGATCGCCAGTGGCCTGCCATTGCAGCGCGCAACACGCACCGGCCCGGGAGTCTTTGCATGTCTTCGTCGTCCTCCAAGCATTCCCCCCCACCCTGCCCGCCGTCCTCTTGTGAGGATGTTTCGGGCGGCATGAGCCGTCGCGGCTTCATCAAATCCCTGGGGGCTTCCGCTGTGGTCAACACCCTGGCCTCGGGACTGGCCGCCGGTGCTGCCACCATGGCCGATGCTGCCCGGGCCGCCGCGCAGGACGATATGCCCCCGCCCATTCTGCAGGGGCTGACCCCTCTGACGCTCACGATCAACAGCACCCCCCGCACCGTGCTGGCCGAGCCGCGCTGGACCCTGCTGTACGTCCTGCGCGAGGTGCTGGGCATCACCAGCCCCAAGCCCGGCTGCGAGCGCGGTGAGTGCGGCGCCTGCACCGTGCTGGTGGACGGCGCGGCCCGCTACGCCTGCATGATGCTGGCCTTCGAGGCCCAGGGCAAATCCATTGAGACCGTGGAAAGCCTCATGGATGGCGAACGGCTGGGGCCGGTGCAGCAAGCGTTTCTGGAGGAAGATGCCCTGCAGTGCGGCTATTGCACCCCCGGGCAGATCATGGCCGCTGAAGCCCTGTTGCGCCAGCAGGCCGATCCCACCCTGGAGGAGATCCGTGTGGGCATGAGCGGCAACCTCTGCCGCTGTGGCGCCTACCGGCATATCCTCACGGCTGTGGCTGCGGCCGCCATCAAAAAGAAGGATTGATCTTCCACCCTTGCCTGCCCACTGGTTGCCCATGGCCACCACTGGCCGCAAAGGCGCGCAAGGGGCCGGCATGACAAACCGGAACAACAACATCTCAGGCTGCCAAGACGCTCTAGGATCCCGCAAGGACGTGCTGCATGGCCGACAAAGGCTACTTCGATCCCGTCTCCCCGCTCCCTCAGCCCGCCAGGCCGGGCGAGCCGCCGCATCCCTGGGAACGCACCACCCTCATCGGCCAGCGCATCCCACGGGTGGACGCCTATGAACGTGTCTGCGGCGCGGCGATCTATCCTTCAGATGTGCACCTGCCCGGCATGCTCCATGCCGCCATCCTGCACTGCCCACACGCCCACGCCATTGTCCGCGGCCTGGACGTGACCGCGGCCAGAGCCATGCCCGGCGTGCATGACATCATCACCGCCCGCACGCCCGAGGCCGCCTTGCGCTGGCCATATGCCGAGGGACATTCCCTGCCGCTCTTTGACCCGCACCTGCGCTTCGAGGGCGAGGAAGTGGCCGCCGTGGCGGCGGAAACCCCCTGGCAGGCCTGGGACGCCGTCCGGGCCATCGCCGTGGAGTTTGATGAGCGGCCCGTAGCGGTGGAAGAACGTCTGGCTCTGACGGAAAAGGCGCCCAACGTTCATCCCGGCGGCAATCTGGCCCGCCCCATCCAGCAATACTCCCGCGGGGATCTGACCAAGGGACGGGCCGAGGCGGCTGCCATCCTCACCGGCTCCTTCCGCACCGCATCCCAACTGCACATCCCCCTGGAGCGTCACGGCTGCGTGGCCCAATGGGATGGCGACGGCCTGACCATCTGGGAATCCACCCAGGGGGTCTTTCCCGCTCAGGAACGCATTGCCGCAGTGCTCGGCCTGCCTCTCAACAAGGTCCGCGTCCGGGGCGAATACGTGGGCGGCGGGTTTGGTTCCAAGCTGGAGACGAGCAAATATGCCGTCATCGCCGCCATCCTGGCCCGTCGTACCGGCAGGCCGGTCAAGCTGTTCCTCTCGCGCGAACAGACCATGCTCGCCATGGGCTTGCGGCCCGCGGCAATCATGGAGATGGAGCTCGCAGCCAAGGCCGACGGCACCCTCGCGGCAATCAACCTCACCGTCCTCGCCTCTGGCGGAGCGTATGGCGCCGGTGGCAGTTCCCTGGTGGACTGGCCGGCCAGGGATCTGTACGCCTGCCCCAATGTCCGCACCGAGATGACCGACGTTTTTCTGCACAGCCAGCCCTCGCGCCCCTTCCGCGCCCCCGGCTACCCCCAGGGAGCCTGGGCTCTGGAGCAGATGATGGATCAGCTGGCCGAAACCCTGGCCATGGATCCCGTGGCCCTGCGGCTCAAGAACATCCCCACCGTCTCCCAGGCCCGCGAGGGAGCGCCGCCATACACCAGCACGGGCCTCAAGGCCTGTCTGGAAGAAGGAGCCACGGCCTTCAACTGGCAGGAATCCCGCCAGCGGACTGCAGCCCAGCCGGCGAATTTCACCACCCGCCGCGGTGTGGGCATGGCCGCCTGCACCTGGCTGGTGGGCGGCGGCTTCCCGCCTTCTACGGTCCTGCTCAAGATGCTGGCCGATGGTTCCCTGATTCTGAACATGGGCGCCAGCGACATCGGTTGTGGCAGCAAAACCATCATGGCCATGGTGGCTGCGGAAGAAATGGGGGTGACCCTGGACCGCATTCACATCGAGCATGCAGACACGGCCGCCACCCAGTATGCCACAGCTTCCGGCGGTTCCAAGACCGTCCCCACAGAGGCCCCGGCCGTGCGCGAGGCCGCCCAGGAACTCAAACGGGTGCTCCTCGGCTGGGCAGCAGAGGAACTGAATCTCAAGCCCGACGCCCTGCGCTACGACGGTGCCGTCATTGTCACCCACAAGCAGGCGGACAAAAAGGAAAAGCGAATTGCAGTCACCGAACTGGCCCGGCTCAAGCAGCAGCGCGTGGCCATCGGCCAGGGACACAAACGGCCCAACCCCAAGGGCAGGGCCATCTGCCCCTTTGGCGCGCAGTTCTGCGAGGTGGAGGTGGACACCCTGACTGGCGAAATCCGCATCATCCGGTTTCTGGCCTGCCATGAATCCGGCCGGGTCATGAACCGCCTGACCTACGATTGCCAGGTCCACGGCGGGGTGACCATGGGCACGGGCTTTGCCCTCACGGAAGGCCGTATCCTGGATGCAGCCACCGGCAAACTCTGCAACCGCAACCTGCACGACTATAAACTGCCGACCATGCTCGACATTGCTGCCGATACCGTCTCCTTGCCCCTGGACCTGCCCGACGGCGCTGCCAACTCTGCCGGCGCCAAGGGGTTGGGCGAGCCCGTGGTGGTGCCCACGGCGCCGGCCATCGCCAACGCCATCGCCGACGCCCTGCGCCCCTGGCAGGTGCGGCTCAGCGTGACGCCCATCACCCCCGCGTCAGTGTTGCACGCCCTTGCCGCGGCAAAGGAGGCCTGAGCATGTTTGAAGATTTTGCCTATGTCCGACCCAAAAGCGTGGCCCAGGCCGCGCAACAACTCCAGAGCGAACAGGCCCATGCCCTGGCCGGCGGCTCGGATCTGCTCGGCTGCCTGCGCGAGCGCATCTTCCCGGCCAAGCTGGTCGTCTCCCTCTCGGATTTGCAGGATCTACGCGGCATCGCCCGCACGGCCGAGGGCGGTCTGGCCATGGGCGCACTGACCAGTATTGCGGATCTGGCGCAATCCCCGGAAGTCCAGACCCTCTATCCCGGCCTGGCCCAGGCGGCGTCCGAAGTCGCCAGCCCGCAACTGCGCAACCAGGGCACCCTGGGCGGCAATCTCTGCCAGAAGCCCCGCTGCTGGTACTACCGAGGGGATTTTTCCTGCCTGCGCAAGGGCGGCCCGGTCTGCCTGGCTGTGGATGGCGAGAACCAGCTCCACTGCATCCTGGGCGGCGATGCCTGCGTCATGGTCCACCCGTCAGACACGGCGCCCATGCTCCAGGCCTTGGGCGCCACCATCTGGGTGGCCGGCCCCGCCGGCGACCGCGAACTGCCCCTGGAGCAGCTCTTCATGCCCCCGGCCCAGGACCCCACCCGGGAAACAACCCTCCAGCCCGGCGAACTCGTCACCCACGTGCACCTGCCCCCGCCCCCGCCCGGCCTGCACACCAGCTACCGGAAAATCCGGGCGCGCCGCTCCTGGGACTTTGCCCTGGCAGGCATGGCCCTGGCTGCAGTGCTTGACGACGATTTCATGGTGGATTGCCGCATTGTGCTTGCCGCCGCTGCCCCGTTCCCCTGGCGGGCCAGGGAGGCGGAAACCGTGCTCCTCGGCAAGCGCCTCACCCGGGCACTGTGTGCCGAGGCCGCCATCTCTGCCATGGCGCAGGCCGAGCCCCTGAAAAAAAACGCCTACAAAATCGAACTGTTCAAGGGAATGATCGAACAGGAACTGGGCAAACTCCTGCGCCTGTGAACCTCAGCTGCCCGGGCGGACAGGGTGCAGATGCGGGCGTTGCGGATCGGCCTCGTCTTCCTGCTCTCCCGGCCCGCCGTGACGGTGGCTGTGCAGCACATCCATCGGCACGGGCCGCAGCCTGCCGTCTTCCATGGCCAGACAGGCATCCACGGTGCGGGAGAGGAAGTCCCAGTCGTGGGAGACAATAAGCATCCCCTGCGGCAATTCCTTGAGAATATGCATAATTCTCCGCCGCATCGCCGGATCCAGGTCATTGGTCGGTTCATCCAGCAACAGCACCTTTGGGGACATTGCCAGCACCGTCCCCAGGGCCACCAGCCGCTTCTCTCCGCCTGAGAGCCGATGGCAGACGCGATCTTCATATCCCTGCAAGCCCAGTGACTTCAGGGTGCTGCGGGCAACAGATTCGGCCTCCCGGGGTGGCATCCCCAAATTCAGCGGCCCAAAGGCCAAGTCTTCCAGAACAGTCGGCGAAAAAAGCTGATCATCCGCCTGCTGAAACACAAACCCGACCTCGCGGCGCATGGCCCGGAGAGATTCCTTCCCAGCTATTTGCGTACCATTGAAGCGCAGCACTCCGCTATCAGGCTGCAAAATTCCAATAAGGCAATGCAGCAAACTCGTTTTACCGCTGCCATTTGGGCCAATGAGCCCTATTTTTCGAGTGGTAACGCTGATATTGCAGTCATCCAATATCTTTTGATCCCTTCCTGAATACCGAAGGGAGGCATTCTCAAGAGAAAGCACCGCACATTCAACATCATTCATAAAACAACTCCAATCCGTTCAGGCCATGCACAGCCCCACACTCTATGGCCACCAGCAGGGCCAGCCACCCGGCCATCCCGGCCAACGCAAGCCAATCGCTCCTTCGTAAAGGCGGCTCAGGCAAATGCCGGAAACTGCCATCATACCCGCGCAACTGCATGGCCTGATACACGCGATGGGCCTGATCCAGCGTTCGTACCACTGTCATGGCGAACATGTTTCCCGTAGTACGCCAGGTGCGCCAATTCATTCCAGGCGAATAACCACGCAAGGCGGCTGCAGTGTGCAGTTGTTGGTGCATAGATTTGATATCGTATATATATCGTGCACAAAAAAACAACATGGAGCACAGCTTTTTAGGAAGTCGCAACGCTTCCATACTGCGGATCAACGCGTGAAGTGGTGAGCCAATCACCATGCCGAGCACCAGACAGGCAATGGCGTTGGCGCGTGCCGTTGCCAGCCATGCCAGCTGCAGACCGTCCGCCCGCACCGTCAACGGCCCGAAGGTATGGAGCACCTCCCCCTTGCCAGAGAACGGTACCACCAGCCAGAGCAGTAGGATAAAGACATTGACCGCGCCCAGGCCCCGCAGCACGGCAGCCCGGCCGGGCCATCCCAGCACCAGCGCCCCGAGTACCAGGGGGGCCGCGGCCATCAGAGTCAGAGGATCCCTGCTGATTGCCAACACTGCAGAAAACGCCAGACAAGCAGTCAGACGCACGCGAAGATGCAACGTCATGGCGCTGCTCCCCCTGGATAGCCATGCAATGCGACGTGCTGCCATGCCATGCCTCGTGAATCTGTTGAAGGTTGGTGGAGCAGTATCCCGAGCTCAACGTTGCGTCAAGATGACATATCAGTCATGTTGCAGTGTCTGAAATACGAAATTACACCATCTTGCCTGCAGTCTATAAAAAGTATAGACCCTGAACACTATTGACAAAGCCCGAATTGATATGTCATGGGAATATTGCAACCTTGTCGTTGTGACAGTCAGAGCCCTGTACGCTGCTGCGGCGAACTGCTCGCCTCGGCGCCCCGGCACGCCGGGCACCTCCATGCCTGCGCATGGCGTGGCTCCAGCACACCAGGACCCTGAACCCGGACTCAACCATGCGTACTCTATTACTTTGTAAAGCCATCCTCATCCTCGGCGTCATCTGCTATTTCCAGTATCGGCTCAATCAGGAGCTGGAAACACAACTGGAAGGCTACCGCGCCAGCTACAATCAACTCCAACTCGCCCAGGCCAGTACTGAGGGAGCTCTGGAAGGCCTGCAGCTTTCCAGCTACACACAGCAACTCAAACTCATCAACTCGCTTGCAGACAACAAGTCAAAGGTCACTGAACTGCTGCGCATGGTGCAGCAAAAAGACTTCCTCATCCAGAGCATGACCAGGGGCCGTGTTTGTACTGTCACAGCATACAGCCCCACGGTCGGACAAACAGATGACACTCCGTTCACCACCGCCAACAACAAGCGTGTCCGCGATGGCATTGTGGCTGTTTCGCGCGATCTGTTCGCCAACGGCTGGAACTTTGGCCGTAAGATCTACATCAAAGACCACGGCGTCTACACCATAGACGACCTCATGAACGAACGGATGCGCAACAGCCTGGATATCTTCATGTTCGATACGGAAACTGCCTTGAAGTTTGGCAAAAGACAAATCCGCGCCTATCTCCTCGGTGCGTAATCCTCTGCCCCATGCGAATCCACCTCTCTGTGCTTTGTCTGGTTGCTCTCCTTTTGTCCGCACATCCAGCGCTTGCCAAACAACGCAAGCAAGACGCACCGCAAGACAGCTCCCAAGATGCCATGACGCAATGCCAAAAAGAAGCTGCAGACAAGCAAATCCTTATGGACAAGCTGCAGCAGTATCTTAAGCAATGCATCGCCAGGAAAACCAAGTGATACTTTTTGACGCTGTATCACAGCATGGCCCAGGATTCAGCATTTCGTAAATGCCAATTCTTTCTCGCCCCCTTGAAATGCGTTACCGCGTAACAATACACGCAACCTCGCGGGCAGCTTTCATACATGCCGATATCCCGGCTCGCTGAACAAAGACAGTGGTCGCGTTGTCCCGAATCCTTGCTGTGCGCAATAGGCCAGCCCAGGCGTTGCTGGAAGAATTCGCCATCCAGACACGCCCCTGCCAACACTCCTGCCGCCGCAAGCGTCCCCGGACCTGCATCCGGCTGCGCGCAACGTTGCAGCATCATGCCGTTTTTGTGAGCCGATTCCTGCATGCCGGGCACAGTGTGTTCCAGAAGTTCTGCCGAAGGCGGCAGCACCCCCCAACACCCGCCATCCAGCCTCTGCAGCCTGCGCAACCGGGGCAGTATCTTGCCATACGGCTCCAGGAGACTGACGACCACCCGTTGCGTTGTGCCACGCAACATCCCGGCAATGCGCGCAAACTGGCGGACATGATACGCCGGCGGGCAGGCTTGGCTAAAGAAAATGGGATCATACCGCCAGGTGAGCCGCTCCGGTCCAAACCGCTCGGCAATGCGCCGCATCGCCGCTGTCACGGCCTCTGGCGGCGGCGTGCCCGGGTCATAGACCCGCGGGTAGCCGACAACCGTCACCATGAAGTGAAAATCCAGGCCGCGACCGCGCAACCAGTCGAGATGCGGCAACAACGGCCGCGGGTCGCGCGTCCAGAAGACCACGCCCGCCACATCCTGCGGCTGCAACGAGATTCGGGAGACCTGCTGCCGATTGAACGGGTTGGGCGTTTCGCAAAAACCAGCCTCGACCCGATGCAGGAACCAGGAAGCATAGCACGCTGGGATATCAGTTCTTCTGCTCGCACTGATCAACATAGGACGCGAAACGGCTCCGAGACCTGGCAAAGCTAATGCTACTGCGGCGGGATGTGTACTTTTTGCCATAGATATCCATGAAGAATAAATTCATGAAAAAATCAAAATGAGTTTCAGTATTTTTCACGAAAATGACTACACTATCATTTATGTCATCATTTTCGTCTGTTATACACCAGTAATCAAGACAATAATGGCATCCTGCAGTTCGCGAGCCTCCTTGGGGGCACCTGCATTGTTATTGACCGTGATCGCAAAGGCAACCCACCGTCCTTGCATATCTTTTGCGTACCCGGCAATACTGCTGTGCCCGGTGACGTACCCGACCTTGCCATGCACCATGCCCTCACCTTTTGTCCCCAGAAGCCGCCGTCCCATGCTGCCATGCCGACCGGCCACGGGCAGTGTTTCATAAAAGACTGGAAACACTGGCCGAGTTGTCATGGCGCGGAGCATTTCCGCCATGGCTCTGGGCGAAACGAGATTCTTGCGGGACAGGCCGGAACCATCCACAATATTCATTCCCGTGCCTGGCACCCCCAGCGTGCGCGCCCATTGCTGCACCTGCTCGGCGCCGTTGGCAAAGCAGGCCTTCCCTGTGCGCTCGCCCGCCAGGGCATGCTGAATCAACTCTGCGAATAGATTGTGACTTTCCATGTTCGTCACCGTGGCAATCTCCCGCAATGGCACAGACTGCCGTTCCAGCAGCCGTGTACCGCCTTGCGGAATATCCCGGAGCACCCTGGAGCGCCCAGACACAGTGATGCCACGGGCCTTCAAGGCGTTTCGCAGATTGAACAAGAAATACGCAGCAGGGTCATTCACGGAAACCGAAGCCGAGATGCCCCGCCCGCGCGCTGACAAGGCCCCTCGAAGAGTCACGATTTCGGAACCCAACTCCCTGAGCATGCTAAAATCTTCGCCTTTGCCCATGGCCACGGCCTGATTGTTTACCGAAAGAAACCCTTCCGGAACGGTTTTCACAGCCACTGGCGAGCCAGGTTGCTTTGGAGTGACGGTCACTTCCACTGTATTTTCCCCGCAGCTCAATGCATCGACAGGGGTAGCGTAATAGTAGGACAAGTCATCCCACTCCCAGGCTGGCCCGAGTCTGGGGCCGGTAAACTGCGAGGTATCTGCCACCAGATCACCGTGTACGAGTTTGATGCCCTTCGCTGCCAATGCGTCGGCCAGTTCTCCCATACAAAAATCGCCGTTAGGGCACCACATAGCTGAAAACGACGGATCCCCATTGCTACGAACAATCAAATCGCCAGCAATAGTTCCTGCCGAAAGACTTCCTGTATGCGAGATGGATGTTGAAAATTTGTACGAATCGCCAAGTATATCCAGAGCCGAGGCTGTGGTGAAGAGTTTCAGCGTCGAAGCAGGAACAAACATTTTGTCCGCATTATGCTGAACAGGTTCTCCCAGTGCAGCATTAATCGGTAACAGCACAACACCTATGTGTGCGGAGTCCAGACCAGAATGAGCAATGCGTTCCTGCATGGCTGCAGTCAGGGCGTCACGTTCCTGGCGGGTCCATGGTTGCCCGGTGGCGGCTGAGGGCAGCGCCGTGAAGCCAGGCGTCTGCTGTGCGGGCACGGGAACCGCCTGGGCGAACAGCAGAAGCGCACCGAAGAGCAGGCAAATACCGAAGAGTGGAAAATGGTTGTCGCGCAGTTGGATGGAGGGGGACATGGACACTCCGAACGGTTCGCAGGTATCTAGGTTTTATTTAGATTCAACTTTAAGTTTTACACAATGTCTCACCGCACGCACAACCGGCCGAAGGGGAAGGACATATTTGGCGGCCCTCTCAATTTCCCGCTTTCCGCTTGCCGCACCCCTTGAATTGGGCTAAAGTTGCCCAAACAGTCAAGGACCGGTAGCCGCCATGCGCAATCGCTCACATCCCCCTGGGCTCGCCGGAGGGCATGCTGGCATCATCCACCTGGGATGGTTCTTTTTTTGCGCCTGGACATGCTGTTTCATGCTCCTGCCTCTGGCTGCCTCCGCCACGCAATTGGCCTATCCGCCACGCCTGACCGTGTGGGAAATGCTCTTCGGGCCTCCACCGGATGGCCAGCGCCACGCCACCACGGGCGCCGCGACCTCCCAGGCCGGAGCCGACGCGCCTCTGCCTGAAGGAGGGGTTACCATTACTCCCTCTGCGGCACTGTCTGCATCAGGCAATCTCTGCGACCCCGGCGCCCCCCCCACGGCCGAGCCTCCGCTGGCAGCCGCCACTGAGGAGGACGTCCTGAAAAAGCTGCTGTGCCCGTACATGGACAGCCCCGCGTCCTCTGCCTCCTCTGCCGCCACCCGGCAACCCAACCGCAGCAGAGCGCCGGCGGCCGCCTCCGTTGCAGCCGGCAAAGCCCGTGGGTTCGGACGGGTATTCGTCACCACAGAACCGGCGGATGCCAGGGTTCGTCTGCTCCATCGCGAGGAAGCCTTTGCTCAAGGCATGGCCCTTCCGCAAGGGACGTACGTGCTGGAGGCGCAACGAGAAGGGTACGCCCCGGTGCGCCGCGAGATCCAGCTCCAGGCCGGGCAGGACGTCTCCTGCACCCTGGAACTGGCCGAGGCACCGAAGGCCGGCAAGTTGTTTGTCCGCACCAAGCCAGAAGGCGCAACCGTGCGGGTGGTAAACATCAAGCCCGTGTTTTCTCAAGGCATGGCGCTGGCGCCAGG
Organism: Megalodesulfovibrio paquesii; assembly: GCF_054653055.1. Classification (NCBI taxonomy): domain Bacteria; kingdom Pseudomonadati; phylum Thermodesulfobacteriota; class Desulfovibrionia; order Desulfovibrionales; family Desulfovibrionaceae; genus Megalodesulfovibrio; species Megalodesulfovibrio paquesii. The sequence goes on along the minus strand of NZ_BAAIGQ010000008.1, from coordinate 370,999 downwards.
CACGTATCACCTGGACGCGTTTTTGGATGGGTACCACACCGCTGCCGCCACCGTGCATCTTGAGGCTGGGGAAGAACAAACAGTCACCATCGAGCTCGCACCGGCTGGGCCGCAGGGGCGCCTGTTTGTGCAAACCGCTCCGGCCGGCGCGTATGTCCGCATTCTCGACATCGCCCCCCGTTTCCGCCAGGGCATGCAGCTGGAAGGCGGCACGTACACCTTGAGCGCAACGCTGCCCGGCCACGACAGCGTCACCATGCAGGCAGATGTGCGCCCCGGCCAGGATACCACAGTCACCATGCAATTACCGGAAACACCTGCACCCGGCGTCCTGTATGTGGATGGCCTGCCGGCTGGCGGGCAGGTGCGGGTGATGAGCGTGCGACCGGCGTTTACCCAGGGCATGCCCCTGCGCCCTGGTGCGCACCCGCTTGAAATCGCCCTGCCAGGACGTCCCCTGCTCCGCCACACCGTGGAAATCGCTTCGGGGCAACCCGCCCGGGTGCTCATCCCGGCGCTCCTGGCTGCACAGCGCGCCACCCCACGCCGCACCGTGAAAAAGGACACCTCGCATGCGGCGCCCGAGCCTCTCCAGCCTTCGGGTCAGTCCCCGCCAGCGCCAACGGGCGGCACCGGAACGGCCTTCGCAGCGCCTCCGGCATCCCCGCACGCAACGGAAATCTCCCCCGAAGCAGCATTGGCCACTGCCACCACTGCCAGCGGGGGCCGGCTCTTCGTCCAAACCGAGCCCGGCGATGCCGATATCCGGATCATTCACCAGTCGTGGAATATCCCGGCCCCATATGCGGAAGGCATGTTGCTTCCCGAAGGCATGTACGGTGTCAGCGTATTCAAGGACGGCTACGCCCCTGTGCTGGAGCGCGTGCAGGTGCTGGCAGGCAAAAGCACGCGCCTGCGTCTGGATCTCAAAGGTCCAGCGCACGAGGCGGCGGCGCTACACCCCTGAGGTTCCTGCCGCCGCGGCACCCGGGCGCTGGACAGACTGCGAAGGGAGCCGAAGCGATCCGTTCAATTTGCCTAGGAAATCCTGCACCTTTTCCGCATGCATGGGCTTGCCGAGCATGTAGCCTTGGGCAGCCTCGCAGCCGAGGCTCCGCAACGCCTCCAGCTGCTCCGGCTCCTCCACCCCTTCCGCCACCACCCGCAGCTTCAGCGCCTGGGCCAATTGAATGATGGCGTGCACGATGGCGTCGTCGCTGCTCCCATTGCGCGCGGCCCCCAAACGCTGAACAAACGAGCGGTCCACTTTGAGTGAATCCAGCGGGAACTGGTGCAAATAGGCCAGGGAGGAATAGCCGGTGCCGAAGTCATCCACAGCCAGGCGCACCTGCAGTTCCTTGAGCCGTTCCAGGAGCACCCGGGCGGAGGCGGCGTTTTCCATAACCACGCTCTCCGTCAATTCCAGGCACAGGCAGGTCGGCGGCAGTCCGCTGGCTTTGACAACCTGGCGTACCTGATCAATGAGATCCGACTGCACAAACTGCCTGGCCGAAAGGTTCACGGACATGGTCAGCGTCTGGGCCAGTGGGAAACGCTCCCGCCAGGAGGCCAGATCCCGCAGGGCGCCGGATAACACCTGCCGTCCCAGGCTGACGATGAGTCCCGTCTCCTCAGCCAATTCTATGAATTCAGCAGGATAGACCAGACCGCGATCCGGATGCCGCCATCGGGCCAGAGCCTCGAACCCCAGCAGGGTGCGATCCTTGATAGAGACAATGGGCTGGTAATGGGCGACAATTTCTTCATGGGCAATGGCCCGCCGCAGCTCCTCTTCCAGCTGCATGGCATCCTGGAGACGGTCACGCATGGAGGCGTTGAAGACCACAAAGGTATTCTTGCCGCGATCCTTGGCCATGGACATGGCAATATCCGCGTCGCGCAGCAGCATTTCCTCATGGTCAACTTCCAAATCCCCCATGGCAATGCCGATGGAGGCCGTGAACTGCAGCCGACGGTGCATCAGCTCCACGGGTTCTTCGATTTCCTGCAGGATCTCGCGGGCCATGCGCTCGGCATCATCCTGCGAATACACGGAATCCAGCAACACGCCAAACTCATCGCCCCCCAGGCGGGACACGGTGTCGATGGGTTGCATGAGCCGGGCAATTCGTTGGCCGATAATCTGGATCAGCTGGTCACCGGCGGCGTGGCCCAGGCTGTCATTCACGAGCTTGAAGCGGTCGATATCCACAAACAGCAGGGCAAAGGGCGCACGGCCATGCCGCTTGGCCCGCTCCATGGCCCGACGCAAACGGTCCAACAGCAGGGCGCGATTGGGCAACCCGGTCAGCTTGTCATGAAAACTGTGAAAAACCAGCTGTTCCTCGGCCCGCTTGCGCTCGGTAATATCAAGGAAAATCCGGTACGCGCCCTGCATTTCCTCATTGATGATAATGGGAAAGGACAGCATGTACACATGGACGATCTGCCCGTCCTTGCGACGGCGGATGGTTTCCGCGGCCACATGCTCACCCTGGGAAAGCCGGCGAGTCATCTCCTCGGCCTGGGGGGCCAGGCCGGCCGGCACAATGAACGGGCCCAGGCGCTTGCTCCAGATCTCTTCGAATTCATACCCGAACAGCTTCTCGAAGGCCTTGTTCACCCCGGTCACACTGCCCTCGCGGTCGCAAATGGCAATGGCTTGCGGTGAATTTTCAAAAAGCTGTTGGAAATAGGCCTTTTGCTGGAGCATGCGCTCTTCCACCTGCTTGCGGCTGGTGATGTCCAGCATGATGGCCTGACAGCGGGCCGGCAGCCCCAGACGTGGCGGCAGCAGCGTGATGCGCGTTTCCATCCACTTGAATTCCCCATCGCTGCCGCGCAGCCGGCAGTCCATGGAAAACTTGGTAGATTCGGTACAGTGGCGGCGCAAGGCCTCCTGCCGCAGAGAGGCCATGTCCTCAGGCGGCAGCAGGGAGGCCATGGTGGCCCCGGAGGCGATCAGGGCCTTGGCGGAATGGCCGAGCAAGGTGATGTTCTGGGAGACATAAATGAGCGGCCAGTCGCCCTCCATCTCCCAGACCACCAGCAACACCGGGGAAAGCTCCACCACCAGATTGGCCTGGCGCAAGGCGTCTTCGGCGCGTTTGCGTTCTGCGATGTCCGTGAGGAAAAAGTCCAGTATGCCCGGAGAACCTGATCCGCCCTCAGCCTGGAGCGCCTGTCCGGACTCGACGTGCCGGGCACTGAGCTGCACCCACACAGGTGTCTCGTCCACCTGCAGCAGGAGCATTTCCTCGCCCTGCACGTTGCTGCCCTCGGCAAAAAGTTGCGCTGTACGGTCCCGGCCGCCGGGTGTGGTGAAGGCGGTGCGCACATCCTGTACACTGTTCAAAAAACTTTCCACAGTGCGATGTCCAAACAGCCGCGCCGCCTCGCGGTTTACCAGCAGCGGCACGCCATCTCTGGTGCAGCGCAGGATGCCCACGGGTGCGTTTTCGAACAGTGAACGGATGCCGGCGTCGGAGACGGCCTGGCGCATGAAGTACTGCAGATCTTCGGAACTGGCGTGCGTCATGTAGTCGGAGTTGGTCCACCTGTTCCGCGGCGATTGGAGGAACAGGCGAGTTGAGTTGTTCACAACACGGGCAAGCCATGATACGGACGTCAGAGTTTGACGCCTGTCACACCGGCGCGCTGAAGTGCCCATGTGCGCGCCCTGTCGATGCAGGCATCCCATTAACAACGCTGCGAGTCAACTGTCGAAATCATGATTCGGCATTTTTCGGCGGCGCAGCAAGGTGGCGGTAGCTCTCGTATGGCTTGGTTTTCTCGCAGATTGACAGAAAAAGACATTGCGCCCATTCACCTCGGAAAGATGAAAGCCTACAAGTTGCCCCGCGGCAGGGGCGACATTTTGTTCACCGGCGCATTGCTGGCATTGTACAAGGAAGAGCTGACTACGGAGGAGCGCGAAAGCAGCGTCAATAACTTCCTTGATGTACTGGCCTTGTTCAAAACAGAAAAGCAGCAGTACTTTTTGTATTATGAAGTTAAATTCACCGGAGAGCAATACAAGCTCGGGCGGCAGCAATATGCTGCGTTGCTCAAGAGCATGCAGGAAGTGGAACAGTTTCTGAACAAAATGTCCTATTCGAACAGCAGTTCATTTCGCTCCATTGTGCTTTCGGAAGCCAAGATTTACGACGCTGCCTGCGGTTGAGGACAGCCTTGGCATGTGGCCGGCTTGTTTGAGCGATACAGGCTGAGCCTGCCGCCCCTCCAATGGGATCAGTTCAGAATGTAGATGAGCGGGTTCACCACCTGGCCACGCACATGCACTTCATAGTGCAGATGCGAGCCGGTCGTTCTGCCCGTGGCGCCCACACGGCCAATAAGCTGCCCACGCTTGACCGTATCCCCCGGCTTCACGGCGATGCTGCTGCAGTGCGCGTATCTGGTGCGCAGGCCGGGGCGGTGCTCGATTTCGATGGTCAGCCCGTAGCCGGAAAAACGCTTGGCAAAGACCACCTTGCCCGAGGCTGGCGCCACAATGGGCGTGCCAGTGGGGGCGGCAATGTCGATACCCTTGTGCATGATGCGCCGGCCGGAGATGGGGTGCCGCCGTACGCCAAACGGCGAGGTGAAACGCCCGCGCACCGGCCAGATGGACGGCAGTTCCTGAATGACCTTCGGGCTCTGCTGGCGCACGGCCACAAAAATATCCTGCTGGCGGACTTCCTCCAGGTACAGCTCGTCGCCCATCTCATTGAGCAGGCGGTTCAGCGTACGCCCAACCTGGCGCGGCGTGTACAAGGCCACGTCTTCCAGCCGGTCTTGCGAGTATTTCAGCCCCATGCTTGCCGCCCGCTCAAAATCCTCTTCTGAAGGATTGCCAAACATCAAGGAAAGCTTGGTGTTCAGCAGCAGGATGCGATCCATGCGGCCGGCAAGGTTACGGACAGTGGAGACCTGCATCAGAAGCGCGTCGCGCAGCACGGCGTCACGATCCTGGCCGATGACCTGACGGATGAGATTCGACTCCTCGTTGCGGCTTTGCCACCAGAAGAGCAGGAGCGAGGCTGTCATCAGGGCCAGGAGCAGGCCGGCAGCAGGAAGCAGCCAGCCACGCACGTGCAGGTGCCTGCAGCTGCCGTGGTCTTCCCGAAAGACGACAAGATGGTATTTTTTGCGGAGCATGAAACCTGGGGTTACGCTGGAGGTGCCGCCCTGGTTGTCAGAGGAAAGCACCCCTGGCGTCAAGTTTTTTTTCGGTCATCTGTGGTGCGGCCGGCCGTGCGGCAGGCTGTGGGGCACCGGGCGCAGGGCTTGCATCGCGCGCCGCTGCCGTCTACACATGCCGAAAGACTTTGCAACCGCTATGCCCGGAGCTCCCCATGCCCGATTCCACTGCCCCAGTGTTGATCAAAGGCCGCGTGCACCCCATGGCCATGCTGCTGCTGCGCAGCACCGATACGGACGCCATTCTGGCACATCTTGATGAAATGCGCGGCGGTGCGGATGGTCCGGATTTGCTGTCCCGTTCCCTGCTCTGCCTGGACTGCTCCTGGCTGGGCGAACACAAGGACGAGCTGGATCTTCCCCGGCTGGCCGCCACCCTGCGCGGTGCCGGCCTGGCCCTGGTGGCCGTCAAGGAACCTTCCCCTGCCCAGGAAGCGCTGCTCGCCACACTGGGGTGCGTGCGGTTTGAAGAACAGGGGCGCGTGCAGCAGGCCAGGCCGGAACGCATCCTGCCCATGGTGGTGGACCGGCCCGTGCGCTGCGGGCAAAGCGTGTATGCCAAAGGCCGGGATTTGATTGTATTGGCCGGGGTCAATCCCGGGGCCGAGGTTCTTGCCGATGGCAACATCCATGTGTATGGTGCCCTGCGGGGCCGGGCTTTGGCCGGCGCCATGGGCGATGTGGAGGCCCGGGTGCATTGCGGGCAGTTCCTGCCAGAGCTGGTGGGAGTGGCTGGTGTGTACCTGACCAGTGACGAACTGGTGGGCCGCACCTCGCAGGGGCCGGCGCTATGCCTGCTGGATGGCGAGGAACTGACCATCCTGGCCGCACCTCACGGCTTGGCTGCACCTCACGGCCTGGCTGCCTCCCAGGGCGCTGCCGAGGCCGGTGCATCCGCAAAACTGTAACAATTTTTCGCTCCGTTACGGCGCAACAGGAATTTCACGTGGCAACTGTCATCGTCGTCACTTCCGGCAAGGGCGGGGTGGGCAAAACCACCACCGTGGCCGCCATGGGCACCGGGCTGGCCCTGCGGGGCAACAAGGTCGCGGTCATCGACTTCGACGTCGGCCTGCGCAACCTCGACCTCATCATGGGCTGCGAACGGCGTGTGGTGTATGACTTCATCAACGTCATTCACGGCGAGGCCACCCTGCGGCAGGCGCTCATCAAGGACAAGCGCGTGGATTCGCTTTACATCCTGCCCACCTCGCAAACCCGTGACAAGGACGCCCTGACCACCGAAGGCGTGGAGCTGATCATCGACCAGCTCAAGCACGAGTTCGACTATATCCTGTGCGACTCGCCTGCCGGCATTGAGCATGGCGCCATGATGGCCATGCACCATGCGGACGAAGCCGTGGTGGTCTGCAATCCGGAAGTCTCGTCGGTGCGGGATTCCGACCGCATCATCGGCCTTTTGGCCAGCAAGACCAAACGGGCCATCGAAGGCCAGACGCCCGTGCGCGAACGCCTGCTCATCACCCGCTACGACGCCGAACGCGTCGCCCGTGGCGAAATGCTCAGCGTGCAGGATGTCCAGGATATCCTGGCCGTGCCCCTCATTGGCGTCATCCCGGAATCCCGGGCCATCCTTCAGGCCTCCAACGAGGGCAACCCGGTCATCTTCGATGGCGAGACCGAAGCCGGCCAGGCCTATGCCGACGCCGTGGGCCGCCTGTGCGGCGAGGAACGGCCCCTGCGGTTCATCACCCCGGAAAAACGCGGCTTCCTGGCCAAGCTCTTCGGCAAGGACAAGAAGTCCAAGGGGGCATGATCCATGGGCATCTTCGACTTTCTGCGCCCCAAGAAGAACAGCGCCTGCGTGGCCAAGGAGCGGCTGCAAATCATCGTCGCCCACCAGCGGGCCCTGAACAGCGGGCATGACTACCTGCCCGTGCTGCAAAAGGAGCTGCTGGAAGTCATCCGCCGCTACATCCCGGTCACCGAAGAACAAGTAAAAATTGAGCTGGACAGACAGGGGGATTGCCACGTCCTGGAGCTCAATGTCACCCTGCCGGACAAAAACAATCAGAGCTGATCCGCACCGCGCATTGCCCTGCTGCCTGTTCTGCACTCCTCATGCTCCGTTTGCGCGGGGAACGGCCTTGCGCCGTTCCCCGCGCTCGTGTATGCAGGGGCCGTGCAGTCCGGGGCCTTCGTCATGCTGGTATTGAGCCGCCCGATTGTCAGCAGCTGGCGCCCGTTGCTACAGGGAATATCCCGAACCATGCCGCGCATGAGATGGCCTGGCACACAATAACGCCCCACCATGTAACCACGCTGAGATGGGGCCGAGGGGGAACACCATGAACAATTTACGTATCGGCATCAGGCTGGTCGGCGCCTTCATTCTGGTTGCGCTGTTGACGGTGGCCGTGGGCATCTCGGCGCGCTCGGAGCTGAAAACCTCGGAACGCAATCTGGAAAACATTGCCGATGATTATCTGCCGAGCATCGAATCCCTGGCCCGCATGCGCTACAACCTGCGCAACCTCACCGTGGTCATCCGGACGTTGCTGCTGCCGCAGATTTCCGAGACGGAACGCACCCGACAGCTGGGACTGTTCGAGCAGGCCCGCAAAGAATATCAACGCGCCATGGAAGACTATGCCCCCCTGCAGCGCAGCCCAGACGAAGAGACCGCCTGGAAAAACTACCAGGGTGCCCTGGCCAGGGCACGCGAGGCCAACAACAAGGTGCTGGAGATGATCGCCGCCTGGCGCAAGGATCCAGCCAACACGTCCCTTCTGGACGCCGCCACCAGTTTTGCCATGGGCGACGTGGCCGAGCGCAATCGCGAGATTATTGCCTACGTGGGCGATATGATGGCCATTAACGTCAAGAATTCCAACGCGGACAGGGCCCAGGCCCGGCAGGACATCTCCCGCAGCATCAGCCTGCTGACCTGGGCGGCCGTCATCGCGCCCCTGCTGGCCCTGGGGCTTGGACTCTGGCTGTCGCGGTCCATCTCCCTGGCCCTGGGGCAGGCCGTTCGGTTTGCCGAAACCGTGGCCACGGGCAATCTGGACGCCCGCCTGGACCTGCAACAGCGAGACGAGGTGGGCAGACTGGCCGACAGCCTACGCAGCATGGTCACCCAGCTGAAGCGGACCATTCAGGAAGCCCGCGAGCATTCCCGTCAGGCCCAGGTGGAAAGCGATAACGCCCGCCAGGCCATGCAACAGGCCACCGAAGCGCAGCGCAAGGCCGAACAGGCCAGGGCCGAGGGCCTGCGCGAGGCGGCCCACAAACTGGAAAATGTGGTCACCGTGGTCTCTTCCGCCTCCGAGCAGCTGGCCGCGCAGGTGGAACAGTCCAGCCGGGGAGCGGAAACCCAGACGGCACGCGTGGCCGAAACAGCCACGGCCATGGAACAAATGAACGCCACCGTGCTTGAGGTGGCCAAAAACGCCTCCACTGCCGCAGATGTGGCGGAGCAGGCCCGCAAGCAGGCAGCCGAAGGCTCAGGCGTGGTGCGCGAGGTGATTGCCGGCATCGAACAGGTAGCCGAGCAGTCAGGCAGCCTCAAGGCAGACATGGACGGTCTGGGCCGGCAGGCCGAAGGCATTGGCCAGGTGCTCGACGTCATTTCCGACATCGCGGATCAGACCAATCTCCTGGCACTCAATGCGGCCATCGAAGCCGCCCGGGCCGGCGATGCCGGCAGGGGCTTTGCCGTGGTGGCCGACGAGGTCCGCAAGCTGGCCGAAAAGACCATGCAGGCCACCCGGGAAGTGGGCGAAGCCATCCGGGGCATTCAGGAAGGCGCGCGCAAGAACATGGGCAATGTGGAAGCCTCGGCGCAGGCCATCGGGCAGGTCACGGCCATGGCCTCCCAGTCTGGCCAGGCCTTGCAGCAGATCGTGTCCCTGGCGGATATGGTTTCGGATCAGGTGCGCAACATCGCTGCGGCCTCCGAAGAGCAAAGCGCCACCAGCGAGGAAATCAACCGTTCTGTGGAAGACATCAACCGCGTCTCCATGGAAACCGCCCAGGCCATGCGCCAGAGCGCCCAAATTGTAGGGGAACTGGCCACCCAGGCCCAGGTGCTGCAACGGCTCATCGCCGAGTTGCGGCAGTAGCCCGACCCGTTTGCAGGCAGCACAGCATACAACCGGCCGGGGCGCGTGATCTTGCGGTCTTGCGGATCCCCCCCGGTCTGGGGCTGGCGTCACATCAGCCGGCTCTGTCCTCGTCGCGGTAGCGTTCCTGGATGGCTTCCAGCAGGGGAAGAATCTGAAAGAAGGCGTCCACCAGCTCAGGATCGAACTGGCGGCCGCGCTCGTCGGTGATGGTCTCCAGCACCTGGGCGCGGGGCCAGGGTTCCTTGTAGCAGCGGCGGGAAGACAGGGCATCGAACACGTCGGCCAGGGCCACGATGCGCGCGGCAAGCGGAATCTCCTCCCCGCGCAGGCCCTGCCCCAGCGTCAGCGAGGCTGCCGTCAGATCCGGGATGCGGCCGGGATAGCCACTGCCGTCCCAGCGCTCGTGGTGCCCCAGGCAGATGTCCAGGCACATGCGGTCCAGCGCTGGCGCTGCACCATGAAACAACAGCGCCCCATGCACGGGATGCCATTTCATGATGTCAAATTCCTCGGGAGTCAGCTTGCCGGGCTTCTTGAGGATGGCATCGGCAATGCCCACCTTGCCCACATCATGCAGCATGGCCGCCAGCCGCAGCAAATCCCGCGTGGCGTGCATCTCGTGGATGTCCACGCCCCTGTTTCGGGCCCATTGCGCATAGATCTCGCTGGAATATGCGCCCACCCGCTGCACATGCGGCCCTGTCTCGTGCGGATCCCGCATTTCCGCCAGTTTCATCATCCGCAGCACGCGTTCGCGGGTCATCACGGCCCGTTCCAGGGCTGCCGCGGCGTGGCTGGCGTACAGGGGCATGTACGCCAACAGGTCGCGCGGGAACGCGGTCACCTCCCCCCGGAGGTCCCTGGCGTTGATGATCTGCATCACCCCCACCAGCGCGCCATGGTGCGTGTGCAGGGGGATGGACAGGATGGAACGGGTGCGGTAGCCGTGCTGCTCGTCAAAGGACCGGTTGAAGGCATACGGCATGCCCGCGGGAATGGCATACGCATCATCAATGACCAGGGTCTTGCCTGTGCGGGCGGCGTAGCCGACGATGGACGTCTCATCAATGGGCAGGGAATAGCTGCGATAAATCTCGGCATTGGCTTCATGCTGCCGGAACAACGTGTCGTTATGCACGTAGGAAAAGCGCAGCCGGCCGTCTTCCACCAGAAAGATGGTCCCGGCGTCGGCCTGGACCAGCTGCCGGGATTCGTGCAGCACGGCGTCAAGGATGGCGTCCAGGTCTTCAAACCGGTTCAGCCGTTCGGTGGTATCCAGGATGTGCTTGAGGCGATGCTGATGCCGGGCGCTTTCGATGGGGGCGGCAGCCTGGGCGGCCAGGGCCTTGAGCAGCTGCATGTCCGCGCGGCCAAAGACGCCGGGCGTGGGGCTGGCCACATTGATGACCCCGATGACCTTGCCCTGAATGTTCATGAGCTCGCTCATCATGGTGGAAAGTGTGCGCTCGCCGGGCTCGCCCGCAAAGGTCAGGGCTGCCGCGTCGGCATCGGACCTGCCGGCCACAGCCCGACCCGGGCCAAGGCACTCCGCCCCGGCGCTTTCCATCTCTCCCTCGCTGAGCCGCAACGACACGCAGACATCCCCGGCCCGGAACAGCCGGCGAGCCTCGTCCACCACGATCTTACACACCTCCGCCGGACTGCGGCCACCGGCCGCCCGGGCCGCCAGCTCGCAAAACCGGTCCACCTCCTCATGCACGGCGTGCAACTCCTGGCGCAAGGACTCCTGTCCGGCCAGCAGGCCGGCCAGCACGCCCAGCAATTCCGCCACGGCCTGCGCACCCTCTGTGCTCCGTGCCGCACCGTCCCTCGCAGGGCCAAGCCGGACTTCGCCGACAATGGGGCCCGCTTCATTCAGGACGGTCCCCACCTCTCCCGCGCCGAGGTGGATGGGGAATGCGATCCGGGAGGACTCGCGGTCCTCGCTCAGGACGGGCTCCGCATCATCCGGAAAAACATGCACCGAGAGCGGCTCCCCTCCGGCCAACATCCGCAACCGTCGCGCCATGGCCGGATCTGCCACCAGGGCCCGCAGGGAAGAGGCAAGGCGCAACGAGGAGGAAGGCATGTGCATCTCGTTGAAAATGGTGAAGGTGTGGAACACAACATATCACAAGGGCAGGTCGGGCGACAACCACTTGCAGACAAAACCCCCAGCCTGCGTCTGGCACAGGCCGGGGGTTGAACAGGCTGCCCACCGTGGGAGCGCCGGAATCGAGTGCGAGGCGGCTAGCCTTGCTCGCGCGGCAACAGGCAGCGCTCCACCCCACCGCCGGCGCGCTCCGCCTCGCGCATGAGATCCAGGAAGGTGATGGCGTCCAGCCGTTCCAGCATGGCCTTGGTGGCCTCAATCCAGACCTTGCGGGTCAGGCAGTCGGAAGAAATGGGACACACCCCGGCGTCCTTGGCGCACTCCGTCAGGGCCATTTCCCCCTCCATGGCCCGAACCACCGCGCCCACGGCAATGCGTTCCGGCAGATCTGAAAGCACATGCCCGCCGCGGGGTCCACGCTTGCTCTTGATAAAGCCGGCTTGCTTGAGGGGGCGGATAAGTTTTTCCAGATACTTGACAGATACGCCCTGCCGCTTGGAAATATCGGAAATGCGCACCGGCCCGGCCTGGCTGTTCATGGCGATATCCAGCACCATGCGGGTGCCATAGCGGCTGCGAGTGGAAAGCTTCATGCCTGCTCCTTGCATGACTGGCTGCAATTTCAGCCAGATAAGTGAACCCCCCTTCATGCAGGGGAGAATGCAGATTGCGAAAGGCCAATCCCTACCAGAATGGTGGAACAAAGGCAAGCAGAAACCCGCCACCACCGTTGCCCTATCGTATATTCTTCTCCTTTTCATTATCTAAATTAGGGCTACGCTCCCTCCATCAGGAAGAGCACATCGTTTGGGCAAAATTTTGTGACAAGTTTCACATTTGCGCCTTGCCTTTTCCCTCCTATTCCTTATCTTACGTATGAAGCTCCGGAGATGGCCGTTTCCCCGGGGCCAAGGGAAGGTGTGCCTGCATTGTCGTGCTCCCAGCCACAAGGAGAAGGCGTATGAAGCTGCTCGTTGCGCATGACGGCTCGCCTCAGGCGGGCAAGGCCCTGGAGATGGCAACCACTTTGGCAAAGAACCTTCACGGCGAGATTACCGTCATCACGGTCACGCCGGATCTGACCTACCCTTTGGACGAACTGCCCCTTGAGCTTTCCGAGCGCCTCCAGGAGAGTGTGGCCGAGGAAACGCAAAAGCTCTTGCGCAGTATTACCGCGGACATGGCCCAGGCTGGCTGCCCGGTGAAAACGGTGGACAAGACCGGCCGGCCTGCGGATGCCATTGTGGCCGCAGCCAAGGAGCTTGGCGTGGACATGATTGTGGTGGGCTCCACCGGCAAGCAGGGAGCGAGCCGCCTTCTGCTGGGCTCGGTTTCCGCCTCGGTGGCCGAGCATGCGCCGATGAGCGTGCTGGTGGTCAGATAACGAAACACACATCGGGGGCCGCGAGTACGCCGCCTCCATCACAAAGGGCGGGAACCATGTTCGTCATGGTTCCCGCCCTGGCACGTCGGGTACCCGGCAATTTCAGGCGCTCGAAAGCACGGACCGGCAGTGCCGCGGCCCGGAAGGGTCAGTCATTGTCATCATAGCTGCCCAAATCCCCCTCCTCATCTCCCTGCTGCGCCTCCACCCCCAGCCGGTCCAGCAGCCGGGCCACCTTTGCCTCCAAGGGCAGGTCCGCACGGACAAGGTGCCGGGCCAGGGTCATGGCGCTGGGCTCCAGGGCGCCAAGCCGGGAGGCCAATTGCTCACGGTCCAAGGTGGCGGCAGCGGCTGCCTCCGGATGCGACGTCCCGGCCAACGCGGCCAGGCAGGTGGGTACATCGGCAATGAGGTATACCGGCGTCAGCGGCAGGCAGGACAAGGCCTGGGCATCAAAATAAGGGACAATGCGGTCATCCACCACATACACCCGTCCCGCGCCGTTCAGGGCGCGCATGGCCTTGCCTGCGGCGAGTTGCAGGTCTTCGCACCGCTCCTGCCCTTCGCACCCCAGCAAGGCCACCAGCATGTCCAGGCGATCAGCCAGGGCCGAGGCCAGAGGGCCGCGACCGCTGCCGGGCAGGCCGATGAGCAGCAGGGATTGCGCTCCGGGATCAAACGGCTGCGGCGCCAGCGTCCCCTGGCGCATGGCAAAGGTGGCTGTGCGCTCCGGGTCTTGGATGCTGGCCTTTTCCTGAATGAAATGCTCGGTGGAATGCTGTCTGGACATGCCGGCGTGCTCCTGCGCTGGGGGCTAGTCTGGAACCTGCGAGGCGACATGGTCCGCCACATGCAGGATGGTATTCACATACACCACGCTGGGGTTGTAGCGGAAGAGGACGCGACGAAGTTTGCTGCGATCCGCTGCCGTCCCCTCCCAGCCGTGTCCTTTGAGGAAGTTGCCCATGGAGTGCAAGGCGTCTTCCAGGGTGAAGAGATCCAGACTGCCATCGCGGTTGCCATCCACGCCGAACTTCAGCGCGCTGGAGGGCATGAACTGGGCGATGCCTATGGCGCCATAGATGGAACCGGGGATGGCCAGCACATCCCGCTTGCCGCCGGAGGCGTAGGTAATGAGCGCCTTGAGCTCGCGATACGCCCAGTCGGCTTTTTCCCGGGTCTTGGCCTGCATCCAGGCCAGGGCCGGGCCCTGGGGGTTGTCCCGGGCAAAGGCCGGTTGGATCAGGGCGGTGTTTTCGCACAGGGCCATGCTGGCCAGGGTCTGAAAGGCCGGGGCTTCGCCCAGGAACAAGCCGACGCGGGTTTCCACGGTCAGCAGGCCCGTGGTCACCGTGGGGGGCACGCCGTATGCGGCCTCGATCTGCCGGAGCAATGGCCGGTTGGCGCGGTAAAAGACCACAGCCTCGGCCAGCCGCTCAGGCGTGACGATGGTCCGGTACACCTGGGGGCCTTCGGGTTCGGGCGGCAGGTCCACCTGCGGCGGGGCCTTGCGGGTTTCCACGCGCAGGCGGGCCAGCAGATCTTCGGTGGCCTTGCCGGTCAGCGGCGCGCCACTGACCTTTTCATAGCGTCTGATGGCCAGCCGCGTGCCGGGACCCATCCGGCCATCGGGCTTGCCCTCCAGATAGCCCAGGGCCTTGAGCCGCTGCTGGATATCCCGGACCAGGGCGGAACCGAATTTTTTGTGGAAGAGATCCTCAATCTTGTCCACCATGGGCGCGGTGGTGAAGGCCGCCTCGGGCCGGCAGAACTGGCGTTCCAGCCAGCCTTTGTCCACTCCATCGGCAACGAGCTTCTGGATGAGCGGCCGCCAGGTCGCCAGCTGTTGTGCGGCCTGCTGCGGGCCGGGCTGGGAACCGGGCTGGGACGCCGCCGGCGCGGCCCAGCCCGGCGCGAAGCTCGTCATCAACAGCAGGACAAGCGCCACACAGTTTGCGCGCATCTCAGTATCTCCTCATTTCAGGCCGGCGATGGCGCCGCCGGAAACGGTGTTGCCCTGCAGGCGGGCCCCGGCCTGACCACCCAGCGCGGCGGCGATGGCATTGTCATCAAAATAGGAATTGCTCACGGACGCATCCTTGGAAATGGGATCCAGATCCAGAAGGCTGCCCGCGGCATTGTCCCGCAGCACGCATTGTTCCAGCCCCAGCCCGCTCAGGCCCCGGCCCTGGATGACTGCCGGGGCCTGGACGCCGCGGAGCACCCCGTTGATCAGCTTGAGCCCGGTTGTGCGAAACCCGCTCAGGGCCGGGCCGCGGGTCTGCTCAATGAGGCACTGCAACAGACGGAGATCGGCCGCACCATCGGCGGCCAGCCCGATGCCCGCCGGGCCGTGCAGCCGGACATGCTGCAGGGTCACGCTGCTGGAGCCGGTCACCGCCACCAGAGAGAGGGTCCCCTGCACCGGCCGGACAGCCAGATTTTCCAGAAACACATCCTGGCAGCGATCGATCTGCAGCGCCGGCAGAAGCACCTCGCCCCGGCCCACGAGGGTCAGCCGCTGCAGCCCTTGCAGCAGCAGCGGCACCCCCCGGGTATTGTAATTGCCGGGCGCGAGTTCGATGCGCCGATTGGAGCCCAGGGCGGCTTGCAGGGACGGCAGGGAATTGACCACCACCGGCGCACCGGCCCGGGCTGGTGCGGCCACCGGGGCCAGCTCGCGGGTCAGGTGCTCGGCCACGCCCAGCACAGTGTTCACATACGTTTCGCTGCGGTTGTACCGCCAGACCACCTGCTGCCGCTTGCCCAGATCCATCTTGCCGGACCAGCCCCACCCCTTGAAATACTTGCCAATGGAGTAGATGGCGTCCTCGGCGAGAAAGAGATCCACCTTGCCGTCGCCATCACCGTCGGCCCCGAATTTCTCGATGTTGGAGGGCATGAACTGCGGCAGCCCCACGGCGCCATACGGTGAACTGGGGAAGGAGAAGGGATCCTTGCCCGTGGCCTTGCACCAGCGCAGGAGGGCAGCCAGTTCCTCAAAGGCCCAGTCCCCGCGGATACGGGCTGTTTCCTTGAGCCAGTGCGTCTCCGAAGGGCTCATCTTCACATTGGAGAAAAAGCGGGTGGCGCGGTCGGGGTCGCCGTCCAGGGCCATGCTGGCCAGGATGGTCACGGCGCGGTCGTGTCCCAAAATGCGGCCGTGGCGGGTTTCCACGGTAAGGATGGCCGTGGCCATTTCGCCCGGCACGCCAAACTGGGCGGTCATGCCCTGCAGTGTACCGTAGTTGGCCACGTGGAACTCCCGGGCCTCGGCCAGACGGAAGGGCTTGAGCACGCCGGCGTGCACACGGCCATGGGTCCAGACCGTGGGCAGGGGTGAGGCCTTGCCGGCGCGGGTCAGGGCTTTTTCCAGGGCATCCACCACATCCTGGTTGGGCAGGCCGTCCACGGGCAGGCCCTGCGATTCCTGAAAGGCCTCAATGGCCGCGCGGGTGCCAGGGCCGTATTTCCCATCTGGCGTATCGGAAAAACGCCCAAGCGTGGCGAGCTGCTCCTGAATCTTGCGCACCGTCACCCCACCCTTGAGGCTTTTGTACAAAGCGCGGAGCTTGTCTCCCATCGGTTCAGGATCATAGACCATTTCCGGCCGGGCGAAGAGTTTGGCCACCCAGGGGCCGTCAAGCCCTGACTGGACCAGCCGACGGGCGACGGGATCCCACATGGAGGCCGCCTCGGCCGGGGAGGGCAACCCTGCCAGCAGGCACACGGTGGCGGAAAGTGCCATGGCAACAAACAGATGAAAAAAGCGGACGCCGATCATAGAATCCTTGCTGCACATCGCCCGGCCAGGGCCAGAATAAGGACCAGATTCAGGGCCTGAACAAGAGCCGGGGCGGGTCGTTCGCGGGGGGATATCCTGGGTCGAGTGAGGGCAACAGCGTCGGGAGTACCTGCTTTTTGTCAGAACCCGCTACGGCCGGGCAAGTGTGCCACCGCGGGCCGCAGCCAGAAGCCGCTCGCGAATCTGCCCTTTGTAGATGGTCTGTTCCGGTGCGCCCCCCTGCGTGCCGGAAAGCCGAATCAGCGCATTGCCAAGCATTTCAGCAGTCAGACTATGGCGCACGGTGTCGATGCGCACGGTCACGGCATAGCGTTCCAGCCCTGGCTCCGCATCCATGCTGCGCAGCAGTTCCTGGGCCAGGCGCACGTCCAGCTCGCCCTCCACGCCAGGATACAGCCCCAGATCCACGGTCCTCTCCCTCGGGGCGCCAGGAGTGCGCGGGATGACGGCAGACGGCACCTCCGGTTCCAATACCCCGAACCGTTCGGCCCATTGCCGCCAGACCGCCTCATTCAGCAGCTCCATGGGCACATCCGCAGGCCACAACGCGTACATGGCGCCTGCCGCGCTCACGGTCACCAGCAAACATGCCATCAGCACGGCCTTGCGCAGGGAGGGCTCACGGGAAGACGCCATTGCCCACGTATACCATCGCCCGCCGTCGTTGTCATGCCCTGGGGCCATACCATGGAGATTCTTGCCAGAACTTCATCCGCAGGCTACATGCAGGGCATCCCCGCCACTCCAACGCCGGCACACCATGCGCCCAGACCTGCTGACCCAGCCCATCCCCCAGGCAACCTTGCACATTGCCGTGCCGGCCAGTGTGGGATTTCTGTTTTTGACCCTGTTCAACGTGGTGGACACCTGGTTTGCCGGGCAACTCTCCACGGATGCCCTGGCCGCCCTCTCCCGCTCCTTTCCGGTGTACTTCATCGTCCTGGCTGCGGGCAACGGCCTGGCGACCGGCGCCACGGCCTGCATCGGCGGCGCCCTGGGCGCAGGGGACAAGGCCAAGGCCGCAGGCTATGCCATCCAGACGCTGCTCCTTGGCGGGCTGGCCGGGGTGCTCCTTGGGGGCCTGGGGCTGGCCCTGGCGCCCACGCTCTTCCGGCTCCTGGGTGCGGACGAGTCGAACCTCCCCCTGTGTCTGGCGTACATGAACACCATGTTCCTCGGCGCGCCCCTGTTGCTGCTCATGTTCATGAGCAACGCCGTGCTCCAGGCCATGGGCAACACCCGCTGTTACCGCAACTATTTGATTTTGAGTTTTTTCCTGAACTGTCTGCTGGACCCTTGGTTCATCCACGGCGGCCTGGGCCTGCCGGCCATGGGCGTGCGCGGCGTGGCCCTGGCCACGGTGGTCTGCTATGCCGTGGGGGTCTGGCGCCTGGGCCGTGGGGTGGCGGCAAGCGGCATTCTGGAGAGCGTGCAGCGCAAGGACTTCAGGCTCCACCCGGCCCTGTTTCTGGATATCATGCGCCAGGGCCTGCCGGCTTCCTTCACCCATTTCACCATTGGCCTGGGCATCTTCGTCATCACCTTTTACCTGGGCCAGTATGGCGACGTGGCCGTGGCGGCCTACGGCGTGGCCACACGCATCGAGCAACTGGCCCTGCTGCCGGCTGTGGGACTCAACGTCTCCACCCTGGCCCTGGTGGCGCAGAACTATGGCGCCGGAAAACTGGACCGCGTGAGCGCCACACTCCGGCATGCCTTGTGGCTGGGAGCCGGGGTGATGGCTGTTGGCGGCGTGCTGCTGCACTTTCTGGCTGAGCCGCTCATGGCCGCGTTCACCGACGATGCGGCTGTGGTGGAGAGCGGCGCCGTCTACTTACGTCTGGCCGCATTCATTCTCTACGCCTATGTGGTGGTGTATGTGCATGTGGCGGCATTGCAAGGGGTACGCAAACCTATGTTCGGGGTTGTTATTGGCGTGTACCGTCAATTGCTTGCCCCGATAATTCTGTTTCATATTGGAGTGTTTGTGTTTAAATGGAATATTCTATGGATCTGGTGGAGCATTTTTTTGATCACCTGGTCAGCCGCATTGTGCAGCCTTGTGTTTGGCAGAAGAATCATTTCCCGTGCAATAGCTGACCGTTCAACATGATTTTCAGACATCCACAAGTGCGCGCTGCATTGCAATCCCTGGTGATTCATCTTTATTGCACTACAAATTTACCAAGGAGCATTTATCTGAATTGATGGTTTTCACCAATACATTTTCTAGACTTTTTCTTGCAATGCGATATACAGATACAGCAGCGATTCAACAGCAACTTAAGACTGGCAATTTGATTCGAGATGCGGTACATAGAGGCATAGATGCGCCAAGAGAACGCGCATCGCATCGGTTCGTCAACGATGCGCCGGCCCGCGCCTGCCATGATGCAGGCCATCCGGCACACTGGACAAGGAGCCTTGCATGGACGATTCCACCAAACACCCGTCGCCGGCGGCCACCGGCAACACAAGCCCTGAGGCTGCCACCCCCGCGGCGGACGATCCCGGCCAGCAGCCTTTTCGCAAGTCGTTCCGGGTGCCTGTTGGGGACAGATACGCCCTGGCTGTGCAGATTGGCGGTGTCAGCTACGGCGCATTCGACCTGGTGGAAGGCGGGGTGGGCATCTTCCACTCCCGGCATGCGGCCTTTTCCGTGGGCCAAACCCTGGAGGGCCTGCTGCTCCAGTTCCGGGGCGATACCCTCAGCCTGGCCGGCCGTGTGGTGCATGTCTTTCGCAATGAAGATGGCATGATTCGTTACGGCGTGGAGTTTTTGGACATGGACGCCGAAACCCAGGCGCGGCTGGCGGAATTCGTGCGATTGGCCCGCCTGGAGTACCTTAACCAACAGGGCCAACATGCCGATGAGCCCGATGCGCGCTGACTTGCCTGCCGCAAGCCCTGCTGCGGCTGCGCGAGGGGCGCAGCCCCTGCCCTCCCCTGCTCTGGGCAGCGCGGGCATGGACGGCATTGTGGGTAATGCAGGCAACGCGGACTACAGGGCGCAGCTGTTCTGCGGAATGCCATAACCCTTTGAGGGAGGCTTGCGGTCATGGAAATCACTTGTCCGAAGTGCGGGTTTTCCCGCACTGTCGACGACGCGAAAATCCCTTCCAAAAAGGCGATTGTTCACTGCAAAAGCTGCGGAAACAAGTTTCCCCTGGCCCGCGCCCGCTCCATTGCCGTGCTGCTCTCCAAGGGCGGGGTGGGAAAAACCACCACCAGCGTGAACCTGGCCGCCGGTCTGGCGCTGGAAGGCCAGCGTGTGCTGCTCGTGGACACCGACACCCAGGGCCAGGACGCCTACATGCTCGGCGTGAAGCCCAAGGCCGGCCTGACCGAGCTGGTCACCGAGGAGCTCAAGCCCAAGGACGCCATCTTCAAGGCCCGTGACAATCTCTGGCTCCTGGCCGGCGGCAAGTCCCTGGCCGGTGTCAAACGCATGATCGACCGCAAGGACTTTGGCGGGGAAATGACCCTCACCGAGGCCCTGGCCCCCCTGGAGACGCAGTTCGACTTCATCATCATCGACTCTTCCCCGGGCTGGGACCCGCTGACCGTGAACGTGCTCTTCTACGCCAAGGAGATTCTCATCCCCATTTCCCTGGAGGTCATGAGCCTGCAGGGGCTCTCGGAATTCATCAAGAGCCTGTCGTCCATCAAAAAGTACCGCAAGGAAGTGGGCATCAAGTACCTCGTGCCCACCTTCATGGACGAGCGCATCAAAAACCCCGGCGAAATCCTGGAAAAGCTGCGCAAGATCTACCCGCAGCACATCTGCGAGCCCATCCGCTACAACGTCCGCCTTTCCGAGGCCCCGGCCTACGGCATGACCATCTTCGAATATGCCGGTGGATCTCCCGGCGCGGTGGACTACAAAGGGCTGGTCAAGCGCGTGATGGAATCCGGCGAGGAAGAAAGCTGAGCCGCCGTGCCCCATGCGCTGCCCGGCTGCCCGACTGCCCGGCTGCCGGCTGCCCGGCCGGCTTGATCGCGGACTGGCTATCTGAGTGTCCCCTGGATGAAGACCATCACAAAAAGGGCCACGGTCTCCACCACGCCCAAGGTCATCAGGTAGTTGCCGAACCCCTTGCCTGTCTCGCCCAGGGCGTCCGCCCCGGCGGCCCCGGCCCGGCCCTGGTACCAGGCCGAGATGCCCATGGCCAGCCCGCCCAGCAGCCCGGCCATGAGCATGGCCGGCCAGGGAATGAAGGCCGATTCCCCCGCCGCAGCCGCGGCCAGGGCGGCGTTGCACTGGGTGTTCATGGCATTCATGAGAATCATGCCATAGATGGTTTGGGAGAGGGGCGCGCCGATAAAGGCGATAATGATGAAGGGGGCGGCCCGGTTCTGGGCGTAGCACTTCTTCCAGGCGCCAATGCCGGCCATGCCCGCCGCGCCCGCGCCCAGGGCCGAGCCAATTGCCGAAAGCCCCAGGGCCATGGCCGCACCGGCCTTGCCCAGGGCTGCCATCATGATCAGTTCCATCCGTGTGCTCCTTCAGCCTGCCGGGGGGCCTCCGCTTCTGACGGCGCGCGATGTTCCGGCGCCGCCCCGCGCGTGGCAACCCGGAAGGGCTGGTAATCTTTCCCGGCCCAGGTCAGGCCCAGGTGGTTGGCGAATTCCAGGGTGTTCAGGCGCACACCATGCACCAGCACCCCCATGCAGGACAAAAGAATGTTCCCGGCGTGCCCCACAAACAGCACTGCCGCGGCCAGCAGTCCCGAGAGCGGCCCGTTCACGCCGTCGGCCAGGGCCATGTCATTCACGGCCCGGGCCATGGCCAGGGAGGCCGCGCCCACAGCATACAGCCGCACGTACGAGACCACATCCACAAAATTGCTGATGATGTTCAGGGGCAGCATGACGTGAGCCGTCCAGGCCGTTTTCAGCTGCGCAAGCGGGGTCATGAACAGCACCACCAGCAGGCCGGAGCCCCCGGCCACCCAACCCATCCAGCCAGGAAAGACCGCGCCAAGCACCATCATCCGCGCCGCATAATACATGCTCCAGACGATTCCCAGCCAGCCCAGCTGGGCCAGCGCCGTGGTGGAAGGCCAGAGCCGCAGGGCATTCCAGAGATGGGCCAGGGATAGGTGCAGCGCCCCCAGGAGAAAGCACAAGGCCATGAGGTTGTGGTCTGCGGCGTCGCCAGTCAGCCAGTCCAGCCGCATCCCATCCAGAAGCGCCGGCAGGCGGACTGCGCCGAACCAGGTGCCCGTGAGCGCCCCCCAGGCCAGTGTGGCCGTGCTCATGATCGTCAACAGGGTGAAGGCCCGGCCGGGAAGCTGTGGCCAACGCCACCGCCCCAGCAGGGAGGCGGCCAGAAAGAGCAGCCCGTAGCCGGCGTCGCCCACGAGCATGGCGAAGAACAGACTCAAAAAGACGAGCACCGGCGCGCCGACATCTGGTTCGCCATACCCTGGCAGGATGCCTACGGCTTCGAAGACGCTTTTGACCGGCTCCAGCCAGCGCGGGTAGCGCAGCAGCGTGGGCGGGGCCTGGGTCTGATCCGCCATGGGGGTGCGTTCCGCCGGAGCCAGGAGCGCGGCCCAGCCGCGGCTGGCGCATGCCTCGGCCAGGGCGGCGGCCTCGTCTTCCGGCACATAGCCGCGCAGGTGGGCCAGGGCAACACCCGCGGCGGCTGGCTCCAGCTGCGCCATGCTCTGCCGGGCCTCGGTCCAGCGCAGGGCGTCTTCCAGTTCCGCCGCATGCCGCTCCAGGACCGGGCGGAACCGGGCCAGCCGGGCCAGCTCCTCCCGCGCGGTCTCCAGCCCGGCTGCTGTGGCGGCCAGCTCCGCCTCCACGGCGCCCAGTTCCCGCGCCGGCCAGGGCACGGGAAGCAGCGGCAGATCCGATGCAGCGGTGTGAGAGTCTCCATACTCCACCAGGACATGATAGGTTTCCACGGCATTGCTGGAGGTGGGGGCCAGGGGCTGCCAGGCTGCGCCGGGCACGTCCGGGAGCCGCACCCCTCTGGGGACGCGGTACAAGGTCAACGAGACGCCGGCAGCCCGCACAGCGTCCAGGCAGGTGCGATCATACCGGCCCAGGGGGGCCACCGCGTCACGTTCGCGTTCCAGATCAGCCAGGCGGTCGGCCAGGGCGTCCTGCCGGGTCAGGAGTTCGGCGACCTGCCCGGCCAGGTCCACCGGGGCTTCTTCGGTTGGAGCGTTTTCCCCGACGGCCGGCAGCCGGCTGAGCGAGGCCCGGACCCTGGCCAGCGCTGCCGCCGCCTGTTCCACGCCCGTCGCCGACCCTGCCGAATCCACGGGCGTCAGATGCACCACGCCCAGCGCACCCAGGAGGGACAGGGCGGCGTCCTGGTCTCCGTCAGGACACAAGAGGTCAAGGCGGTGCATGGGCACGATCATGAGGTGCTCCTGCGGCGTTCCTTCTGCCGGCTCTTGGCCATCTTGGCCCGGACCACGGCCGCGGTCTCCTGGTCCCCCAGGGCAATCTTGATGCGCCGGATATGGTCGCGGGCCTGTGGGATCTTCACCTTTTCAAAGAGATTGACCCGCTGGGAGGTGGTGCGCAGCTCCTCGGCCACGGCCTGACGCTGGGTATGCAGAAAATGGATCTCCAGCTGCAGCACGGCCAGCTGCCGCGCCGTTCTGATGCCCTCGTCCGACCACAGCGGGGAGGTTCCCAGCGGTGGCAGGGTCTGCACAAAGGCCACCTCATCCAACGTCTCCACCTGCACCCCGGCCACGTTAGCCTGGCGGACCTGCAGGGAGGCCACCTTCATATATGGTGCAAAATCAAACGGTTCCGCAAATAACGCCAGCCATGCTGCCGCATCGTGCTCCACCGCGGCCAGGGCCTGGCGCTTTTCCTGGAGCTTCCGGGAGAGCCGCCGCAACTCCGCCTGCAGCTGCTGCTTTTTGAGCTGCAGCGTGGGCAGGTAGCGGGTAAAGCGCTCCAGGGCCTCGCGCTGGGCCTTGAGTTCATGCTTGGTGGATTTGACGGTGCTGACTGCGCCCATGACCTGCCACTCCCCGGCCGGATCACACCGGCCAGAATTCCTCGGCCAACGCCGTGGGAATGGCTGTTTCCGCGCGATCGAAGCAGCGGGCCAGAATGCTCCACCCGCGGTCCAGGGCTGCTTCCAAGGGCAGATTGACCGAAAGGTCCATCAATTGCTTTTCGAACAGTCCGGCATAGGTCAGCAGCTTGCGATCCCAGGCGTTCATGCGGAAGCCCATGGCCTGTTTTTCCTTGGCTTCCCGGGCCTCGGCGTACAGCTGGATCATCACGTTCATGATGGTCCGATGGTCCTTGCGGGTCTGCCCGTTCACCAGCTGCTTGAGCCGGGAGAGGGAACCAAAGGGCTCAATGCGGCCGTTTTTCAGATAAAACTGCCCCTCGGTGATGTAGCCGGTGTTGTCCGGCACGGGATGAGTGACGTCATCGCCGGGCATGGTGGTCACGGCCAGCACGGTCAGGGAGCCCGCACCCTGGAAGTCCACGGCCTTTTCGTAACGCGAGGCCAGCTGGGAATACAAATCGCCGGGATACCCGCGGGTGGAGGGAATCTGCTCCATGGTGTTGGCGATTTCCTTCAGGGCATCGCAAAAATTGGTCATGTCCGTCAGCAGGCAGAGCACCCGGCGGCCCTTGAGGGCAAAGGCCTCGGCCACGGCCAGGGCGATGTCCGGGGCCAGCAGACACTCCACCGTGGGATCAGCCGCGGTGTGGATGAAGAGCACGGCCCGGGAGAGCGCGCCCTGCTCTTCCAGCAGATCGCGGAAAAAGAGGTAGTCGTCATGCTTGAGACCCATGCCGCCCAGGACGATGACGTCCACCTCGGCCTGCATGGCGATGCGGGCCAGGAGCGGATTGTACGGCTCCCCGGCCGCGGCGAAGATGGGCAGCTTTTGCGACTCCACCAGGGTGTTGAAGATGTCGATCATCGGGATGCCCGTGCGGACCATGCGTGAGGGCACCACCCGCCTGACCGGGTTGACCGGCGGGCCGGCCACGTCGATGAGCGCGTCGGTGAGTGCCGGCCCCTTGTCCCGCGGCAGGCCGCCGCCGGTGAAGACGCGGCCCAGGAGGCTGTCGGAAAAGTGCATGCGCACGCCGTGGCCGAGGAAGCGGATCTTGGCGTTGGTGGCCACGCCGCGGCCGCCGCCAAAGACCTGCAGATACACCCGCCCCCGTTCCAGCCGGATGACCTGGGCCAGGGAACTGTTCTTGGGCGAAGAGACCTCGGCCAGCTCGCCATAAGCCACGGCATCTGCCTGGACCATGATGACATTGCCGGCAATCTGTTCAATGCGGTGGTAGATTCTATGCATGCGGAGCCCTGTCATCCAATGAGCCAAAAGATGCGTATGGTTGCAACGTGCCACCCGTACAGAGCAGGGTCAACCCGTATCCCATGAAAATCAGTCCATGCCGGTTGCTTTTTCCTGAAAAACTGCCCATACTTTTCCTGAGGTGAATGCGATGGATAAGAATTATCTCGGCGTCACCGCTGAAATGGTGCGCCGTGTCAATGCTGCCAGGATTGCGCGCAAGAAAACCGGAGAAGCAGCTCCGGAACATGTTGATTTTCTTGGGCGCCCCATCAAAATCAACCTGTTTTTTGACAGGGATGAGGTAAAGAGGGCCTGGAGAGTCGTTCGTGAGCGCGCAAGAACGTAAGTACAACTATATTTTTGAAGAACTGGCCGGGGAGCCCGATGATCTCATCGGGCTCCTTGCATATGGCATCTATAAACGTGAAAAAATTGAGTATATTAAATCGTTTTGGACGAAACATGACCGCGGCCCCACGGACGACGAACTCGCCGTCTTTCATGATCTGAGCATGAGTCGGCTCAGCTCTTATTTGCGTCTTGCCGAATCTGACCTCGCCGAATTTCAGAATCTGCTCATTGAAGATCACGCCACGCAACTTTCGGACACCTATGAACGACGACTCAACTTGGAGTTGCGTTCCATCAAGCCCTCATGGAAAGATGCCATCCTCCAAAGCTTCTTAGGTTCCGTCTTGTTCACCATTTTCATTGGGGCGCTTGCGGTGCTGTTGATTGGATGGCGTGGTGGCATCAACACCATCGTGCAAGAGTCAGTCAAGCTGTTTACAGGCCAATAAGGGTCTGGACTCCAGCATTTTCCGGATCTTCCCCGTCTTCTTCCATCCCGGCCGCCTCCCGGCAGCGTTGCCGGATTTCCGTCTCCATGGCCTCGAACTGCGGGGCGTCCATGGGGATGCGGTTGAAGTCCTGGAAGCGCTGGGTCAGATTGAGGAAAAACCGCCGGGCCGCGTCCTTGTCCTCCAGGGCAAACTCCCGGGTCAGGATCTCGGAAACCAGCCCAAAGACGCGGCGCTGGCGGGCGGCATCCGTGGCGCCGTCCACGGGATCGTAGGCGTCTTGCTGCAGGTAGGCGGCGTCCAGGAATTCTCCTTTCAGATAGAGCAGATAGTCTTCGAGGCTGGTGCCTTCATCGCCCACCACCTGCATCATCTGCTTCACTTCCGCACCCTGGGCCAGGAGCCGGCGGGCGGCCTCCACCTGCGCCGCGTCCGCCACACCGGGGTACTTGCTCCAGGAATCCAGGGGATCGATGGCCGGGTAGCGTCGGGCGTCGGACCGGGCGCGGGAAAGTCCCAGAAAGGCCCCGACCACCTTGAGGGTGGCCTGGGTCACCGGCTCCTCGAAATTCCCCCCGGCCGGACTCACGGTGCCGCCGATGGTCACGGAGCCGGTCTGCCCGTCGTGCAGGCGGACCACGCCGCCGCGCTCGTAAAAGGCCGCGACCACGGATTCCAGATAGGCCGGAAAGGCTTCCTCGCCGGGAATCTCCTCCAGCCGCCCGCTCATTTCCCGGAGGGCCTGGGCCCAGCGGGAGGTGGAGTCGGCCAGCAGGAGCACCTTCAGCCCCATCTGCCGGTAGTGCTCGGCCATGGTCACGGCGGTATAGACGCTGGCCTCGCGCGCGGCCACGGGCATGCTGGAGGTGTTGCAGATGATGATGGTCCGCTCCATGAGCGAGCGGCCGGTGCGGGGATCTTCCAGTTCCGGGAAGGTGCGGATGGTCTCCACCACCTCACCGGCCCGCTCCCCGCAGGCGGCCACCACCACCACATCCACATCGGCATGGCGGGAGGTGATCTGCTGCAGCACGGTCTTGCCCGCGCCAAAGGGGCCGGGGATACAGTACACCCCGCCCAGGGCCACGGGGTTGCAGGTATCGATGATGCGGATCTTCGTGGTCATGGGCTGGGTGGGCCGCAGGCGCTCGGCATAGGCAGTGATGGGAATCTTCACCGGCCAGCGCTGGGAAAGACGGATTTCGTGCTCGCGGCGTTCCTCGTCCAGAACCACGGCCACCACGTCATCCATGGCGTATTCGCCGGCCTCGGCCAGGGAGATCAGGGTCAGCCGGCCCTTGAGACCGTAGGGAACCATGATGGCGTGGGAAAAGATGGCCTCGGGTACGTGGCCAATGGCCATGCCGGCCCGCAAGGGCATGCCGGTGCTGGCGCAAGGGGTAAAGGCCCAGCGGCGTTCCGGGTCCAGGGCGCGGTGGTAGCTGCCGCGGGCCAGGAAGAAGCCGTGCTCGGCGGCGATGGCATCCAGAGGCGTCTGCAGGCCGTCGAAGACCTGGCCAAGCATCCCCGGCCCCAGCTCCACGGTCAGGAGCTCGCCGGTAAAGACGACCTTGTCTCCCACACGCAGGCCGTGGGTGGCCTCAAACACCTGCAGATCAGCGTAGCGGCCTCGCACGCGGATAACTTCGGCCTTGAGCCCTGTTTTTCGCACGGCTCCCTCGCCGGCCTCCTCGAGTTGCACATAGGCCACCTCGTTCTGGACGACGGGATGATCGAACTCCACGGTGACGAGGTTGCCGCCCACGCCGACGATACGGCCGACATTCTCCGACTGCTGCATGCAATATCCTGCGTCTGCTCCCGGCTCAGTGTGGCGCGGGGTGTTCCGCCGGTCCGGGGGCGGTGTCCTGGGCGCCCAGGGCGTCCAGGGCATTGAGCCCCAGGCGGCCCAGTCTGGCCAGGGCGGCGCGGCCTTCTTCCGCATTCCAGCCAGCCCAGCGCAGGGCCAGGCGCAGCCTGCCGGCATAGGCCACCAGAAAGGCGTCGCCAAAAGGACTGGCGGTGGCGAGTTCGTCCAGAAATTGTTCGCGAGCCCTGTCCAGGGCCATCTCCCGGGCCAGGGGGTCCGGGGCGTTCACGGCCTGCTCCACCGCCTGTTCCAGGGCCACGGACCAGCCGGGGTGCTCGCGAAGCTCCAGGGTTGCGTCATCCTGCCGGAGGGCTGCACGACGACGCTGCACGGCGTTGCCCAGCTGGGCCTCGAAGGCGGCATACGCCTTGACCGCCGGATGATGGGCTTCCTCCAGGGCGCCTTCCAGCACGGCCTGCAGTTCCATGAGCAGCTCTTCCGACACATGCGCCAGACACGCGCCGATGAAGTCGTCTTCACCCAAGGGCGGCACGGCGCCCGGCTCCCGCAGGCTGACGGTGGGCAGGCTCGACACCAGATAATAATAGGCAGGCATTATGGCGCTCCCCTCGGGTCGGTCATCCCGTTTTCCGCAATGTCCTGCGCCGCGGCGGCCAGATGCTCGGCCAGGGCCGGCCGCACCAGCTGGGCAAGACTTTCGGCAATGGCCTGACTGGTGAAGTCGATGTACATGTACCCTTCCCGCGTTCCCAGGCGGAAGCCTCTTAGGATGTCCGCATCGGCGCGGATCTCCACGCCCTGGAGCAGCTCTTCCCGGAACTTTTTGAGGAAGAAGCCGGCCAGGGCTTCCTTGTCCTTGGGGGAAAGGATGATCTCCAGCCCGCTTTCCCGGGGGGAGGCGGCGCAGGAGGCGGTCACCTGCTCCAGCATGCGCACCAGCACCTCGCGGTCCAGGGTGCGCTCCACCTCTTCCTCCAACACGCTGACAAAGAGATCCTGAATGGCGGCGCGCAGGGTCAGCAGCAGATCCCGGGCCGCATGGCGCAAGGCCTGGGCTCCCTGCTGACGCTGGCGGGCGGCCTCCTCGGCGGCCTCCCGGCGCAAGGTCTCAGCCTCGGCGCGCGCAGCAGCGCGGATGCTCCGGGCCTCTTCCCGCGCGGCGTCCAGAAGCGCCTCGGCCTTGGCCTGCCCCTGCTCCACGGCGTCTGTCCGGATGCGCTCCAGCAACGCGGCCATTGCGTCTGCCATCAATCCTCCATGCGGCGGTTCAACATGACGTACCACCGTGTGTACTGCATCTTTGTTGATTTCATGTGAAGCCTAGCCTTTTTTCCACGCCGATGTAAACCATTCTCCGCATTCTCATGAAACGATTGTCATCTGCAGCAGCCAGGGCCATTGACTGCCAGCGCACTGGCCTTACATTGAAAATCGGTTGTGCAACCCCACAGTGCGCCGCGTCTGACCCCTTTGCGTGCAACTCGGAGTGTGTGTTATGGTTATTGATTTCAGCCCCTTTTATGCCGGGGTTTCCCCGCTGGAACAGCTGTTTGACCGCCGCTGGCCCCCTGGCGTCTGGCGCAATGAGCCGGTTTTTCCCCTGCTCAATGTCAGCCACGACGAGACAGCCATTTTCGTGCACTGCCGCCTGCCCGGCGTGGCCATTGAGGATGTGGAATTGACCCTGACCGGGGACACCCTGGTCATCAAGGGCGAACGCAAACCCGTGCAGGGACGGTATTATCGCCAGGAGCGCCCTTCGGGGCCCTTCCAGCGGGTGGCCACCATCAACGCCCCGGTGGATCAGGACAACATCAAGGCCACGCTCAAGGATGGCATCCTGGCCATTGTGCTGCCCAAGGCCGCACCGGCCGCGCCGCGTACCATCACCATTGCCGCATCGTAAGCCTTCAGGAGCTCCCCGCCATGGCCGCCAGCACCACGCCCCCCGGCTTCCCAGGATTCCCAGGCCTGCACCCCCGCCTTGCCACTCCGAATCGCGAGCCGCACCGCATCATTCCGGATACGGACATCATTGAGCTGGAAGACGGCTTTCACATTTTTCTGGACATGCCGGGCATCGACAAGGAGAGCCTGCGCATCAGCCTGAACGGCAGCGAGCTGCACGTTTCCGCGCGCACCCGTTTTGACCTGGACAAGGCCATGCGCGGCTCCAAGACCCTGGCACACATGGAGTTTGGCGGCGGCGAGTACCTGGCGGCATTCACCATTTCCGACGATGTGGACCGCGAGCGCATCCGGGCCACGGTGCACAACGGCGTCATCGACCTGCACCTGCCCCGGAGTACCCGCCAGACCACCCGCATCGCCATCCTGCGGGGGTGAGGACCGGGAGCGTCAGCGTCTTCGCGCGGACTACATGAACAAAATGGGCGCGGCTTCTTCCAGGGTGGTGATGCCTTTGGCCACCTTGTTCAGCGCGTCCGTCTTCATGGAGCGGAATTTCTTGGCGGCGGAGGCGGAGCGGCCGATATCCTTGGAGGATTTCCGGGCCACGATCATCTCCTGAATTTCCTCGTCAATGGACAGGGCCTCATACACGCCCACACGGCCGGCGTAGCCCGTATCGCGGCAGCGGGGGCAGCCCTTGCCTTTCATGAAAGTGATGGACCGCTTGAGGTGCAGGGCCTCCACCATGCTTGGCGTGGGCTGGTATTCCATCAGGCAATACTTGCAGTTGCGCCGCACCAGGCGCTGTCCCACGGCAATGAGCAGGGTGGAGGAAATGAGGAAGGGCTCGATGCCCATGTCGATAAAGCGGGTGATGGCGCCAGGGGCGTCGTTGGTGTGCACGGTGGAGAGCAGACGGTGGCCGGTCATGGCCGCTTCGATGGCGATCTGGGCCGTCTCATGGTCCCGGATTTCCCCCACCATCAGCACGTCCGGGTCCTGCCGCAGGATGGACTTGAGGCCCGAGGCAAAGGTCATGCCGGCCTTTCGGTTCAGCTGCACCTGGCGGATGGTATCCACCCTGGTTTCCACAGGATCTTCCAGGGTGATGATGTTGATCTCCGGCCTGTCCACCTTGGAGAGCATGGCGTAAAGCAGTGTGGTTTTCCCGCTGCCGGTGGGGCCGCACGCCAGAAGCATGCCATAGGATTTGTTGAGATTCTCCTCCAGGCGCTGCTGGTCGTCGTCGTTCATGCCCAGATCTTCGAGATTCAGGGACTTGCGCGCCTTCATCAGCAGACGCAGGACCATGTTCTCGCCGTAAATGGTGGGCAGGGACGAGACGCGGACGTTGACTTCCTTGGTCTGCACATTGAAGGAGAACCGGCCGTCCTGCGGCACGCGGGTGACGGAAATATCCATGTTCGCCAGGAGCTTCATGCGCGAGACGAACTGCATGAACACGGACTTGGGTGGAGCCGGATATTCCCGCAACACGCCGTCGATGCGGAACCGCAGCTGCACGCGGTCGCGCTGGGGGCTGATGTGGATGTCCGAGGCGTTTTCCATCACTGCCTGCGACAACACCTGGTTCACCAGACGGACGATGGGCGCATCTTCCAGGGCAGCCATGGAAATATCGCCCAGGCCGTCGGCGATGAGCTCGTCGTCGCTTTCCACATGAAATTCCTCGATGGCGCCCACGAGGTCTTTCATGTCAGTGGTTTTGCCGTAGTACTGGAAGAGCAGCTCGTCCAGATCGCCCTTGGGGCAATACACGGGCTCAATATCGTACTTGGTGGACTTTTCCAGGATGTCCAGCATGCCCACATTCAGCGGGTCCGAGGTGGCCAGCCAGATCATGGTGCCCTTTTGCCGCAAGACCACCACATGGTGCTTGCGGGCCACATCCATGGGCAGAATCCTGGATAAGGACGTATCGACGGGATATTTATCGGTGGAGTACTTGTCTATCTGGAGCTGATTGGCCACATACTCCATCAGCTCGTCTTCTTTGAGCTTGCCCTGGTGACGCAAGTATTCCGCCAGCTTGAGGCCGGACTTGCGCTGCACCATGCGCGCCTGACGCGTTTCTTCGTCGGAAGAGAAACCCGGCATTGCGGGCGCATCCGCTGGCTTCATCATTGCGCTGTCACATGATCCTTGTGGAGGCTCGATCGGTTCATGTCAGGCCCTGCCGCAACCTGGCTGCGTATGGTGCGGAAAGCTCCGCAACAAGACGGCAACAAGGCTTCAGCTGGAGAGACCGTGCCCTGGAGCGGCGGCCCGTTGCAGGAGATGCAACAATTCCGGCCTGCATGCAACGCCACGGCTTCCAGCTATGTACGCCAAGCCTCGCGTGGCGTCCAGCCCAAAGTCCCGGAATCTCAACCGCCTCCACTCAGGCCATGCAATCCGCTCTTTCAGCCCGTCGCATTCCGTGGTACAAGGCAAACCTGCCGAGACGACACAGGTGAACGAGTGAGATGAGAGGAGCGCATGGCTGACCAGACCCCCGACACGATCAAGGCGGAAACATCCCCTTTGTACGTGGACACCTTCTTCGCCCGTCAGCCCATTTTTGACGCGAGCAAAAACATCTGGGGCTATGCCCTGCTCTATCGACACGCCCCGGATGCGACCAAAGCGACCTTTGACGACAAAGACATCGCCACCCTCACTGTCATCTCCAACGCCATCATGAACCTGCCCAAGGCCGGGGAGCGGGCCAAGAAGTTGTGCATCAACTTCACCGAAGAAAGCCTGCTGCGCAAAATCCCGCTGACCTTGCCCGCAGCAACCACCATCATTCTGGTGGATGAAAGCTTTTCCGCCACCGCGGAGGTGGTGGATGCGCTCAAGGAATTCAAATCCCTGGGCTATGAGGTGGCGCTGAACGACTTTTCCGGCCAGCCGGGCTGCGAGCCCCTGCTGGAGCTGGCGGACCTGGTTTTTATCGACATTCTGAACAAGGATATCCCCCGGCTCAAGGAACTGACCATCCTGGCCAAGTCCCATCACGCTGCCCTGGCGGCCAAGCGTGTGGAGGACATCAAGCAGTTCGAATTCCTGAGCAAGGTGGGCTACACCCTGTTCCAGGGCTTTTTCTTTGAAAAACCGGTCATCGTCCCTGGCCGCAAGCTGACCTCCAACCAGATTTCCCGCCTCATGCTCTTCAAGGTGCTGGAAAAGGAAAACCCGGACTTTCACGAGATTGCCCGGGTGATCGAGACGGACGTTTCCATCAGCTACCGCCTTCTGGCCCTGACCAACTCGGCCAGTTTCAGCCTGCCGCGCAAGGTCGACAGCATCCGTCAGGCATTGGTGTTGCTGGGCATGAAGCAGATTCGCAGCTGGCTGTGGCTCATCTTCCTCACGGACATGAGCCCCAAGCACAAGACCTCGGAACTGCCCTACCTCTCCGCCATTCGCGCCAAGTTTCTGGAGCGCACGGCGCTGAACCATGACATGCCCATCGCCAAGGCGGATCTGCTGTACCTGCTTGGCCTGTTCTCCCTGCTGGAGGCCATGCTGGACGTGCCCTTCAAGGAGATCGTCAAGAATCTCCCTCTGGATGAGGCCCTGGCCACCGCATTGAGCGGCGAGGTGAACGAGTACACCCCCTGGCTGAGCATGGCCCGTTTTTTTGAGCAGGGAGAGTGGGACAGGATTGACGAGGTCATCTCCCAGCTGGAGCTTGAACCCATGACCGTGGCCAACTCGTACGCCGAGGCCCTCACCTGGGCCAAGACCCTGCAGGGCGAAGGGCAGTGACGCCTCCCCGCGTCTGAACGCACCCGCCCTGCCCGTCTGTTGCTAGCAGTTTTTTTTCACTTGTTGCCGACGCCACCCCATCGACGATTCCGTGACCATTCTTCTCCCCATTTTCGCGTGCATTGCACTTGGCTGGGTCAGCAGCCGGCTCAAGCTCCTGCCGGAAACCTTCTGGCGGGATGCCGAGCGGCTGACGTATTACCTATTTCTGCCGGCCATGCTGGTCTCCAACCTGGCGGCCGCGCCACTGCTGGCCACGGATGGGCTCCCGGCCGTTTCCATGGCCGGAGCCATCACCTCTGCCGTGGTGGCAGTGACCGGGCTGGCGCTGTTCCTGCAGGCCCGCATCGGCTTTACCGGCCCGGCTTTCTCCTCCATCTTCCAGGGAGCCATCCGGCCCAACACCTATGTGGCCCTGGCCGCGGCCGCGGCGCTGTTCGGGCAGGAAGGCCTGACCCTTTCCGCCCTGGTGATGATGGCCCTGGTGCCCCTGGCCAACCTGCTTTGCGTGCCTGTAGTCTCTCATTTCGGGTGCCGCGAGGGTTTTGGCCTGGCCGGTGTGGTCGGCTCCCTGTTCAAAAACCCGCTGCTCATGGCCTGTATGGTTGGCTTTTCCGTCAACCTGACCGGCCTTCCCCTGCCGGAGCCGGCCTTCGAGACGGTCCGCCTGCTTGGCCGTGCGGCGCTTCCCATGGGGCTGATGGCGGTGGGCGCCGGGCTGGTGCTCAAGGAACTGCCCCAGTACTGGAAACCATTGCTGTTATCTTTTGTCCTCAAGTTCCTGGCCCTGCCAACCCTGACCTGGCTGGCCTGCTCCCTGTACCGCACCCCGCCGCGGGCCGCCGCCATCTGCGTGCTGTTCGCCGCGGTGCCTGCGGCGTCATCCTCCTACATCCTCGCCCGACAACTTGGGGGGGATGACCGGCTGATGGCCGCCATCATCACCGGGCAAACCCTCTTTTCAGCGCTGACCTTACCGGCAACGATCTATCTCCTGGGATAACAGCTGCTCCCATTGCGGCTGGATTCCCAGACCGGGCCCAGGTCTGCAACGCCCAGCTGGCATACAGCTCCGCGCCTGCAGCGGATGCCCGCAGCACAGGAGCCCTCTTCCAGTGCCGCCACGAGATGGCTGTCCCAAATCCTCGCCGCCGGGTCGCCCGCATTCCAGGGGGAACCGACTGTCCATACCGGTGATACAAGGCAAGATTCGCCTGCATACGTCAGCCCACCGTCCCGGTTCAGCTTTCCTCCACAAAAAAACGGGCGGCCCTTGCGGACCGCCCGTTGATGCAACCAGAGTACAATGCCGTCATTATTTGGCGGCGTTGAGCGCCTTTTCCTGTGGGAAGACCGGCAGGTAGCGGTAGGAGAGCGAGATCAGCAACGCACCGTAGGCGATGACCAGGAAGGTCGGGGCCCATTCGGCTTCGTTGGGGATGTAAATCTCCCACTTGTCAAAGGGCATGACCGGTGCCGCAAGGCCCTGCACGGTGAAGACGTAGCGGTTGATGCTGACGCCGATACAGTCCAGGATGGCAGCGGTGTACAGCAGCGCAGGATTCTCGCGGATGGACTTCACATTGAGCATGATCATGGGGATCACGCCGCAGATGACGATTTCCGTCCACAGCTGCCATTGGCCATACACGGTGCCGAAGAACAGGTCGCTGAAATTCAGCCCCATGGACGGCAGCACGCTGGTGGCCCAGCCGTAGGTATCGAGAATCTTCAAGGGCACATAGACCAGCAGCATGGTGCCGGCCACCTTGCCCATGAGCGCCTTGATCTTGAAATCCACCATCTTGCGGCCGGAAACCTTCTCGATGATCGTGGCAATCAGCATCGTGAACACCGGGCCGGACGCCACGGCGGACAGCACGAAGAGGAAGAAGGTCCAGGGCCAGATGAAGAAGCCGGGACGGTAGGAGTACGGACGGCTGAAGAGCACACCGTACATGCCGCCCAGAGAGCCCTGGTGGAAGAAGGACAGGAAGGCGCCCATGCCGGCGAAAAGCGGCATGATCACGTGGAAGTTGTGCGCCAGGTTATGCAGGAAGGGGATCTTGTTCAGCTGGCGGTTTTCCAGGACGATGGGCACATATTCAATGGCCAGGACCATCAGGTAACAGGTGATGCAGAACATCACCTCGACCAGCATGGAGTGGACGTTGGCGTGCCAGAAGCCGAACCAGGCCCGCAGTGGCTGGCCGACGTCCAGGGCGAGAACAATCATGGCCCCGGAATAGCAGATGAAGCCGATGATGACCGCCAGGTTGATGATGTGCTTGAGCGGATCGATGTTCAGAATGTAGCGCAGCAGGCCGGTGAAGAAGGCGCCGGCGCCAAGCGCAATCACTGCAAGGTCGAAGGTGATCCACAGCCCGAAACCGAAGGTGTTGTCCAGGGCGGTTTCGCCGATCCCGAAGAGCAACACCCGGGCCATCCAGTAGCCGCCCCAGGCGAGAACAACACCAAGGACAGCCAACCAGATCAAGAACTTGCCCAGGGAGCACCGTGGGCATCCCTCAGGGAGCAACGCCTTATCCATGATGTCCTCCTCCGAGAGGCGTGAAATCACCAGTTTTTTCGTTCTCGAGGTAGTGGTCGCCCAGGCGGCGCACCCATTCGCGGCGGCTCAGGTAATACACCTGCGGGTCCATGCCCAGCCGCTCCAGGAGCCGGAAGGCATATTCGCTATGCGCCAGCTTGTGCACCAGGTGCTTGGGATTGTTCAGGTCGCCGAACACGATGGCGCCGTTGGGACAAGCCTCGGTGCAGGCGGTGACATACGCGCCTTCCGGCAGATCGTACGGATCATTGCCTTCCACGCGGGCCTTGTCCTTGGCCTTCATCCAGCGATGGTGGCAGAAGGTGCACTTCTCGACCACACCGCGAGGACGCACGCTGACATCGGGGCTCAGCGTCTTTTCCCAGCCCTGGGGCCATTCGGGATCGTACCAGTTGAAGTACCGGGCCTTGTAAGGACATGCCGCCATGCAGTACCGGCAGCCGAAGCAGCGGGGATACACCTGGCTGATGATCCCGCCCTCTTCATCCTTTTTGGTCACCGTGGCCGGGCACACAGGCACGCAGGCGGGGTTGCCGCACTGCTGGCAGGGCCGGGGCAGGAAGGCGGTGTCGTGGTCCGGGTAGGGTTTTTCGTTGGAGAGCTCAAACACCTTGAGCCAATTCATCACCCGACGCTTATTGGAGGACTCGGCTTCGGGAGCCAGGTTGTTTTCAGCCTGGCAGGCCACCATGCACGCGCCGCAGCCCGTGCACTTGTCGAGGTCGATGGCCATCCCCCAGAGGATCTTGAACGATTGTTGTGCGCCTGACATGTTGCTGATCCTTCCCCTTAGGCTTTTTCAATTGCGACGCCGGTCTGGGTCCAGATGGAAAGGCCGGAGCCGGGCTCGACCTGGGCCGCGAACAGCTTGGCCACGTTGGCGCCTTTGTCCTTGGCGAATTCGTCAAAGGCCGTGTGCCCGAAGTTGCACGGGGCCATGACCACGCCATCCATGACCATTTCGCTGATGTTGACCACAGCGGGGATTTTCACGCCGGATGCGCCTTTGAGCGTGACCTTCTGCCCCTGCGCCACCCCGGCCTTGCTGGCCGTGCTCTTGTTCAGGTGCACATACAGCAGGGTACCGGTCAGCTCGAACTCGCGGATGAGCTTCAGGTTCTGCGGGGGCACCGCCGTGGTGGCCGTGCCGAAGCCCAGCTTGTTCACCGCGGCCAGGGTCAGGCCGGCTTCAGGGGCCTTGATTTCCAGGCTCTTGGCAATGGCCTCGGCCGCCATGGAGGGCTGGCCACCGGTCACCGCATCGCTCACGAACGGCTTGCCGGCTGCCAGGTCTGCAGCATTGGCGCCAACGGCCTTGGCCTTGGCTGCAAGCACGTCCTTGAAGGAATTGAAGCCCAGATTGGCGTTCAGCTTGGCTGCGATACCCAGGATCACGTCGCCGCCATGAATGTTCGCCCCAGGATTCACCGCGTCGATAACAGGCTTGTTCAGGCAGTAGACCGCCGTACCGCAGCCGGCAGGCGTGGCCACGTCGTCGTAGCGTTCGATCCCCAGGGGCGAAGGCAGCACCAGATCCGCCATGGTGGCGGTTTCGTCCATGAACTGGGCGATGGCGACCTTGAAAGGAATCTTGGCCAACGTGGCCGCCACATCCAAGGGCAATGCGTACACGGGGTTGGCTTCGTACGTGATCAGCACGTCCGGTTTGGCCTTGTCGTCGCCAGCCAGGGACTGCATGTACGCGACCAGGTCATTGGCCATGACCGCCTTGCGAGGCATGGCCTTTTCCACCACCGGAGCAAACTCAGGCACGGCGCGCAGGCCGGTCTTCTGATTGAACGCCCCAAGCAGCAGGTTCAGGGCCATCCCCGCAGCAACGGCTGCCGGGCTGCCGCCCTGGCCGAACTCGGAGCCCGGGATAACCACGGGCGCCTTGGCGGACTTGAGTCCTTCGGCCAGCATGGTCAGTTTGTCTTCGGACACGCCGGACATCTGCGCCACCACGGCCGGTTCAAACTTGGCCGCCAGGGCCTTGAACGCGGCAAAATCAGCGGCTTGCGAAGTGAAGCCTGCCTTGATGAGCAGGTTTGCCAACCCGAGGGCCACCACAGCCTGCGAACCAGGACGCGCAGCCACCCAAAGATCCGACCCCACGGCGGTGTTGGTCTGACTGGGGCCGACATACACGTACTTGGCC
Source organism: Megalodesulfovibrio paquesii (assembly GCF_054653055.1). Taxonomy (NCBI): domain Bacteria; kingdom Pseudomonadati; phylum Thermodesulfobacteriota; class Desulfovibrionia; order Desulfovibrionales; family Desulfovibrionaceae; genus Megalodesulfovibrio; species Megalodesulfovibrio paquesii. The sequence continues at coordinate 333,049 of NZ_BAAIGQ010000008.1, read as the reverse complement.
ATGGGCGCTTCGCCGTGGGGACGCGCCGCGGAGTAGGCGCGCCGGGTCCTCGTGGCAGGCCCCCAGGATTCCAGGATATCCGCGCCAAGCGCCAGCACGAAATCGCTGCCTGCGGTTTCGAACCCGGGCACACCGGCGCCGCCCATGAGTTCCCAGGCGCTGGCCAGGGTTTGGGCATCGGAGGGCATGAGGAAGAACTGCTTGGAGCCCATCAGGCTCACGAACGCGGAGAGGACTTCGTTGATCGTGCCGGTCTGATCCCCGGAGATCACGGCCAGACGCGCGCCAGAGCCCTTGATGAAGCCAAGCTTTTCATCCAGCAGGGCCAGGGCGTCGGTCCAGGAGATTTCCTTCCAGGCCCCGTCCGAGGTCTTGCGCAGGGGGCGCTTGATCCGGGAGGGGCTGTACAGCATCTGCACTTCCGTGGCCGCCAGGGGCGAAATCTTGCCGCCGGAAAGGGGATGCTCGGGGTTGCCGATGGTCCGGACAGGGCGGCCGCTCACCGTGCGCACGAGCATGGCAGTGGCGGTGGGGCACAGCTTGCTGACCGTGGGGACGTAGGCGTCCTTGCCATCGATATTTTTGGGCACCCAGGACCAGTTCTGGGTCCAGATGGAAATATCGTCGGTGAGCTTCCAGGGGATGGGGGTGAACACGCTCCCCACAGCCCCGCCAATCAGGAGTTTGACTATGCTGCGTCTATCGATTCCCATTGCGCCGCCCTCTCTACTTATGGCACGCGAAGCACGCGTTGTTTTTGTCATTGTAGGCGCGGTGATCCGGCAAGGCGTGGCAGTACTCGCACGCCCACATCTTCATGGTGCTCGCGCTGTATCCGGTGATCCGGTTGGACGAGAACTTGGGCGTCGTTTCAGAATCGCCGAGGTCGGGATGGCACCCGGCAGCGCTGCAGAGCTGCTTTTCGGTCCAGTCAGTGTGGCACTGGCCGCAATTCTCCAGACTGTGGGCGGCATGGCTGAAGAAGACGTTGTCAGGCTGCATCTGATAGACTTTCCAATCCGGCTCCTGTCCCTTCTTCACATACTCGTTCACGTACTCCCGCTCCTTGGTCGTGCTGCCAATGGGAGATTCGTGACAGTCCGCGCATTCCTTGGTCTCAGGAATACCGCCAAAAGAACCATCTGCACGGAAGTAATGGCAGTCCGTGCACGTCATGCCTGCCTCTTCCTTGTGAATCTTGTGGTTGAAGGCGATTGGCTGGGACTGTTCGCTGAAAAGCAGCTTTGGGAAAAGCCACCATCCTACGAGCAGAGACAAGACCAAGCCTAGCCCGAGGGGTAAGAACCCGCCCAGGACCGTGCTCTGGCCGCCGGTGTCAGCGTTGTGCGCGCGCTTCTCCTCCATATCCCTCTACCACCTCTGAAAGGTTAGTGATTGCAGGACGTCCCGCTGTACTTGCGCGTTCTTCTTTCCCATCTCGTTCCGTTTGTGTCAAGGTGAAATAGTTCACGAGCAATCCTTTTGGTTACAGCAGCGTGAATTTGTTGTGCTTGACTTTTCCTGTGCTTCCGCGCCTCCGTCCGCGTTTTCCACACTTTGCTTATTTCTCGACTTATGGCAGTATCCTTCTCACCCCGCTGCGACAGCCATTCACGGCCCCCCGGGAATATCAATCCTGGCTTTCGTGTGGAGATGCAGGGAGTTATGACGCACCGTCCCCCCATAGCAAAGTCTTCTGGCCATGCCCTCCTGCATGCTCTTTTTCTTTCGCCCCGCAGCAGGCACCTGTTCAAGGCGGCCCTGATTCTATCCTGGCTGGGCCTGGGGCTGTACCTCCTTTTCCTGGAGAGCCTGAACGGTCTGTGGCAGGAAATCCTCTCGTATTCCTTTATCTTTCCAATTCTTCTGGCTGCCACTACCTGGGGCAGGCTGGGTGGGCTCGGCGTTGCACTGGCCTCGGCACTGGTGGCCGGTGCACCGCTCATGACAGATCCGAGCGCCCAGATATCCATCAAGCTATACCGCTTTTCATACCAATTCATCCTGTTCCATGCCATTGGCATCGCCGTGGCCTTGCTGTGGGAACGCAGCCGCCAGAGCCAGGAGAATCTGACCCGCTTTTTTCAAGGGCTGCCGCTGGGAATTTTCCGATGGTCGTTCGAGAATGAGCTGACAGTAGCCAACCCTGCCCTGCTGCAAATGCTTGGCCACACAGAGCTGCAATCCCTGCAACAACAAAAGTTTTCCGATCTGTTCGTGAATACCCGCGAATTGGAGCACTGGCGGCAGAGCCTGCGCAATGACGAAGCCCCCATGCCTCTGGTGACGCAGCTGCGGCGTAGGGACGGCAGTCTGATTTGGGCCAAACTTGTTGCGCGGCTGACCAGCGATCCGGTGACCGGGGACGTTTGCTATGAGGGCGCTGTCGAGGATGTGACCAGTCACATGGAAGCAGATGCGGCGCTCCGGAAAATAAATGGACAACTGCGCGATATAATTGAATTTCTCCCTGATGCAACCTTTGTGGTCGACGCCAGCCGGCGCGTGGTGTTCTGGAACAAGGCCATGGAGGAGATGACTGGTCTCAGCAAGGAGGAAATGCTGGGGAAGGGGAGCCAAGAGTACTCATTGGCATTTTACAAGCAGCCGAAACCACTACTTATCGATCTTTTTTTCGCCGAGGACCAAGCCCCACATGAGCGGTACCGTGCGCTGGAACGCCGGGGCGACACATACATTGCCGATGTGTTTGTCCCGCACCTGGATGGGGGGCGAGGCGCGCATGTGCACGGCATTGCCTCGCCGTTGCGAGATGAATCCGGCGCAATCATCGGCGCCATCGAATCCATTCGCGACATCACCCAACGCGTTGCCGCCGAAGAAGCGCTCCGCAGCGCCAGGGACGATATGGAACGGCAGGTGGAGGCCCGAACCGCGGAGCTGCGCCTGGCCAACGCCCGGCTGCAGGAGATGGATCAGCTCAAATCCCTGTTCCTTTCCTCGGCCTCGCACGAATTGCGCACGCCGCTCACGTCCGTCCTTGGCTTCGTCAAGCTGATCAAGCGGGACGTCATCCGCCACCTGTTGCCACTGACGGAAGAACACCCGTCCATTCAGGGCAAGGCCAAGCGAATCCTGGACAATCTGGCCATCATTGAAACGGAGGGCGCACGGCTGGCCCGGCTGGTGAATGACTTGCTGGATCTGAACAAAATCGAATCCGGCAGCATGGAATGGCGCGATCAGCCATTAGACGTGCAGGAACTCATTCACAACGCAGTGGAAACGCTCTCCCCGCAGCTGGCCTCGCGCCCCAACCTCAGTCTGGAACTGGAACTGCAGCACAACCTGCCGACCATCGTTGCGGATGGGGACCGCATGGCCCAGGTGCTGGTGAATCTGCTGTCCAATGCCGTGAAGTTCACCCCGCAGGGGATCATCCGCATACATGCGCGGGCCGAATCTCGCGCCCACCTGCTGATCCGGGTGCAGGATTCCGGCGTAGGCATCCCAAGAGCCTCTCTCCCCCATATCTTCAACAAGTTCTACCAGACAGAAGAAGCCTCCAATCTGCCGTCGGCCCTGCGTGGCTCTGGGTTGGGGCTGACCATCTGCCGTCAGATTGTCGAACATTACGGAGGCCGCATCTGGGCCGAATCCGAACCCGGCAAGGGCTCCACCTTCCTGGTCCGCCTGCCCCTGCGCGAAGGCCAGGTCCTTTCCGACATGCCCATGACGGATTGGACACAGTAGATCGAAAATTCCGCCTCACGCGCTTCCTGTTTGCGACGCCTCATGGTGGCGCTTGGGACACAGTTTTCTGCTTGTTAGCAAAAGCCGAGAAGCCCATGTGATTTCGCCCCGGACCAAGCCCCGCCCCCGATGACACATACACATAACCAAATGAAAATTAACCGTTTATCCTGGTTGCTGTCCGGGTAATATTGCTTTACTAAGTAAAAGCCGCGCCGTCCTTGGATGCAACCTCGGCACTGTTACCCTTGCCGCAGCACAAATAATCTCGGAGCCATGATGAATGACATTAATAAGTATTTGGCAAACCTATGGATAATCAAAAACCCGAGCATCCTCGGGAAAATCGCGAAGGGCTTTTTCCGCGCCTGGGTCCTGAACCGACCAACGCTTAAAACCATTGAAATTTTCCCAACCATGTCGTGCAATATTGCATGTAAGATGTGTTCCGTTGAGAAGTACAAAAAAGTGCAGGGCGCGCCGCTTTCTCTTCAGGAATACGAGTCCATTGCGAAACAAACCTCTCAGCTCGGCGCATTTTCCGTCAACATTTTAGGCGGGGAGCCGCTAACGTATAACCGACTGTCTGACGTTATACGGATTTTCAAACAACGCGGATTTCTTGCGCTTGTTGTAACGAACGGTCTTTTGGCTAGTCGAGAGCGTTGCCAGGAATTACGCGACGCAGGGCTCCACACGCTTTGCTTCAGCCTCGACAATGTTGATCGCGAAAAAAATGATCGCATTCGCGGGCAGGTCGGCCACTATGACGCTGTCATGGCTGGAATCGAAAATGCCAAATCTGTTGGTCTGGATATTCGAATCGGCATGGTCTTTTTCCCTGGCTATGTCGAAGAAGGTATTGCGGTGCAGCAATTTGCCAAGAAGCTTGGCATCAAGACCTCTGGCGGTCAGGTTGCACCTGTTGGCTCCTGGGAAGGCAATCCGCCGCTCTCCAAAGAAGAGCACGACATGGTCCGCACGCATCTCTCGAGAGAGCCGCTCATGACGTTTGACTGGGCCATGAGCTACAAGCTTCGCCAGTGCTGCCCTGCCGGAAAGGAGAAAATTGCGATCAGCAATTTTGGGGACATTTTCGGCTGTTCCGTCAACCCTATTTCCTTTGGCAATGTCCGCACCGAATCTGTTGCGGAAATCATGGCCCGGATGCAGCGTTTCTCACAGTTTGCCAAGAATTCTCCAGTCTGTCTTGCTGCTGAAGATACAGAGTTCCAAGAGCGGTATCTCGCGCCGTTATCTCAGTTTGACAGCTACCCTGTATCCTATACTGAGCACCCAACCATCAAGAATTCCGCTGAAATCGACTCGCTCTGCTCCACAAATGGCGCAACAAAATGACCAAGACCATTCTTTTTGAAGAACCATCCTGCGTGATTTGCGGTGCATCGCAGCGTGCCGAAATTGCCCGAGGCGTGGACACGATTTATCAGACCTCGGAACAAGAGTTTTCCTATGTTGCCTGCAGCGCCTGCGGCCACCTTTATCTTTGCCCCAGGCCGCGCCGGGAGTCTGCCCACTTGATCTACCCCGCCAATTACGGCGCGCAGTTCAGTGCGCAGTCAGGCGCGAAAGGCATAGGCGAACTCAAACGCCGCATCGCATTGGCCCGGCTCAAACGCGTTTCCCACATACTTCGCCCTGGCGTCCGGATACTGGAGCTGGGCTGTGGTGACGGCCAGTTATTGCAGTCAATCCGCGCCGCCCACCCGTCTGCAGAATTGTGGGGGGCTGATATCCAGCTTGCCCCGCACACGCGTGAGCAGTTCCACGCGCAGCAGATCTTCTTCAAGGAGTCCTTTGCCGAAGAGCTGGAATTCCCGGACGGCTACTTTGATTTGATTATCATGACGCAACTGATCGAGCACCTGTGGGCACCTGAGCAGGTGCTGGAGAACACCCGCAGGATATTGAATCCTGCAGGCTACATGCTCATTGAAACGCCCAATACGGACGGCTACGACAGAGCCTTCTTCAAGACGGGCGCCTGGGGGGGCTATTACTTCCCGCGCCACCTCAACCTGTTCAACACCACTTCATTGACCAGACTCCTGGCCAATCATGGGTTTCGTGTTGAGGAATTCAACTTTCTCCTGGCGCCGGTCATCTGGGTTTATTCCATCCGGGCGATGGCATCCGCGCGCCATCCGATTGTCAGAAAGCTACTCAGCCCGCTTGCAACTATAAACTTCTTGTCGCTATCCTGCTTTTCTTTCTGCGATGTCATCGCACGGGTTGCAGGATTGCAGACATCAAACATGCAGGCAGTGGTTCGCTTCGACCAGGCAAACCAATAGAATACACTGCCAGACATCGCCTTACTTATTCGAGCAGCTCCCCAGTCGCAGGCTTGCGCTTTGCCAGTTTATACATAAATGCAGCATTAACATGCACACTGCCCATTCCAAAAGGATATTGCACCATTTCCAACACGTGGAAATACTTATTTAGTGCATTGTCAATTGCCCACGCAGTGTTGCAATGATCGATCTTAATTACCTTGTTATAATTGACTTGTAACAACTTCGAATTCCGGCGTGACGTCAGCAACGCCCTTCCCAGGCTCCACGCCAAACCGCCCTCGGTTGGAATCACTACTATCAACCGACCGTCATCATTCAGCATTCGAGCCATTGATTCTACAAAGACCTCTAAGTGAAATACATGTTCAAGGGTGTCGATGCTAAACATGCTCCCAATGACATTGTCTGCCAGAGGTGCTTTTCGACAATCGCAACAAATAAGTGTTGCTTGAGGATGAAGTTGTTTGCATTTACGCAACAACTCTATATTATTATCCACGCCAATTATATCTGCATCGTCCCCAATTCGACTAAAGCCAGTACCGGTACCACACCCCAGGTCTAAAAAAGGCGGGACCATCTCCTGTGACAACCGCTGCATGCGGCTTTTGACACGCGCCTCAATCATGCCTGTCAACGATCCCGATTTGTAATGTACCGCATGAATTTTATCGATATTGTCTACATACCGTTTGTACTCTGGATCTGTATACAGGGCTGGAACTGGAAGTTGCGTTGATGGCATTAAAATGTGGATGCCATCTCGCACAGGAAATGTTCGCTGGCAGTTCGAGCAACTATGTTCTGTCTCCCCACACGCCAGGGGGAGGCAACAATCAGGGCATTGAAGCAGTTCTTCAAGCTTTACGGTCATACATAATCCTTCCGTTCTTCACTGACTTGTGGAGTATCCCAGACTGGCACCAGCGGCGATCCTGGCGGCCTTTCATGCTCAACACCACTTAACGGTCATTGCAGAATCCTTCACGCACAGCATCATTCTTCGCTTGCGGCATCAAGAAAAAATCGCCTGCTTTCCCAACTACAAATCTAACTCAACATCACCACCCTCCCCTGTTGGGGCCAAAAAAAACCGCAACCTGGAGCGCGGCAATCCATCTACGTACTACTTTTCTATTATAATTAATTCGTTCTTGACTCCAATCGTCCAATATCCTTGCGGGAGCTCCGACTCTTGCTGCTCATGCTGCCACCTCGTCCACGTGCGCCTGGAGCCACAACTCCAAGATAAGCAGGGCCATGACCTGCTTGTTGTCCACCAGCTCTGCGGAGCGCACGGTACCGAGCCGTTCGGTCAGGCGTTTGGCGTTGAAGATGCCTCGTTCCAGGCACCGGCGGCTCAACAGCACATCCCGCACATAGTCGTCAAAATCCCTGCCAAAGCACCGTTCGAACGGGATATAGAACGCCTTTTTCGGCGCGTCCACGGTCTGGTCCGGGAGGATTCCCCGCATGGCCTCCCGGAGGATGCACTTGTTCCGGCGGCCCTGGATTTTAAGCCCATCTGGAACCGCGAGGCAGTATTCCACCAAACGATGGTCCAAGAAGGGTACGCGCGCCTCCAGGCTGTGCGCCATGGCCATGGCATCCTGCTTGGCCAGGGTATAATCCGCCAGCCAGTTTTCAATGTCAAACCGCAGCAGCGTGCTCAGTAGACCCGTTCCACCGTGGAGGCGCCCCCGCAACAGGGCAAGCAGCCGCTGGTCCCCTGCCCAGGCAGCGCCCGCGCCTCCCGCGAGGAGCCCGCGCTTTTCTTCTTCCGAAAAAAGCGCCGCGATGCGCAAATACTGTTCGCCCACGTCGCGTCGGGCCAGAGCGCTTGCAAGCTGCTGCAGCTTGCGCTTACCCTTTTCGCCAAGCGCCGCGGGGTACGGGAAAAACTTGTCCAGCCAGCCACCCGAGACCCAGCCCAGGCCCCTGGCTGCCAGCAGAAATATCCAGCCCGGCAACACCTGGCGCAAGGCGTTGCCGCGTTTCAACGCCAAGTGATGCACGTATCCGGCCAGAATCTCATCCGCCCCCTCCCCCGAGAGCACCACCTTGACGTGTTGTGCTGTGGCGCGCGCCAGCAGCCAGGTTGGCAACGTGATGGCATCGCCAATAGGTTTGCTCATGGAGGCAGCCACCTTCGACAACAGGCTGTACTGGCTGGCATCCACGCTCAGGGTGGTGTGCATGGTCCCGATGTGCCGGGACAAGGCCGCGGCAGCCTCCAGCTCGTCCACCTCGGCGCCAAATCCGCCAATGGTGAACGTCCGTACGGGGAGATCGCTGTGCCGCTGCATCAATGCTACAATGGACGCAGAGTCTATTCCGCCGGAAAGATAGGCACCGATGGGCACGTCGCCGCGCATTCTGAGGCGGACGCTGTCTTCCAGCAGCTCACGGAAGCCTTCCTCCCATTCACGTTCTGTTTTCGCCTGGACCGCAGCCGGCAGCGGGGTCCAATACTGGTGCGTGGCAGTGCCCGAGTTGCGATGCAAGAGCACTGTTCCCTGTGGGAGCGAGTGCACACCCTCGATCAGCGTGCCGGATTCCGGCACATACCGCAGCGTCAGATACGCGCCGAGCCCCTCGGCAGACAGCGGGCCTCTGGCCTGCGGCAAGGCCAGCAGCGAACGAATCTCCGAGGAAAACGCCAGACGTGCACCGTCTGTCCAATAAAACAAGGGTCGAATGCCCAATCTGTCCCGCGCGAGCAGCAGGGTCTGCGTAGCCGCATCCCACAGCGCAAAGGCAAACTCGCCATTGAACCGCTCCACGCAGGCCGGGCCATACTCTTCATAGGCATGGACAATGACTTCTGTATCTGTCGCGGTCGTGAATCGGTGCCCTTGTCGCTCCAGGTCCTGCCGCAGCTCGATATAGTTGTAGATCTCGCCATTGTAGACCACCACAACCATGCCATTTTCATTAAAAATAGGCTGGCCGCCGGTGGTGAGATCTATGATGGAGAGGCGACGGTGGCCCAGGCTGATCTGGTCAGTACAGTACTCGCCAGCCTGATCTGGCCCGCGATGCTGTAAACGTGCCATCATGCACTGGAGCAGTGCGTCATCCCTGAAGCCAACAAAGCCGCAAATGCCGCACATTACGACAATCTCTCCAACACAATAAGCGCCTTGAGGGCACAGGCCCCCCGCCATACCGGCGCCGTCGCGCGCTCCAGGGCACTGAGGGGGCCGTAGGCCCAGCCGGGCAGAAAGGATTGTGTGCGGAACCCCATGCTCAGCAGGTACGCGGCGAATCCAAAACGCTCGAAAGCCACCACACGCATCGCATCCTGCACCACAGTTGGTGTGTTCCCTTGATTGCGGAAGAGGAGGTACGGAACAGCAGAATTGCCATCAAAAGGCTTTTTGGGGCGAGTGCTGCGCAGCAGAGGATCACCCGGCCGCCACCCGAGATCAAGATCCTCAGGCATACAGAATTTGTTCACCATGTACCCCAATGGGGAAATCCAGGGCTCCACCATGACCAGACGGCCACCGGGACGCAACACGCGGACAGCCTCTCGCAAAAAAGCCACTGGGTCCGGCAGGTGATGCAAAAAATCCAGCCCCACTACATTGTCCAGCGCGCCATCCGCCACCGGGAGCCGCTGGGCGTCACAACAGAGGTCGTGCCAGGGGCAGGGAAGCAGATCCGACGACAGAATGCCCGGCGTCGACGCCTTGAACAGTCCCGGCCCACCCCCAACCTCCAGGGAGTTACCCCCTGGGGCCATGTTGGTCCGAATGCGATGGAAGAAATCGCCTTCATACACCTTGCGCAGGCCGGCCTTGGCATTCCAGACGGCCCGATGTGTCAGCAATGTTTGATGGCTCACAATACGGCTCCGGCTAGTCGCCGCCTCGCGAAAAACGCAGCACCTTCACCCCGGCATTCACATAGCGCCGGAACTGCTCCAGGCTTCTGACCTCCTTAAGGCGTTCCCAGATGTAACTGGGGCGCATGTAGAACGAACGGTACGCATGGCGCACATACCATTGCAGTTCCTCATTGGAGAGCGTGCAGAAGGCCTTGTTGAACAGCGGCTGTGTGTGGAGCTGGGTCAGGTCGATGTCCGTGCCATCCTTGATTTCCGGATGCTTTTTTCGCAACGAGTCGAAAAGCGGCGTGCCCGGATACGCCGTGAGGATGCCGTAGGTCACCAGCGTGGGCGCAATTTCATTGACAAAGGCAATGGTCCGATCAAGGGTTTCTCTCGTATCACCAGGCAGGCCGATCATCAGGTGGGCATGTGTACGCAACCCCGCCTGGCGAGCCCAGGCGAACGCCTGACGGATGACGCTGGTGTTTGAACCTTTGCCGATCCGCTTGAGCACCTCATCGCTCCCGGATTCCACGCCCATGCGGATCGTGGTGCAGCCAGCCCGGCGCATGAGAGTGAGCATCTCCGGATTCACATGGGTAACCCTGGTGGAGCAGATCCAGGTCACATCCAGCTTATTGGCTAGGATGCCTTCGCATATCGCGGCAACGCGCTCGGGAATGGTGGTAAAATTCTCATCCCGGAAAAAAATTTCTTTGTATCCCTGTTGCACGCAGGAGTCGATTTCCATGAGCACCCGCTCTGGGCTCATGGCGCGTTCCACCCGGCCATAAAAGTATGGGCTTGCACAGAAGGTGCAGCGCCCCGGGCAGCCCCGGCTGGTTTGCATGGTGGTGAACGGCCTGCGGGAGATGATTGGATTGAAATATTTGTCCGGATCCAGCTGGCTGCGATCGGCAATGGGCAGGAGGTCCAGGTTCTGGCACAGTGGATAATCCGGATTGACAACGCAAGTGCCAGCCTCATCCAAAAATGCCAGCCCTTGCACATCCTTCCATGATGCATCGCCTTTACTCAGGGCATCAATCAAATCTCGCAGCACCCATTCCGCTTCACGCCGGATGATGATGTCAATGGCTCCGCGACGCCGCGGGTCCGTCAAGGATGATTCCGGCTCCGCAGTGACATGCCCGCCATACGCAATGGTTATCAAGCCGGGCGCAGCCTTTTTCAGGGCCGCAAAGTACTCGCAATCATCATTCAGCGTGGTGGTGGAAGTCAGCATCACGGCAACATTGCAGTCGGCAATTATCCGCGAAACCTCCGGAAGCGACAACCCATCTGCCTGGGCATCAACCACGAGTGTCTCGTGCCCGGCCGAATTGAGCATCCCCGCACAATGCAACAAAGGCATGGGCGGAAACGAGGTACCGCCAATACGCCCGCCCTTGCACCAGCATCCATAGACGAGATCGCGGGCTACATTGCCGGTTTTCTCAGAATACGGCACGATGAATGCCACTTTCATAACACGCTCCTCTTGATCCCGTCGCTTTCAATGACGGTGCGTATCTTTACGCCGGCAAGGCCGCTGATGTCGAGAAAAGATCCCCCTTCACGATCTGCGACATGAAAATTCGAACTGGGAACATGCATCTGCCCCCAGCCGACACTCCAAAACAACTGTTTGCACGGCCTGTCCCAGGTCAATGTATCCAGCACTTCCACTCCATTGGCCTGTACAGTCACCTGCCGGTGCAGCGAGGCATCTGCATATTGCCTGGGCTTGACGAATGTAGCCTTGATTTTTTCATTGATGAACGCCCCGCCCTGCCCGAAGCCCCCTACAACATGACTTAACACTCGATGCGGCAGCAACGCGCGATGAAAAAAATTCGGCTTCTTTATCTTGGCCATTCTGCTTGAACAGTACGCCTCGCCGGTTTCGGCGTTCCATTGCGATGTAGCTTGAGGATCAAACCATTGCGATGTAGCGCGGGTTCCATCGCCAAAGCACAACACATATCCAGCATCGGCACAGCTGAAGCGCTCATCATAATACACTTCAAACAAACAGCTTTTACGAATATTGCAGAGAACGACAAAGTCGCCTCGCACCGCTTTCACCATTCCAGCTTCTGGGAAATACACTTCTTGAGGAATAGCCCTGCAAGGTTCCGGAGATGGCTGCTCCCCATCGTCGCATAAGGCGTTGCCTAACTCCAAAAGGGTTTGCAGGTGATTCGCCAGAAAGAACCCACGATAGCGATCATCCAGGCAATGCAGCAGCAGCCCCCTCCCGTGCGTCCGGCCTTCAGCCCAGCCCTGGAGTGCGGCTGCGGCTGGCTGCAGGTGGCGAAAAAGAAACAAGCCATGCGGCAAAAGATATCTTGTATTTCTTGAGCCATACACCCCCCCCACAGTGCCGTCGGGGTGAACGAAGTGCGCAAAAAACGACAGCGCCTTGCCCACCATGGCAGCCGCCCGCGTATCGCCACTGCGCCGCCAGTACTTTGCCAGGAAGTCGATGGAAACACTGGTGTACCCGGGGTCAGCACCGCCGTATTCCGAAAACCATCCCTCCGCAGACTGATGCGCCGCCAGTACATCCAATGCGGCATCACATCCGCGCTGCCATCGGGCATCACCAGTCAGCTCGCGCAGATTGCCCAAGGCTGCGGCCGCACCGGCAGTGTGATTAAGCACAACGGCATCATGGTGTCTGGAAAGCCATGCACCAGCTTTTTCCAACGCATCATACACACTCTTGTCGAGATCCAGCGGCTCGCCTGCATCGCGAAAAAGCAGCAAAGCCTCCGTGATCATGGCCATGCTGAACGCTGTGGCAACATGAGATTGCTCATGCGGGAGCCACTCATCAAAAGTACCATCGGATCGTTGCATGGATGCCCAGAACCGACACCCGGCACTGGTCCATTCCTTCAGCGCCTCGTGACCATGCCAAGGAGAACGCGGGTCGAGATACAAACAGGCAAGCGCCAAAACGAGATACTGATACGTTGCGGCAGGAAACTCGCGTTCAGTCCGATAATGCCAAAAATATCTGTCAAAACACCCAAACTCCGGCGAGGAGGGATCCCGATTGCACAGGGAAAAGGCCCAGCCACCCCAGTGGTACGCATCCTGGAGCGCTGCGGACAATAACGTTGTATTAAGATGACTCATGGTTGCAAAAGCCCTTTGCAAGAAGAGCGCATGCCGGAGATGAAGCGCAAAATGAGAGCACGATGGTTAGGTATGCCATTCTGATAGTAAATGCATCAATACTCGCGAACACGAAAAAAATTCCTGCGTAACACAGACCGAGATACGCGGCAAACCACTCTCTCTTACATCCTAAATAAATGATGCCTGCCACACCAAACAACACAAAAACATCAGGCCAGACTCGACCAAGCAATAACGGGTCGCGAAACCATGATGCGTCTGAAAAGCGAAGGTATGGCCCCCAAACTTTTAAGAAAAACGCTTTGGTCTCAGCAAAATCATCGTACGTTAACCTCGGATGATTCAATCTTTCACTGCTGGCCCCGACAGCCCGGGGGAAAAAATACTTGTCTGTCAACGCGGCATACTCGCTTTCAGAAGGCGCGACCCATGACAAATACCTATAATGTTTCAACTGTGCTTCCTGAAAACGTGCCGGGGCGTTCCCCCAAAACCTCGTATGCTCCGGCAACATCGCAAGAGGACTCACAACGCCAAACGAAGCCAGCCCACCTGCCAGGCGATGAACCAAGGTGTAATCGTTGCTTTCTTTTACCTTATTCAGGATGCGGATTGCCGCGCCTTCAACCTGGCTCTCTGACATGCCAGCACCAATCCACTGATCACCGATATCGACTATCGCTTCCCTGGATAGATACTCTCCAAATGCAGGCGCATGCATGGCCGGCAGCCCCAAAGCCACGGCCTCGTCCCTTAATACCCGCGGATTTTGTTTTGCGAATTGGCTTGCAAAATTAAGATGCCAGACGGTGAGGCTCAACGGCTTAAGTTCCCCGCCCAAGGCATATTTATACAAAGGAAATGCCCAGAATGCCAACATGCAGACGCAGGCCCCTGCAAGCACCTGCCGAATGGATATCTTCCTCAGGAATAACAACACGCAACAACCAAAAAACAGAAAAAGCACTGACTGTACTCGAAGCTGCAGAGCCAGTGAAGAACACGTCAAAAAGAGCCCAAATGCCCACTTTCCATTACCAATATCTTTCAAAATACGGAGTAAAAAGACTGCACCAAGAACACAAAAACTACTGTTCAGTGACTCAGTCATCAACGCATTGTGCATCGCCTGATAGAAAGGCAAAAAGGAAAGCGTTGCACAAAATACAAGATGTACTCGCGAAGGCCATGCCTTATTCAAGGTAAGGAAAAGATATCCTTGCGCCAGGGCAGCTACCGCATGTTGGAATAATGCCAGTGCGGGCCAAATCCAATGCTGCGGCAAAAGCTCAACAACACGCCAAACAAGCCCCATTCCCCACGGCGTGTGCGAATACACCAGGGACAAACCTGAATGAAGCAGACGAGAAGCAGAGTCGATTCCGCGAAAGTATTCAGCACTAAGAATATACGCCTCAGAGTCCACCCAAAAGGTTGCCCCCAAGCTCAAACCGTACAGATGGCCAAGCGCAATGATAATCCAGAAGACCCTGTCTCTCGGCGTACCGCACACCCAACGCAGCGTCATGCAATTGCTAAGCAAAGTCACAAATAGCATCCTTTATCCATAAACCAGATACACTACACCCACTTTCGTTCGCGCGCCATTTCGAACGGATCGCCCCGGTTATTCCTTCACGCAGACAACATCCGTATAACTCTTCCAGTTCTCAGGCTCCGGGATAAATGAAGAAACAGGCGAACCATCCAGCAATCGGGGAACCAACCCCAGGCTGCGAATGAGCTCAATAAGGGCGGCATGCTCAAATCCGGCCCGAGCAAGTCCGAAGGGCCAATATTCAAAGAGCACCACGGGCCGACTGCTCCTGGCTATGGTGTCTCGCATCCCCTGGAATGCCGCAAACTCATAGCCCTGAATATCCATTTTGATAAAATCCACTGAAGAAACATGCTGGCAATATGAATCGATGGAAACGATCTCTGTCGCTTCTCCCTGTCCTGCACCCCCGGGGCCTGCAAGATGGTGGTCTATGTTGCCCTGGTCTGAAAGAATCAAAGTTCCGCTCCCCGGCGTTGCCCCCACAGCCGCGCGGATCGCTTCAACCTGACCCCGCCCGGCAACAGCATCCACGAGATGCGCATAATTCTCCACGCTGGGTTCAAAACAACAGACTCGCCCGCCCGGGCCAACAAGGGAAGCAAGCTGCACAGAGTAGTGGCCAATATTGGCCCCCACATCCAAAACAGTCATTCCTGCTTTGACATGCTGGCGCAAACAGCGGGAGATTCGCCGCTCCGCAACATTTTTCAACAGCGTGTAGAGGGTTCGATATGTTGGAAAATGCAGATCATACAGCCGATAGAACTGTCGTCCCCAAAAGGGGATTCGCAAATCCTGCAAGTCGCCTTCTCCCTGATCACCCGCCATGTTATTCATGCCTGGCGGTGGCGCAAGAGTTGGCAGGTCTGTCCGAGAGATTCAGGCACCGCAAGTGGTAGAGTGTTTCTTCGGACAGTTTCCGCTGGGCGGCTTGCAACGAGGCCAGAATCCCTGCGAGATACACGAACGAGGAAATGACGAACAGGGTTCCTGCAAGCGTGACGGTGGGCCAGGAGGCTGTCAGCGGTGCGTTGAACCACCAGACAGCCACGAGAAATCTCCCCACAAGCGCCAGTGCAAACAGCAACAGCAACGCTGCAAGCACCCCGAAAAAGTGCGAGGAGCGGTACAAAATGAACATGGTCACAATCGTTTTCAATTGCTTGAACACATATTCGGCCATGGAACGAAACAGACGAGAAGGACGCGTCTTTGGATTCACGCCGATTTCAATATGATCAATTTTCATATTGGACAATCCGGCCTGAATGATTGTCTCAATGCAATAGGAAAAGTCAGAAATAACATTCAGCCGGAGCATTGCATTGCGACTATAGGCACGAAATCCGCTCGTCGCATCGGGGATGCTCGTCTTCGACACAAAGCGGACCACCTTGCTGCCAATGACCTGCAATGTCTCCTTAATAAGAGAAAATTCTTTATGCTCGCGGATTGGCCGGCAGCCAACCACCAGATCCGAGTTTTCATCAAGCATTGTCCGGACAAGCTTCACGATATCCCGTCCAGGATATTGATTATCACCATCTGTGTTTACCAAAATATCCGCATCATTTCGCAAGGCATTTTCCACCCCAGCCCGAAATGCGGCAGCGAGCCCCATATTGTGTGGCAGACGCACAATATAATCAACGCCAAACTCCTGGGCAACGCGCACGGTTTCATCAGTGGAACCATCGTCAACGACCTGCGTGACAATACTATCTATCCCGTCAATGTGCTTTGGAAGACTTGACAAGACCAGGGGAAGCGTCTGCTCTTCATTATAGCACGGGATTTGAATGAGTAATTTCATATGGCACCGCAACACTACGGGAAGAATTACTTGATGGAGTGTAACTAATTATTTCCAATTCAACTGGTTGTCAACACAAGGGAGACTGTGAGCCGCAACAGGCGCAACGTCGTGTTCCCCATCCCGGCGCCGCTCCAACGTTTGATTCATTTCCCCAGAGTGCGTTCCCTACACGTACTGAGAACCAGCGGGGGGCCGAGTTCCCGATCGACACAACGTGGCCATTGGATTGCCCAATTCCGGCGCTCTCTCCCCCTACCCTTTCCCGTTCTTGCGTTCCCACCAGCTGCGGTCCGGGCCTTTGAACCACCAGTCCGTGTGGTCGGTTTCGCTGATGCGTTGGGCCA
The DNA here is from genome assembly GCF_054653055.1 of Megalodesulfovibrio paquesii. Classification (NCBI taxonomy): domain Bacteria; kingdom Pseudomonadati; phylum Thermodesulfobacteriota; class Desulfovibrionia; order Desulfovibrionales; family Desulfovibrionaceae; genus Megalodesulfovibrio; species Megalodesulfovibrio paquesii. The sequence continues at coordinate 316,308 of NZ_BAAIGQ010000008.1, read as the reverse complement.
GTTCCCTGCCGGCCGGGGTGCGCAGGCGTTCCAGGGCGCTGTCCAGCCAGGCCTTGGCATAGGGGTTGCCAAGGTCCTGCTGTTCCTTGAGGTTCAGGATCAGGTCCAGTTGATCGGCGTCCTGCGCCAGCGCGGCCTCCGGGGTCTCGGCGGCCTCCAGCTCGTGCCAGAGGGGCAGAAGCAGCGGCGCCAATCCGGTGCCGGCCATGGCGTCCTGAAGGGCCTCGGTGCGGCGGCTGGTGTTGTACTTGCGGGCCACGTAATTGAAATCTCCGGTGCGGGCCTCGTGCAGGTCGTGAAACAGGCAGAGCATGGCCGTGTGGGAAGGGTTGGCTCCCTCGGTCATGGTGGCCAGCACGAAGCCGGCCACGGCCGTGCGGAAGGAATGCTCGGCCACGTTTTCCGCGCCCGTGCCCAGGAACTGGTAGCCCGTGCGCGGGGTCTTGCGGAGCATGCCGCACTCGAACAGAAAATCCGCCAGGCGGGTCAGGGTGTCCCGCCCGGCGAAATTCATCTGAAACTCGGAATATTCTGATTGATCCTGCATGATTACGTCGTGTATTCGGCGTTGATGGTCACGTATTCGTGGGTCAGATCCGAGGCCAGCAGCACATAGGAGCCTGGGCCGGAGCCAATGCTCAGGTGCACGACGATATCCTGCCGGCGCATGTGCGGGGCCAGGAGCGCCTTGTGATCCTGCGCGATGGGCGCGCCCTTGGCAAAGATGGGAATGCCGCACAGGGTCAGGTTGACCTCGCTGGGATCAAACTCCACGCCGCTGCGGCCCAGGGCGCAGACGATGCGGCCCCAGTTGGGGTCGCGGCCGTACATGGCTGTCTTGACCAGGGGCGAATGGCCGATGGTCCGGGCCACGGTTTCGGCGTCCTGCATGTTGTTGGCCCCGACCACGTGGATGCGGACCACTTTGGAGCCACCCTCGGCGTCCTGGACCAGCATGTAGGCCAGGGTCTGACAGACCTGGGTCACCGCCTCCACCAGGGCGTCTGTTTCCTCCTCGCCAATGGTCACGCCGCTGGCGCCGTTGGCCAAAGCAAAGACCGTGTCATTGGTGGAGGTATCTCCATCCACGGTAACGCGGTTGAAGCTCGCCTCCACCGCAGCGCGGAGGATGGCCCGCCACAGACCCGGCTCCACGGCGGCATCCGTGAAGACCACAGCCAGCATGGTGGCCATGTTGGGGCAGATCATGCCCGCGCCCTTGGCCATGCCGAACACGGCGCATTCCTTGCCCTGGCTGCTGGTCAGTCTGGCGGCGGCCATTTTGGGGAAGGCGTCGGTGGTCATGATGGCCTTGGCAAAGTCCGTGGCTTCGGCCTTGCCGAGGTTGTCCCGCACCAGGGGCATGGCCGCGGCCCATTTTTCCATGGGGATCCGCACGCCAATCACGCCTGTGGATGCCGGGAGAATATCCCCTTCCTCCACGCCAAGCGCGTCGGCCAGCTGGCGGCAGGCCAGACGACAGTCGTCCAGGCCGTCCTGGCCGGTGCAGGCGTTGGCCTGACCGGCATTGATGACCACGGCGCGCGCGGTTTCGGAGGCTTCCAGGCGCTCGCGGGCCACGAGCACCGGCGCGGCCTGAAACTTGTTCGTGGTAAACACCCCGGCCGCCACGGCAGGACGGTCGGAAACAAGCACAGCCAGATCGTTGCGGTCTTTCTTGAAGCCGGCCGCCACCGCGGCGAAGGAGTATCCTTGGGGAACGGGAATCATGGGGGGTCTCCGGAGTCAGGGATCAGGAGGGGGAGGAACGGGGAGAAGAGGCGGGGGAACTGAGTTCCCCCGCGCCCCCTCCAACGGTGAGCCTGTGAATCATCCCAGCTACAGCTCGTTGTAGGGGGGCGGAGGAGCATCTTTCTTCAGAAGTCGTTTTCCCCGATTCGCTTACAATCCTTTGCCGCAGCACTTCTTGTACTTCTGCCCGCTGCCGCAGGGGCAGGGGTCGTTGCGGCCGACTTTGGGGGCGGCGCGGCGGGCCGGTTTTTTCTTGACCTGCTGGGTTTCGGAGCCACCGGAGTAGTTCAGGTTGGCGGCTTCGTCCTTGTGCTTCAGTTCCGTCTCACTCACGCGCTGGAAGCGCAGGCGGGTCAGGGCGCGCAGGGCATTTTCTTTAATAATGTAGAGCATCTCCTGGAATATTTCAAACCCCTCGCGCTTGTATTCCTGCTTGGGATCCTTCTGGCCATAGCCGCGCAGACCAATGCCGTCGCGCAGGTGGTCCATGTTGGAGAGATGCTCCTTCCAGTTGCGGTCCAGGGCTTCCAGGAGGAAAAAGCTCAGGATTGTCTGATACTGTTCGGAGGCTTCCTGCTGCAGGTTGGCAAGATTCTCCAGCACGTATTCGCGAGCCTCCTCGCGGGTGGGGAGATCCTCGGAGATATCGGCCACGCGGGAAACGGCGAAGGCTTCTTCCAGCCGGGCGCGGACGGCGTTTTCTGTTTCCCCATCGCCCTTGGCCTGATCCAGGGCAGCGTAAATGTCGTCCAGAATGTCATCCACATATTCATGGACCAGGGGTTCGAGGTCCTGGGCCGCCATGATTTCGCGGCGCAGGGTGTAAATGACCTCGCGCTGCTGGTTCATGACGTTATCAAAGTCCAGGAGCTGCTTGCGGATGTCGAAGTTGTGGGCTTCCACGCGCTTCTGGGCGTTTTCGATGGCCTTGGAAACCATGCGGTTTTCGATGGCCTCGCCCTCTTCCATGCCCAGGCGCTCCATCAGGCCCTTGATGCGGTCGGAGCCGAAGAGGCGCATCAGGTCGTCATCCAGGGCCAGGTAGAACCGGGAGGAGCCGGGGTCGCCCTGACGGCCGGAACGGCCGCGCAGCTGGTTGTCGATGCGCCGGCTTTCGTGGCGCTCCGTGCCCAGGATGTGCAGGCCGCCCAGTTCGGCCACGCCTTCGCCCAGCTTGATGTCCGTGCCGCGGCCGGCCATGTTGGTGGCGATGGTCACCTTGCCCTTTTCACCGGCATGGGCCACGATTTCCGCCTCGCGCTCATGCTGCTTGGCGTTGAGGACCTCATGCGGCACCCGGGCGCGGTTGAGCATCTGGGAAAGCATCTCGCTCTTTTCGATGGAGATGGTGCCCACGAGCACGGGCTGCCCCTTCTTGTGCAACTCGGCGATGTCTTTGCAGATGGCGTTGAACTTTTCGCCCTGGCTTTTGTAGATGGCGTCGGGATAATCCTGGCGGACCATGGGCCGATGCGTGGGCACGGCGATGACGTCCAGATCGTAAATCTGTTTGAATTCCACCGCTTCCGTGTCCGCGGTACCTGTCATGCCCGAGAGCTTGTTGTACATGCGGAAGTAGTTCTGGAAGGTGATGGAGGCCAGCGTCTGGTTCTCGGCTTCCACCTTCACGCCTTCCTTGGCTTCCAGGGACTGGTGCAGGCCATCGGAGTAACGCCGACCGGGCATGAGGCGGCCGGTGAACTCGTCCACGATGATGACCTGCCCGTCCTTGACGATATAATCCACATCACGCTGGAAGAGCTGGTGCGCCTTCAGGCCCTGGAGCACGTGGTGCTGGAAGGTAATGTTGGCCGGATCATAGAGGTTATCCAGCTGGAGCATGCCTTCCACGCGGGCCACGCCTTCGTCGGTGAGGGCCACGGTGCGGGCCTTCTCGTCCATGGTAAAGTGCGTGTCGCGCTTGAGGGAGGGAATGATGGCGCTCACGCGGGCATACAGCGCGGTGCTCTGCTCGGCCGGGCCGGAGATGATCAGCGGGGTTCTGGCTTCATCAATCAGGATGGAGTCCACTTCGTCCACAATGGCGTAATGCAGGCTGCGCTGGACGAGCTGCTCCTTGTAGAACTTCATGTTGTCGCGCAGGTAGTCGAAGCCGAATTCGTTGTTGGTGCCGTAGGTGACGTCCGCACCATAGTTTTCCTGCCGTTCCTGGTCCGTGAGGCCATGCACGATAATGCCCGTGCTCAGGCCGAGGAAGTTGTACAGGCGGCCCATCCATTCGGCGTCGCGCTTGGCCAGGTAGTCGTTGACCGTGACGACGTGCACGCCCTTGCCCTCCAGGGCATTCAGGACCACGGGCAGGGTGGCCACCAGGGTTTTGCCTTCGCCGGTTTTCATTTCGGCGATGGTGCCGTGGTGCAGGACCATGCCACCGACGAGCTGCACGTCAAAATGGCGCATGTCCAGCACGCGGCGGCCGGCTTCGCGCACCAGGGCGAACACGTCGGGCAGGATCTCATTCAGGGGACGGCCGTTGGCCACCTCTTCCTTCCAGCTGACGATGCGGGCGCGCATGTCATCATCAGACAGGGCCTGCATGTCGGGCTCAAGGCCGTTGATGCGCTGGACGAGGGGGCGGAGGCTTTTGAGAAATCGATCGTTTTTGGAACCGATAAGCTTGGCGACAAGACTGCCGAACATGGATTCTCCTTGGAGCGGGAACGGGGCGCAGGGTCTGCGGGCGCATGTGCGGCGGGCCGGATCAAGTGAGTTGATCACAGGGCCTGCTCTGGCGCCATGACCAAATCACCCGGACCACGTATCACGGCCGGGCGAGGTGCCCGGGTGGAAAACCGGCAGCCTGCGGCACGCAACTCGGCTTCATACAACGAGGCCCGCAGAAACGCAATTCGCCCGCCAGCTAGCGCAACAGTCCCAGCGCTCCGATGACGATCAGGTAGATCGCCACCACGAAGTTGAGGATTTTCGGATGAATGAGAATGACAATACCCGCGATGAGCGCCAGCAATGGTTGCAAATCCAGATGCATGGACATGTTGACCTCCCGTGGGTTGGCGTGCGTCCGGCCCGCTTGCAAGTGGGCACCCGGGGGCCGGGGCACAAAACATTTTCAGAGTAATAGATCAGGATTCGAGAATGTCCAGCCAATGCGAGACAGTCACTCCTCCCGGTGCCGTGGCTCCCAGCTGCACGGTACAGCCGGAACAGCCCGTCAGCACCTGCGCCGGCCGGGTCGTGCCCTCCCCTCCTGCCGCGCCCATGGGCAACAAGGCCTTCCAGCAGGCAGCCGCCACCCGGGCCGGCAGGCCCGTGCCGCCCAGCTGCATCACCCCGCCCAGGCCGCAACAGCGGTCCGTGACGGCATGGTCCAGCGCCGCGCCCAGCACGCGCTGCAAAAACGGCCCATCAGGATTGCCCTCTCTGGCGTGGCATGGCTGATGCCAGACCACGTATTGCGGCCGCCGGGCCTGATCCACCTCCAAACGGGTCTGCCGGAAAAACGGGCTGAGCGGCTGCACGGCATCGCGAAACCGGGCGGCCTCCACCGCGTCCCACCCTTTGACCAGGGCCTCGCTGCCATCACCATAGTCCGTAAGCCCGGCCCGGCAGGAGGCGCAGAAGCTCACCAGCAGCGGCCGGCCGGCCTTGCGCCAGGCCTTGATGTTCCGGCGTTGCATCTCGCGCCGGGCCTCGGGCAGGCCAGCGTGGCCCAGTGTGGCCCCGCAACAGCCGAAACCTTTCACCTCCAGCACCCGGAAACCGCAATGCTCCAGGATACGTCTCGCCCGGGCAACCCACTGCGGCCGCAGGTGTGTGGCCGTGCAGCCCGGGAAAATGGCCACTTCCCGGCCGCCGCCCCAGACGTCCCACTGGACCACCTGCAGCCAGGGCGTCACCTCGGGCAAAGCCAATCCTCGCGCCCCGGCCATTGCTTCGGGGAACGCGGCGGGAACATGCTCGAATGCCTGGGCCATGAGCGGCCAGAGTACGCCGGCGCGGGTGATCCACTGCTTCCAGAGCCAGCTCCGCCAGTCCGGATGCCCGGCCCGCAAGGCCGCCACCGTGGCCGCGGTATCCAGACCCTGCGGGCAGGTCGCGGCGCATCGGCCGCAGCCCAGGCACATGGCGGCCAGTTGCTCGGCCTTGCGGGGCTGCACGGCCGTGGAACCAGCCCGCAGCTGCATCACCAGCTGGTGGGTGGCCTTGGGAGAAAGCTCCTCGTGCCCGGTGCTGGTGAACAGTGGGCAGACATCCATGCAGCGGCCGCAGGCTATGCAGTCTTTGGGCAGCCGGTCCATGTCAGTAGGCCTTGCCAGGGTTGAGGATGCCGTGCGGATCAAAGACGTTTTTGATGTCCCGCATCAGCCGGCGTTCGGTGGCGCCCAGCTGCCGGCCCACGGCAGGGAGCTTCATCATGCCGATGCCGTGCTCGCCGGAGAGGCTGCCGCCGAGGGTCATGGCCGTTTCCTGGATGGCGGCCTTGGCGCGGGAGGCGGCTTCCTCCTGCCCCGGTTCGTGCATGACCGAGACGTGCATGTTGCCGTCGCCCAGGTGGCCGGCAAAGAGCACCCGCACCCCTTCCTGCTCGCCAATGGCTTCAAAGCGGGTCAGGGCTTCCAGGACCTTGCCGCGCGGCAGGGTGACGTCATCGGAGAGCTTTTTGCTCCCGGCCTTGAAGGACGCCGGGTTGATGCTGCGGCGGATGTCCCAGAGGGCTTCCTCTCGCTCGCCCGTGGCCTGTTCCAGAAACACCGGACCAAAAGGCTCCACCACCCCGCGTGCCCGGTCCAGGGAGGCCTCCAGGGCTTCAGGGTCGCCGTCCAGACGCAGCAGCAGCACGGCGTTGGTGGCTGCAGGCCAGGGGACCAGCGGCGGCGGCATGAGCTGTTCCAGGCAACGGCACATCCCCTGGCCCAGGAACTCCATGGCCGCGGGCAGCAGCCCGGCGGCGAACACGGCCTGGGAGGCCTGCAGACAGGCGTCCATGCGGGGGTAGCCGGCCATGAGTGAGGCCGTGGCCCGTGGTTTTGGTTGCAATTTAAGGATGATCCGCGAAAAGATGGCCAGGGTGCCCTCGCTGCCCACCAGCAGACGGGTCAGGTCCAGCCCCACCACATTTTTGTGCGTACGGCCGCCGGTTTCGATGACCTCCCCACCGGGCAGCACCGCCCGCAGGCCAAGGACGTGATCGCGGGTGACGCCGTACTTGAGCGCGCGCATGCCGCCGGCACAGGTGGCCACATTGCCCCCGATGGTGGACATGCGCCCGCTGGCCGGGTCTGGCGGATAGAAAAGCCCCTGGGCTTCCACGGCCCGCTGCAACCGGCCCGTGAGTACCCCCGGCTCCACCACGGCCACGAAATCCTGCGCATCAATTTCCAGAATCTGATCCATGCCCAGCAGGGAAACCACCACCCCGCCGGCCACAGGCACGCAGCCGCCCACGGTGTTCGTGGCCCTGGCCCTCGGGATGAGAGGCACGCGTTCGGCCTGGGCCCAGCGCAGCAGTTCGATAAGCTGCTCCTCGGATGTCGGCCGGACCACTGCCCAGGGCATGCGCAGCTGGCGGCAGGCATCAATCCCGTAAACGAGCATGGATTCGGGATCAAACAGGGCCTGTTCGCCGGGAAAGAGCGTCTCCAGGAAAGAACGCCGGGCCGGGCTGAGCCTTTCCGGAACGGCGGGATGCATCAGCCCTCCTTGCCCGCGCGGGACAGTTCGCGGCGGGTATCCCGCGCCACGGCCTTGTCCTTGAGGGCCTGGCGCTGGTCATGCAGTTTCCGTCCTCGTCCCACGGCGATTTCCAGTTTGATCTTGCCATGATGCAGATACAGGGCCACGGGCACCACGGTCAGGCCCTTCTGCTCGATGTGTCGCATGAGCTCGGCGATTTCACGGTGATGCAGCAGCAGCTTGCGGGGCCGCTCGGGGTCGTGCCCGCCGTGGCCCACGGGGCCGGCGTTGGCGTATGGGGCAATGTGCACGCCCACCAGCCAGGCCTCGCCGTCTTTGATGCGGATGTAGCCGTCCTTGAAGGTCACCTTGCCATCGCGCAGGCTTTTCACCTCCGACCCGAGCAGAACCAGGCCGGCTTCGTAGCGTTCCAGGAATTCATAGTCGTGGCGGGCGCGGCGGTTTTCCGCGAGCCGCCCACCGCCGGACTTTTGTTTGGCCATTGCAGATCCAGCCTTGGGGCTTGTCGCTCAAATGCGTTGCAGGGGGCGCACCATGTTCTGCGGAAAGGTGCTGCCCTTTGCGAGAACGGCCCCCTTCCAACAACATCGCGTCAGGAAAGAAGGGGTATATCAAAATGGTCGGGAAAGGGAAACGCAGGGAACCGCGGTATTTTCCAGGAGAGTCCGCGCTCCCATGCCCTGCATCAGGAACCAGGCCTTAATCAAGCAGCGACGAGAAGAACATCAGCTCCTCGGGAAAGCGTTTGAAGACCGAATCGCGCACCAGCTGGTTCGTTTCGGCCACCGTGCGGGCCTGCAGCACATCATGCAGCAGGTTTTTGCAGTCCTGCATGGTGGTCTGCCGGATCACCCGCTTGATGCCCGGGATGGCGTGCGGGGTGATGGAGATGTTATCCACCTGCATGCCCAGGAGAATGGGCACGCAATACGGGTCCGAGGCCAGCTCCCCGCACACACTCACCTCAATGCCGGCCTGGTGCCCGGAATCCACCACATACTTGATGGAGCGCACAATGGCCGGATGCAGGGGCTGATACAGATACGACACGTGCTTGTTGATGCGATCGATGCCCAGGGAGTACTGGATCAGGTCGTTGGTGCCGATGGAGAAGAAATCCACCTCACGCGCCAGGACGTCGGCAATGAACACGGCGCAGGGCAACTCGACCATGATGCCGATGGGCATGTCCGGATCAAAGGGGATGCCCAGCCCGGCCAGCTCCTGTTGCACATCGCGCACCACGGCCTTGCATTGGTCGATCTCATTGACTCCGGAGATGAGCGGAAACATGATGGCCACGTTGCCGTGGTGGCTGGCGCGGCAGATGGCCCGGACCTGCTGGCGGAACAGTTCCGGATGCTTGAGGGTGAAGCGCACGGCGCGCAGGCCCAGGGCCGGGTTGGGCTCATCCAGCTTGCCAAACTGGCGGGCGAGCTTGTCCGCGCCCAAATCCAGGGTCCGGAAGGTCACCCGCCGCGGGGCCAGCAGGGCGGCCAGTTCGGAATATTCCGTGGCCATGGCTTCTTCGTCTGGAATGGTGGCCCGGTCCATGAAGGAGTATTCCGTGCGGTACAGCCCCACCCCCTCGCCGCCGACGTCAAGCACCGCGGCAACTTCCTCAAAAATTTCAATATTCGCAAAGACATTGACCCTATAGCCGTCAATGGTCTCTGCCGGCAGGCCGCACTCGCGGGTGATGGAGGACTGGTAGTTCTCAAACTGATATTTCAGATCGGAGTAGTAGGCCAGTTCGTCCTCGTTGGGATCCACAAGGATGCTGCCCTTGAGGCCGTCGAGGATGACCAGATCGCCGTCGGCAACCTCCTCTTCCAGCCCCTCCACGCCCACCAGGGCAGGGATCTGCAAGGATCTTGCAAGGATGCCTGTGTGCGACGTCTTGCCCCCCTGCACCGTGGCCAGGGACATGATCTTGGAAATATCCAGCCCGATGGTGTCGGCCGGCGTGAGGTCGTGGGCCATCATCACAAAGCGGGCGTTGGTGTCCAGCCGGGCGGATGGATCCACCTGGGCATGCGGCTGGCCGAGCAGCTTGTCCATGATCCGGCGGGAAACCAGGCGGACATCCTGGATGCGCTCGCGGATGTAGGCATCGTCAATGGCGGCAAAGGCCTGGGCAATCTGGTCCACGGCCTTTTCCAGGCCCCATTCCGCGGTAATACCCATCTCGTTGACGATTTTCTGGGCGCTGCGCAGGAGCTTGGGGTCCTGGCTGATCATCAGGTGCGTGTCGATGATGGCCGCGTGCTCCTGCAACTCCTTGGGCACCTTGCCGCGGGCGGCGGAAAGCTCCTCGCGCACCCGCTGGAAGGCCAGTTCCAGACGGGCGTTTTCGAACTTCTTCAGATCGTCGGGAATGGCTTCGCGCGGAATCTGGGCGAAGCGGCTGCGGTTGACGAAGAGCGCCCGCCCCACAGACACGCCCGCCGACACCGGAATGCCTTTAAGCACCTTTCTGGCCACTATTTTTCCTCGCCAAATCTGGTCGAAAAGCAATGAGAGAGGCGGTCCACGGCTTCCCGGGCATCCACGCCGCGGGCCATGAGCTCCAGCTCGCTGCCGCGAGAGGCGGCCAGGGAGAGGATATCGAGGATGGACTTGGCATCCACTTCCTGATCCTCCAGCCTAATCTGGATATCCGATTGAAATTTCTGGGCTTCCTGAGCCAGCACTGCCGCCGGGCGGGCGTGCAGCCCCAGTTCGTTCAGTACATGCACATTGCAGACGCAGGCTCCGTTGTCGGAGCATGCACCTGCTGCGGGGGAGGAAGGCGGCGATTCGATCATGGCGGTCGTCTACGGAGTCGTCCTGTTGCAGTCCAAACGGTCAGGGCGCGGGCCCCAGCCCCCCGGTACCAGGTGTATTCCAGTGGCGGTTCTGCTGCGTTCCGTTCTCATTTCAATCGGTTGCCTTGGCGGCGCCTGGCGCTGGGCCAGCGGATCACACCAGCAGCAGCGGCAACGCCGTGGCCGCCGTGAGCACAAGCAGCGCAATCACTTCCCGACCGATGCCGCCGTAATAGACGGCCACAGCCGCAGCACCCACCACCGCCACGCTCATGAACCAGGAGCCAACCAGCATCTCTCCGGGCCAGGAAAGATGCAAGAACAGCGCCAGGAGCACGGCGTTGCCATATTTCAGGCGCTGGGCCCAGTCGATGAGCCGCCAGCGCTTCAGCCTCGTCAGAAACTTCAGGCCTTCCTTGAATCCCACCCAAAAGGTGATGAACTTGAAGGCATGCAGCCCGAAAAACCAGGCCAGCCCCCAGAGCAGGGCCAGCGTTTCGCACTCACCTGCCACCAGACAGGCCGTGGACAAAGACCAGAACACCAGCAGGCTCCCCGAAAACAGCGAATCGCCGATGGCGGAGAGCGTGTAGACTGTGGTGTCCTTGACCGTGGTCAGCACCTGCGGGGGAAAAAGCCCTTTGGCAATCTTGTCTTCCAGAGAAAGAAACACGCCCACCAGCAACGGCGTCCAAAACGGGTGGGAATTGTAATGCGCCACATAGCGCTGCCGCGCATCGCGCCGGGCATTCGGATCAGAATAAATAACCTGCAGGCCCGGCTCCATGGCGTAAATCAATCCCACATTCTGCATGCCGCGCGTGTTGAAGGCTGCGGCCACCATGTACGAGCGCAAGAAACATCGCGCCAGCGCCCGGCCCAATCTGGCCCCTGGAGTCCCCTCGGGAAGTGGCTCGGAAGTGGCGCCAGCTGGCGGTACAGACTCTGAGGGCATGCCCGCCATCCCGGCCTGGCCCGCGGCGCCCCGTGTGCCCGAGCCTCCTGCCTCATTCGACGCGCAGGCCCCGCCCGCGCCTTGCGACGCCTTGGCGGATTGCGGCTCAGTCGGACGTGAGGCGGTGGACACGTTCATAGAGTTCCTTGGCCGTCCATCCAGAGACAGCCGCCTGGACTCGTTTGGCGGCTTCCCGGGGCTTGCAGCCTGCCTCGCGCGCGGCGGCGAGCAGGTGATCCACCTCGCTGTCCGCCGTCCGGGTGGTGGCAGCTTCCTGCCGCGGCGGACCGATGACCACGGTGGCCTCGCCCCGCACGTCCTGCGTACTCTCCTGACGGCTATGGTCCTGATCTTCCTGCGGCGTGGCAAGCCATGCATCCAGGGAGGTCAGGATAAACTCCTCGTGCAGCTTGGTCAATTCCCTGGCCACACAACATTCACGCTCTCCGAGGATTTCCCGCGCCTGGATCAGCGTCTCCTGCACCCGGCTGCCCCGCTCAAAAAACACCAGGGTGGCCGGCAGGGTGGCGTATGGCCGGAACATCTCGCGGCGCTCCGAGGCCTTCCGCGGGGGAAATCCCAGAAATACGAATGGATACGGCGGCAAACCGGAAGCTGACAAGGCCGCCAGAATCGCCGACGGTCCCGGCACAGGCGAAACCGCCAGCCCCCGCTCCCGGCAGGCCCGCACCAGCCGGTAGCCCGGATCGGCCAACAGCGGCGTGCCGGCATCGCTTACCAGGGCCACCTCCCTGCCCTCTTCCAGCAGGGCCAGGGCCTGTTCGATGCGCGACTCCTCATTGTGCTCGTAAAAACTCAGAAATCGCGGCGAAGGCAGGCCCAGCCTGGCAAAGAGCATGCCCGTGCGTCGGGTATCCTCGGCCAGAACCACCTCTGCCTTGCCCAGAATCTCCAGGGCGCGGGCCGAGATATCACCAAGGTTGCCAATGGGTGTGGCCACGATCCAAAGCATCGGCGACCTCGAACGCATGCGGATGATGCGTGATGCTGAAAGGTTCCTGCCGGTTGCGGACAGCCAGCACGTCAAACCGGCACGGGCGCCCCCAGCTGTCGTGCGCCGAAAGCCAGGCCCCGGCGGCCTTGATCAGCTGGCGCTGCTTGACCAGGGTCACTGTTTCGGCCGGGTCCCCATGCGCAGCGTCGGCCCGCGTGCGCACTTCCACGAAGACCACCGTGCCATCGGGAGCCTCACAGACGAGATCCAGCTCCAGCCGCCCCTCGCGCCAGTTGCGATCCAGCACGCGCAAGCCCGCGGCGGCGAGAAACCGGGCCGCGGCGGCCTCTCCCTCCCGGCCCAGCTGCAGGTGCGGGCTCAGAGACCGGGCAGGCACAGCTGGCCATCCCCCCCGGGCCGCACGCCGCGAAAGGTCATGCGGTGCTGTGGGCAGGGGCCCAGGGCCTTGATGGCCGCGCGGTGCGCCGCGGAGCCATAGCCTTTGTGGCCGGCAAAGCCGTAGCCGGGATGGCGGGTGTCCAGGGCGAGCATGACCCGGTCCCGGGTGGTTTTGGCCAGGATGGAGGCGGCGGCGATGGCCGGAATGAGGGCATCGCCATCCACAATGGCCTGCTGCGGCAGCGGAAACTGGGGGATGGTCCTGTTGCCATCCACAGCCAGAAATCCTGGCGAGGTCTTGAGCCGCCGCACGGCACGCGCCATGGCCCGGAGGGTGGCCTGCAGGATGTTCACGGCCTCGATCTCCCGCGGCCAGGAAAAACCCACGGCCCAGGCCAGACACTGGGATTTGATCTCCCCGGCCAGACGCTGGCGCACCTCGGCCCGGACCTGCTTGGAGTCGTCCAGACCGGGCAGGCGGGAAAAATCAAACGTTGGGGCAAACACCGCCGCCGCCGCGACCACCGGCCCGGCCAGGCAACCCCGGCCGGCCTCGTCCACCCCGGCAAAGGGGCCGGGGTGCCGTTCCAGCAGGGGCGCGACAAAAGACTGCCATGGCGCAGCCCCGCACTGCGACACGTCCTTCCCATGAGACAAAGTCCCTGAAAAAGGAGGCGTCGTGGCGCGTGGCCGAGCCATGGCGAACGGCGTGCAAAACCGGTGGAACAACAGACCAGCAGGCCCGAGGGCCGCGGCCTAGTCCCACTGATTCTTGGTCTTGATCTTGGCAGCCTTGCCCTTGAGGCCGCGCAGGTAGTACAGGCGGCTGCGGCGGACCTTGCCTTCGCTGATCACTTCCACGCGCTCGATGGCCGGGGTGTGGAAGGGGAACACGCGCTCCACGCCCACACCATCAGAGGTCTTGCGGACGGTGAAGGTGGAGGTGGTGGTGCCGCGCTTGATGCGCAGCACCGCGCCCTGGAAGACCTGGATGCGTTCCTTTTCGCCTTCGATGATGCGCAGGTGCACCTTCACGGTGTCGCCGGGACGGAATTTGGGCAGATCCACGCGCATGTGTTCGCGTTCAATCTTGCTGATGATATCCATGGTCGGTCTCCTTCTGAAAAAACGGGCGTCGTGGACCCGAAACGTTGCATCGTTACCCGGCACATCGCCTGCGCACTCGACTCACCACACGTCCTGGAGCAGGCGATCCAGAACCGCCGTGGCCGCCGCGCGCACCGGGAGGTGGTTGTAGGCGTCCAACGGACGAACGGGCGGCAGCATGCCCTGCGCCGCACACATGGCCTCGGGAGCAAGCCCGTGCCCTGCGCCCAGCAGCAGACATACCGGCGCCTCTTCCAGCCAGCGTCTGGCCTCGTCAAACGAAACCAGCACCGGCCACATCTTCCTGTAGCGCCGCGGCGCCTCGGCCAGGGCGCTGGTGGCCAGCACCCGCGGCGGCCGGCCCGCAGCCTCCTCCACCATCCGCAGGGCTGCTTCCAGCGAAGCCGCCACGCGAACCCGGGAGAGCGCCTGGGCGCGGTGGGCATTTACCCGACCGCCCGCGCCAATGGTCCAGTGACCCAACACCCGGTGGGCCAGCTCCTGCTGGTCCTCCAACGGCGTAATCACCGTGACATCAGCCACCCCGTAGCAACAGGAAACGCGACCGATATCATGGATGTCAAAGGTGGTCAAGGACGCAGTGCCGGTTCGTCCCTCTTTGAGCCGAACCGGGGAGTGCACATGCAAAATATGTAAATTTCTCCCCAGCTTGCGACGTGACGGCGTCTGTTCCAGGCTGCGAAGGTATTCGTAATCCGTCGCGGTCAGGGCCGCGGATGCCAGCAGATCCGGCCGGCGCTCCAGGGTGGTCCGCAGGGATTCCTGCCGCCGCCAGAGGCTGACCGCGCCATGATCCCCGCCCAGGAGCACCTCGGGCACGCGCTGGCCGGCGTAGTCCTCGGGTCGCGTATAGTGCGGATATTCCAGAAGACCATGGGAAAAGCTTTCCTCCTCGCCGCTCTCGTCCTTGCCCATGAAACCGGGGGTCAGCCGGGCCACGGCTTCCATCAGGCACAGCGCCGCAGCCTCGCCGCCATTGAGGACGTAATCCCCCAGGCTCACTTCCACAATGGGATGCAGCGCACCCAGCCGGGCGTCCACGCCTTCGTAGCGGCCGCAGAGGATGGTCAGGGACGGCTGGGCAGCCAGCTCCCGGGCCATGGCCTGGGTGAACGGTTTGCCGCGAGGGCTGAGCAGCACAATGGGGCCGGGATTGGGAATGGAATCAATGGCCTGGCAGAGCGGATCCAGCTGCATGACCATGCCGGGCCCGCCGCCGTAGGGGCGATCGTCCACGGCCTTGTAATTGCCGGTGACGAACTCCCGCGGATTGACCGTGGCGAAGGAAATCAACCCTTTTTCCACGCCCTTGCCCATGAGGGCACAGGCCATGGGGGAGGTGAAGAACTCCGGAAACAGTGTGATGCAGGTGAAATGCATGGTATTGGTCAGCGGGTGCGTGGTGCGCCGGGGCTGTAGTGCCGGGTCAGCCAGATGGCCAGGCCATCCAGGCCGGGGAGCAGGATGCGCTCGGTGATGTTGGCCTGATCCAGCTTGTCGCGCACTTCCCACTTGAGTTCCTTGGGAATGACGATGCGCCGCCAGAGATACGGATATTGGAGCAGCCAGTCGTCCAGGCGCATGGTCACGTCGGAAAGCACAGAGAACAGCGCGAACTGGTTGACGATGCGCGCATCCAGAGAGGGTGGCTCAAAGAACAGGCAATATGGCCGGTCGCCCTCACCCAACTCCCGCGGCTGGGAGGCCAGATCGCCGATGCGGCGGACGGCGCGTTCCAGCATGCCCACGGTAAAGACCTTGGCCCCGGCCTCGCCCAGGATGGTCCGCAAGCAGGCCGGCAGGAGCTGCTGGGTTTTGACGAATTCCATGGCCCAGATGACGCCGTCGCGATCGTACTGCCCCATGTTGGCGGTGGCGAAATGCATGGCCACGAAGGGAGAATAGGTCCAGTCCAGGAGCCGGGTGGGCAGGCCATGATGCTGGGCCACAGCCCACCACCACCAATCGGACTGGGCGCCTTCGCGACTGTCTGTGGTGCCGTATTTCTTGAAGTTGCGCAGCAGGTGGTATTCCAGGTCAGGGTACGGGCCGCCCAGGCGCTGGAGGCTGGTGCACAGGGGGTAGTCGATATCCGAAAGGCCGCGAAAGACGTAATTGGCGCGAAAATGCTGGATATCCGGCTGCCAGCTATGGTCGTACACCCGTTCGCAAAGCTCTTCCCAGCTGGAGACGACGATGTCGTCAGGGAGTCTTCCGTTTCCGATTGTCCGGTCGGCTGGCCCGCTGTCCATCCCGTTGCCGTGGGTGCTGTGCTGGGGCGTCGAATCCATGGCGGGTCTCCTTGGCCGGCGGGTCGCTCCGGGTCTGTTCCAGATAGACGTCCACCAGCCCTGGGGGAGGATCTATCACGATGCGTCGGGCGTCCGCATCCACTTCCACAAGAAAATCCTCGTGGGCAGGAAAGAGAATTTCCTCTCCTGCAGGAGTACGGATGGCCCAGACGTCGTACTCGTCCGCCGTTTCCAGGAGGTGGTCGAACACGCCCAGGACGACGCCGTCTTCCAGCACCACTTCGGCGCCGAGGAGGTCTTCAATGTAGACCTCGTCCTCCTCGGGTGCGGGCAGGTCGGCCGCATCCACGAGGATGTCCGCCTCTCGCCAGGCTTCGGCCTGGGTCCGGTCGTCAATGCCTTCCACCAGCAGCAGGGCTGCCGCCTCTCCCGGCGCGGCCCAGCGGGCCTTGCGCACGACGAAAGGCCGGGGCGCGGCGGAACCGCGCGCCAGCCAGACGCGTTTGAGAGCCAGAAAATCCCCGGGCTCCTCGGCGTAGCAGGCGCATTTCAGCTCGCCGCGCACGCCGTGGGGCTTGAGCACCCGGCCCAGAACAAGACGCGAGGCCATGACCCGTAGCCGTCCCGTGCGCCCGGAGGGGCGCTATTCCAGGATTTCCAGCACGGCCCGGCGTTTCTCCCGTACGGAGATGGCCGAGAGCACGGTGCGGATGGCCTTGGCGGTGCGTCCCTGGCGGCCGATGACCTTGCCGAGGTCGTCCTTGGCCACGGTGAGTTCGATGACGTCCGCCTGTTCGCCGGGTTTCACCGTCACCTGCACGGCCTCGGGTTCGTCCACCAGGGAGCGGGCGACATAGTCGATGAAGGTCTGCATGGAATCGGACATGCGTGCCTCGTGCGCCGTCGCCCGGCCAGCCGGTCAGGACTGGCCGCAGCGACTAGGCGGAAGCCTTTTTGGCTTGCTTGATGAGGGACTTGACGGTGTCCGTGGGCTCGGCGCCCTGGTCCAGCCACTTGGCAAGCTTTTCCTGGTCCATGTTGACCACGGCGGGGCTGACCATGGGGTTGTAGAAGCCCAGGATGTCCAGGGCACGACCATCGCGGCGGGACTCGACGTCCATGGCGACGATGCGGTAGAAGGGGCGCTTTTTGGAACCCATGCGGGTGAGGCGGATCTTGACGGCCATTGCGGTCTCCTTGAGTGAATAACAGGAATTATTTCTTGCGCTTTTTGCGCGTGGACTTCTTCTTTTTGGTGAACGAACTTTTGGGCTGTGCGGGCTGGTCTCCCATGCCGGGCATGCCGGGCATGCCTCCCATACCGGGCATGCCTCCCATACCGCCCAAGCCTTCCATGCCTGGCATGCCGCCCATACCGCCGGGCAGCTTGGGTGCGCCGCCGGAAAGGCCGCGGGCCAGGCCGCCCATGCCCTTGGGCATGCGGGGCATCTGGGGCAGCATCCCTTTTTTGCCTTTCTTGCCGCCGCCGCCCATCATCTGCTGCATCATTTTCTGCATGCCGAAGAAGTTGGTCAGCAGCGCGGCGACTTCCTGCTCGCTGCGGCCGGAGCCGCGGGCCACGCGGCGCTGGCGGGAGGCGTTTTCCAGCAGCTTGGGCTGGCGACGTTCCTGCACGGTCATGGAATTGATCATGGCTTCCACCTTGACCAGCTCCTTGTCCGGCGGGGCCATGTCGCCCAGCTTCTTGCGCAGGTCGCCCATGCCGGGGATGAGCTTCATCAACCCGTCCAGGGAGCCGAGCTTCTTGAGCTGGCGCATCTGCTTGCGGAAGTCTTCAAAGTCGAACTCCGCGCGCATCATCTTTTCGCCCATGGCCATGGCGTCCTGCTCGTCCATGGCTTCCTGGGCTTTTTCGATGAGGGAGAGCACGTCGCCCATGCCCAGGATGCGGCCGGCGGCGCGGTCGGGGTGGAAGACTTCCAGATCGGAGAGCTTCTCGCCCATGCCCACGAGCTTGACCGGCTTGCCCAGCACGCGCTTGATGGAGAGGGCTGCGCCGCCGCGGGCATCGCCATCCATCTTGGTCAGGACCACGCCGGAGACGTCCAGCCGCTCGTTGAAGCTCTGGGCGATGTTCACGGCTTCCTGGCCGGTCATGGCGTCGGCCACAAAGAGGATTTCCTGCGGTCCGACGGCGGCCTTGATGTTGGCCAGCTCCTGCATCAGGGGCTCGTCGATGTGCAGACGGCCGGCGGTGTCCAGCAGGACCACGTCGTGCCCCTGCTCCACGGCCTGAGCCACGGCCGCGCGGGCGATATCCACGGGATTCTGATCCGCGGAGGAATTGAAGGAAGGAACATTGAGCTGCCGGGCCAGGGTGTGCAGCTGCTCGATGGCCGCAGGGCGGTAGACGTCCGCCGGGACCATCAGGGGCTTTTTCCCTTGTCTCCTGAGCAGGTTGGCCAGCTTGCC
Organism: Megalodesulfovibrio paquesii; assembly: GCF_054653055.1. Lineage (NCBI taxonomy): Bacteria > Pseudomonadati > Thermodesulfobacteriota > Desulfovibrionia > Desulfovibrionales > Desulfovibrionaceae > Megalodesulfovibrio > Megalodesulfovibrio paquesii. The sequence continues at coordinate 297,951 of NZ_BAAIGQ010000008.1, read as the reverse complement.
CGTGGTGGTGGTCTTGCCCGAGCCCTGCAGGCCGACCATCATGAAGATGGTGGGCGCACCTTTGGCAAAGACCAGATCCGTGGACTGGCCGCCCAGAAGCTCGACCATCTCGTCATGGACGATCTTGACCACCTGCTGGCCAGGGGTGAGGCTTTTCATCACCTCCACACCAAGGCAGCGTTCCCGGATGCGGTCGATGAATTCCTTGACCACCTTGAAGTTGACGTCGGCTTCCAGAAGCGCCAGACGCACCTCGCGCAGGCCCTCCTGGATGTTTGACTCATCCAGGCGGCCCTGGCCGCGGAAGCGTTTGAAGACGTCGCTCAAGCGATCGGAAAGGCTCTCGAACATGCGATCCCTGGGGCCGGCTCAATAAAACCGGGTTGCTCCCGCCCGAAGATTCCCCGGCAGTTCCGGGGCGCGGGATGAAAGAGGGTGAGGGGTACTCGATTCAACGATCGAAGTCAACCCGCCCCGCAACCCTTTCCATTACAAGACCGCAATGCAATATGCAATGCCATTCTCTTTACCTGGATGCTTTTGCCGGGTATTGTGAATAATTCCATGCCTCATTTCCCGTCACCCTAGCTCAGCTGCCACCGGGTCCCTGCCATGCGAGTCCTCCCTTCCTTCCTCCTGCCAGTCGTGCTTGTCTGCCTGCTTGTGCTGCACGGCGTTTGCCTTGCGCAAAACGACACCCAGCCTGCCGCCGAGGCGCCCCCCGCCGCAAACACCACAAAGCCGGCAACAAAGCCGGCGACGACACAAGCCAAAGAGCAAGCCAGGGAACCTGTCGCAGCGCCGGCCACGGAGCCGGCCAACGCCTCCGAGCCGGCCAATGCCTCGGCACCCCTGCCCGCCGAGGAGCTGGTGGAACCAGAGGATGTGCAGGTGGAAGTCAACGCCACCCTGCTGACCCTGGTGGACGCCATGGACAGCCTGCGCGCCTCCATCAAGGAGCAGGAAAAACGGCTGAAAGCTGCCGCCACCACGACCCAGCGCCAGGAAATTGAGTCGGGAATTGACGCCCTGGCCAAAGCCCTGCGGGAGCGGCAGAAGAATTTTGAACAGGTGGCCGCCGGCGTGGATCTGGACGCCCTGGCCGAGCAGCATGAGGACAGCCTGGACTGGAGCGCGGACCTGCGCGAGCTCATGGCGCCCATCCTCGCGGAACTCAAAAAGCTCACCGCCCGGCCGCGGGATCTCGAACGGTTGCGTGCCGAGATCAACCGCCTGAACCTCCTGCTCCCCAAAATCGATGCCGGCCTGCAGCGCATGATCGTCCTCAAGGAGGAAACCAAGGACAAGGAACTCGCCAAACGTCTGGCCGCCTACATTGACGACTGGCAAGACAAGCGCGACAGCGCCGCCAGCGCCCTGAGCGTGACCCAGCTCAAACTCAAGGAAAAGCTGGCCGAGGAAAGTTCCATCATGTCCATGCTGCGCGGGCTGTTCCAGAATTTCTTTCTCAGCCGGGGCAAGAACCTTATTATGGCCCTGGGCGCGGGCGGGCTGGTGTTCGCGGTCATGCGTCTGGCCCTGCGGCTCCTGCTCCGCACCGGCCACGGCAAGCGCTGGGCCAAGCGTTCCATGTTCTTCCGCGCCGCCACGGTCATTTACACGTTTCTCTGCACCCTGGCCGCTACCCTCGTCGGGCTGGCCATTCTGTACAACGCCGGGGACTGGGTGCTCCTCGGCCTCACGGTGCTGCTGCTGGTGGGCATTCTCTGGTCTGCCAAATACAGTCTCGCCACGCTGTCGGAACAGGTCAAACTCCTGTGCAACCTGGGCGCCGTGCGCGAGGGAGAACGCCTCGTGTACAACGGCCTGCCCTTCAAGGTCGGCCGCATCAACTATTACACCACCCTGGTCAACCCGCTCCTGCAGGGCGGCACCGTGCGCCTGCGCCTGAGCGACCTGTACTCCCTTTCCTCCCGCCCCATACACGCCGAAGAGGAATGGTTCCCCTCCCGCAAGGGGGACTATGTGCTGCTGAGTGACGGCACCTTCGGCAAGGTCATTCTGCAGACGCCGGAGCTGGTCATCCTTGACGCGTACGGGGGCAACCGCCTGCACATCCCGGCCTCGGACTATCTGGGCAAGAATCCACGCAATCTGACCACAGGATTCGGGCATCTGGTGGTCATTGGCATTGATTATTCCCTGCAGGCCGAAAGCCTGGAAGACATCCCCGGACTGATGGAGATGGATCTGCGTGCCGGCCTGGAGCAGGCTGGTTACGGCCCGAAACTCACCGGGCTGTTCGTACAGTTCAAGGAGGCGGCGGACTCCTCCCTGAACATCGCCGCCTATGCCGGCTTCTCCGGCGAGCTGGCCGGGGACTACTGGAGCCTGCAGCGTCTGGTGGCCCGTCTGGTCACTCAATCCTGCACCGACCACGGCTGGAATATCCCTTTCCCACAGCGCACAGTGCATCTGGTACAACCAACTGACTTCAACAGGTCATAATGCGCTGGCATACAAGATGCCGCCACGTTCTCACCCGACAGCTGCCCAGAGGAGAGCCCGCTCATGAAAATACTGCGCCCCAGCCGCATGGAACGCTGCATCGGCTGCCATTCCTGTTCCCTTGCCTGCGCAAGACAGGTGTACAAACAACTGTCCTGGACCAACTGCGGCATCCGCATCCATTCTTCCGGTGGCATCACCACCGGCTTTGAGGCCAAAACCTGCGTGGCCTGCGATCCTGCCCCCTGCGCCATGGCCTGCCCCACGGAAGCCATCACCCAGCGCCAGGGTGGCGGCGTCAAGCTCAAGCAGGCCCTCTGCATCCGCTGCGGCGCCTGCGCCGAGGCCTGCCCCGTGGACGCCATCATGATTTCCCCGGATGACGGGCTGGCCTATCTGTGCCTCCATTGCGGCCGCTGCGTGGCCTACTGTCCCCACGACTGCCTGGAGCTGGCCGAAAAGGATTCGCCCTTTTGCGCTCCGGACACCCCCTACCAGAACGCCTGCAGCCTTTCGGAGAAATAACTATGGGTTCCAATATGTTTCGCGTCCTGCACGTTCGCATGGATCAAGGCAAGGGGCAGGTTCTGGAGGTGGCCGGCCGCGCCGAGCACCTCGGCGGCTGCGGCCTTGCCGCGTTGCTGTACCAGCAATTTGGTGATCTCTCCCTGCCGGCCCTGGACCCCAGCCAGCCGCTGATCTTCGCCATCGGCCCCCTGACCGGCTGGTTCCCGCTGATGAGCAAGACCGTCTGCGGCTTCAAGAGCCCATACACCGAGGAATACGCCGAGAGCCACGCCGGCGGGCGTCTGGGGCTCTCCCTGCGCTTCTCCGGGCTGGATGCCCTGGTCATCACCGGCGCGGCCCCGCGGCTGACCTGCCTGGTGACTGGCGCGAACCGGGTGGAGTTTCAGGATGTCAGCTTCATGCAGGGGATGGACGTCTTTACCACGGGCAAACACCTGCGGCGCTATGGCAAGTCCAACGCCGGCCACCGTTCCACCCTGCGCATCGGCCCGGCCGGCGAGAACCGCTCGGCCTTCGCCTGCATCAATGTGGACACCTTCCGCCATTTCGGCCGCCTGGGCGCCGGGGCGGTCATGGGCGCAAAAAACCTCAAAGGCATCATCGTTGCCGGCAACAAGTCCCTGCCCCTGCCAGCCAGCAAGGACTACCCCAAATTATACAAGGATATCCACAGTGTTCTGACGGACACGGACATGATGCGCAAGTACCACGACCTGGGAACCCCCATCAACATGGCCGTGCTCAACGGCCTGCGGGCCCTGCCCTGGCGCAACCTCCAGGCCACCAGCGACGAAGGCGCCATCGACGGCGTCTCCGGCGAGTGCTTTGCCGAGCAGCTCCTGCTGCGCAAGACCGCCTGCGCCGGCTGCCCGGTGGGCTGCATCCACATCGGCCTCTTGCGCCAGCTTTTTGCCGAAGATCACAACTACCTGTACAAGCAGGTCGGCTATGACCACGAAACCGTCTTTGCCAACGGCTCCATGCTGGGCATGACCAAGGCCTGGAAGATCCTCGTGCTGCTCGACGAGGCGGAAAAGCAGGGCCTGGACGCCATCTCCTCTGGCGTGGCCCTGGCATGGGCTACCGAGGCCTTCGAAAAGGGGCTGATCACCGAGCGTGAGACCCTCGTGCCCCTCAAATGGGACGACGTGGAAAGCTACCGCCTGGCCTGCGTGCACTTGAGCCTAGCCAGCAACGACTTCTACCGCCACCTGGCCCAGGGCGCGCTCAAGGCCGCAGCCGTGTACGGCGGCGCAGAGTTTGCCTGTGTGCTCGGCCAGGAGATGGCCGGCTATGCCACGGGCGAGAACTTCTTCATCTCCCAGGCCATGGGCTTCCGCTACTCGCACCTGGACGCCGCCGGCTACAGCTACGACCAGAAAACCCAAGACAAGGACACCGAAAAGGCCGTGGACTTCCTCATCCAGGACGAAAAGGCCCGGGTGATGCTCAATTCCCTGGTTTCCTGCCTCTTTGCCCGCAGCGCCTACACCGAGGAACGTATTCACGCCGCCCTCCTCGCCACGGACCAGCCCGAGCTGGCCGAAAACCTGGACGCCAGTGTGGAAGCCATCCGTCGCACCCGCTGGCGGCTCAAACTCCAGAGCGGCTACCAGCCCGAACAGGTCAGGCTCCCCAAACGCTTCCTGGAAATCGAGACCTGGAAAGGCAAAATGGACCCCAGCTACGTGACGGCCCTGCGGGATCTGTACGCGAGGAAGATTCGGGAGATGGGGGCGTAACATATTCCGCCGGCCTCCTGAGAAGCCGGAAGCGAGGACGCCGCAGCGGCCAGGGCCTCACGCCTCGCACATGCTCACCAGCTCGTGCAGGGAGAAGATCTGCGGACGCCGACCGCTGCCCTCGCGGACGACCTGGAGCACCCCTGCCTCTCGCAGATTGAGCAGCATTTTGCTTATGCTGGCATAGGTCGGGCCGCCAGGACCGAGAGCAATCTGCGCACTGGTAAAGACCGGTCGGCGAAAGCATTGATCCAGCAACGGCACCGCATACTGCGACCGCGTGCACTCGATTACCCGCTCTTTGAGTCTGGCATACAGTTGCATGACTGCCATGGCCGTTTCCGTGTTCTTTTGCGCCTGGGCCCGAATTGCGTTCATAAAAAACACAATCCACCGCAGCCAGCTTTCCGGTGTGTTGTCCAGCTGTCTGAGCTGCTCGATGTATTTTTCCCGATGTTCCTCCAGGTACGCGGAGATGTAGAACACAGGACTTGCAAGCAGACCTTTCTCGTACAAAAAGAGCGGCACCAGAATGCGCCCGAGACGGCCATTGCCATCCAGAAACGGGTGGATGATTTCGAACTGGGCATGGACGATGGCCAGCTGCACCAGGGCGTCCACCTCGTCATAATGATAATACGATTCCCAGTTGTTGAGCAGCTCCGGCACCCGCAATGGTTCCGGAGGCACGAACTGCGCCTGCTCCATGGTGGTGCCGGCACCGCCGATCCAATTCTGCACGGTGCGGAACTGTCCCCGGGCCTTGTGACGCCCGCGGACGCTGTCCAGCAATATCTCATGCAGTCGCTTCAACAGATTGAGCGAGAACGGTCTCGTTTTCAGTTCTTCCTGGGCAATATGCAGCGCCTTGCGATAGTTAATGATCTCGAACACGTCATTGCGGCGCGACTCCTGCGTGGGAGTCTCGCCTGCCTCGTAGCGGAACACATCGCCCACGGTCGCCTGCGTGCCTTCAATCCGCGACGAAAGCACGGCTTCTTTCATGGTCAGCGGCGCAAGCAGCACCTCCGGGTTGGGTACGCCGATCAACGTCCCCTTGAACATGGCCAGCGCGCTGTTGGCCTGCACAATGACGCGCAAGGCCAGCCCCAGATCCAGATCGTCAAACGGGAGAAAACGCGGCAAAAATGGCAGCATGTTTGTCTCACGTGAAAACGCGACAAAAATGTTTGTATCAATCGAATCGCCAAAACGCTTGATACAAGCTCTGATGTCTCGTGTCCAGTTGAGACAAGCTTCTCCCCCCTTTTACCCATCCTTACCAACCCTTCACACGTTCCCCTCTTCCCCTGGGATGTGATTCGCACTAATGTGCCGGCGATATGCGCACACTTCTCCTTCTTTTGCTTTTGGCCGGGGCCGTGGGTGGCGGGTGGTGGTGGTGGCAGGAACGCAAGGGCCCGCCGCAACCGCAGGTACTGGCCACGGAAACCCTGGGCAAGCGAGACATTCGCGAGGTTCTGGAGGCCACGGGCATCGTCAAGAGCCAGGTTGGCGCGGTGGTCAAGATTGGCGTGCAGGCCGACGGCCGCATCACCAACCTGCCCTATCGCATTGGCGATCCCGTGCAGAAGGGCGAGCTCATTGCCCAGGTGGACGATCGTGAGCTGCAGGCCCAGAAGCGTCAGCTGGAGGCCAACATCCGCCGCTACGAGGCCGAGCTGGACTATTCCCGCCGCTACCTGACCCGCCAGCGCGATCTGCTGCGCGGCAAAGCCATCGACCCGAACACCGTGGAAGACGCCGAGCGGAGCATGACCGTGAACGATGCCGCCCTGGCCACAGCCCGGGCCGAGCTGGAAGCCGTGAACATCCGCCTGTCATATCACAGAATTTATTCACCCCTCACCGGCGTGGTGGGCAACGTCACCTCGCAGGAGGGTGAGACCGTGGTCGCCGGGCTGCAGGCGGTGAATCTGATCACAGTCATCGACCCCTCGCGCCTGGAAATGTGGATCTACATGGATGAGACGGACATCGGCCGCGTGGTGCCGGGCCAGCAGGTGGAATTCACCGTGGACGCCTACCCTGACGACATTTTCACCACCAAGGTCGAGCAGATCTATCCCATCCCGGAAATCCGCGACAGCATTGTCTATTATCAGGTGCTTTGCCACATCACCCCGGAGCAGGCCACGCGGTTGCGGCCGGAGATGACCACCCAGTGCCGCGTAGTGGTCAGGGAAAAGCCAGGTGTTCTGGCCCTGCCCAACACGGCCCTCAAATGGGTGGACAGCAAGAATGTGGTCTACGTGATCAATCCTGCCGCGGCCGTACCCGGCGCAGGCGGCAACGCCACGCAGCGGGTCACCACGCTGCGCCGCGAGGGCACTGACTTTACCCTGGGCCTGCGCGGACCCTCGTACAGCGAGGTGCTGGGCGGCTTTGCCGAGGGCGAGGTGGTGGCCACGCAGGTGGTGGTGCCGCAGAACAAAAAAGCGGCGGCCAGTACCAGCCAGTCGGGCGGCGGGCATCCTGGCGGTCCGCCTCCCGGTCCGCCCCCGGGCGGCGGAGGTGGCGGCAATCGATGAACGCCACTGTCTCGCCCGTCATCGAACTCAGTCAGGTCTCCCGGTCCTTTGCCCGCAGCGGCCCTGTCGAGCATGAAGAGGACCCGGCAGCCAATGGCAATGGGACCGTCACCGTGCTGCAGGACATCAACCTGCAGGTCGCGCCCGGCGAGTTTGCGGCGCTGCAGGGCACGTCCGGCTCTGGCAAGTCCACCCTGCTGCATATTCTCGGGCTCCTGGACCGCGTCAGCACCGGGTCGTACAAGCTGCTGGGCAAGGATGTGTCGCACCAGTCGGACGATACCCTCTCCACCCTGCGCAGCCGGCATATCGGCTTCGTGTTCCAGAGCTTTTACCTCATCCCGTACGCCACGGCCCTGGACAACGTGCTCATGCCCGGCCTGTACACCAGCACCCCCCAGCGCCAGCTGCAGCAGCGGGCCAGGGAACTGTTGCAGATGGTGGGCCTGAGCGACCGCATGCACCACAAGCCCAGCCAGCTTTCCGGCGGGCAGCAGCAGCGGGTGGCCCTGGCCAGGGCCCTGGTGAACGGCCCCTCCCTGCTCCTGGCCGACGAACCCACCGGCCAGCTGGATTCCCGCACCACCGAGGAAATCCTGCAGTTGTTCGCCACCATCAACGAGCAGGGCGCCACGGTGATTCTGGTCACCCACGACCCCAACGTCGCAGCCTACGCCCGCCGCAGGCTGCACATGGAAGACGGCCGCATCGTGGGCGATGCACGCAGCGGGAACTGACTGCCGTGTATCGTCTGGCCATCTTCTTCCGCATCCTTGGCATGGCCTTCACTGCGGTGAACGCTTTTCGCCTGCGCACGGTCTTTGTGGCCCTGGCCGTGGCCCTGGGCATAGCCTCGCTCACGCTGATCGTGGCTGCCGTGGACGGTGCGGACAAGCAGGCCCGCGAGGTGGTGGCCACCTTTGGCGTGGATGCAGTGCTCATCTTCGGAGGTGACATACGTTCCGGCCCCTCGGGGCGACGCTCCATGACCCTGACCTGGGACGACGCCAAAGCCATGCGGGATTCCCTGCCCGGCGCCTATCTCGTCATCCCCATGCGCTCCATCATGAACAAGGTCACCCTGCGCCACGGCAACCGGAACATGGACCTGCCCAACCTGGTGGGCGCCACGGCGGATTACGCCCAGGCCTGGGACTGGCCCATGGCCGAAGGCCGCGACCTGCGGGAGGAAGACGTCCGCCAGGCCGCCAAGGTGGCCCTGGTGGGCGAAACCATCGTCCAGCTGCTGTTTCCCAACGAGAATCCGCTGGGCCAGACCATTTTTGCCAACAACCTGCCTGTACAGATCGTCGGCCGGCTGGCCGAACGCGGCTCCGCCAGCGGCGGCATGCCCGTGGACAGCCGGGTCATCATCCCCCTGACCACCCTGACCCAGCGCTACAATCTGGACCGCAAATACTTCCGCGCCCTGCGCATCAAGTTCCACAACCCGGAACTCATGCCCACGCACATGGAAAATGTCCGCTCCCTGCTGCGGCATCTGCATCAGCTGGAAGAAGGCGAAGCCGACGACTTCACCATCATTTCAGCGGATGAAATCCTCAAGTTCCTGAGCATGCTCCAGGGCAGTCTGGTGGCCTTTCTGGGCATCACGGCCACGGTCTCGCTGCTGGTGGGCGGCTTTGTGCTGGCCAATCTGTTCTATCTCAGTGTCAAGGAGCGCCAGCAGGAAGTGGGGCTCAAGCGGGCCATGGGCGCGAAATCATGGCACATAACCCTGCAGTTTCTGGCTGAGGCAGTGGCCCTGACCCTGTTTGGCGCAGTGCTGGGCGTGGGCCTGGGCATTGGCATTGGCGAGATTCTGACCCGCTATGAGATCCTGACCATCGTCCTTTCCTGGAAGATCGGCGTGCTGGCTCTGGCCGCCAGCCTGACGGTGGGCGTGCTCTTCGGACTCAAGCCGGCGCGCGAGGCAGCCCGGCTGCATCCCATTGAAGCCTTGCGCGGAGGATGATAGGGCTTCCCCATTCCGTTCATGCAACAGGGAAGAGCCTATGGTGTTTTTCGGAAGCTTTCGACACTTCCGCGGCCCGCTGGTCCGCGGTGGCAGCGCCAGCGAACGCATCGCCCGCATGCTGGGCCTGGCGGCCGTGTTCGCGGCCTGTGTGCTGTTGTTCCAGTGGAACACCCAGCGGCACATAGATCGTCTCAAAACCAACGAGACCATTTACGACGCCACCGGCATGCTCACGGCCGATCAAAAAGACGCACTGCTGCAGTTCTCCAAGATGTTCAAGGAGGAATTCGGCCTGGAGGTGCGCCTGGCCGTGACCAACGACGCCAACGCCATCAAGCCCCCGGCGCCGGATCCCGGCGTCATCTTCCTGGGCATCAATCCAGCCACGCGTGAAGTGGTCCTGCAGGTGCCCCCCCTGGCAGCGAGAGCACTTGGTGAGGAAACCCTCGCCTCCCTGCGCCAGGACCACTTTCCCCCGTATTTTGACGACGGCTCCTGGCCCAAGGGCCTGATCCTGGCCCTTTCCACCCTCTGGGACACCCTCCTCAACCAAAGTGCGGCAGCTCCATGACAGTGACCTGCGCCGGCGAAGGGCCGGTGATCATTTACACGGACGGCTCCTGCCTGGGCAATCCCGGCCCCGGCGGCTGGGCCGCCATTTTCCGCTGGAATGGCCACAGCAAGGAAATGAGCGGTGGCCACAGCCTGACCACCAACAATCGCATGGAAATGCTCGCGGCCATCATGGCCCTGGATTCCCTCAAGCGCGACTGTACGGTGCAGCTTTATACCGACTCCCGCTACCTGCGCGACGGCATCGAGAAAAAATGGCTGGCCGGCTGGAAGCGCCGCGGCTGGCTCACGGCGGACAAAAAACCCGTCAAGAACCAGGACCTGTGGCGGCAGCTGGATACCCTGCTCAGCCGCCACAAGGTGACCATGCACTGGGTGGAAGGCCATGCCGGCCACCCGGAAAACGAACGCTGCGACGTGCTGGCCAAGGCTGCGGCCAGCAAGCGCAATCTGCCGCCGGATCCCGGCTATCCCTAACCAACCCGGCCCACCCGGCCTACGAGGTTTGAGGCTGCGTACTGCGTTTTTCCACGTTTCAGGCTCTCTTACACAGAGGGGGAACCCGTCATGCGTTTCCGCGCCTTGCCGTTCCTGTTGCTGGTTGTGCACCTGTTTCTCTGTTCCACCGTGGCTGCCTGGGCTGCCGATCCGGTCAAGATCGGCGTGGTAGTCTCGGCCAGCGGCCCGGCTGCCTTTTTGGGCGAGCCGGAGAAGAACACCGCCGAGATGGTGGCCGCAGCCATCAACGCCAAGGGCGGCGTGCTCGGCCGGCCCGTCGAACTGGTGATCTACGACGACGAAACCGACGTGAACAAGTGCGTCCTGGCCGTGGACAAGCTCCTGAAAAAGGACAAGGTCGTGGCCGTCATCGGACCCACCACCTCGGGCAACACCCTGGCCGTGATGTCCAAGTTCGAGCCGGCCAAGGTGCCGCTCATTTCCATGTCCGCCGCGGAAAAGATCACCTCTCCGGTCAATCCCTGGGTCTTCAAGGTCGCCCCGTCCGACCGGCATGCCGCAGAGCGCATCCTCCAGGACGCCAAGGCCAAGGGAATGCAGAAAATCGCCATCATCACCGTGAGTGACGGCTTTGGTCAGGCCGGCCGCGAGGTGCTGCAGCAGCTCCTGCCCGCCCAGGGCTTCGAGCTGGTGGCCGACGAGGTCTTCGGCCCCAAAGATACGGACATGACCGCCCAGCTCACGGCCATCAAGGACAAAAACCCCGACGCCATCATCTGCTGGGGCACCAACCCCGGCCCGGCCGTGGTGGCCCGCAACCGGCAGCAGCTGGGCATTACCATCCCGCTGTACCAGAGCCACGGCGTGGCCTCCAAAAAGTTCATCGAACTGGCCGGGGACGCCGCCGAAGGCTTGTTGCTGCCGGCCGGCCGGCTGATCGTGGCCGAGCAGATCCCGGCGGACCATCCGCAAAAGGCGGTGGTGGTCGGGTACAGCAAGGAATACGAAGACACGTTCAAGTCCCCGGTCTCCACCTTTGGCGGCCATGCCTGGGACGCCCTGACCCTCATTGCGGAAGCCGCGAAGCTGGGCAACAGCGTGGAGCCCCAGGCCCTGCGCGACAATATCGAGAAGCTGCAGAACATTGTGGGCACAGCCGGCGTGTTCTCCTTCAGCCCCCAGGACCACAACGGCCTGACCCTGGACGCCTTCACCATGGTCAAGATCGAAGGCGGCGCCTGGAAGTTGGTGGAATAATTCGACCTGTATCACGTGGCCGCCGGGCTTGACTTTCCCGGCGGCCGCATGCAGACAACGGGAACCCAAACGTCCACTCGCATTTCATATTCCATGCCCGAAGGAGCCTTCATGTATCGTCTCCTCGCCCTCCTGAGCCTCCTTGCCCTGCCCCTGCTCGCTGCCAGCCAGCCGGCCCAGGCCGCCGGACCCATCAAGCTTGGTGCGGTGTTTTCGGTGACCGGTCCGGCGTCCTTCCTGGGAGAGCCGGAGAAGCAGACCATCGAGCTCCTGGTCAAACAGCTCAACGACGCCGGCGGCGTGCTTGGGCGCCCGCTTGAAGTCATCATCTATGACGACGAAACCGACGTGAACAAGTGCGTCCTGGCTGTGGACAAGCTCCTGAAGAAGGACAAGGTTGCAGCCGTCATCGGCCCCACCACCTCGGGCAACACCCTGGCCGTGAAAGCCAAGTTCGAGGCCGCCAGGATCCCCATGGTCTCCTGCGCCGCGGCCGAAAAAATCACCACGCCGGTCTCCCCCTGGGTCTACAAAACGCCCCAGACCGACCGCCACGCCGTGGAACGCATCCTGCGCCATGCCACGGCCCAGGGCATCAAAAAGGTGGCCATCCTCACGGTGAGCGACGGCTACGGCCAGGCCGGCCGCGAGGTGCTGCAGCAGCTCCTGCCCGCCCAGGGCTTCGAGCTGGTGGCCGACGAAGTGTACGGCCCCAAAGACACGGACATGACCGCCCAGCTCACGGCCATCAAGGACAAAGCCCCCGACGCCATCATCTGCTGGGGCACCAACCCCGGCCCGGCCGTGGTGGCCCGCAACCGTCAGCAGCTGGGCATCACCATCCCGCTGTACATGAGCCATGGCGTGGCCTCCAAGAAGTTCATCGAACTGGCCGGGGACGCGGCCGAGGGCCTGTTCCTGCCCGCCGGTCGCCTGGCCGTGGCGGCCCAGGTGCCTGCCGACCATCCGCAAAAGAAGCTCCTGACCGACTACATCGCCGCCTATGAGGCTGCGTACAAGATGCCCGTCTCCTCCTTTGGCGGCTACGCCTACGACGGGCTGATGCTCATCGTGGAGGCCATCAAGATGGGCAACTCCGCAGAACCCCAGGCCATTCGCGACAACCTGGAGAAGATCACCAACTTTGTGGCCACCGGCGGCGTCTTCAACATGAGCGCCGAAGACCACAACGGCCTGACCGCCGACGCCTTCGAGATGGTGCTCATCGAGAAGGGGGACTGGAAAATCGTCCAGTAATGCCGTATCGTCCTGCCGGGTGTTCGGGGAGGTCCACCACGGGCCTCCCCTTTTTGTCCCTGCCTCCGGAGCGTCCTGCATGACATCTTTGTCCGATCTGCCCGAGTCCCCCACGCCTGCCGACACCTCGGAGTCTGCCGAATCGCTCGACCTGATGGCGTCTTCCGCAGCGTTCGACCCCTCCCCCACAGTGTCCCTGTTTTCCACCCTGCTGCAGCGGCTGCGCCCTGGCGGCGGCCCGGCGCTCTACGCCGCCTGCTTTTGCGCCGGCGTTTCCAGCCTGATGTTCGAAACGCTCTGGGTGCGGATGCTGGCGCGGTATCTCGGCTCCACCTTCACGGCCACGGCCCTGGTGCTGGGCGCATTCCTGGCCGGGCTGTCCCTGGGGGCGCTGGCTGCCGGACTTTTTGCGGACCGCGTGCGCAAGCCCCTGGCCGTGTTTTCAGGACTGCAGGTAATGGTGGCCCTGCTCAGTTGCTTCTCCAGCCTCATCGCCGTGGACATCTGGGGCAATTGGTTCGTGACCAACGCGGCCCTGCGCGGCATGACGCCCATGACCATGCTCTGGTCCCGCATTGCCTGCGCCGCAGCTAGCGTGATGCCGGCCAGCTTTCTGATGGGCATGGCCCTGCCCATTCTTGTTTCCGCCTGCAGCGCGCGCATGGGCTGGCAGCGGGGATTCGGGCGCTTCTATGCCTGGAACGCCCTGGGCGCAGTCTTTGGCGCCTGGTGGGCGGGCTTTGTGTTCCTGGGATGGCTGGGAGAATCGGGCATGGCCTTTGTGGCGGCGCTGGGCAATCTGGCTGCCGCTGGTCTGGCCCAGTTGCCAACGCCAATCATCCGCACTCCACAGGAAATTGCCGAAGCCATTGCAAGACGCCGGACCACCCGCACCCCCGCGCCCCTGTACCTGCCCTTCCAGCGGCGCATGGCCCTGACCGGCCTGATGGCTGGCGGCGCGATTTTTCTGGCCCTGCAGGCCCTCTGGGTGCGGCTGCTGCTGCTGCCCCTGCAGACCGGCACGTACAGCTTCAGCGCCATGATGGCCACCAGCCTGCTCGGCGCGGGGATGGGCAGCTGGGTCTCTACCCGGTCCGGTCTGGCTCTGCGCCGCCCCTTGGCCTCCCTTGGGCTGGGGCTGGCGGCCATGGGCGCGCTGGCGGCCTGGGGGCTGGGCAGCTTCGGCGCCGCCCTCATGGCCAGTAACGGCTTTGCCGATGGCGGCGTCTCCAGTGTCGCCTTCTGGCTGACCTTTCCGGCGGCCTTGTGCTTTGGCTGGCTCCTGCCCACGGGCGCGCGGGCCTGCCTGCTCTTTCCTGATGCACCGGGCGAGGAGACCGGCCGGCTCTACACCGTGAACACCATTGGCGCCATCCTTGGCGCCGGCCTGGGCGCGGCGCTGCTGGCCCCGCAGCTGGGGGCCGTGCATGGCGTGCAGCTCTGCTGCCTGCTGGCCCTGGCCGCGGGCGGAATGATCCTGGCCGTGGCCCCCAGGGAAGAAGGGCGCAAGCTCCTCTGGGCCGTGCCACTGTGCGTGGTGGCCCTTATTTGGGGACTGGGCCGCGCTGGCGATCCCATTGCCGAGGCCATGACCCTGCGCACCCGCGCCCTGGTGGGGCCAAAGCTGGATATGTACGCCGCCCTCGAAGGCGCTGACGCCACGGTGGTGGTGGCGGGCAGTCCCGAAAATTCCCGGGATCGCGTCCTCATTCGCAATGGGCGCGACGTCCTGCGCGCCGGCGTCAATGGCACGCCCGCCGGCCTGCCCGGGCTCCTGGTCCGGCTGCCCATGGCCATGGTCGAGTTCCCGCGGCGCATCCTGCTCGTGAACCTCGGCACCGGCGACGCCCTGCAGGCTGCCGTACAGTGGCCTGTGCCGCCCACGGGGGTGGTGGTGGCCGATCCCGTGCCCGGCATCTTCAACACTCTGCAATTCTTCCAGACCAACGCCACGGAACTGCTGACCCTGGAGACGGTGGCCACCAGTGCGCGCGACGGCCGCAGCCACCTTCAGATGAACGCCCAGCGGCACGACATCATCGCCATCTCCCTGGCCCGTCCCCTCTGGAACCGGGACAGCATCTCCCTGCTGACCGAGAACTTCTTTGATCTGTGCAAGGAACGTCTGACCTCCAACGGCGTGCTGGCCCTGGAGATTCCCCCAACCAATCCCCGAGCCCTGGGCATGATCCTGGCCACCGTGGCCCGGAGCTTCCCGGGCATTGCCGTCTGGAAAGAGCCCGCCTCGGACGCGCTGCTGGTCGTCGCGGCCAAGCGGCCGTTTCAGTATCTGGATGAGGACCTGCCCAGAATTTCCGCCCGGCTGTCCCTCCTGGCCCGCGAACGTCTGGGCGGTGCCGCCCCCGCACCCGAAATCTTCGCCGGGCTGTTCCTGGCCAGAGACGACGCCCTGCGGCCGCTGCTCGTGAAGTTCCCGGTGCTGACGGACCGGCGCTCAAGGCTTGATTTTCCCCTGCAATTCTCCAAGGATGGCAATTTCCTGGACCTTGGGCCGAAACTGTCCGGCGCGAATTTCGCCGCCGCCCTGGCCGCCGGAACGCTGGCCGATGCGCCTCCTGCCCCTTCAGCGCCATCACATGAACACGGTGCCGGCAGCGCGTCGGGAAACGAGACTGGAGACTTGACAACCCTTCCATAGCCTTGCACAGGATGGGGTTCGCTTCTTTCGCCTGGCCACGCATCTCGGAGAAAACGACCAGACCATGCTCTCCAGCCTGCTGCAGTATCTGCTCACCGGCCTCACCGTGGGGGCCACGTATGGCCTGACCGGGTTGGGCTTCACCATCATTTACAACACCACCAGCATCATCAACTTTGCCCAGGGCGAATTTGTGATGCTGGGAGGGATGCTGGCCGTGGCCCTGATGAGCGGCCTGGGCTGGCCGCTCATTCCGGCCATTGCCGGCGCCGTGGCCGGGACCACCCTGGCCGGCGTGGTGATGCACCAGCTGACCATCCGCCCGGTCAAACGCGGGGACGCCCTGCAGTTCATCATCATCACCATCGGCGTCTCCATCCTCATCCGCGGCATCGCCATGCTCGTTTTCGGCAAGGATACGTTTGCCCTGCCGCAGTTCACCGGCTCCACGCCCATCAATTTCCTGGGCGCGAGCGTTATGCCGCAGAACCTCTGGGTCCTGGGCGTGACGGCGGTGCTGTTGTTTCTGATGAAGCTCTTTTTTGACAAGACCATCCACGGCAAGGCCATGCTGGCCTGCAGTGTGGATCCCAAGGCTGCCTCCCTGGTGGGGGTGAGCGTGCGCAGGATGGCCGTGATGAGCTTTGCGCTCTCGGCCTTCGTGGGCGCGGTGGGCGGGGTCATCCTCGCACCCATCACCCTGACCAGCTACGACCGCGGCATCATGCTCGGGCTCAAGGGCTTTGCGGCCTGCATCGTGGGCGGGCTGGGCAACCCCTTTGGCGCGGCGGCCGGCGGCGTGGCCCTGGGCGTGCTGGAAAGCCTGGGCGCAGGCTATGTCTCTTCCGGCTACAAGGACGCCTTTGCCTTCCTGGCCCTGCTGATCCTCCTGTTCGTCAAACCCAGCGGGCTGTTCGGCAAGGCCGCCATCAAGCGGGTATAACATGCGCCACGCCCGCACCCCCCTGCTCCTGGCCGGTTTTCTGGCCCTGCTCCTGGCCCTGCCCTCCATGCTGACCAACGACTATTACGTCAGCGTGCTCATCCTGGCCTCCATCAACGCCATCGTGGCCGTGAGCATGAATCTGCTCCTGGGCTACGCCGGGCAGATCTCCCTGGGCCACGCCGCCTTCTACGGCCTGGGGGCCTATGCCTCGGCCATCGCCACCGCCACCTTCGGCCTGTCCATGGAAGCCGGCCTGGTTGCGGCCCTGGCCGTGACCCTGGTGGTGGCCCTGGCCATCGGCATCCCCTGCCTCAAGCTCTCCGGCCACTATCTGGCCATGGCCACCCTGGGCTTTGGCCTGGTGGTGCACATCGTTTTCAACGAAGCCCTGGAAGCCACCGGTGGCCCCTCGGGATTTGTGGGCATTCCGCGCCTGAAGCTGCTGGGCTTCGAGTTTGCGGATGACCTGCACTATTACCGCCTCCTGGCCGTCTGCCTCACGGCCATGCTGCTCCTGACGCATCATATCGTGGATTCCCGCCTGGGCCGGGCCCTGCGCGCCCTGCACACCAGCGAGAAGGCCGCGGCCTGCGCCGGGGTGGATGTGGCCCGGCACAAGCTCTTCGTCTTTGTGCTCTCGGCGCTCATGGCCGCCTTTGCCGGGTTTCTCTATGCCCACTACCTGACCTTCGTGGCCCCCTCCAGCTTCAGCTTCCTGTATTCCGTGGAAGTGGTGACCATGGTCGTCCTCGGCGGGCTGGCCACGCTCTGGGGCGCGGTGGCCGGGGCCTTTTTCCTGACGATTCTGCCCGAGGTCCTGCGTTCCTTTGAGAATATCGAGATCCTGCTGTACGGCGCCATCCTGGTCCTGTGCATGATGTTCATGCCCCGCGGGCTAGTGGGCGGTGCGGGCCAGGGATTGCAACGATTGCGCCGGCTGGGCATGCTGGCGAAGCGTGGCTCCAGACCCACCGGAGGCGATGCCCGCCCTGCCGGAGGTCCCCGTGGCTAGCCTGCTTGCCTGCACCGGCGTGGGCGTGCGCTTTGGCGGCGTGGTGGCCCTGGACGGCGTGGATTTTGTCGTGGACGCCGGAAGCGTCACCGGGTGCATCGGCCCCAACGGCGCGGGCAAGACCACGCTCTTCAACGCCATCACCGGCATGGTGGACACCGCCGCCGGAGACATCCGCCTGACTGCCGAAGAAGGCCAGGGCGACCGCAATGGCGACCGAAGTCTGGTCCGCGTCCCGCCGCATCGCCGGGCCGGGCTGGGCGTGGTGCGGACCTTCCAGAATCTGGAAATCTTTCCCAACATGACCGTGCTGGAAAACGTGCTCGTGGGCTGCCACCGCCGGCTGCCCCAGCGCGTTGTGGACGCACTCCTGCGCACGCCGCGCTTCTTCGCCACGGAACGCGAGGCCCGCCGGCTGGCCATGGAAGCCCTGGAGTTCGTGGATCCGGCCCTGGCCGCGGCCTCAGACACTGCCGCCGGAGAGCTTTCCTTTGGCGAACAACGTGCCCTGGAGCTGGCCCGGGCCCTGGCCGCCGCCCCGCGGCTGCTGCTCCTGGACGAACCCGCCGCCGGTCTGAACATGCAGGAAACCAAGGCCCTGGGCGCGCTCATCAAACGTATCCGCCAGGAGCGCGGCGTGACCATCGCCCTGGTGGAGCATGACATGGAACTGGTCATGGACGTCTGCGACGTCATCAGCGTCCTGCAGTTCGGCAAGCTCCTGGCCCGCGGCACCCCCCGGCAGATCCAGCAGGATCCCCGCGTGCTGGCCGCCTATCTGGGCGACGATGACGAAACGGATCCCGACGCCGAGGAGGCCACGGCATGAGCCCTGCCAGCGAGAAAAGCCTCCTGACCCTGCGCAACGTGGACGTGCGCTACGGCGCCATCCACGCCGTGCGGCGCGTTTCCCTGCACGTGCACAAGGGCGAGATCGTCACCCTCATCGGCGCCAACGGCGCGGGCAAGACCACCCTCATGTGCACCATCTCCGGCCTGCTCTCCCCGGCGGCAGGGGAGATTCTCTTCGACGGCAAGTCCATCGCCGGTGCGGCTCCGGATGCCATCGTCCGCCGCGGCATATCCCAATCGCCCGAGGGGCGGCGCATCTTCGGCCCCCTGAGCGTGGCCGACAACCTGCGCCTGGGTGCCTACGTCCGCCGTGGAGATGATGGCGAGATCGAAACAGACATGCAGGCCATGTACACCATGTTCCCCATCCTGCACGAACGCCGCCGCCAGAGCGCCGGCGCGCTTTCCGGCGGGGAACAGCAGATGCTGGCCATGGCCCGGGCGCTCATGGCCCGGCCGCGGCTCCTGCTCCTGGATGAACCCAGCATGGGGCTGGCCCCCAAGGTGACCCGGGAAATCTTCCGCCATGTGGTGACCCTGCGCCGCGAACAGGGCCTGACCGTGCTGCTGGTGGAGCAGAACGCCAAGAAGGCCCTGGAAATTGCCGACCGCGGCTACGTCATCGAAACCGGCCGCATCATCCTGCAGGGCCCCAGCGCCGAACTGCTGGCCAACAGGGATGTGCAGCGGGCCTATCTGGGCCACGATGTTGACCATAATGGCGAGCATGGCGCTCCCCACGCTCCCCCCGCTTCCTAGCCCCAAGGAGGACGCCGTGTACTGGCAGCGCGAACAGGAATGCATGGACCGCGAGGATCTGCGCCAGCTCCAGCTGGAACGCCTGCAGGCCACCCTCACTCGCGTGGCGCGCAACGTCCCGTTTTACAAGAAAATTTTTGACGACATCCGCTTCGATCCCGACGCCTTCCGGGATCTCGCCCAGCTGGCCGCCCTGCCCTTCACCACCAAGGCCGACCTGCGCGAGAACTATCCCTACGGCCTCTTTGCCGTGCCCCTGCGCGAGGTGGTCCGCCTGCACGCCTCCTCGGGCACCACGGGCAAGGCTGTGGTGGTGGGGTATACCAGGAACGACCTGACCCGCTGGTCCGATCTGGTGGCCCGCATCATGACCATGGCCGGGCTGACCCGCGACGACGTGCTGCAGATCGCCTTCGGCTACTCCCTCTTCACCGGCGGCTTTGGCATGCACGACGGCGCGCAGCGGCTGGGGGCCTCGGTCATTCCGGCCTCCAGCGGCCACACCGCCCGACAAATCCAGATTATCCAGGACTATCGCACCACGGCCCTGGCCTGCACGCCCAGCTACGCCCTGCACCTGGCCGACGCCATGGACGCCGCCGGCGTGAACGTGAACGCCCTCTCCCTGCGCTGGGGGCTCTTTGGCGCGGAAACCTGGAGCGAGGCCATGCGCGCCGAAATCCAGGACCGCCTGAAGCTCACCGCCACGGACAACTACGGCATCTCCGAGGTCATGGGCCCCGGCGTGGCTGGCGAGTGCCTGCAGCAGCGCGGCATGCACGTCAACGAGGATCATTTCCTCTTCGAAATCATCGATCCTGCCACCGGACAGCCCCTGCCCGACGGCGAGCTGGGCGAGCTGGTCATCACCACCCTGACCAAGGAAGCCTTCCCCATGCTGCGCTTCCGCACCGGGGATCTCACGCGCATCCTGCCCGATGACTGTCCCTGCGGCCGGACCCTGCGGCGCATCGAGCGCATCCGCGGCCGCAGCGACGACATGTTCATCGTCAAGGGCGTGAACGTCTTCCCGGCCCAGGTGGAACAGGAGCTGGTGACCCTGCTCGGCACGGCCCCGCCCTGGCGCATCGAGTTGACCCGCGAAAGCCACCTGGACCAGGCCACCCTGTACATCGGGGCCACGGAGCAGCTTCTGGGCGACCAGATGAAGGAACCCCTGGCCCGGCTGGATCAGGTCTCCGCCCGCATCGCCTCCTCTCTGGGCGTGCACTTCCAGATCCGTCTGGCCGACCCGCGCCAGGTGGAGCGCGACCTGTTCCCCGATACGCCGGAAGGTCCGGGCAACAAGGCCCGGCGCGTGCTCGACATGCGGTTTTTGTAAGGATCCTGCAGACACTGACAAGGAGCCGGCGCCATGATCGAGATCTCCATCCCCAGTTTCGGCGAATACAAGCTGCGGTCCCTGGCCCTGGACTACAATGGCACCCTGGCCCTGGACGGCACCCTGCTGCCCGGCGTGGCCGAGCGGCTCACGGCCCTGGCCGAGCGGCTCCACGTGGTTGTCCTCACGGCCGACACCCATGGCACGGTGCGGGAGGTTCTCAAGGGGCTGCCCGTGGATGTGCAGATTATCGGCACCGCGCCCGGCAAACCCCGGGAAGATGCGGCCAAGCGCGCGGCCATCATCGGCCTGCAGCGCGATGTGGCGGTGATCGGCAACGGCTTCAACGACCGTCTGGCCCTGGAAGTCGCCTCCCTGGGCGTGCTGGTGGTGGGCCCGGAAGGCGCAAGCGTGGAAGCCCTGGAGCACGCCGACGTCATGGTGACGGACATCCGCCACGCCCTGGACCTGCTCCTGGTGCCCACGCGGCTGCTGGCCACACTGCGGCGCTAGCCCTGCGGCCCCGCGCAGAAGGCCGAACGGTTGACAAGCCGTCCCGCCCGCTATAATTGAAATCAATTCTCAACAACGCCACTCTTCGGCCGCCCCTGCCGCGTGCCAAAGGAGTTCTCGTGGAAACCGTCATCGTTCTGTTCATTGTTGCCACCGCTGCTGTCTATGTCTTCCGCAAATTCGCCAAGCCATTGACCGGCAAGGGTGGGGGGTGCGGATGCGGCAACTCCAGCTGCGGCGCCTCCCGCCCCACTTTCAAGCAGGGGGGCAAGGTGGTGGAGCTTCGGCCACATCAGTCCGGCGGCTGCAGCTGCGGAGCAGGCTGCACCTGCGACGAACCGCCCGCCCCCGGGGACGATTCCCCCACCACGCGGCTGCAGTAGACACTGCAAACAAATGGCTGGATACCTTCCCAGGTCTTCCCAGGTCTTCCCAGGTCTTCCCAGGTAGGCATCCAGCCGTCCCTCCCGCCACAGGCATCTGGAGGGGGCGCGGGGGAACTCAGTTCCCCCGATTTTTTTTCTTACTGCTCCCGGCCGCGGAGGCGATGGGGGGCTTCCGGCCCTTGCCGGGCTTGGCCGGTTTCCCCGGCTTGCCCGGCCTGCCTAGCTTGCCAGGCTTGCCCGGCTTGCCAGTTCTTCCGGGCGTGCCGGAGATCTCTGCCCGAGCCGTCGAACGTTCGGCAGAGCGAGCATTCTCGGACCGTGCTTCCGGGCGGGCCTGCCCTCCCTCATGCCGCCTCGCCGGCGGTGGGGACTGCGGGGAACGGGCCAGGAGCGCGCCGGATTTGACATCCCTTCGAAGCGGGGATTCCAGCACATATTCCAGCGCCTGTCCCCCGGTCCTGAGCGAAGCCTTGCCCTGCTCCACCACCAGCAGCAACCCTTCCCCGGAGCAGGCATAGCGGCCCATGGCGTTCTGGGACGGCAACGGGAAGGAGGAGGACACCACCCGCGCCACCCCGGCAGGCAAGGCCGCCGGCTGACGGGCGGCCAGCAGCAGGGACAGGCTGGCCTGCCGCTTGGGCAGCTTGGCCAGGGTGGCCAGCTCCTGCAGCCAGTCCGGCGCGCCCTCCACATCCATGAGCGCATGGCACCAGCCCGGCGCATTGCGGCCCAGCAGCGGACATTCCGCCTGATGCGTGCAGGGCGCGTGGATGGCGAACCCGTCGTCCAGCAGCGATTCGCGGGCCAGCCCCATGAGCGTCCCACCCAGGCGCGTGCCCGGCTCCACCAGCAGCAGGCGGCCATGCTCGGGGTCCAGGCGGCGGGTCAGGGGGTCCAGCAGCCGGGCCACCCGCTCGGCCAGGGTCTCTTCCCCGTGGCTGTTGCCCACGGCTTCGTTGAGCACATTGGCTGCGGCCACCAGACGGAATGGCGGCGTGTTCTGCAGGATCTGCGGCAGGCCACGCTGCAGGCTCTCGCCCACCAGCTGAATCTCCCAGGGGCTCTGCCCGCCGGTCAGTTTGTCAAAGAGATCGCGGCCGGTCTGCATGGTCTTGCGGGCCCGGTCCAGGCAGATCCAGCGCAGCGATTTGGCCCGCAGCTCGGGCCGGGCAATCCAGAGCGCCTGGGTCAGGGCCAGCGGGCCTGCGCCAACATCCAGAAAGACATCACCATCAGCCACGTCGGTCCAGTCGAAAATCGGGCTGCACAGCAGCCGGCCCAGGCGGTACAGGTTCCAGGGCAGGAAGTGCCAGCAATAGGCGGCGTGAAATCGCGGGGTCTGCAGATAGTCCGGCCGACGCTCGCCGCGCTCACTGGTCAGGAGCAGGGAGAGCTCGGCCACGGCCTTGGGCAGCTCGCGACGGTGTCGGGGGTTGAGGGGCAGCACCGCACCCAGATGCAGGAGATAGCCGTCGAGCAGACGGCGGGCCTCCGGGCTCAGGGGCGGCAACAGACCACGAGCGGGAACAGCCGGCCGCTCTGGCAGTGGGGATTGTGCATCAACAGTGGCGGAAGACATGGCGGAAGGTCATCCTTTCCAAAAAAAGTGTTTGAAATTCCGGGAGTTCCGCCAAATTTCGCACCTGAATGCGTCCGGCGGCCGCCTCAATCCACTCCCGCGATTCGTCATCCTGACACAAAAGCGCCGCGCCTTCCAGGGAACTGTTGCCCACGGCGCGGACCTTCTCCGCCGGCAGACCGGCCGGCAGCCAGCCCGTGCCCTCCAGCACCTGCGGTTCGATGTGCCTGCCCAGCGCTCCGGCCATGCGCACGGCGGCCAGATCCGCCCAGCGCAGCCCGGCATCCTGCAGCAGCACGCTGGTGGCCACGTTGCAGGCAGCCTTGACCTTGAGGAGCTGTTCGATGTCCGAGGCCATCAACCGCGTGCCGCCGACGTCGTCCATGCAGAAGCTGCCCTCGCCCCGCAACAGGCAGACATCCCCCAGCAGCCGCTGACCCAGGGGATGCTGCGCGTCCCGGGCAAAATGTCCGTCCTCGGTCAGCACGCCGGTCTGGATCAGCACATGCACCAGGGCCAGGGCTCCGGAGCCGGAGAGGCCCTCGGGGTGTTCCAGGAGGCGGCCCTGCCAGTCCAGCCAGTCCAGCCCCCGTGGCGTCAGCCGCACGCCGCTGACCACGCCGGGGCCGGCCAGCCGGCCGCAACTCAGGCCCACGCCCTCCAGGGCCGGTCCCATGGCCACGCTGGTGGCCAGGAAGGTCTGTTCGTCCAGGGCCAGGATGCACTCGCCGTTGGTGCCCAGGTCCATCAATAGAAAGGGGTATGGCGTGTGTTCAGCGCGGATCAGCCAGGCCAGTCCGGCGGTGAGGTCCGCACCCATGAACGGGCCGGCCAGGGGCGGAATGTACAGGGGCGGCAGCCCGGGCAGCAGTTCCTCGCGACCGCCGGCATAGTCCAGATGGTATGGCGCGGCAGCCAGGCCGGCGGTGTCCTGCCCCAGGAGCAGGCAGGTCATGACGCTGTTGCCGGCCACGCAGGCGCGTTCCACGGCCAGACCGCGCAACCCGGCCTGACGCACAAGCGCCTTGAGCATGTCCACCACCAGCTGACGCAGGCGGGCAGCGCAGCGGCTGTCCGCAGCGCAGGCCAGCCGGCTCATCACCTCCGCGCCCATGACGCCCTGGGGGTTGAGGGTCCGCCCGTGGGCCAGCAACGTGCCCGGCCCGCCGGGAGAAACGTGCGAAACATGCGAAACGGGGGAAAGCCGGGAAACCAGCCGCCAGTCCAGCGCCGTGGTGCCCAGATCCAGAGCCAGGGCGCAGGGAGCCGACGATTCCCCTTTGCGGACAGTCTCCCACACCGCCTCCCCCACATCCGGGGCCTTGGGAATTTCCAGCTGCGCCGCGGGGGTCTGCAGTTCCGGGTGTCGGCACGCCAGCCGCCAGCCTTCCGCAAGCTCCCGCTCCAAGAACACCTGCCGCTCCGCCTCCACCACGTCCGGCGGCTCGCTCTTGAAACGCACCCGGCAGCGGCCGCAGCGGCCCAGGCCGTTGCACAGGGAACGGGGGGGGCCCTCCTCGCGATAAAACAGCCGGGCCAGGAAGGTATCCTGTCCGGCGGCGCCCTTGGCTCTGCTCATGGTCTCATGCCCACAGTGCCAGCACGGCCGCCCCGGCGCTCATGCAGGCCGCTCCGAGCAGGCGCTGGCGAATCTTGTCCTCGCGGAACAGCATGCCCCCCAGGAGCACGCCCACGAGGCCGTTCAAACGTTTGATGGCCACCATGTACGCGGCGTCCACCAGCATGATGGCCGTGTAGTGCGACAGGATGTGCACAATCCAGATGCCGGCCACGATGCTGCCGGGTTTGGCCCGGACAAGCATCCGCCGCAGCCCGCCGGGCCGTTTGACGGCGACAATCCCCAGCACCACCAGATGATTGACCGTGAAGAAGGCCACCGCGGACCACAATACCGACGACTTGAGCGCCAGATCCTTGCCCTGCACCGCGGAAAGCCCGAAGAGCGCCGCCGCGCCCAGCATGTGCCGCGCACCGGGCTCGCGAATGATGGCCCGGAACGGCCCCCAGATCCCGCCACCGCGCAGGGCGTCCACATTCAGCACGTAGCTGCCCAGCACCACCAGGACGATGCCGCCCAGACCGGCCCAGCTCGGCGCTTCGTCCAGCAGCAGCCAGGCCGGCAGGAGCATGACCAGCGGCGTGAAGCTCTGCAAGGGCATGGTCAGGGACAACGGCGCTTCCTTGACCGCCGCAAACACCCACAGGCTGGCCAGCACGTTCACCGGTACGAGCAGGGCAAACTGCCACCAGAACCCGGGCTTGATCTCCGGCACCTCCACCAGCACCAGCCCCAGCAGCAGCGCCGGCAGGCTCCACAGCAGCTGCACCCCGAGCATCTCCAGGGGGTCCAGCTCGCCGTACCAGCGCTTGGCCAGCGCGACCTCCACCGCCGAGCTGACCGCCGTGGCCAATGCAAGGAAAAACCAGAGCATGTCTGCACCATATGGGAGAAAGAGGGGAAAGAAAAGAAAAGGAAAGAAGCAGGCCGGGGGAACTCAGTTCCCCCGCACCCCCTCCAGCTGTGCAGGCGATGCGTTTCTTTTGTGCACAAAAGAAACGCATCGCCTGCACCATCAAGGAAGTCCGGGGGGAAATTGTCCCCCAGCAATCGTTGTTTCCCGTGCTTACCCCAGCAGCAGTCTGTCCGACGAAAGCGTCTCGCCGCGGATGGCGTAGAATTGCTGGAGCAGGTCATCCACGGTGAGGGCCCGTTTGGCCTCGCCCTCCACGTCCAGGATGACCTCGCCCTGATGGAGCATGACCAGCCGGTTGCCCAGGGCGATGGCCTGCCGCATGTTGTGGGTGACCATCAGGGTGGTCAGCTTCTGGGCCTCGACCACTTTTTGCGTCAGTTGGAGGATTTGCTGCGCGGTTTTGGGATCCAGGGCGGCGGTGTGTTCATCGAGCAGAAGCACCTCGGGCCGGACCATGGTGGCCATGAGCAGGGTCAGGGCCTGGCGCTGGCCGCCGGAGAGCAGGCCGACCTGGTCCTTGAGGCGATTCTCCAGCCCCAGGCCGATGTCCTTGAGGCGCTCGCGGAACAGCTCGCGGTCCTGGCGGGTCACCCCGGGGCCGAAGCCGCGGGTCTTGCCCCGGCGCATGGCCAGAGCCAGGTTCTCTTCAATAGACAGGGAGGCGCTGGTGCCCTTGAGGGGGTCCTGGAACACGCGGCCGATGTACCGGGCGCGCTTCCATTCCGGCCAGCTGGTCACGTCCCGGTCCGAAAGGATCACCCGGCCGGAGTCTGGCAGAAAGCTCCCGGCCATACAGGAAAGCGTGGTGGACTTGCCGGCCCCGTTGGAGCCGATGATGGTGATGAAGTCCGCCCGTTCGACGATGAGATCCAGGTTGTTGATGGCCAGGACCTCATTAACGGTGCCCTTGTTGAAATATTTGACGATCTTTTCAAGAACGAGCACGGGCCTGCACCTTCGCTTTGAGTTGCGGGGAGACCAGGGCCAGCACGACCAGGATGGCGGTGATCAGATTGATATCCGACGGCGTGAAGGAAAAGGCCCCCAGCTTGAGGGACAGGGCCAGGGCGATGGCCAGACGATAGACCACCGAGCCCAGCAGGGCCGCGGCAATGCGCCAGCCGATGGTCCGGCCGCCAAAGAGTGTCTCCCCCACGATGACCGAGGCCAGCCCGGCCACGATGACCCCCACGCCCATGTTCACGTCCGCGGCACCCTGGCTCTGGGCCACCAGTGCCCCGGCCAGCGCCACCAGCGCGTTGGAAAGGCCCACCCCGGC
The DNA here is from genome assembly GCF_054653055.1 of Megalodesulfovibrio paquesii. NCBI lineage: Bacteria > Pseudomonadati > Thermodesulfobacteriota > Desulfovibrionia > Desulfovibrionales > Desulfovibrionaceae > Megalodesulfovibrio > Megalodesulfovibrio paquesii. The sequence continues at coordinate 271,314 of NZ_BAAIGQ010000008.1, read as the reverse complement.
AATGATCATCTTGTGCGTGTCCACGCCCTGGGCGGTGATCATCTGCTGGTTGTTCCCCGTGGCCCGCATGGCCTGGCCCAGCTCGGTATGCAGAAACCAGATCAGTGTCCCCACCACGGCCACGGACAGGCTGCCAAAGAGCACCGGCGCGGCCACCGCCTGGGTCATCCCCAGGGCAAAAAGCGGGTCCAGCACGCTGGGCAGATTCAGGAGCGCCATGTTCGGCCGGCCCATGATGCGGATGTTGATGGAATACAGCGCAATCATGGTCAAAATGGAGGCCAGCAGGTGCAGAATCCTGAACTTGGTGTTCAAAATGCCGGTGATCATCCCGGCCACAAAGCCGGCCAGCATGGCCGGGATGCAGGCCAGATACGGGTCCCAGCCGTTGGTGATGCACACCGAGGCCACGGCCGCGCCCAGGGGCAGGCTGCCATCCACCGTCAGATCAGGAAAATCCAGGACGCGGAAGGTGATGTACACCCCCAGCACCATCAGGCCGTAGACGAAGCCTTGTTCCAGGGCTCCGGAAAATGCATACCACGTCATCATGGGTGTTCCATGGGGGATGCTGTGCCTCCCGGGCCATCTCCCCGGGCATGTGCATGGCGAGCCCCTTCAAACACAAAGGAGCTCGCCATGTGCGTGCAGTCAGAGGAGGGCCGGAGACGCAGTTCCCCGGCAAAGGTCCGGAGGCAGCGCCCCCGTTTCTTGAGTTGTTATTCAATCACCTTGGCCGCGCGGGCGAGGAGCGGCTCGGGGATGGTCACACCAAAGCTGGCCGCTGCCTTCTTGTTGATGAACAGCTTGAGTTCATTCAACATTTCCACAGGCAGGTCCCCGGCCTTGACGCCGTCCGCAAGAATCTTCTTGGCCATGCCGGCAGTCTGCTTGCCCATGCCGTAGTAGTCGAAGCCCAGGGAAGCCATGGTGCCGCGTTCCACAGAGTCGGTATCACCGGAAAACACGGGCAGTTTGTTGTCCGCCCCAACCTTGAGCACGCTTTCCAGGGCCGACACCACAGTGTTGTCCGTGGGCACGTAAATGGCCTGACAACGCCCCACCAGACTCTTGGCCGCAGCCATGACGCCCGCGGAGTTGGCCACGGTGGCTTCTTCCACGGCCACGCCCAGCTTCTTGGCTTCGGCCTTGAGCAGATTGGCCAGGGTGACGGAATTGGCCTCGCCGGCGTTGTAGATCACGCCCAGGGTCTTGAGCTCAGGCAAAAATTCCTTGGCCAGGGCCACGTGCTTGTCCATGGGGGTCAGGTCGGTCATGCCGCTGACGTTGGCGCCGGGCTTCTCCATATTATTGACCAGCCCCGCACCCACGAAGTCGGTAACGGCAGTGGCCAGGATGGGAATATCCTTGATTTTCTGGACCACAGCCTGGGCGGTGGGGGTGGCGATGGCCAGGATGAGATCCGGCTTTTCGCCCTGGATCTGGCTGGCAATCTGGTTGGCCGTGGCGATGTTGCCCTGGGCGATATGCACGGTGAGGGTGGCTTCCACACCCAATTCCTTGAGCCCGTCCTCAAACCCCTTGCGGGTGGCGTCCAGCGCCGGATGCTCCACAATCTGGGTGACAGAAATGGCAAACGGCTTGGCCCAGACCGCAGAGGCTGAACCCAGCGCACCCAGCATCGACACCGCCACGAGCAACAGCACGGCAAGACGTTTCATGCAAACGCTCCTTCAATATGGTTAGGCGAGACAACACCGGCGCGAACGACGCCCGCCAGCATGGAAAACGGGGTGGAAAGTCTTCCCTCTACGACATTTTTATGTCATCCTCAACCCCTATGCCTCAGGAAGGAAACCTCTTTCCATGGATCTGTAACCCCGCTTTTTCGCAATGAAACCTGATCGCGAACCAAGCCCCCCCGTGGCGGAAGAAGCCATCTCCCTGACGCTGCCACTGGGCGGCGAGGCGTTGGTGGAAATCACCAATACACACCGTCGCTTCAAAACCGTTTTTGTCGGCATGGACCGCGGGCAATTTGTCCTCCTCAAGCTGCCGGTCACAAGGCAACTGCTGGACGTGTTGCTGCCGCGCATGGACCTGACCGTGCGCTTTTTGACCGATGGCGGCCGTATTTTCGGCTTCAAGGCCCAGGTGGCCCATCTGACAGTGAAGCCTTTCCCCTTGCTTTTTCTGACGTATCCCAAAAAAGTGGAAGTGCTGAAGCTGCGCAAGCACGAGCGCACAGCCTGCTACCAGCCCATCGTCTTCTACCTCAAGGGCGAGGACCATCACGGGGTGGTGGTGAACATTTCCGCTGGCGGCTGCCGTATTGTGGTGGAGGAAGGCGAGGTCCAGACGCTGCTGGCCACGGCGGCGGGCGAGGAGATTATCTTTCAGTTCCGCCCGTTCGGGTCGGATGACTCGGTGTACCTGCACGGCACCGTCAAAACCGCGCTCATGGACCACGAAAAGCTCTCCATGGGCGTGGCCTTTCATGATCTGGACCCCGATCTCGCCGCCCAGATCGAAAAGTTTGTGGAAACCATGCTGATTTATCAGCAGGCCTGACCCAGCGCGGCACCTGCGGGCAGCACTGCCAGCGTATCCACCGGGCTATCAACCCGGCAGCTTTGCCAATACCCCGGGGGCCTCGCCCTCGGCAAAAGAAAATCCTTCGTCGGCCCAGCCGGCCATGCCGCCACGCATCAGCTTGACAGGCCGGTCCAGGCGGGCCAGGGCCAGGGCGGCGCGGTCGGCTCCATTACAGTGGGGCCCGGCGCAATAGACCACAAACAGCGTGTCCGCAGGCCAGACCTGCATGCGCTCGGCCGTGATCTCGCGGTGCGGCAGGCTGATGGCGCCGGGCACATGCGCCTGCAGATAGGCCGCCCGGCTGCGCACATCCAGCAGCACAAAACCACAGCTTTCGCCATCGCGACGCAAGGCTTCCTGCACATCCCAGCAATCGGTTTCCAGGGCCAGCTTGCGGGCAAAATGGGCCAGCGCCACATCAGAAGAAGCTGCAGGCACGGCCACCACGGCGTTGGACATGGTCAGCATCCTTTAACATACCATCAGCACAGGGATTCCAGACAGGCGACAACACGCTCCACGGTGGTCTCGCTGGTGCTCCAGGAGGTCATCCAGCGGCCAACCGGGCGATCCCCCTGGCCATCATCCCAGAAATAAAAGAAGAACTCCTGGCGCAATCCCTCCAGCACCGCCCGGGGGGCGCGCACAAAAAGGGCATTGGTTTCCACTGGATGAACAAATTCAAGGCCCGGCATCCCCTGCACCCGACGGGCCAGGGCCGCGGCCATGGCGTTGGCATGGCGGGCATTGGCGAGCCAGAGACCCGATTCGTACAAGGCAAGTAACTGTGCAGAAAGATAACGCATCTTGGAGACGAGCTGCATGCCCTGCTTGCGCAGGAAGGGCACGGCTTCGGCCAGTTCCGCTCGAAACACCACCACGGCTTCGCCGAACATCATGCCGTTCTTGGTGCCGCCCAGGGAAAGCGCATCCACGCCCACATCCGCCGTGCAGGCCCGCAAGGAGCAGCCCAGGGCGGCGCAGGCATTGGACAAGCGTGCCCCATCCATATGCAGCAACAGTTCGTGCTCCTTGCAGAAATCGCCAATGGCCCGCAGTTCCTCCAGGGTATAGCACACGCCATGTTCCGTGGGCTGGGTAATGCTCACCACCCGCGGCTGCACGTGGTGCACAAAGCCCTTTGACCCAAGCAAGGGTGCAATATCCTGTGGGGAAATCTTGCCGTGCGCATGCCTGGCCGTGTGCAGGAGCTTGAGGCCGGCCACAGCCTCCACAGCGCCGCATTCATCGCGATTGATGTGCGCCGTGGGTGCGCAGATCACCCCCTGCCAGGGGCGGGTCATGGCCTGCAAACAAAGCACATTGGCCGCCGTGCCCAGGAACACCGGAAAGGCATGGCAGGACGGGCCAAACTGCCCGGCAAGCCGGGCCTCCAGCGCCTGGGTCCAGGGGTCGTCCCCATACGCGATGGCGTCGGCGGCGTTGGCGTCGGCAATGGCTTGCAGAATTATCGGATGGACGCCGGCGTTGTTGTCGCTGGCGATGCTGTGGAGCAAGGTGTCGGGAATCATAGGAATATTATGCCTGTTGAAGACCTGCGCAGAAAGTGGAATATGTACTCCAGTCCTGAAAAATGTGCAATTGCACCGGGGGCAATCCCGGAGAAGCAGTTGCATTTCCCATCATTATTCCTTAAATAATAGTTAATTGTCTTTGCATGCCGCACCACCCGGCGTCCTTGTCGTACGCCGGATGTCTGGGGGCGCTCAATTTTGGAGCTTGCCATGCGCATTTTGCTCGTGACCTGCTGTCTGGTGGTCATCCTGGCCCCGGCGGTTTCGGTGGCCCCGGTGGGCTCATTGGTCCCCTGGGACGCTTCAACCCAGACGGCGCAAGCAGCCCAGGGCCTGCACATGTGGGAAGGCCGGGACGGCTCCGTGACCATCCGGGACACCCGGCCGGAAGAACTCCAGGCCATCCCGAACCAGTATGCCGCCCCCCGCAACGCCACGCTCGCCGGCGGCCTCAATGGCACCCTCAACGGCAACGCCACCGAGGAACCCCACCCCCTGCGCCTGATGCAGGAAGGTCAGCAGGAGCTGGCGACCACCCTGCTCTCCAACGGCACCAATGCAAGCGAATACGAACAGGAAGCGGAAGCCTTCCTGCAACTGATGCGGCAGCATCCTGAATTCAATCAGGAATGGGAAAAAATGCCCGAGGAGGAACGCCAGGCCATGCTGCGCAACATGGGGGCAATGTCGCAGCAGATGCCCATGGATCTTGGCCTGTTCACCACCCTCATGCAGTTCATGTGGATTCTGCAGCTGCTGGGCGTGCTCTCGTACATCCTGTGGGCGCTTTGCATGGGGCGAATCAGCGCGCCCCTGGGCGTGGGCTCCTTTGCCCAGTATCTCATCCCCTTCTGGAACCTGTACCTGCTGGTCAAGGCCGCGGGCATGAGCGGCTGGGCGCTGCTGCTGTTCCTGGTGCCGCTGGTCAACCTCGGCTTCATGTTCCATGTGTATGGCCGCATCGCCGCCCGCCTGGGCAAGGATTACCTGCTCTGGGCCATTGGTCTGGTGGTCGGTTCCTGCTTTATGAGCCTGCTTGTCGGGCTGTATCCCTTCTTCCGCCTGGCCCAACACGCGCGCGCCATGCAACAGGCGGCGCCCAATCAGGCCACCTTCGGGAACGTGCTTTAGCCGGCATTTCCCGCCAGACACCTCCTGAGGGGCTGGCGCAGCGCAGCATTCTGGTTTACATGATGCACCGCACCTGCGGAGGGATGGCCGAGTGGTTTAAGGCGGCGGTCTTGAAAACCGTTGACGGGGAGACTCGTCCGGGGGTTCGAATCCCTCTCCCTCCGCCAGTGCAGATAACTATCTGTCTTCACTGACTTTCCTGCTACCTTGTTAGGTTTTAAGCCGTAGGGTCCAAAGCGAGGGTCCAAATGTGGACGCCTTGTGGAGGCTCTGTCATGGCGTTTGGCTGCTCCGCTTCCTACGCCGATCATCACTCCAGCCGCAGCCAGACCCGAAGGCCGCCTTCGGGGACGTTCTCGGCCCAGACCTTGCCGCCCATGCCTTCGGCCAGCCGTTTGACCAGAGCCAGCCCCAGGCCGGTGCCTTTGGTCTTGCGGGTAAGTGAGTCATCCACGCGGTAAAAATCATTGAAGATCTTTCGCAATTGCCCCGACGGCACGCCGGGGCCGCTGTCTTCCACACACAGAAGCACCTTCCCGTGCTCTTCCGTGGCCCGGATGGCGATGTGCTTGCGCTCCGAGGCCATGGTGAACTTGATGCTGTTCTCCACCAGATTCAGGAGGATCTGGACCATGGCCTCCCGGTCGTACGGGAAGGGGTGCGTCAGACGGATGTCCTCTTCCAGGGTAAAGCCGGCCTGATTCAGGCTCGGACCGAGCACCCGGCGGACCTCGTCCAGCGCATCGTCCAGTTCGCCCTCCTGCATTTCGAAACGGCGGGTGCGCTTCTCCAACTTGGCAAATTCCAGCACGTTGCCGATAAGCCGGGAAAGACGCTCGGCCTCGGCGCTCACGGTGCGCAGATATTCCTCTTCACGCTCGCGGGAGGGGGCCATGCCTTGTTCCAGCATTTCCGCATACATGCGTATGGTGGTCAGGGGCGTTTTCAGCTCGTGCGTCACGGAGGAAACGAATCCGGCCCGACGCTGGGAAAGCTCGTTCAGCGCCCGGGCGGAACGGTACACGGCCACAAAGCCGCCCACCAGCACCACAGCCAGCGCCCAGGCCAGGGTATTCAGGGTGGCCCGGGCCTCGGACACCGGGATGGCCGGGCACAGCAATTCGGCCTGCAGAAAGCTGAACGGCCGCGGGAACTGGCGCGAAACACTCAACGCGGGGCTGCCGTGAGCCACCAGCCCGTCGGCCATGATCTCCACGGTGCGGCCTTTGTCCATCACGGCCAGGGCCAGGCTGGTGATCTCGGGCAGCTGCTTGGCGCGAAAGTACCGATCCATCAGATGTTGCAAGAATCTGGTGCCGTCGATGAGCAGGCCTTGCCGATAGATGCGACCACCGATGACAATGCGGCGGTACAGGAAAATCCGTCCCTCGTTCAGGACCATGGACTGCAGGGGCGCAACTTCCACCTGAATGGAGGCTCGCGGCGGGGCGTTGAGCAGAGCTTCCAGAGACTGTGCCCCGGGCAGCACCTGTTGCAGGGCGTCGCCATACGCGGTGGTCAGACCGGCGTCGGTGTTTTTGTCCAGCGCCTGGGCCAGTTCCTCCACCTTGGCCGCGGCCTCGGGGTCTTCCTCCGGTTTGGGGGGCGGTACGGGCCGCGCGCGACGCTGTTCCTGCCGGGCGATATTGCGAGCCTGATCCTGGGTGACGATCTGGGTGCGGCCGCGATCCTGGCCCAGGTAATCCCGGGAGCGGCTGGAAATCATGCCGGCCACCTGATCCAGGAGTCCCTTGTCCCGCGCAGCGTCCGTCATGGGGGAATCCGAGGTGTTGCGGGAGACGACATCCTTTTGAGTGGACCGGGGCGGGGCGGTGCCTGGGGCAGCCTGCAGGGCCTGCGCCGAAGGGGCAGCCGGAGCCTCCGGCGGATGCTGGGCAATGAAGAATTTTTCGTTGGGCCGCACCGCCGGTTCCTTCTGCCCGCCAGGGGCGGCGGCGTAGGGGCCATCATCCCGGGCGGCACGGGTGGCAATTTCCTCGTTGGCCTGACGCAATACCGTGCGCAGCTCGGCGGAAAAAGCCGCCTGCTGGACGGGCATGTCCATGCTGCCGTCCGGATTATGTTGCAAGTAGCCAATAATCCAGGACGCTTTGGGGAAGCTGACGCCGCCGGTCTGGGATTCCGCCTCCCCGGCCTGCCAAGCATCCACGGGGCGGGTTTCCTCGCGGGCCACAATCTGGGCCAGCTCCTCTTCCATGGCGTCAAAGAGAGCCACGGCCACAAAGCGCATGGCCGCGGTTTCCTCCCGGGTCAGGCTTTCATAGCTGCGCTGGATGAACCAGCCCAGGGGCACGGCCAGCGCCAGGAACACCAGCGCCAGCACCATAGTCACGCGGGACATCAGTCCTTGGCCTCGGCAGGGTTGTCGGATTCCGCCATCAGTTCCGGATCAAGCCGGTAGCCTTCGCCGCGCACCGTGGCGATGAACTGCCGCTCCCCGGCCATGGTGGCGATTTTCTTACGCAGTTTGGTCATGTGGATATCCACGGTGCGGGTTTCGATATCCGCATCGGGATAGCCCCAGACATCGCGCAGCAGCTCCTGCCGGCTGACCACGGCCGGATAGCGCCGGCGCAGGTAGAGCAGAATCTCCATCTCCCGTCGGGTCAGGGGCTCCGCGGCCTTGCCTTCGGCGGACAACTCCAGGGACGCGCCGTCAAACACCAGTCCGCCCAGTTCCAGGCGTTCGTCTCCCATGCGGCGACCGCTGCGGCGCAGCACGGCCTCCACGCGGACCATAAGTTCGCGCAGGGAAAAAGGTTTGGTGACGTAATCATCGGCTCCGGCCTGGAAGCCTTCCACCACGTCGTTTTCCGCGCCCTTGGCCGTGAGCATGATGATGGCCAGGCCGGGCTTCTTCTTGCGCAGGGTTTTGCACACGGTGAAGCCGTCCTTGCCGGGCAGCATGACGTCGAGCAGCACGCAATCAAAGGACTCCAGGAGGGCCATCTGCTCGCCCTGCACGCCGTCTTCGGCGCCCACGGCCTGGTAGCCGTTGAAGATGAGCACGTCGAGCAGCCCGCGCAGGATGGCGGGATCGTCCTCCACCACGAGAATTCTGGCCTTGTGTTGCTGGGACATGATGCAGGGCTCCTTGTGCCATCCTCATAGTGTCTTCCGCCCCGGTTGTCTGCCCCCCTTCTGTAATGAGTATGTAAACGAGCGAGGCAGTGGATTTACCGGGCTTAGTCTTGAGAAAATGTCCTGGCTGGATAGGCTGGCTGACATCTGAATCCTTCTTCAGGAGGCGACTTCATGCAGCGCGCACCCATGCAATGGCTTCTCATGGGAGTGGCAGTGGTGGCGGCCGTGTGCTCGATGCTGGGAATCAGCCATCAGGCGGCCATGCCCTCGGGCGCCCGCAATGCGGCGGCAGCCAGTTCGGCCACGCTTTCCGCCGGGGAGGGGCCTCTGGCCATTTCCGCCACCCTCACCCAGTCCAAACTGGCCCGCGGCTCAGACGGCCGCACCACCCTCTCCCTGACCCTCAAGACCTCTCCCGTGCCGACAGCCGAGGAGACGTCCCGTGCGCCTGCTGCCCCTGCCCCGCAGCGCAGCATGGACGTGGCCGTGGTGCTGGACCGTTCCGGCTCCATGCGCGGGGACAAGCTCGCCGGGGCCAAGGCCGCGCTCAGGACGCTGGTGGCGGCCATGACCGAGCGCGACCGGTTTGCCCTGATTTCCTATGCGGATAGCGTCGTGGTTCACCGTCCCCCCACCCTGTGCACCCCTGCGGTCAAGGACACGCTGCTCCAGGAAATCGAGGCCCTGGAGGCCGGCGGCAACACCAACCTGGGCGCCGGGCTTGAATACGGGCTCCAGGCCCTGCAGCAGGGGCCGCAGAGTTCGAACACCCGGCTGGCCCTGCTCATTTCCGATGGCCTGGCCAATCGCGGCATCACCGACCCGGCCCAGCTGGGTCGTCTGGCGGCCAAAGGGCTGGCCCAGGATGTGATGGTCTCCACCGTGGGCGTGGGGCTGGACTTCAATGAGCTGGTCATGACCCGCATCGCCGACCTCGGCGGCGGCAGCTACCGGTTCCTGGAAGATCCGCGCACGTTCGCTGCCGGATTTTTCGAGGAATTCGCTACCGTTCGTCAGGCCGTGGCCGTGAATCTGGAAATCCGCATCACCCTGCCGCGCGGGGTCCGTCTGGAAGAAGCGTCCGGATATCCAGTGGAAATGCAGGGGCACACGGCAGTCATTCGCCCTGGCAGCCTGAGCGGCGGCGCCTCCAGGACCCTGCACCTGAACCTGCAGGTGCCTGCGGACCAGATGGCAGCCTATGAAATCGGGCCGGTCACGGTGGCGTACGGCGCAGAGCATGGCGCAGAACCCCGGCAACGCGCCCTGCGTCTGGCTCAGCCGCTGGTGGTCGCCTGCGTGGAAGGCACGGAAGAGGCGCGGGCCTCCATCGACAAGGGCAGCTGGGAACGAAAAGTCTTGACGGACGACTTCAACAAGCTCAAGGACGAAGTGGCCGACAAAGTCCGCCAGGGTGATGCGCCAGGCGCAAAGCAGGCCATTGAGGCCTACGTCAGCGAACAGGCCTCCGCCAACCAGGCAGTGGGTTCTTCCCGTGTGCAGGAGAATCTGGACAAGGATGTGCCAACCCTGCGCCAGCAAGTGGATCAGGCGTTCTCTGCCCCGCCGGCAGCACGGCCGGAACTGCAAAACAAGATGGCCAAATCCATGCAATACGAGAGTTACAGCGCCAGGCGCGGCAAGGAATAAGCATATGCATGCAAACAGCCTGGAGAATCTGTAACAGTACGGTGGCGCAGCCTGCAAATGGCGCCAAAGACCTTGGGTTTTCCAGGCTGTTTACTGTCCCCCCCGTCAGGTTGCCTATTTTTCACGTGCCCCTGCACAGGAAAAAAGGCAGAAAGCGCTGGGGACCCTCTTGTGAATGCAATAAAGAAAGTGTAGACAGAGTCTATAGTTAATTCGGGGCAGGAGTACCCCCACCCTCCGCGGCGAAACCCTTCGCCTTGCCTTCCGCCCGCGGCGGGGAAGGCCACCTCTTCGCAATCACATGGTCCATGCGGTTATGGAATCTTGGCGGCAGCATATACCTGCGGCGGCGCAGATGCTTCGTGAGGCGCGGTGTTGCGTGGCTCTGACAGGCGCTGGCGTGTCCGTGGCCAGCGGCATTCCCGACTTTCGCAGCCCCGGCGGGCTGTGGAGCCGGCATGACCCCATGCGCGTGGCCTCCCTGTCCGCCTTGCGCAATGACCCGCGCCGGGTCTGGGAATTTTTGCTTGATGCGAACAAGGATTTCGACTCCGCCGCGCCCAACCCTGCCCACCTCGCCCTGGCCAGCCTGGAGGCTGCGGGCAGGCTGCAGGCTGTTATCACCCAGAATATCGACGGGCTGCACAGTGCCGCCGGTTCCCGTCGGGTGGTGGAGTTTCACGGCAACGCCCGGCGCTACTACTGCATGGCCTGCAAAACGCCTCAATCGGCCGCCGAGGCCGCGGCCCTGACCCGGGACGCCATCCCCTGGATCTGCAGCTGCGGCGGGGTGATTCGTCCGGACATTGTTTTTTTCGGGGAGCACATTCCGCCCCAGGCCCTGGCCTCTTCCCTGGCCCTGGCCCGGCGGGCGGATCTGATCCTCATTGTGGGCACCTCGGGGGAGGTGGCCCCGGCCAGCCAGCTGCCGTGGGAAGTCAAGGACCACGGCGGCAAGGTCATTGAACTGAATTTCGGCGACAGCATGTTCGGCGCGCTCCCGGATTTGGTCCTGCGGGCCAAGGCCGAGGAGGCCCTGCCGGCCGTCGCCGCCCTTGTTTTGAATGCGACGCAGCATGATCTGCAGCACGCCACCGTGGCTTCGGAGAGACCGCAATGAACGAAATGGGGTATTTGGAAATTCTGGGACAGGCCACCCTGGTGGTCAAACTGGTCATCGCCTTGCTGGTGGCCATGTCCCTGACCAGCTGGACTATCATCTTTACCAAGATCTTCATGCTTAAGGGCGCCAAGCGGCGCGCCGTGCGGGACATGGGCGCCTTCCAGGAAGCCCGCAGCCTGCATCTGGCCATCGAACGCATGGGGCTCGACCTGCACTCCCCGGCCTACCGCGTAGCCGTGGAAGGCGTGAGCGAGCTGAACCGGTTCGAGGAGTATGAAGGGCCGGACAAGAGCCAGATCGAAACCGTGGTGGAGAACCTGCGCCGCGCCCTGCGCCATGGCGTCTCCAACGAGGTCAACCGCCTGACCGCCTCGCTCTCCTTTCTGGCCACCTGCGCCAGCGCGGCCCCGTTCATCGGACTGTTCGGCACGGTCTGGGGGATCATGCATTCCTTCCACTCCATTGGCAAGCAGGGCGCTGCGTCCCTGGCCACGGTGGCGCCGGGCATTTCCGAAGCCCTCATCGCCACGGCCATCGGCCTGCTCGTGGCCATTCCCGCGGCCATTGCTTACAACTATTTCAATGGGTTGATCAGCCATCTGGAATCCGAGCTGGTCAACTTCGCCGGCGTGTTCCTCAACCGCGTCCAGCGCGAGCTGCCCGGCATGAGCCAGGCCTAGGCAGGGGACGAACATGGGCATGAGCACCAACGGCGGCAGCCGCAACGGGATGATGGCCGAAATCAACGTGACGCCCTTCGTGGACGTCATGCTGGTGTTGCTGATCATCTTCATGGTTACCGCGCCGATGATGACCCAGGGTCTGGACGTGGATTTGCCCCAGACCCGCAAGGTGGATGTCCTGCCCACGGACGTGGAACACATGGTCCTGACCATCACCAAGGACGGCACCATGATGCTGGACAAGTACACCACCACCCTGCAGACCCTGCAGGACCAGGTGAAGCAAAACGTGGTTGCGGCCAAGAAACAATTGTTCCTCAAGGCGGACAAGGACGTGCCGTATGGCGTCGTCGTCCAGGCCATGTCCGAAATCCGGCTGGCCGGTGTGGAAAAACTGGGCGTGGTGGCAGAGCCGGTCGAATCCCCTGCCCCCGCCGCAGCCCCCCGCTCCACCGCCAAGCCCAAGCAGTAGTCGAGACGCTTCATGCCTGCATCGCGCTGGAAAAGTGCCGCAGCCTCCCTGGCCATCCACCTGCTGGTGGTTCTGCTGGTGCTGTTCGGCCCCACCCTCAGCTCGCCGCCCCCCTTTGACCCCAAAAATGTGGTCATGCTGGACATGGTGGGCGATCCGAGCAAGCCGGCCGGCCCGAATATCGATGGCCGGACCATGGCTGGCGACCCCACCAAGCCTTCCGCCGCCCCTGCCCGAGTGAAGCAGGGCGAACAGCCAGCCCCTCCCAAGGGTGATCCCGACGCCGGCAAACCCGTCAAGGAGCCCGAAGCCAAGCCCGAGCCGCCCAAGCCCGTCGAACAGCCAAAGCCCGCCGAGCAGGCCAAGCCCGAACCGCCCAAGCCGGTGGAACAGCCGAAACCTGTCGAGCAGCCAAAGCCAACACCGCCGGTGCCGGACAAGGCCACGCCCATTGCCGACAAAACCGAGCAGAAAAAGCCCGAGCCCAAGCCCGAGGAAAAGAAGCCCGACCCCAAAAAGCCTGAGCCCAAGCCTGCGGACGTGAAAAAACCACCCGCCAAGCCTGATACCAAGCAGGCGGACGCGGCGGCCAACAAGACTGCGCCCAAAACGGCCGAGGCCAAGCCCAGCTCTCCGGCTGCAGACGCGAAAAAGCCCGACGCCAAGCAGGCGGCCGCAGCCAAGCCGGCGGCCAAACCCGGCCAGGGACCGCAGGGGATCAAACCGGGTGACAAAGGTGCGCCCAAGGGCGACCCCAACTCCAAGGCCCTGGCCGACGCCCTCAAGGACGTGGCCCATCAGGCGAAAAATACCGAAGGCGATGCCGTGGGCGATGCCCTGGCTGAACTGGAAGGGACCCGCTCTGGCAGCGGATTTGCCCGCGATGGTGTCGGGGGAGCCGGGGGCGACGGCCGTGGCGGCGGTGGCGGCACCTCCCCGGAACTGGCCTATGCGCAGTACGTCTCGCGTGTGGTCAAGGAGTTCTGGACCCTGCCCCCCACCGTGGACCCGCGCATGAACGTGCAGACCGAAGTCGTGGTCTCCATTGATGCCACCGGGAAGATCTACAATTTTCAGGTCAAGGCCTCTTCCGGTCGCGGGGATTTCGACTCCTCCGCCCTGCAGGCCATGACCCAGACCCAGCTGAACGCCCAGCTCTCCGCGCCGCCCACGCGCCGGAATATCACCTTCACCATCACCTTCAACGCGCGGGAGCAGACCTCATGACGCGGCACTCCGCCCTGGCCGCCTCCCTGTTGCTGGCCCTGGCCTGCGCGGTGTTTCATCCGGCAGCCAGGGCGCTTGCGCAAGAGGCCCCTGCGCGCCTGCAGGTTCCTGTGGGCAACGCCACCGACGCTGCTGCGCCCCCCTCCTCCCCGGAAGAAGCCGCCGTGGTCTGGGCCGGGCAGGTCTCGTTCTTTATCAAGCAGGAATGGCGTGTCCCGGCGGCCGCCTTGCCCGAGGATAACCGCACGCTGGTAACCCGCGTGCGACTGCAGTTCGATGCCAACGGAACACTGACCGGCCATGCGCTGACCCGGTCCTCTAATAGCTTTGCCTTTGATGATGCCGCGCTGAAGGCTGTGGCCCTGGGATCGTCCAGGCATCCCTTCGGTCCGCCGCCAACCAAGGCCCCCTTTACTTTCAGCATTGATTTCAACTCCAAGGAGCAGCCCCGGTGAGCGTGTCCACCCTGTCCCACACCCTTCCTAGCGCCCTGAATCGTTTGCGCCGGCTGGTGGCGGCCTTGCTGTTCGTGGCGGCCGTGTGGCCGTCTCTGGCATGTGGGCAGAATGCGAACGGCATGATCAATGTCACCATCACCGGTTCCGGGCAGGGCAAGTTCAAGATGGCCCTGGCCCAGCCCATGGGCAGCGACCCGGCCCAGGCCTCCCAGCTGCAGGAGCTGGTACGCCAGAATCTGGCCATCCTGCCCATTGTGGATCTGCTGCCGGATTCGGCCATCCTCGGCGGCACGGCCCTGAACGCCTACCAGGGCGATGGCATCGACTTCAACCGTTTCCAGCTGGCCGGCGCCAACTATGTGGTCACCACTGGCTGGCCGGCCCCCGGCACCGTGGAATTGCGCGTGTATGACGCCTTCAGCCGCACGCTGCTCGTGGGCAAGCAGTACACCGGCGTCAATGCTGCCATCCTGCCCAAGGTGGCGGACCGTTTTTGCGGCAGCTGGCTCGAATCGCTGCACCTTTCGGGCGATCTCTATCGGGCGTCCCTGGCGTACGTGGCCGCGGGTTCCAACCGCAATGTCTTTGCCGCCCGCCCCACGGGCCGTGACAAGCGGCAGATCACCAACCTGAATGGCCAGTGCATGAGCCCGGCCTGGTCGCCCGACACCCAGAGCATCGCCTTCACCCATCTTTCCAACCGGTACAATTCGCTCAACATCTGGTCCGGCGGCCAGGTCCGCTCCCAGCGCTATCCTGGCAACCTGGTGATTGGTCCCTTCTATCTGGCCAATGGGCAGCTGGCCGCCTCCATTGCCATGAAGAAGGTGCCCGGCATCTATATGCTCGGCAGCAACCTGCAGCCTTCGCAGACCCTGGTGGAAGACGCCTCCATCAACACCTCGCCCCGCTTCGACCGCAGCGGCTCGCGCATGGTCTTTGTGTCCGACCGCTTTGGCAGCCCGCAGATCATGCTCAGGGATGGCGGCGGCATTCGCCGGCTCACGGGCGGGGGCTGGAACACCGACCCCACAATCAGCCCGGACGGCACCATGGTGGCCTTTACCCGCCAGACCGGAGACGGGCACCGCCTGTTCCGGATTGACCTGAACGGCGGCGGCGAAACACAGATCAGCTTTGGCCCCGGCTCTGACGAGCAGCCGGCCTTTTTGACCGACAGCTACTTCATCGCCTTCACCTCCAGCCGCGCTGGCGCGAAGCAGCTGTACCTGACCACCAAGGACGGCCTGGATGCCAAGCCCCTGCCCCTGGGCGGCGCGACCTTCCCGGCCTGGGGCCTTACGGAAACGCCATAAAAATGGGCTATTGACTGATGAATCAAACCACTATACCACTCGCCATCTTTTTGCGTGACAAACGGCGCTGCCGTGCTGCGGGAATGGTCCCGGCGTCATCTCGCCAAATGACGGCTTTGCCACGTGCTCATAACCCCCATTCATTTGGACGCGCAATCGCGTAGGAGGAAGGAAATGTCGTTCTCTCGCATGTTGCAACTGGCTCTGCTTTGCGCCCTGGTGCTGGTGGCCGCCGTCGGCTGCAGCAATAAAACCACGGCCGATCCCGCCGGCGCCGGCGGCGGGGGCTATGACCCCGCCCTGGACGCTGCCCGCTCTCTGTCTGAGAGCGAACGCGTGATCCTGGACGAAAAAATCTACTTTGCTTTCGACAGCTATGAGCTGAACGCCGCTGCCCAGGCCGTGCTGCAGCGCAAGGCCCAGCTCATCCGCAGCAAGCCCACCCTCAAGGTCCTCATCGAAGGCCACTGCGACGAACGCGGCACCCAGGAATACAACATCGCCCTGGGCAACCGTCGTGCGCAGGCTTCCGAACGCTACCTGCTGAACATGGGCGTGCCTGCCATGCAGCTGGAAACCATCAGCTACGGCGAAGAACGTCCCGCCGCCGTGGGCCACAACGAAAACGCCTGGGCCCAGAACCGTCGCGACGAGTTCAAGGCCGTGTGGGGCGCCATCCAGTAGCCCTCAGGACGTCGCCTGACGTCGCCAGAAAATGCAAACGCTGCCGGGGATGGCGTCCCCGGCAGCGTTTTTTCATGGCCTTTGAGCAAGGAACTACACGATATCCTTGCCTGTGGTGGTCAGATTCAGCTTGCCGTGCTTCACGCCCTTGGTGGAATGAGCTTTTGCCCCAGGGCCTGCACATCCCGGCCCGGGCCTTTGAGAATAAGCACTTCCAGGCAGTTGTCGTGATCCAGGTGGGCGTGGATGGTGGAGATGATCACGTCGTGGTGGTCATGCTGCAGTTCAGTCAGCCGCTGGGCAAGATCGCTTTTGTGATGGTCGTAGACCAGGGTCAGGGTGCCGGCCACAATGTTGTCCGTGTCTTCCCATTCCTTTTGCACCAGGGCGTTTCGGATGAGATCGCGGATGGCTTCCGAGCGAGTCTGGTAGCAGCGCTCCTCACACAGCGCGTCGAATTTTTCAAGCAAGTCCGAATCCAACGAAACGCCGAAGCGGATGGTCTGTCCCATGCCTTCTTCCTTCGCAGGTTGCGGCCCGCGGCGCACATGCACCGCAGCCAGTGCCAATCGCCATCCCCGCCCCCCCAAGAGCCCTGCCCATCCATCTGGCAAGCGGCACAGGGCCCACCATTCGTATCATCATTGGCGACACGTTTCATCATAAAAAAACCCCGCCGTATGCGCAACAGACGCATACGGCGGGGACAAAGGCAGAGACACACGTCCCCTTAATGGGTCGTGGAACGTTCCTCCACATCGCGAACCGCGGTCAGCAAAAACGCGGTGGGGCCGGAACATACATACGCCATGATCAGCGCAAAGGACACCAGCCAGGGCCGCATGCCCAAGAGGTAGGCCACCCCGGCCACGGCCATGGTCCAGCGGGCCGGGTGCGCCCGCAGCTGCGCGCGGATGAGGGCCGGATTCTTCAGTGACAAGTACGGCACCCGGCTGACCATCAGCACCGCCAGCACCAGACACAGCACCAGACACATTCCAGGCAGCAGCTGCATCACTTCCGCACCTGGATCAATGCTGCGGGTGAACAGGCACAGGGTGGCCAGGGCCAGGGCTGTGGAAGGAATGGGCAACCCGGTAAAATGCGAGGATTTTCTGGAGGTGACGACGTGCCCGCTGCTCTGCAGGTTGAAGCGCGCCAGACGAAACACCCCACAGGCCACCAGAGCAAAGGCCCCGAGCGCCCCGACCCTGCCGAACACATACAGCTGCCATTTGAACACCAGCAAGGCCGGCAGCACGCCAAAAGCCACAGCATCCACCAGCGAATCAAGCTGCGCGCCCAGGGGACTGGTGGAACGTGTGAGCCGGGCCAGATTGCCGTCTATGCCATCCAGAAAGAAACACAGCAAAATGGCCAGGGAGGCATCCACAAACCGCCCGTCCATCACCATCAGAATGCCGATGAACCCGCAACACAGGCTGGTCATGGTGACCAGATTCGGCAGGTGCGCCACCCAGCCCGTTGCGGCGCGCCGTGTTCTGCGCGGCGCTCCCGTTGGGTGCCCGCCCGGCTGATCCACATTGCGGCCATTTGGTTCCTGCATGAGCGTCTCCCCCCTTACCGTGTTGCGTCGCCGCAGGAAGCGGACAGTGTCGCAAGCACGGTCATGCCGGCCAGCGTCACATCCCCCGTCTTCACGACTGGTTCGAACGATTCATCCAGGTACACATCCACCCGCGAGCCGAACATGATGCAGCCAAAACGCTCGCCCAGGGCCAGTACGTCGCCCGGTTCAGCCCGGCAGACAATGCGGCGGGCAACCAGCCCGGCAATCTGCACCAGGGTGGTCCGCCGGCCATCGCCTTCCAGAGAAAGCACGCAGCGCTCGTTGTGCACGCTGGCTTTGTCAAAGGAGGCATTGAAGAACTTGCCGGGGAAGTGCTTGCGGTACACCACGCGGCCTGGCACAGGCGCGCGGTTCACGTGCACGTTGAAGACGTTCATGAAAATGCAGATACGGGTCCGCAGTGAGCCGGTGACGGGATCCGGCTGGCGGTCCACGCCGATGACCCGGCCATCCGCCGGACTGATCACCACCGGGGCATCCTGCTCAGTCACCTGGGGGATGCGGACGGGATCGCGAAAAAAACACAGACTGAAGGCCGTAAAGACCAGCCCCAGCACGGCGGGCACGCTCCAGCCAAGAATGGCCAGCACCAGCGTGACGAACGCCCCCAGGGCAATGACGGGAAGCCCCTCCAGGGCCATCCCGGGACGCGAAAGCTGCACCAGAATCCGCCTTAGCGGCAGGCCGCGTTGCGACAGGCACCCCATGCGCCTGCGACCGGCTTGCCATGCTAAGGATTACACATATGACACTACCTTGTAACAATCAAGGCGAATTCGCAACCCGCAGAGTGAATTCCCTGGTGTGGCGCAGGGCGTAACACACCATACCGCGAGCAGGGGAGCCGCATGCCACGTTGGCTCCGGGGGCATAGCGTGACACGTGCCAGGACAAAAGGCCGCACCCGGCTGTGCCCTGGCATAGCCGGGCACAGCCGGGTGCGGCCAAATACGACGCATTGCGGCCAGTTGTGGCCCTGTTGCACCGGGAAAGTCAGGATGCGGGCAGGCGGAGTTGCCTAGCCTTTGGCTTTGATCAGCTTTTTGAGCGACTCGATATCTTCCTTGGTGGCCAGGCCCAGGTCGGCCACAGCCTCGCGCAGGGCGCCCTTGATGCTGGCCTCCAGATCCGAGCGTTCCTTGGCCGCGCGTTCCTTGGCGTCATCCAGGAACTTTTCCGCTTCCTCGCGAGAAAGTTTGCCGCGCTCTTCCAGGTCGGACAGCAAATCATCCATCTTGTCTTTGGCCATATAGGCTGCGCCCAGGCCAATATAGAGCAGATCCTTGGGTAGCATGCCGGTCTCCTTGCGGTTTTTCCTGGAACAGAACCATCCACGCCGCCTGCGTCCCTGCGCCCCATGCGCATCCCTGAGCACGCCAGGCTGGCCATACTGTTCCTATTTTCCCCCAATACAGTGGTCCGGCCAGGAAGGCAAGCTGCGCTCAACCCTTGCCCTCCCCATCGCTTTGAGGCAAGGAGAAAGACGTTTCACCATCTTTCAGCGCTTCGGGAGACGCCATGCCTTCCTTTGATATTGTCAGCAAGATTGATCTGCAGGAACTCGACAACGCCATCAACAACGTCAAAAAAGAGATCCAGACCCGCTACGACTTCAAAACAGGCAAGGCGGAGATTGATCTGAACAAGAAAGACAAGAAAATCACTCTGCTGGCCTCGGACGAAATGAAAATGCGCGCCATGCAGGAAATGCTGGCCGCCCACCTCGTCCGGCGCAAACTGGATGCCCGCTGCCTGGAATATGCCGACCCGGAAGAAGCCTCCGGCGGCGCCGTACGCGTCACCGGCACCCTGCGCGAAGGCATCAACAAGGAAACCGGGCAGAAAATCGTCAAGCTTATCAAAGCGTCGGGCATCAAAGTGCAGCCTGCCATTCAGGACGAGCAGGTCCGCGTGACGGGCAAAAAGATTGACGACCTCCAGGCTGTTATCAACCTGCTCAACCAGGAAGCCTTCGATCGCCCCCTGCAGTTTGAAAACATGAAGCGATAGCTGCGGTTGCAGTGGAGAAGGCCCCTCCTGTGGACAGGCGCCCTCCCTGCTGCTACGGTGGCAAGGCTGGATTGTCCTGACAATCAGCCCGTGGTCCGTGCAGTCTGGCTGCCGGCCCCTACCCTTTCTTTTAAGGAGGTTCCAGTGACGGTGTCACTGCTTTTTCCCCATGCGCACCTGCTTCGCGCTGTGTTTCTGGCCGTCGCCCTGAGCTGTGCCGCGCTGGCTGCCGGATGCGGCAGCACGCCTGAAATCGACTGGACCCAACGCTACAATGTGTACACGTATGACGACGCCGTGCGCGACTATGGCGAGCCCACCGCCTGCGCTGGCGAAGAAAACGGCGGACGCATTTGCAGCTGGAAGGTGTCCGGTTCTTTTCATTACCGGGATCAGACGGTTATGAAATTCGATGCCATGGGCCGGTTGCTGGAACACCGCCTGGCCAAAATTCGCTGACGTGCAGCCCGGGCGGCCCCTGCTGCCCGGGCTTTGCCAAGGAGAAGGTCATGCCTGGCATTTTTGATATCGCCACCCAACTGACCGCCGTGGAGGAAAAGCTCCACTTTCTCCACCAGACCATCACCGCCTGCAAGGGCGCACCGCTGGACTGCGCCGCACTGGCCGGTCTGGCGCATATCGTCTCCGATCTGGTCGGCAGCGTGCAGGAAGTGCGGCGGGATGTGGACGCCCTGCGGGGACGCGAGGAATTGCATCCGCCGATCCTCCCGGCTGCCACCCACCTCTGCGCGGAGGACGCGGCTGACCTGGATCCGGGAGACGCGCAGGAGCAGCGCCGGCACGGCGCATCCTGACCCCTCCGAACACTCTGCGCCGCAGACCATGCCGAGGAAGGTCGTCCCCATGCCCAAGCCCCGTCGTGTTGCAGCATCCTCTGCCGTTGTTCTCGCCACCGCGCTGCTCTGCCTGGGCCTGTCCGGCCTGCTTCCGGCGCATGCGCAACAAGCCTCCACCATTGGCCGCCCTTTTTCCGGGGACGCGGGCAATGACTTCCGCTATGAGAATCTCGTTGTCGCCCAAAGCCGGGCCCTGACCGGCACCCTGATCAATACGGCCCCCCGCCCCCGACGTGACGTGGTGGTGGAAATCATCGCCATTGGTCTGGAAAGCCGGGAGCAGGTCTGGAGCGCCACGCAACGCTTCCCGGAAATTCCGCCCAATGGCGCGGTTGATCTTGTCTCCAACTACGGCCGCTTCACTGCCGAACCGGGCGCCTTCACATTCAAGATAACCGAATCCACCGCCCCCCCGCCAGCGCCGGAGCCAGCCCCCTCCCCTGCCCCTGCCCCGGTTCCCGATGGTGCTGGCGAGGAATCCCCCATGCGGAACGTCTGCTCCAGCGTGTACACGGAGAACGGGAGCTATGTGATTGAAGGATCGGACAATTGCGACACCGTGAGCTTCCCGCTTGAGCCTGGGACGGCCCGCTTCGAAATCACCCGCAAGGGCAGTGGCCCCATCGCCGCCACCCTGCTGGACAATGAGAAGCAGCCCGTGGCCCCGCTCTCCAGTGGCTCCACCTACCGCACCACCAAGGCCACGGCCAAAATTCCCCAGGCCCTGCGCTACCGTCTGCAGATTGCCCATGCGGGCAAATGGACGATCCGGATTTCCGGTGAGGGCGTGCAGGATCTTGGCGGCCCGTCGGAATCGGCTTCGGGAGGCGGGCCTGCCGCGTCCGGAACCTCCCGGGAGGCCCCAGCCAAACGCTTTGAAATCATCCTGGAATAGCACCAACAGCCAAGCCCCCTTCGGAGTAGCGCAAGGCTTTCCGAAGGGGGCTTGCTTGCGCCTAACGGCCCGTGCGCGCGCACGGGCAGGCGCTTGGAAACGTGAGTTCCCCCGCCGGTGCGGGGGGCTAGTCGTCGAGAATAAAATCCGTAATGTTGCTGTTGGTGCGAGACAGGCTGCCCCGACCGCTGCGTTCGGCCGGGCGTGAAGCTGACGATGCCGGCTCGTCCTCAAAGGTAATCATGTCTTCCAGCGCGGCGATATCCCGTTCAAGCTGGTCTTCAAAGTGAACCGGCCGGGCACGGTCCGGGTCTGGCATGATGGTCGGCTCAAAGGAGACCAGTTCATCCAGCTCGTCATCAAAGAGCGACGAGCCCGCGGTCCTGGAGGTTCCCATGGGCTCCCCTCTGAGCGTGGAGGCCGGAGAGGGCGACCCTCCGGAACCTTCCTGGAATTCCGGCTCGAATTCCAGCAACTCAGAGGTATCAAAGAGCTCCAGGGGAGCATCACCTTCCGCACTGCCTTCTCCCAGGGATGCCTGGGAGTCGAGGAGTGGCGCATCATCCACAAACACCAGCTCGTCGTCCTCAAACTCCAACGCACCGCCCGCCGGGGAGTCGCTGATTGGGCCAGCTGGGCCAATTGGGCCAGCCGCATTTGATTCCCCCGGAGAGGTATCAAAGGACACCGCGCCGAAATCCACCTCCAGCTCCCCCGCGGCAGAAGGCGGGGTGAATGATTCTTCATCGTCGAGGAAGAGCAGGTCATCCTCCAGGGCAGAGTCGGCGGCAATTCCGATCTGTTCCTGGCGGGTGCCGGCCGGAGAGGGCGCTGGCCCCGGCTCTTCAAAAAGCAGATCCGCATCTTCCAGGGCAACTGTCATGGCGGCAGCCACGGCGGCGTCATCAGGGGCGGCATGGGCCGGCGCTGCGGCTGTGCCAAACTCCAGCAGCAGCTCCCCGTCCTCCTCAGCCACAAAGGCGGCGCCGTCCATGGCAGCAGAAGCGCCCAGAGGAGCCCCCTGTCTGGAGGCCTCCTGCTCCGGAGTGGGTTCGACCTCAAAGGCGATTTCATCGTCAAAAGCGGCCGCCAGCTCGTCATCAAGCTCGGCATCCAGATCCTCGCCCAGGTCGCCGCCGCCGAACGCGGTGGGTGCAGCCTTCGCGGAGAGCCCAAGCCCGCCCTCCGCGGCGTCATTAAGAATATCATCCAGCACCCGGGCCTCGGGTGCCCTGGCGCCCGGCACTCCGGAGGCAAGCTGCACGGCATCGACCAGCACCGTCTGATTGGGGGAGGCATCCTCCATCAGCCGGGCCATGATGCTCGCATGCCCGTCGTGCGGGGCCTCAGTCTCGTCGTCGGCATCGGGTTCGGCCGGCAAATCCAGGTCAAAATCCATCACCAGACCAGGGGTATCGGCAGATGCGCCCAGGTCTGCGGCCTGCATGTCCTCGTACGAGACCTCACGCTGCAACGCCACACTGCGATATGCCGGGCCTGCCGCGGACTCCACCTGCAGATCCGCCGCCGAAGGCGGCGCAATGGATGCGGCGTCCCCGGCCTCGGCCTCCTCCGCGGTGTGCAGTCCAGCAGCATCGCCATCCCCGAATTCCCAGGTTCGCAGGTCAGGATCGTTGCCGGCTGCCGGGTCAGCCTCATCGGCAATGCCTTCCATGGCGTCTGGTTCCGGCGCCAGCAGATCCGCGGCAAGGTCTTCGGTCTCGATAGCTTCGCTCAGGGAATCCTGGAGGGTGTCCGGGGCCTGATCGAACTCCATGGCCAGCTCTGCCCCCAGGTCGTCCGGAAGCGCCTCAAGCAAGGCGGCATCCAGGGCAGAATGGGAGGCATCGCCCTCACCAGCCTCCTCGTCGTCCACAAAATCCACGAACTCATGTTCGAGTTCGTCATACTCCGGGGCAGCCGCCTGCCCGGGGTCTTGGGCGAGCGGCGTGTCGGACAAGGCGGAGTCCAGTTGCAGGTCGTCATCGGGCAGCCCCGCCGGGTGGTCCTGTTCCCGGGCAGCCGATTCCAGGGACAGCTGGAACTGCTCGGAGAAAAAGGTGGTATCCTCAAAGGCCATGGAGTCCGCTGCGGCATCTTCCTCGAAAACGAGCTCATCCTCCGCGGGGAAACCGGCCGGGACGCCGGCGGCGCTTCGAGTCATGGTATTGCCCAGGGACTCGGGGGCCTGCTCCCAGATATCGTCCTCCAGAATCTCCACGTCAGGGGATGCCGGCCCCATCTGGTCGAACTCGTCTTCCTGCTCCGCGAATTCATCCCCCAAACGCGTGGAGAATCCTTCCGCATCATCATCCCACAGGGATTCGGCTGTCGCTGATTCGGCAGCCGCTGGTTGCGAGACAGCCTGGGAGCCAGCCTGGGAGCCAGCCTGGGGGACAGCCTGTGCGGGCTCGGCGTACGAGTCGGACAACGCCGGTGCATCGACCGCCGCGCCCCCGCTTTCCTCATCGGCAGCCGTTGCGGCCAGAAACCAGGGCGCAACGGCAGCGGATTCATCCCAAAGTTCAGGAGCCGGCTCTGTCTGCGGTGCGGCGCTGGCGGTGTCCTGCTCCACCTGCTCAAACGACAGATCGGCGAACGCATCCCGGGCGGCAGAGTCGGCAAGCACGGCAGCGGCCCCAAGTGCCGCGCCCGCGGCCGGCTCCATGGAAGCAGCCTCGGCCTGCTGCCGTCGACGCAGTGCCTTGGCGGCGCTGTCGTCCAGGGCCAGTTGTGCAGCCTCCAGCTGGATGCGGGCATCCGCCGGATCGCGTTGCTCCTCGTAGACAGCGTCCTCAGAAGATGCGACAGAGGGAGCGGCCGGGAGTTCCTTGAGCAACGCCACCGTCTCACGTTGCAGCTGGACGAGTTGCTCCATCTGGGAGGCCAGCCGGGAAAGCACGTCCGCCAGGGCATTGCGCTCTGTGTCGGAGCCGTGCAGCACCGCGGTTAGCAGCCCCTGCAACTTCACGTACAACAGGAAGACGGTAGCCAAGCAGGCAATACCAATTACGATACTCAGCACCCCGCCCGGGGGGAGGCCGATCAGCTGGTCCATTGAGTCCTCTCTCCACAAGAGTTCTTTTCGCAGCAACTACCAGTCTTGTATATTAAACCCAGAGAAAACGCAAAAGAAATGGCTTCCAAATCCCTGCGTCCCTTTGCCCTGTTTGCCGATGCTGCGGGAAATATCTACGATCATCCCGAACTGCTCATGGTGTGCCGCCGTGGCGAGGAGCTTGCCCTGCCCCGGCCGGACGAGCTGATGCCCCTGCCTGAGGAGAGCCAGCTGTTTCTGCTGCCTGGCCGTCACGCCCTGGGCCTGGATGCCGAAACCGGCGAACTGGAGCAGCTGGAGGAACAGGCTGTGGCCGCCTTTGTCAGTCCCGGGCACACCTGCACCGGCGTGGCTGCCTATGCGGCTGGCGAGCAGGCCCCGGTGCTGCCCATGTTTTCCTATGGCGCCGTGGGCTATGCGGACGGCAGGTTCTGGGTGGCCGCCCGCCAGGTGGATAGCGAGCCGCGTCAGGTCTTTACCCACATTCCCGAGGCGAACATCCGCAAGGGGGCCGCGGCGCTGCTCAAGGCCATGCCCGGCAACCGGCTGGTGGAACATCTGACCGGCTGCGCCCTGCGTTCACGCTGCCCGGCGGCGCGCAATCTGTGCCTGGGGCGCTACGAATCGCCCTTGCCCACGGCGCGGGCCTGCAACGCCCGCTGCATCGGCTGCCTCTCCCTGCAGGCCGATGAATCCGGCTTTCCGGCCACGCAGCACCGCCTGAATTTCACGCCCACGGCCGAGGAAGTGGCCGCGGTCATGCTGCATCACGATGCCCGTTCCAGCCGGCCGGTGCATTCCTTTGGACAGGGCTGCGAGGGCGATCCGCTGACCGAGGCCACCCTCCTCGCCCGAAGCATCCGGTTGTTCAGGGAAAAAGGGGGCCAGGGCACGGTGAATTGCAACACCAACGCCAGCCAGCCCGACGCCGTGGCCGCCCTGGCCGAGGCCGGGCTGAATTCCATGCGCGTCAGCCTCATCAGCGCCAGGGAACCGTTCTACAACGCCTACCACCGTCCGGCGAACTACCGGTTAACCGACGTGCGGGAAAGCATCCTCGCGGCCAAGCGCGGCGGGATGTTTGTTTCCATGAACCTGCTGTATTTTCCTGGAATCACAGACAGTGAAGCGGAATACGCGGCTCTGGAGGAGCTTATTGCGGCCACCAGGGTGGATTTCATCCAGTGGCGCAATCTGAACCTGGATCCCATGCTCGTGCTGGAAGTGGCCCGGCAGGGGCGCGAAAGCGACATCCCCTCGCCGGCCATGGGCTTCAACACCATGCGCAAGCGGCTCAAAAAGGCCTGCCCCTGGCTGAAGTATGGCTATTTCAACCCGTATCTGGGCGCCAGTCCGGAGGCGTCCTGAGCCGGCCGGCTTCAGCCGGTTCAGGCTACCTTGGCCGCCGGGGGAGCCGCAGCTGTCGTCCCGGCGAGCTGCACTTCGGGCCGGACTGCCGGAGGGATGCGGACATCATTGATCCGACGGGCCGAGCGCACCAGCAGCAACCGCAGCAACCGGCGTTGGGCCATGGTCAGGCCATCGAAAGCCAGGCCGGCATCCCGCCGGCCCAGGCGCACCACCCGGGTTGGCACCAGGGACAGCACCGGCGTGCCGCGCTCCTGCAGCGTAATCAGCACCGGCCCCTTGGACGGCAGCCCGCGCAGCGGCGAGAGCAGGGCAATGCCCGTGGCGCTCAGATTGCCCACGGGCAACTGTACCTCATTGCAGGCCTCGGCGCCCGCCATGGCAGCCGGCAACTGCGCCACGAGCTGAGGGGTGGGGAACCGGGGAGAGTGCCGCCGGTCCTGACTCCCGATGGATGAGGCCGAACGCTCGGCCCGCACGGCGCCATGCGGCCGGGCATCCGCATGGGCCTGCGCATGCATCTGGCTGCGGCGTACATCATGCAAGGCTGTGAGCAAGGCCGCGCCGGATGCACCAACATCGCCAGCCATCACCCATTCGCCGCAGGCCGGGCAGCGCCCCATGCGATGCCGGAATGATTCGGGAAGATCTGTCTGATATCCGCAGGGGCAGACAAAGGCCACACTGCGTTGTACATCGGGAGACGCCGCAGTTGCGACGTGATGCAGTATATGACGGGAACTATCAGGGTGAACAAGATGCGGGCCATTGCCGACTCGTCCGCCCATTTTGCACTGCGGGCACTGTACCAGCAACCCCTCTGGCGCCGTAGCCAGGGCCTGCTGCGCCACATTCCATTGCGCGCCACATCCGGGACAAGCCACGACCATCGCCTTACCCCCTTGCTCTCTGACAGTTGCAAGGGCTTTTGCAAGGCAGATGCGGCAAAACCTGCCGCCACTGCGCCTGCAACGCGCCTTGCCTGCAGAATCAAGCAAGGCGCATGCCAAGTCGATACAGTCTTCCCGGCTGGTCAGTACAGGCGGCCGAGGCAACGCACAAGGCGCAGGGGCGCGTGTTACGGCAGGTGCTCGAACACCACCTGATCGCCACCGGCATCCTTGCGGCGCTCAATACGGCCGATGGTCCAGGCCGGCTGTTTGAGGGCGTCCAGCCGGGAGCGGACGTCTTCCTCCTGGTCCTGCGGCACCACCAGGAGGTAGCCCAGGCCGCAGTTGAAGATCTGCAGCATCTCACCCCAGTGCAGGCCGCCTTGTTCCTTGAGCCAATGGAACACCGAGGGAACAGGCCAGCTGCCGAAACGCAACCGGGCTTCCACCACCTTGGGCAGAATGCGGGGGATGTTGTCATAGAACCCGCCGCCAGTGATGTGCACCATGCCCTTGACCGTGAAGTCCCGCATCACATTGCGCACGGTTTTAACGTAAATGGCCGTGGGCGCAAGCAGCACCTCTTTGACCGACCGCTGCGAGCCGGGGAATTTATCCTCGGGGGCCAGACCGGCCTCGGCCACCAGCTTGCGGACCAGGGAGTACCCGTTGGAATGCAGGCCCGTGGAGCCCAGACCGATGATCACATCGCCCACGCTGATGCCGGCGCCGTCCACAATTTTGGTGTTGTCCACCAGCCCCACGCAAAAGCCGGCCAGGTCAAAGTCCTCGCCCTGGTACACGTCGGGCATTTCCGCGGTTTCGCCGCCGAGCAGGGCACAGCCCGCCTCCTTGCAGCCCGCAGCCACGCCGGCCACCACCTGCTGCGCCCGGGCCACATCCAGCACCCCGCAGGCGTAATAATCCAAAAAGAACAGGGGCAGCGCACCTTGCACCAGGATATCGTTGGCGCTCATGGCCACCAGATCGATGCCGATGGTGTCGTACGCGCTCCAGGCCGAGGCGAGCTTGAGCTTGGTGCCCACGCCATCGGTGGAGGCCACAAGCACGGGCTCTTCCAGATCGCCAAGATCAGGCTTGAACAGGCCGCCAAAGCCGCCGATGTCCGACAGCACTCCCTTGATATGCGTGGAGGCGGTCAGTGACTTCAGCCGCGACACCAGCGTGTCGGCAGCGTCCAGGTTGACTCCGGCCGCCTTGTAGGCCTTGCCGCGCTCGGACTTCATGCATACTCCTTAGCAGGTGAATGTGAGAGTTCCCATGTAGCGCACGCGTCGTGGCTTTTCAAGACGCCAGGAGCAGGCTATCCTGGCCATGTCACTGCATCCAGGAGGCCTTCATGCACGGTACCGCCCGCTTTGTGGCTGTTATTTTGCTAGGTTGTTCAACATTTTTTCAAGCCTCGCCCCTGGCCGCGCAAGGGCAGGAAATCCGTCGCGACAACGAATTCGGCACCTTTCACGAAAACATGCGCATCGAAAGCGGGCCCGGCGAGGATACGGTGATCAGCGTCACCCCTCCGCCCGATCTCCGGGAGGAGCAGGACGGCAACTCCCAACAGTCCTACCCCATCATCGTTGCGCCGCAGGTGAACATGCCGCCCTATGGCCACCGGCCACCGCGCACGCCCGGCCAGTAGCGCGCCGCAACCACCACCAAGGGGAATGCCATGCATCCGGCAAGATTATGGAAACCCCTGACGACCCCACAGCAGGGGCATCGCGTTCAGTGCCGGCTGTGCAGCCATTTTTGCGTCATCCAGGATGGGGAACGCGGCCGGTGCGGTGTGCGCCAGGCCCAGGACGGCGCCCTCTTCACCCTGGTGTATGACAAGGCTGCAGCCATCAATCTGGACCCTGTGGAAAAAAAACCACTGTTTCACTTTTTCCCGGGGCATCAGACTTTTTCCCTGGGCACCATGGGCTGCAACCTGAGCTGCTCATTCTGCCAGAATTACACCCTTTCCCAGCCCCCGCGCAGTGGCGCGGCCATTGAAGGCCATGCCGTCACGCCCGGGCTGCTGGTGGACGCAGCCAAGGCCCACGGCGCCCGCTCCATCAGCTATACCTATTCCGAACCCACCGTCTTCTTTGAATTGATGGAAGACACCGCCCGTCTGGCCAAGGCTGAGGGATTGCTGAACATCATGGTTTCCAACGGCTTCATGAGCCGGGACTGTCTCGACGCCCTCAGCGGGCTGGTGGACGCCGCCAACATCGACCTCAAAGCCTTCACCGAAACATTTTACCAGCAGCGCTGCGGCGCCCGCCTGGCGCCGGTGCTGGAAAACCTCAAACGTATCCGCCAGATGGGCTGGTGGCTGGAGGTCACCACCCTGCTCATCCCGGACGCCAACGACGATGACGACGAGCTCAAGGCCATGGCCGCCTTTATCCGCGACGAGCTCGGGGCGGACACCCCCTGGCATCTCTCGCGCTTCCACCCCACGTACAAACTGACCGACCGCGGCCCCACCCCCCTGGGCACTCTGGAACGCGCCTTCGACATCGGCAAAAAGGCCGGGCTGCAGTTCGTGTATGTCGGCAATGTTCCCGGGCATAATGGCAACAACACCTGCTGCCCGAATTGTGGGAAAACCCTGATCCATCGCCATGGATTCCAGCCTGTTGAATGCCAGATCCCCTGCCCGGCCTGCGGCCTGCATCCCTCTGGCCGATGGCTTGAGAAATCATGAACAAGCTATTGCGATTGCCTGACGCCAAATATGGTGTACAGTGGGCGGCGGTATTTTCAACGACTCACTGTCACCAATGGAGGGGCCATGTCCATCGATGACGCGCTGGCGTACATGAAGCGGATGCGGGAAGATGCTGCCTTCAAACAGCAGGTCCAGGCCTTGCATGATGCGGACAACAAGGACGCTGCCTGGACTTTCGTCAAGGATCACGGCTATGAATTCACGTTTTCCGAATTCATGCAGGCGCAGCACATGAATGCGAACACGGCACACATGCCTCAGGACGCCGAGCCCCGATGACCGAATCTGACCGGCTGCAGCCTGCCGCAGCACCCGAAGGACTGTCGCTCGTCCTGGTGTATACCGGCGATGGCAAGGGAAAAACCAGCGCCGCCCTGGGGCAGGTGCTCCGCGCCCAGGGTCACGGGCGGCGGGTGTGCTTCTGCCAATGCATGAAACGCCCGGGCGCGGCCGGCGAACAGCGCAGCCTGCGCCAGCTGCTGGGAGACGATTTCCTGGCTGGCGGACTGGGCTTTTTTCGCAATGAAGCCGAACGCCAGCGCCACCGTAGCGCCGCCCTGGAGGTGCTGGCCTGGGCTGTGCACCGCCTGGCCAATACGGAAACGCCAGACCGCGATCCCGTGTTCCTGCTGGTGGTGGACGAAGCGCTGTATGCCCTGCACGCAGGCCTTCTGCTACGGCAGGAGGTGGAAGCCCTGCTTGATCAGGCTTCCCTCGCGGGGGTGCATGTGGTGCTCACAGGCCGCAACTGCCCGGACTGGCTTGCGGAGCGCGCGAATCTGGTCAGTGAGATCCTTTCCCGCAAGCATCCGTACGAGGCCGGGATTCCAGCAATTGAAGGGGTGGATTACTGACGCCGTCGCCATTGCGGCCGCCATTGAGGCTGTCCTGTCCCTGGCTGCAGGCCGCCGGAGGCGTTGCGGGGCACGAAGCGCGTCGCGCGGCCAGCCAGCGTTCATCGCGTTCATCGCGGAAGGCTTCGCCCAGGCAGGCGTCCATGGACACTCCTGCGGCAGCCAGGGATTGCCGCGTATGCGTGCCCACCACCTGCCCGGCGCGGTAGAGGACCACGGCCTCGGCAAAATCACTGACCTCTGCCGGGTCATGCGTGACCAGAATCAGCGGGATGTTGAATTTCTCCAGGACCCGCTTGAGCTCGGCGCGCATCACGGCCTTGAGCGGCGCGTCCAGGGCGGAAAACGGCTCGTCAAGCAACAGCACCCTGGGCCGCAGCACCAGGATGCGGGCCAGGGCGACCCGTTGCTTCTGCCCGCCGGAAAGCTGCCCCGGCAGGTTGTGCTGCACCTCGGCCAGGCCGAACAGCTCCAGCATCTCATCCACGGCCCGGGACTGGGCTGCAGTGACCCGCCGCCCCCAGCGTGTCAGCCCGAAGGTGACATTGCGTCGCAGGTTCAGGTGCGGGAACAGCCCGTAATCCTGAAACATGAAGCCGACCCGCCGCTCGCGCGCCAGCAGGTTCACGCCGCGGGCCGAGTCGAACAGGACGGTATCATGAATGCGGATCCGTCCGGCATCCGGCGTCAACAGCCCGGCAATCGCCTGCAAGGTCAAAGACTTGCCCGACCCGGACGGCCCGAACAAGACCAGACGGTCTTCCTCGAACGAAAAGGTGGAGGCCAGTTTGAACCTGCGGCCTTTGCTGGTCAGGGTGATGGCGATATCAACATCCATACTCATGGGGCATGTCCCTTGCGAATACAGCACCGTCAGGGCAGCAGAAACCCATGGCGCTCCAAGATGATGCGGGCTGCAGGGAAGCCCAGGCCTCCTGCTGCAGCGCCTCTTTCACGGAGGATCCCAGCGGAGTGGTGGCCGGGTCCCCCAGCCCCACCTGCCTGACGGGAGCGGTGAACAGTTCCTGCACGGAGCGTACTGCGGCCCGATTGCCGGCAGGCACAGCCGATACCACCACATCCTTGGCGAACATGCGATCGGAGTCTGGCAAGGTCAAGCCCTTTTCCCGGGCCAGCTTAATATGGTTGCGGTCCGCGGAGAGGAAGACCTCCGCCGGAGCGCCCTGCTCCAGCTGGTGCAGGAGCGCTCCGGAGGCGGCGAAGTTCCAGACCACGGCCACGCCGGGGTGCTCTTTTTCGAACAGCGGCCCCAGTTCCTTGCACGCCGCGGTCAACCCGGCAGCGGCAAAGACGCGAAGCTCAGCCGGCTCGGCCGCCAGGACGTCCCTCACCGGAAGCAGGGCCAATACCATCGCGCTCAGGGCGACCGCTCGCAGGATCCAGCTGCCATGCATGGGAAACTCCCTTGATCTGAAACAGCGTTACGGTTTTTGGAAGCCGTAGGATTCCAGAACCTTCATGCCCTCAGCCGAACGCACGAAGCTCACGAAGGCCCTGGCTTCTTCAGGTGCGGCAGCCGCCTTGGTCACGGCGATGGGATAGGTCACGGGCTCGTCCAGGGGCACCGCCAGCACGATGCTCACGTCATCCTTGGCCTTGTAGGCGTCCGTGCGGTAGACGAAGCCGGCTTCAGCCTCGGCGCGGCGCAGGTAGTCCAACACCTGGCGTACGGATTCGGCAAAGACGAACTTCTTTTCCAGCACCGTGTAGAGACCCTGCTTTTCCATGAATTTCTTGGTGTACTGGCCTGCGGGCACGCTTTCCGGGGTGCCGATGGCGATGGTCTTCACGGCGTCGCCCTTGAGGTCATCCACCTTGGCCACCTCGGCCTTGTTGGCCTTGGGCGCGGCGAGCACCAGATCGTTCTTCACAAAGTCGGCCCGGGTGGCTGTGTCGATGAAGCCTTTTTCAACCATCGCATCCATCCATTTCTGGTTGGCCGAGGCAAACACGTCCACCGGTGCGCCCTGCTCGATCTGCTTGGCCAGCGGGCCGGAGGCGGCGAAGTTGCAGGTGATTTTGACGCCGGGATGGGCCTTTTCAAAAGCCTTGCCCAGTTCGGTGAAGGCATCAGTCAGACTGGCGGCGGCGGAAATCGTGAGATCCTTGGCCATGGCCGGAACAGCCAGCACGAGGACAAGGGACAAGGAGAGAAGGGCGAGACTCAGTTTGCGGACCATAGCACTTCCTTTCTAATATCGTGGTTTCAGCAGGCGGGAGGTGGTGACGAGCAATACAATGCAAACCACGGAGACGATGCCCACCAGCAGGTTGGCCCGGCCATCCTCACCGGCCTGCACCGCCGTGTACACGGCGAGTGACAGTGTCTGCGTTTTGCCGGGCAGGTTGCCGGCAATCATCAACGTTGCCCCGAACTCCCCCATGGCCCGGGCCAGGGCCAGCATGGAACCAGCCAGGATCCCGCGCCAGGCCAGCGGCAGGGAAACAAACAGAAAAACCTCCCAATCCCCTGCCCCCAGGGTCCGCGCAGCCTGCTCGCAGCTGGCCGGCACGCCTTCCAGCGCCGCCCTGGCCGTGCGGTACACCAGCGGAAAGGCCACCACCAAAGAGGCCAGCACCGCGCCCTGCCAGGTGAACACAAGGCGAATGCCAAGCTCCTCTTCCAGCAGGCTGCCAATCAGCCCTTTGCGGCCAAACACCACCAGCAGGTAATACCCGAGCACCGTGGGGGGCATGACCATGGGCAGGGTCAGCACGGCGTCCAGCAGGTCCTTCCCCCAGCGCAGCCGCATCACCACCATGGCTGCAAGCGCCCCAAATGCCAGGGCAAACAACGTGGCGATGGACGAGACCTTGAGCGTGAGCCATAATGGAGAGAGAATATCCTGAGGCATGGCCAGGTTCCTACACGTCCCTGTCCTCTTCGGACAAGGAGGTCACGTATTGATGGAGAATCGTGAATACCGCGCCGGCAACGCTGCCCGGGCCGCTGTGTTGGCGCTTACACGAGAGGGGAATGCACCGGCAGCTCCACGATGAAGGCGCTGCCCTGCCCCCAGGCCGATTCAGCCCAGATGGCGCCGTGGTAGTGTTCCACGATCTGTTTGCAGATGGCCAGCCCCAGCCCGGTGCCCTCGGGTTTGGCAATGCGGGTATCGCGCCCGGCGACCTGATAGAACTTGTCAAAAATTCGTTCCAGATCCGCCAGATGGATGCCCTGGCCCGTGTCTTCCACGCGCAGTTGCAGCACGTCGGGCCGTGGTGCGCGAACTTCCAGCCTGATTTCGCCGGCATCGGTGAATTTGATGGCGTTGTGCAGCAGGTTGATGAGCACCTGGGCCATGCGGTCCGCATCCACCTGCAACACCGGCAGATCCGGCGCCACGCGCACCACCAGCTCCACCTCCGGCTTCTGGACGAACTGGGCCGAGACGGCGCGCACGGCCCGCTGCACGAGCGCCTCGGGCGCAATGTGTTCATCGCGCCACTGGACCTTGCCGGATTCGATCTTGGCCAGATCAAGCAGATCATTGATCAGCCGGGTCAGTCGTTCGCCTTCCTGGCTGATGATGTCCAGATTGTCCTGAATGCGTTGGCCCCGTTCCGCGAGCCGGCAGTCCTCCCCGGTCAGGCATTGATAGTGCCGGGCAAAGTCCTTGGCCACCAGCTTGGCAAAGCCCAGGATGGAGGTCAGCGGTGTGCGCAGCTCGTGGGAAACGGACGTCAGGAAGCTGGTTTTCATCTGATCCAGCTCCAGCAGCCGGATATTGGCCGCTTCCAGCTCCATGGCCTTTTGCCCAAGATCCCGGGTCCTGGCTTCCACCAGCTGTTCCAGGCGGCGATTGAGCCGGGCCAGGGCCTCCTCGGCCCATTTGCGCTCCGTGATATCCTGCAAGATGCCGCGCATGCGCTCCGGCCGGCCCTGGGCGTTGCGCGTCACCTCCCCGGCTTCGGCCACCCACCGGATGCCTCCGCCGGCATGCAGGATGCGGTGCTCCACATTGTATCCCACCCCGTGCCGGAACGAGGCGCCCACGGCATCCAGGACCAGTTTGCGATCGTCGGGGTGCACCCGCTCCAGAAAAGCCTTGTAGGTGCCGGCGAATTCCTGTTGCTGCAGGCCGAACAGCGGCGCGATGGCATCGGACCAGAACAGCCGTCCCGAGCTGATGTCCCATTCCCAGGAGCCGATATTGGCGGCCTTCTGGGCCAGGGCATAACGCGCCTCGCTGGCACGCAGCGCGGTGAGCGCCTCGTTGCGTTCCAGCACATTGCCCATGAGTTCCGCGGCCATGCCCAGCAGGGTGGCCTCCTCGTCCAGAAAACTCCTCCGACCCCACTGGCTGCCGGCCACCAGCACCCCGCGCAGGCCCGAAGACGACCCCACCGGCACGGCCATGCAGGATTGCAGGCCCCGGGCGAGCAGGTCATCCCGCACCTCGGCGGCTTCTGGCGGCATGGCGCGAAGATCGGCCACGATCACACTCTTCTGCCCGTGCAGCAGGTTCCAGAGCCATGCGTACCGCCGGGCCGGAACCAGCGAATCAGGCGGACCGGGCGGACCGGGAGAGGCAGGCTCCGACACGGCGGCCACTGCCAGGGGCATGTGGTCCAGGCCGTCCTCCACGCGCCACTCGCAGACGGTTCGCAACATCTGCTCCTCGGCGCCACCCTGCACTCTGATGAGGACGAAGAGCTTGTCCGCAGCCAGAAACTGGCCCAGCATGGCGAGCATGGATTCGATGGAGGCGTCAGCCTCGCCCAGTCCGCAGTCCAGGCAGCGTCTGGAGAGCTGGGCCACCAGCAGTTCCATTTCCAGCCGGCGGATCAGGCGTTCTGTCATGGCGTTAAAAGCCTGGCCCAATTCGCCGACTTCGTCCCCGCCCCGGGCCGGGGCCACGGCGGCAAGATCGCCCGCCGCCACCCGTCTGGCAGCCTGGGTCAGGCGTTGGATCGGCAGCATGATGGACCGGGACAGCGCAGCCCCGGCCAGCACTGCCAGGAGCACCCCGCCCAGCACCGCGCCCCCCATCCAGGCCAGCTGCCGGCGCACCGGGCCCAGCAGGGTGGTTTCCGGTTCCACGAACAGCGTTTTCCAGGGCGCTTCTTCCAGTGGAGCCATGGCAAACACGGCGTTGAACCCGGCATCCAGCCCGTGCTTGCGCAGCCGGACAGCATGCAGGCCAGGCTGGTGTTCGCGCTGCCGCAGCGCCGTCAGCAGGGCGGAGTCTCCATTACCCGGCAGCACCTCCATCCGCCAGGCCGGGTAAAGCTGCAGGGTGTCCGCCTCCACCAGTCCATGGCCGCCGCAGGCCAGCAGCTGGTGCTGAGCGTCCACCAGCATGGCGTAGCCATCCAGCCGGGGCGAAGCTGCACTGCGTAAAATGATCTCCTGAAGAATATTCAGGGAATACTCCACAGCCACCACACCAGCCGGAGCCTCTTGCCGGGCTCCCGCATCCATGAAGGCCGGCGCCAGAAACAGCAGGGTGTGCTCTGCGCGGTGCCGCGTATCGTCCGGGGTGACGATGACGGCCAGTGGTCGATGCCCGGTCAAGACCCGGCGCGGGGGCGTATCCCCCGGCGGCAGATCGGCGACAGGCATGAGGGTGTGCCCCAGCAGGAAAGGCGCGTGCTCACCAGCCAGAGCATCCAGCAGGGCGGCCCGTTCGGCAGCCGGGAGGCATGACCTGGCGCGAGGTGTATCTATATCAAAACAGGCGGCCACGCCGGGCAGCGCAGCCAGCATCCGGGCCTGATCCATGCCCTGGCGCAACAAGGCATCCACCCTGCCGGCTGTCAGGGTGGCAGCGGCGTGCAGCCGTTCCAGGGCAGCGTCCCGTGCGCCTTCCCTGGTGCGGGAATACTGGGTGGCCACAAACAGAGCCAGTGGAGTCAGGGCCACCAGCAGCATGCTCCACAGCAGCCGCTTGCGCCAGGAATGCAGGGCCCGGGGACAACAACGACGCGCCATCCGCCGCCACAAGCGACGGTACAGGCTGCGATAGTGGCCACGATACTGGCCGGTCCTGCGAGCCGGCATACGCCCCTCGCGACCCGCCTGCGCTTCCAGTGGCACCGATGTGTTCCGGTTCCAGCTCATGCACCCCTCATGCCGACTGCCCCCCGGCTCTGGAGTAGTAGATGAGGAAGTGGCCGGACGCAAGCACCCTTCCCCGTTCGGCACACGCGGACACCGTGTTCATTCTTGTTCTGTCGCCCCTCTGGAAAGTCCTGGCAAAGCCTTGTACAAGCGTGGCCATGCCACCTTCATCCCCCTCCCCCATGCCTGCGGGCTCCACGCCTGCCGCGAACCGCACGCCAGCGCTGATGATCCAGGGCTGCAGCTCCAACGCCGGCAAAAGTGTGCTGGCGGCCGCGTTCTGCCGCATGCTCCTGCAGGACGGCTACGCCGTGGCCCCTTTCAAGGCCCAGAACATGAGCCTTAATTCCTACGTCACCCTGCGCGGGGAGGAACTCGGCCGCGCCCAGGCCACCCAGGCCATGGCCTGCCGTCTGGAGCCGGACGCACGCATGAATCCCGTGCTGCTCAAGCCGTCGTCCGCCACGGGTTCGCAGGTCATCCTCATGGGCAAGCCCGTGGGACAGATGAAGGTTTCGGAGTACGTCCGGTTCAAGCCCACGGCCTTCGAAACAGTGACCAGGGCCTACGACGAGCTGGCCGCCGGACATGAAGTGATGGTCATTGAAGGCGCCGGCAGCCCGGCGGAAATCAATCTGAAGTCTCACGACATCGTGAACATGGCCGTGGCCCGCCACGCCCGCGCCACGGTGCTGCTGACCGGGGACATCGACCGCGGCGGCGTGTTCGCGCATTTCGTGGGCACCCTGGCCCTGCTGCCCCCGGAGGAGCAGGAGATGGTGGCCGGCCTGCTGATCAACAGATTCCGCGGCGACGCCTCCCTCCTGGCTCCGGCCTTTCCGGAAATGCGCGCCCGCACTGGCAAGGATGTCCTTGGCGTCGTCCCCTATGTCCAGGAGCTTGGTCTGCCGGAAGAGGATTCCGTCACCTTCAAGGAAGGCGCGCGCGGCAGTTTCTGCGTCTTCAACCCCCTGCTCAAGCAGGGCAAAGTGCTGGCGGTGCTGGTGGATCTGCCGCACATCTCCAACTTTACCGACATGGACGCCCTGCGCCAGGAGCCCGACGTCATCCTCCAGACTGCCCGCACGCCCGAAGACCTCGCCGGGGCCGACGTGATCATCCTCCCCGGCACCAAAAGCACGGCCGCGGACCTGCGCTGGCTGCGCGAAACCGGTCTGGCCGAGGCCATCCAGGCCAGGGCTGCGGATGAATCCGCCATCATCGTCGGCATTTGCGGCGGCCTGCAGATGCTTGGCCAGGCCATCGAAGACCCGGATGGCGTGGAATCCTCCGGCGAAGCCGCGCCCGGCCTGGGCCTGCTGCCCCTGGTCACGGCCATGGGGCGGGAAAAAATCCTGCGCCGCGTCCTGGCCCGGCACGTGGACACCGACCTGCCCGTGGACGGCTACGAGATCCACCACGGCGTCACCCAAAGCGCCGGCAGCGGCGAGCTGCTGGAAGACATCGTGGACCAGGACGGCCGCGCCCTGGGCTGGGGCCTGCCGGGCAACCTCGTCTGGGGCACCTACCTGCACGGGGTCTTCGATGCCGACCGCTTCCGCCGCTGGTTCCTGGACCGCCTGCGCCAGCGCAAGGGCCTGACGCCCCTGGGCAAGGTCATGCAGCACTACAGCATCGACCCGGCCCTGGACCGCCTGGCCGACGTGGTCCGCGCCAACGTGGACTGGCCGCGCATCAAGCGGATGATGGGGCTGTAGACCACGTCGCCGTGCTCGCGGAGGAGAGAAAAAGCAGTTGGGGGAACCCCTTTCTGTAGAAAGGGGTTCCCCCAAACCCCCTCCCAAAAGACTTTTATTAGTTATACGACATAGCAAAAAAGGGGTTTACTTGAAGACCATTGTGCGAGTGCGGCGCCATCAGGATTGCTGCGGCTTCCAGGGCAGTTCCGGCGGGCCGCCGGCCAGTTCGAAGTCCCAGACCCAGACACCGCAGGGCACGAACGGGGCGTGCTCCTTGACCTCCCCGGAATAATACGCCGCCAGGGCCGCGGCCTTGCCGGCATCATCCACCAGCCCGAACTCGTTCAGCGCCACGCCGTGCCGGGTCAGGGTGGCCTCCAGTTCGCCCTCTTCCCACCAGAAGCCCCAGAAGGCGCTGTGGGAAATCCAGTTGTCCGCCACGTCATAGCCGAGGAACTGCCAGCACGGATTGTCTGCCACATGCTTCAGGGCCAGGGGCTGCACCCCATGGTGTTTGCGATACCGGGCCGCGTCCGCCGTCGGGATGTCCACGGCAATCAGCGCCCCCTTCTCTTTGAGCGCCACGGCCACGGCAAAGAGGTAATCCGTATCATAGAACCAGAGGCCATTCGTCCACTGCTCGTATTGCTCCAGGCCCTTGCATTTGGGCCAGGTTCCATGGTCCGGGATGGCCGGATAGGTCTGGCGCCGGGTGAGAAACGCATGCAGCACGGAGAAGCCGGCAAACTCTTTGACATCTTCCGGATCCACCTCCCGCCGTCGTGCGTCCAGCCCGATGAGCACCCGGTCGGACGACGAGGCGGAAAGCTCCCAGGGGGAAGGCGGCCGGCCGGGTGCGCGCCGGCCGGGTGCGCGCCGGCCAGAAGCGCCCCGGCCAGAAGCGCCCCGACCAGAAGCGCCCCCGGTGGAAGCGCCCCCGGTGGGCGGCGCATGCTGTGCAGTCATGATCATTTCTCCTTAAAAACTGGTCCCGGGGCACTCGCTCCCCATGCGTCTGCCTCTGGCTACCATTTCTTCCTCCACCTTGACACCCCTCCCCCGCGTTGTTACCGGCTGTTGACAATCCTGTGAGCCGAATTGCCCGCCGGACTGCTCAAGGTGAACCGCCATGCACGCACTCACGCCGCGCGAACACGAGGTCCTCAAGACCATCATGGAGGACTATATCGCCACCGCCCAGCCGGTGGGCTCGCGGGCTGTTTCCAAACGCTCCGGCCTGGCGCTCTCCCCGGCCAGCATGCGCAATGTGATGGCCGACCTCACCGACAAGGGCTTTCTGGAGCAACCGCACACCTCGGCCGGTCGTGTTCCCACGGCCCAGGCCTTCCGCTTTTATCTGGATACCGGCCTGCCCCCCCGGCCCATCGACGAAGACGCCCGCACCCAGATCCAGACAGCCATCCTCTCCTCGGGGCTGGACCTGCACCGCATGCTCACCCAGGCCTCCCGGCTCATGGCCGGGCTGACGCATCAGGTGTCCATGGTCATTTCCCCTGGTCTGCAGGACGCGCGCTGGAAGGAGATCGACTTTGTGCGCATCAAGGCCGGGCTGGTGCTGGCCGTGCTGGTGCTGGAGGGCGGCGAGGTCTGCAACAAGATTTTGCCCGTGGAAGACGACGTCTGCGCCGATGAACTCCGGCGTTTCGCCAATTTCCTCAATGACTCCTATCGCGGAAAAACCCTGCGCGAGGCGCGCGGCCTGATCCGCAAGGAACTGGCCGACGCCCGCAAACAGCTCTCCAGACTCTGCCACTCCGCCCTGCTCCTGGCCAGGGAAACCTGCGACCGGCCGCCAGGACGCGACATCATCGTGGATGGCGCGGCCAACATCCCCCGACACGTCGAGTTTACCGACATTGAACGCCTGCGCGACCTGCTCTCCCTGCTGGAAGAACGCAGCCGGCTCCTGGATATCCTGGACAAAATCCTCGCCGCCGATCAGGACTCCCCCGGCCTGCGGGTGACCCTGGGGCAGGAAGACCAGTATCTTGGCGAAGGCCTCAAATCTTTGAGCGTGATTTCAACAGGTTATGGAGACAGCGCCACCCCCCGCGGCACCCTGGCCATCATCGGCCCCATGCGCATGGATTACGCAAGCATCGTTCCAATGGTTGACACCATCGCGCAAACGCTTACTTCCATGC
Source organism: Megalodesulfovibrio paquesii (assembly GCF_054653055.1). NCBI lineage: Bacteria > Pseudomonadati > Thermodesulfobacteriota > Desulfovibrionia > Desulfovibrionales > Desulfovibrionaceae > Megalodesulfovibrio > Megalodesulfovibrio paquesii. Next base: position 231,161 of record NZ_BAAIGQ010000008.1, on the reverse strand, counting down.
TGAAAGCGCGGTTTTAGCGCCTGCTGCGCGGGGCCTGCGCCCGCATGTGGCAGCGTATGACTGCCCCTGCTTGTTTTGGCCGGCCGAGCCGGCCTTGTTTTTGGCCGGCGTGTGCCGCTGGCTGCACTTTTTTGTCCCAGGAGGAGAAAAACACCATGACCAACGACGGCGCCAACGCCAAGGGCCGCACCATCCCCGTCACCGACCTGGACGAGCAGGCGTCTGCCACCATGACTACCAATATGCCCACAGACGAAGCCCCGCCCACCCTGGCCGAAATGGCCCTCTCCGACGAGGAACTCAAGGCCCTGTGCGTGGAACGCATCTGCCCTGCCTGCACCGACAAGACCGTTGCCGACGACGCCCGCCTGCGCATGCTGGCCGAGATGGACAACTACAAGAAACGGCTGCAACGCGAAAAGGACGACTTCGTCCGGTTTGCCAATGAAAAGCTCGTGGCCGACCTCATCCCCGCCCTGGACGCCATGGATCTGGCCCTCAAGCACGGCGCCAATGTCCCCGGCTGCAAGGACGTGGTGATGGGGGTGGAAATGACCCGCAAGATGTTCCTGGACACCCTCTCCCAGCATGGTCTGTGCGCCGTGGGCGCCGTGGGCGAGGAGTTCACCCCCGAGCGCCATGAGGCCCTGGGCGAGGAACCCCGCGAGGACATGGCCCCCGGCCTGGTCTGCCAGCTCATCACCCGCGGCTACCTGCTCAAGGAACGGCTGGTGCGCCCGGCCCAGGTGCTGGTGAGCAAGGGAAAGTAAGTTTTTTTTCCAAAAACCCCTGTACAAAATTTTGACGCGTCTTACCTCAAACCAAGCGCGGCACTGCAGGCGAAACACCGCCTAACGTCGCGTCCGACTAAGACAATACCAAATCCAGATACAGTTCGTTCTTCGAGGAGGACATTCGGCATGGGGAAGATCATCGGCATTGACCTTGGCACCACCAACTCCTGCGTCTATGTAATGGAAGGCAAGGATGCCAAGTGCATCACCAACCCCGAAGGCGGTCGCACCACGCCTTCCATCGTGGCCTTCACCGACAAGGAACGCCTGGTGGGAGAGCTTGCCAAGCGCCAGGCGGTCACCAACCCCGAGCGCACGGTCTTCGCCATCAAGCGCCTCATGGGTCGCCGGTTCGACGCGCCCGAAGTCGGCACGTGGAAGGGCCACTGCCCCTACAAGATCGCGGCCCTGGACAACGGCGACGCCGGCGTGGAAGTGGAAGGCAAGAAGTACAGCCCCGCGGAAGTTTCGGCCATGATCCTGCAAAAACTCAAGAAGGATGCCGAAACCTACCTGGGTGAAACCGTGACCGAAGCCGTCATCACCGTGCCGGCTTACTTTAACGACGCCCAGCGCCAGGCCACCAAGGACGCCGGCCGCATTGCCGGTCTGGAAGTCAAGCGCATCATCAACGAACCCACCGCGGCCTCCCTGGCCTATGGCGCGGACAAGAAAGCCAACGAAAAGATCGCCGTCTTCGACCTTGGCGGCGGCACCTTCGACATCTCCATCCTGGAAGTGGGCGACAACGTCGTGGAAGTGCGCGCCACCAACGGCGACACCTTCCTGGGCGGCGAGGATTTCGACCACCGGGTCATCAATTTCCTGGTGGAAGAGTTCAAGAAGGAAAACGGCATCGACCTCTCCAAGGACCGCATGGCCCTGCAGCGGCTCAAGGAAGCGGCGGAAAAGGCCAAGAAGGAACTCTCCTCCTCCGTGGAGACCGAGGTCAACCTGCCCTTCATCACCGCCGACGCCTCCGGCCCCAAGCACATGCTCATCAAGCTTTCCCGCGCCAAGCTGGAACAGCTGGTCATGGATCTCGTGGCCCGCACCGAAGGCCCCTGCAAAAAGGCCCTGGCCGACGCCAAGCTTTCCGCCTCGGAAATTGACGAGGTCATCCTCGTCGGCGGCATGACCCGCATGCCCCTGGTGCAGCAGAAGGTGAAGGAATTCTTTGGCAAGGAACCCAACCGCTCCGTGAACCCCGACGAAGTTGTGGCCATGGGCGCGGCCATCCAGGGCGGTATCCTGGCCGGCGACGTGAAGGACGTGCTGCTGCTCGACGTCACCCCCCTCTCCCTGGGCATCGAAACCCTGGGCGGCGTGATGACCAAACTCATCGAGCGCAACACCACCATCCCCACCCGTAAGAGCCAGGTCTTCACCACCGCCGCGGACAATCAGCCCTCGGTCTCCATCCACGTCCTGCAGGGCGAACGCCCCATGGCCGCGGACAACATGACCCTGGGCCGCTTCGAACTCACCGGCATCCCCCCGGCTCCCCGCGGCGTGCCCCAGGTGGAAGTGAGCTTCGACATCGACGCCAACGGCATCGTCAACGTCTCGGCCAAGGATCTGGGCACCGGCAAGCAGCAGTCCATCCGCATCACGGCCTCCTCCGGCCTCTCGGAAGCAGACATCCAGCGCCTGATCAAGGATGCCGAATCCCACGCCGAGGACGACAAGAAGAAGCAGGCCCTGATCGAAGCCCGCAACCACGCCGACACCCTGATCTACACCACCGAAAAATCCATCAAGGACCTCGGGGACAAGCTGGACGCCGCCCTCAAGACCGAGATCGAATCCAAGGTGGAAGCCCTGAAGAAGACCATGGAAGGCGAGGATGACGAAGCCATCCGCAAGGCCACGGAAGAACTCTCCACCGCCTCGCACAAGATGGCCGAAATGATCTACAAACAAAGCGCCGAAGGCGCCACGCCTCCTCCCGGTGCCGACGCCGGCGGGGCCGCTGGCGGAGCCGGCGCAGGAAAGGACGATGACGTGGTGGACGCGGACTATACGGAAGTCAAATAGCCCCGCCTTGCCATCACGCGCGCAAATCGGTACAGAAGCGTGGCCTGCATGCGCAGCAGGCCACGCTTTTTCGCATTCTCCCTCCACCTGCGTGCCCGGCCCGTCTTCCTATGCAGCATACTTCAGACGCTCCCCGCCATTCCCGTCCGGCGTTCGGCCCGGCGTTCCTCCCCGCGTTGCTGGCCGCCCTGTTCCTGTTCGCGCTGGCTGGCTGTTCCTACATTGAACGCCCCCCCGTGCAGCAGCCCCGCCAGCCCGAACCCGCGGTGCACGGCACCCCCGGCGTGCCCACCCGGCCCGTTGCGGCCCAAAGCCCACTGGCGGACGCGGATCAGGCCTTTGCCGCCCGCAATTACACCAGCGCCATCACGCTGTACGGGCAGGCCGCCCGCAACGCCTCCCTGCCCCTGGACCAGCGGCGTCGCGCCTGGCAGCGGCTGGCTGAAGCCGCACTGCTGGCCAATCAGGTCACCGTGGCCCTGGACGCCGTCAAGGGCTGGCGGCAGATGGAGCCTCAGGCCGCAGCCAATGCCGACTGGCAGAATCTGTACCTGAAGGCCCTGCGGGCCATGCCGGACTCCCAGGCCAAGTCCGACCAGCTGCAGGCCATGACCCGCGACAGCTCCCTGCCGCCGCGCATGCAGGCCATGGCCGGCGTCTCACTGGCCACCATCGCCTGGCGCATGGCCGACCTGCAGCAGGCCTATACCAGACTGCAGCAGCTGGCGGCCGCAGCCCCGGCGCTCCTGCCGGATCTGGAAGCCGCCCTGTTCGACGAGCTGCAGACCATGCCGCCATCCAACGTGGAGTCCCTGCTGCTGCTTATTCCCCAGGAACGGCAACGGCAGTTCCCGGCCAGCATCATTCTTTTGGACAGGGCCCGCCGGCTGGCCTCGCATGACCCGGCCCAGGCCCGGCAGATCGCCCAGAGCCTGCAGGGCGCGGTGGCCAACCAGGCCCTGGCGACCAGCGTCTTTGGCGGCGGGCCCTCTGCCCCGCCTGCGGCCGCCTCGGGCGGGGTGGCCATTGCCGTGCCCCTGTCCGGCTCCTTTGGCAACATCGGCTGGAAAATCGTCCGCGGAGCCGGCATTGCCCGCGACGCCCTGGCCCGCCAGGGCGTGACCATGGCCGTGGAAGCCATCGATACCGAGCAGCCGGACTGGCTGGACAAACTGCGCGCCCTGCCGGCGACCATCACCGTGGTGGGCGGCCCCCTGCGTGCCGACCGCATCCAAGCCCTGGCCAATGCGCGGCTTTCGGACCGCTTCGCCTTCTTCGCCTTTGCCAACAGCCTGGGCGGCATGCAGGAAGGTCGGGACGCCTGGCGGTTCTTCTCCAGCCCGCAGGATCAGGTCCGGGCGCTGCTGGACTTTGCCGGCAGCCAGTTCAACGTCACCAGTGTGGGCGTGCTCTCTCCTGAGGACGACTTCGCCCTGCGCATGACTGACATCTTCGAGCGCGAGGCCCGGGCCCGCGGCATGGCCGTGCCCACGGTCATCCCCTACTCCCCCCAGGACCGCAACTCCTGGTACGACGTGGCCGGACGCTTCCTCAATTCCGGCGACGTGCAGGCCGTGTTCATGCCTGCGGAATTCAGCCATGCCGAGAGCATGCTGCCCAACTTCATCTACCATCAGCGGCGCGATCTGGTCTTCCTGGGCCCCTCCCTCTGGGGGCAGACGCTTTCGCGCAGCCGGAACATCGTGGAGCGCGACTTCATGCGCGCCGCCTTCCCCTGGGCCTGGCGCATGGACGCCCCGGGCGGTCCGGCCCGCGAGCTGGCCCAGCAGCTGCAGGCTTCCGGCGGCGGCGTGGCCGACCTGTGGTCCGCCATCGGCTACGACTTTGTCCGCTACATGCACGCTGTGGGGCAGGTGCCCGCGCCCATTGACCCGGGCTTCCTGAACCATCGTCTGGCCGCCACCAGCATCGACTGGAGCATGGCCCCCATGCGCTTTGACGCCTCGGGCCACGCCTCGCAGCAACTGTATGTCTTCCGGCCCACCCGGCAGGGTTATGTGCTCTTTGACGCGCCCGTGACCGACCCCGGCGCGCCGCCTGCGCCGGAGGAGACTGACCCGGCTGCTCCGGCGGACCAGGGAACGAGCACCGGGGCGCCCGGTGCCTCCATCCCGGCGCAGGGCGTGCAGCCGGGCGTGTTGCCCGTGCCGCGCCCGCAACCCGTGCCCGCCACGCCGGCCGGCCAGTTTTAACGTCGACACCCTCTTTGTGAGAAGGATCGCGCCATGTCTCAAGACCACAAGGGCCTGAGTGCCCGGGACGCCGCCGCCATCGCCCGGCTGGCCCGGCTCGCTCCCGACGAGGCCCTGCTCGAACGCTTTGCCCGGCAGGCCAACGACATCCTGGCCGCCATGGAAACCCTGGCCGAGGTGGACACCACCGGCGTGGCCCCGCTGTACAGCCCCATGGAGCACGCCCCGGTCCTGCGTGAGGATGAGATCCTGCAGGTCCACTCCCGTGAGGCGCTCCTGGCCAATGCCCCGGAAACCGACGGCCAGTTCTTCATGGTCCCCCGCATCGTGTAACCACGGCACTGCTCTGTTATGATTACCGATCTCACTATTGCTGATCTCCGCGACCGCCTGCAGGCCAGGGATATTACCGCCACCCAGGCGGTGCAGGAAAGCCTCGACCGCATTGCCGCAAAAAATCCGGTCCTCAATGCCTACCTGCATGTGGACGCCGCCCGGGCCCTGGAAGAAGCCAACGCCATGGACGACACCGGCCCCGATCCGGACAAACCCCTCTGGGGCGTGCCCCTGGCGGTCAAGGACGTGCTCTGCGTCAAGGACATGCCGGCCACCTGCGGCTCGCGCATCCTGGAGAACTTCCGTCCCTGCTACGACGCCACCGTAGTGGCCAAACTGCGCGAGGCCGGAGCCATCATCCTGGGCAAGCTCAACTGCGACGAATTCGCCATGGGCTCCTCCAACGAGACCTCCGCCTATGGCCCGGTCCGCAACCCCTGGGACCCGACGCGGGTTCCCGGCGGCTCCTCGGGCGGCTCGGCCGCAGCCGTGGCCGCGAACCTGTGCTTTGGCGCCCTGGGCACGGATACCGGCGGCTCCATCCGCCAGCCGGCCTCCTTCTGCGGCGTGGTGGGGCTGAAGCCCACCTACGGCCGCTGCTCCCGCTACGGCCTCATCGCCTACGGCTCCTCCCTGGACCAGCCCGGCCCCATGACCCGCAGCGTGGCCGACGCCGCGCAGCTGCTCGAAGTCATGGCCGGTCCTGATACCCGCAACGCCGGGCATCCCAAGGACTCCACCTGCGCCCCGCAGCCCGTGCCGGCCGGTGAGCACAGCTGGACGGCCCTGTGCGAGACCGCCCGCCGCGCGAATCTGGCCGGTCTGACCATCGGCCTGCCCGAGGAATACTGGGGCGAAGGCATCGACGACGATGTGCGCGCGCCCATGGAGGCGGCCATCGAGACGGCCAAATCCCTTGGCGCGACCATCAAGCGCGTCTCCCTGCCCCTCACCAAATACGCCGTGCCCACCTATTATATCGTGGCCATGGCCGAGGCCAGCTCCAACCTGGCCCGCTTTGACGGCGTGCGCTACGGCCGCCGCGCCGCGGACCCGCAGGAACTCATCGAGCTGTACACCCGCTCGCGTACCGAAGGGTTTGGCGAGGAGGTCCAGCGCCGCATCCTGCTCGGGACCTACGTCCTTTCCGCCGGCTACTACGACGCCTACTACCGCAAGGCCGCCCAGGTCCGGCGCAAGCTGCGCGAAGACTTCCTGACCGCCCTGGAGGGCTGCGACGTGCTGGCCGGCCCGGCCTCCCCGGTGGCGGCCTGGAAGCTGGGCGAACTGGTGGATGATCCGCTCAAGATGTACCTGCTGGATATCTTCACCGTGTCCCTGAACCTGGCCGGCCTGCCCGGACTGTGCTTCCCTGTGGGCACCAGCCGGGCTCCGGATATGCCCACCGCCCTGCCTGTCGGGCTGCAGCTTTTTGCCAAGGCCTTTGATGAGGCGAGCCTCTTCCGCGTGGCCGCGCCCCTGGAACAGGCCCTCGGCCCGCTGCCCTGCCCCGGAGCGTAAGGGAACGAACGGACCAGCCGCCATGGAGCCTTGCTCCGCTTCTGTTGGGACAGCCCGCCTGGCCGTGGCCGTGAGCGGCGGCATGGACAGCCTCCTGGCCCTGGCCCTGCTGGCCGAGGCCGGCCGGGCCGCCTGCGCCCTCCACGGAACCTTCTTTCCCCAGGACGACACCGCCCGCCGCCGCGCCGAGGCCCTGGAGGCCCAGTGCCGGCGGCTGGGTGTGGCGTGGTACCATGTTGATCTGACCCATGCGTTCGACGAGCTGGTCATCCAGCCCTTTGTGAGGGCCTATCTCGACGGCCGTACCCCCAACCCCTGCGCCCTCTGCAACCCGCGCATCAAATTCGGCCTGCTCCTGGAACAGGCCCTGGCCCACGGTGCAGACGGCCTGGCCACCGGCCATTACGCCCGCCGCCTCTTGGACGCGCACGGCCGGCCGGTGCTGGCCAAGGGCGCAGACCCGGCCAAGGACCAAAGCTATTTCCTGGCTCTGGTGCCGGCGCAGCGACTGGCCCGGGCCGCCTTTCCGCTGGATGGCTGGAACAAGGCCGACGTCCCCGCCGCGTTGGCCGCCCGGGGCCTCACCCCGCCGGAGACCCGCGAAAGTCAGGAAATCTGCTTCGTTCCCGACGACGACTACCGCGCCTTTCTCCGCGCCCGCTCGGCGAAACTGCCCGGCCCCGGTCCCATCCTCCTCAATGGAACCCGTGTGGGCACGCACCAGGGCCTGTGGGGCTATACCCCTGGCCAGCGCCGTGGGCTGGGTGTGGCGCACAGCGAACCGCTCTTTGTCCTGGGCAAGGACCGCGGCCGCAACGCCCTGCTCGTTGGCCCGCGGGAGCACACCCTCAGCCGCCTGTGCACGGCGTCCGACTGCAACATCCTGGTGCCCTTGCAGGAATGGCCGTCCCCGGTCCTGGCCAGAACCCGTTACCGCCAGCAGGAACAACCGGCCACATGGCGGATGGACGATGACACGCTGACCCTGGAATTTCTCGCTCCCCAATCCCTGCCCGCCCCCGGGCAACTCGCCGCGGTGTACGACGAGGGCGGCCGGGTTCTGGCTGGCGGGGTGATCCGCGAGGTGTCTCGTGGCTGAATCTCCCCGATTTCATTTGATTGTGCACGGCTGCCGGGTGAATCAGTACGAAGCCCAGGCCCTGCGCGAGGCCTGGGAGGCCGCCGGCGCCATGGCGACGGCAGAACCCTGCGCAGCGGATGTGATCATCTGCCTGAGCTGCGGCGTCACGGCCCGCGCGGTGCAGTCCCTGCGCCGGGAGCTGCCGCGCCTGCGCCGGCTGGCGCCGGCTGCCCGGCTGCTCTGCGCCGGCTGCGTGCCCCAGGCCATTCCCGGCGAACTCAAGGCCGCGGCCGAGGGCTGGGAGCTGCTGGGCAAGGACGCCAAATCCAGCCTGCTGCAGTTGTTTGACCACACACAATCCCCGCCGCCTCCTTCCCCCTGGCCGCCCTTTGCCGTGGCCGGCAGCGAGCGGGCCCGGGCGCTGTGCAAGATTCAGGACGGCTGCAACCAGGCCTGCGCCTTCTGCATTATCCCCAAGGCCCGCGGCGGGCCCGTGAGCCGTCCCGAGGCCGAGACCCTGGAGGAAATCCGCCGGCTCTTCGACGCCGGAGCCCGGGAAGTGGTCCTTAGCGGAGTCAACCTGGGGCAATACCATGGCAAATCCGGCGATCTCTGGAGCCTGTTGCGGCGAATCGACGCGGAACTGGCCGCCGACTGGGCCGGCCGGGCGCGCATCCGTCTTTCCTCCCTGGATCCCGGGCTCCTGACGCCGGCCGGACTGGAGGTGCTGGCCGGGTCCGGCCTGCTGTGTCCGCACCTGCATCTCTCCTTGCAGTCCGGCAGCCGCCGGGTTCTGGACGCCATGGGCCGGCGGCACTATGCCATCCCGACCATTGTCCGCTGGGTGCAGGACGCCGTGCGCCAGCGACCGGCCCCAGGCCTGTTGGGTCTGGGCGCGGACCTGCTGACCGGTTTTCCCGGCGAGGACGAGGCCGCCTTTGCCGAAACCGAAGCCCTCTTCGACCAGCTGCCCCTGACCTATGCCCATGTGTTTCCCTTTTCCCCACGGCCCGGCACCCGCGCCGCGACCCTGCCGGGCCAGGTGCCTGTCTCCCGCCGGCTGGCCCGGGCCGAACGGCTGCGCACGCTGGCCGGGGAAAAGGCCCGTCGCTTTGCCTCGGCCCTGCTTGCGCACTCCGGACCGGGCGGGGCAAGGCTGCATATGGTGGTGGAGCAACAGGGCATGGACTCAATCGCCGGAATATGTGAATATGGTGTGCGCTGCCGGCATATGCTGGCCGCCGAAGAGATTGGACGGGTTGCCCGGCGGGACTTGGTGCCGGTGCATCCCGTTGCCGTTGACGACGACGGCGCTGGTGAAGGATTATTGACCACATTGGCGGACAATTTCCGCCTCACTCCCTCTACCCCATCCGGAATGCCATGACTAAGCCCATCTTTTGCCGTGCGCAGTGTCCTGCTTTCCTGCCCCGTCCTGCCGCGTTGGTGCTGTTCCTGGGACTGTGCGCCCTGCTGGCCGCCTGCGCCGGGGAGCAGGCGTCTTCCAGTGTGGCAGAGCCCGCTGCGGCCGCCCCTCAGGCCCAGGCTTCAGCCCCGGCTCCGGCTCCAGCTCCAGCTCCGGCTCCGGCCCAGCAGGCCGCTTCCGGCAGCCAGTCCAAACCTCGCGACCTGTTTGAAGCCTTTGCCGACGACGGCGCCGGGTTCAACGCCCTTTTTGCCAACCCGGCCCGGCCCACCCTGCCGGATCTGAGCCAGGCCAAAAAGCTTGGCCAGCAACCGGCCCAGGATATCCTGCCCACGGTGCCCGGCACGGAAACCACCATCGTCGGCTATCAGCTGGGCAAAATTGTCATCGAGCTCTTCACCCTGCCCAATGGCAAGATCTACACATTCACCCTGCGCAACATGGAAACCGGCGAAGAGCGCTCCTACTTTGACCGCGAAGGTGACGGCATTTTTGAACAACAGGGCGATTCCGGCGACGTGAATGAAAAAGCCTATGGCTACTAAGCACTCTTCCGGCCTGCACAGCATGACCGGCTATGGCCGGCATCAGGATCCAGCCGACTCCGCCCGCCCCTTCCGCCAGGAATGGGAAGTGCGCAGCGTCAACTCCCGGCACCTGGACTGCAAGTGGCGGCTGCCGCAGATGGTCCGGGCCCTGGAGCCGGCCCTGGAAAAGGTTCTGCGCCGCTTTGCCTCCCGCGGCCGCATCGAGCTGACCCTGCATCTGGCCGTGGATGATCCGGCCTTTCTGGGCATGCGGCTGAACCGGCCCGTGGCCCTGGCCATGCTGGAGGAGATTGCCTCCCTGGCCCGGTCCCAGGGACACGCCTTCATGCCCGATTATTCCCGCCTGCTGCATCTGCCGGTCTGCTGGGACGAAGATCGCGCCGCAGGCAACCCCGCCCTGCAGCAGGCCCTGGAGGCCGGCCTGGCCGCCGCGCTCACAGCCTGGAACGATTCGCGACGGCAGGAAGGCGCGGTGCTGGCGGCGGACATCACCCAGCGCGTGGCCCTGGTGCGCGAGGTCTCCCGCGAGCTGGCCGAACTGACGCCGCAGGTGGTGGCCCAGAAGCAGCAGGTTCTGAGCGAACGCCTCAGCCAGTGTCTGTCCCAGTGCACCCCGCCTGGGGAGCTGGACGAGGCCCGATTTGCCCAGGAGGCCGCGCTGTTGGCCGATCGCCTGGATGTCAGCGAGGAGCTGACCCGCCTGGGCGCGCATCTGGATCTGTTGGAGCAGATCCTCAAGGACGGCGGCGAGATCGGCAAAAAGCTGGACTTCACGCTGCAGGAGGCCTTCCGGGAAATCAACACCCTGGGCAACAAGTCCCAGCACGCCGGCGTGTCCCGGCTGGTGGTCACGGTCAAGGCCGAGCTGGAAAAGTGCCGCGAGCAGGTCCAGAACATCGAATAGGAACATCTCGAAATGCAGCGCCCCAAACTGCTCAATGTCGGGTTCGGCAACTATGTTGTCTCCACCCGCGTGGTCGCCATTGTCACACCTTCCTCCTCGCCCATGCGCCGCCTGCGCGAGGATGCCCGGCAGGAAGGCCGGCTCATCGACGCCACCCAGGGGCGCAAGACGCGCTCCATCATCATCACCGATTCCAACCACCTGGTCCTCTCGGCCATCCAGGCCGAAACCGTGGGCCAGCGATTCGCCCAGCTGGAGGATGCCGCCCGGCGCGACCAGCCCCAGCCTGTGGACGAGGAACTGCTGGACAACGGCCTGGAAGACGAGCTTGCCATGGACGACGACACGGAGGACGATTCCTAAATGGCTTCCACCACCCGGCCGGGCCTGGCTCTGGTCATTTCTGCTCCCTCCGGCGCCGGCAAGACCACGCTGGTCAAACGGCTGACTGCGGAATTTCCCCGCTTCAGCTATTCCATCTCCTGCACCACCCGCGCCCCCCGCGAAGGCGAGGTGGATGGCAAGGATTACCATTTCCTCACCCGCGAGGAGTTCCTCACCCGGCGAGACCAGGGCTACTTTGCCGAATGGGCCGAGGTGCACGGCAACTTCTACGGCACCCCCCTGGCCGGCGTGTGCAGACAGCTGCAGGAAGGCCGGGATCTGCTGTTTGATATTGACGTGCAGGGCGCGTTGCAGCTCCGGCCCTGGCTCAAGGCCTTCCATCTCTTCATCCTGCCGCCGGACCTGGCCACCCTGCGCCAGCGCCTGGAACAACGCGGCAAGGACACCCCGGAAATCATCGAACGGCGCATGCAAAACGCTGCGGAGGAAATCCGCCGCGCGCCGCTCTTCGACTGTCAGCTGGTCAATGACGACCTGGAAACCGCCTGGCAGGAGCTGCGCGCGCTGTATCTGTATCTCGACCTGCAGGCCCGCAACTCGCCTGACTTTGCCCGGATCATCCTCGAAGGCGGCCGGCTGTGAGCGCATGCCTGCCTGCCCTGATCACCGCCCTGGATGTGGATTCCCAGCCGGCGGCCCTGGCCCTGGCGGCGCAGGTCATCCCGGCCAGCCCCTGGGTCAAGGTGGGGCTGGAGCTCTTTGCCGCGGCCAGCCCGGCCGTGGTCAGCGCCCTGGCCGGGCAGGGGGCCAGGGTGTTTCTTGACCTGAAATTCTTTGACATCCCGGCCACGGTCCGCGCTGCCGTGCGTGAGGCAACCCGGCTGGGCGCGAGCATGACCACCCTGCACGCCCTGGGTGGGGAGCGCATGGCCCACGCCGCCCAGGAAGGCCGGGAGCAGGCGGCCCAGCTGGCTGGCGCCTCCGCCGCTGACACGCTCCTGGTGGCCGTGACCATGCTCACCAGCATGACCGGCGCGGATCTGGCCTGGCTGATGCCCGATGCCCCGGGCCGGGAGGCCGAGCTGGTGGTGCGCATGGCCGAACAGGCCCTGGCCTGGGGGTTGGACGGCGTGGTCTGTTCTCCGCGTGAGGCGGGTCTGGTCAAGGCGGCGTGCGGCCCGGATTTCAAGGTGGTCACCCCTGGCATCCGCCCGGCGTCCGCCACCGTGGATGACCAGCGCCGCACGGCCACACCGGCGGAAGCCGCCGCGGCCGGCGCGGATTTCCTGGTCATGGGCCGCCCCATCCGCACCGCCCCGGATCCCGCCGCTGCCGCGGCAGAGGTGGTTCGGCAGCTGCAGTGCACTCCCACGGTACGGTGATCGCTCATCCCCCCTTGTCCCCACTGGATTTTCCTGACAATCTGATGTACGTTGCAGTACCAAGCAATAACTGACGGCGCACTGTGAGGAAGTTCGGTGACCACGGATCAACACAACGCATCCAAGCCGCAGCCCCCCCAGCGGGAGCAAGGATCCGCCACCTTTGTGGAAAAGGACGACTCTCCTTTTGCCACACGCAGCCCTGGTGCGCCGCCCATTGGCGATGGGCGTGACCGCATTGTCGGCATCTTTTCCACACAATCCATTCAGAAGGTCGGCACCGGCACCACCGTGCGCCGCACCATTCAGAAGTCCTTCTGGATGTGTCGGGAACAACCCGACGGCAGCATCGAAACGCAGCCCCTCAATTCCCACTGCGTGCCCTCCGGCCCCAGGCGGCTCATTACCAAGGATGAGCTGCTGCAGCGGTTTTCTCCGGAACCGGAATTTTACGTCAATTCTGTGTATCCGGCCATGCAGGAGTTGAATAGCAACATCTCCCAGGGCGAAGACCACCGCGAAAAAGGCGAGTACCTGAGCGCCGAGCACAAGTTCCAGAAAGCCCTCAACGTGGATGTGGACAACGTCCGCGCCAACTTTGGCCTGGGGCTGACCTACCTGGAGCGCGGCGAGGTGGACAAGGCGGACAACATCTTCGACCGCCTGGTACGCCTGGACGCCGCCTTTGAACCGGAGCACAAGCACCTGTTCAACGAATTCGGCATCAACCTGCGCAAGAACAAGATGTGCGATCAGGCCCTGAGCTATTACAGCCGGGCCCTCTCCCTCTCCCAGGGGGATGAGCACCTGCACTACAACATCGCCCGTGCGCATTTTGAGAAAGGCCAGGTTGCCGAAGCCTTTGAACACCTGGAAACCGCCCTGTCCATCAACCCCGAGCTTGAGGCCGCCAAGAAATTCAAGGAGTGGCTCAAGGACAAAGGGCTGGTATCCAAGGCAACCCCCGGCGACTCTTCGTCCCGCTCTGCCACCTGATCCCGTTGGGGGACGGCCATGACCCAGACCCAGTACGAACGGGGCCACGAATTTCTCGCCTTCCTGCCATCCATCGGGCAGGAGCTGCCGTATTCCATGACCCTGCTGCGCGACCTGTTCGACATGACTGGCGACAACAGCCTGGCCTCCATGCCCGAACTGGCCCGCACTCTTGGCCAGGATCAGGGCCTCACGGCCAAGGTCCTGACCATGGCCAACTCTGCCTTTTATGGTCTGCAGGCCAAGGTTTCCACCCTGCCGCGGGCGCTGGCCCTCCTGGGGGTGCGCGAAATCCGCCAGCTGGTGCTGGTCCTGGGCGTGCAGTCCATCTGCTCGCGCCGTTCCCTGCCCCGCGCCTTTGACCTGCACGCCTACTGGAAGCACCAGCTCCAGGTGGCCGCCATCTGCAAGGAACTGGGCCTGCTGCTCAAACGCGCCAGCCATGCCGTCCTGGACATCGATCTGCTCTATACGTCCGGCCTGCTTCATGACCTGGGCAAGCTGCTCATTGCCCTGCATCGCCCCCAGGACTGGGAAGCTGTGGAAGTGATGCGGCTGGCTGAAAACCTCCCCTCCTTTGCCGCAGAAGACCGGCACTGGGGCCTGGAGCATGGACTCGTCGGGGCCATCACCCTGAATTCCTGGAATATTCCTCCCGAACTTACCGAGCCCATCAACTGGCACCATGTCCCCGAGCTGGCCAAGGACTGGCGCCCCCAGGCCACCGTGCTCTGCCTGGCAGACACCCTCTGCCACCTCCTGGAACAGCAGGACGACCCGCCTCACCCCCTGCCGGCCCATCTGGCCGCCTGCCTCGCCTCCCTGCAACTGGACCTCGCCGCCACCTGGGACATTGCCCGCGACTGCTTCCACGACGAGCGGCTTGAGGAGATGGCCTCGCTGCTGCAATGACCGCCCTGCACGCCCAAAAAACCTGGGAGCCCCGGCCGCACAAGGCCGAGCCGGACCAGTCCGGACGCCTGGAGGCCATTGCCGCCGAGCTGTCCATCACCCCGGCCCTGGCCCGCCTGCTCTGGCAGCGCGGCTTCACCTCGGCCCAGGCCATGGACCGCCACCTCTCCCCGGGCCTCAAACACCTGGAAAACCCGGCGCACTGGCCCATGCTCGAAGACGCCGCCCAGTGCGTCCTTGCCGCCGTGGAACGGCAAAGCCCCCTGGCCATCTGGGGCGACTACGACGCCGACGGCGTCACCGCCACCGCCCTGCTGACCTCCTTTTTCCGCAGCCGGGACATTCCCGTCACCCCGCACATCCCCGTGCGCATGGAGGACGGCTACGGCGTCAACATTCCCGGCATCGAGCGCCTGCACGCCGACGGGGTGCGGACGTTGATCACCGTGGACTGCGGCATTGCCGACGTGGCTGCCCTGGGCCGTGCCCGCGAGCTGGGCATGGAGGTGGTCGTCACCGACCATCACCTCCCCGGCGCGAGCCTGCCGCCTGCCGCGGCCATCTGCAATCCCCGCCTGGGCGGCTGCCCCTGCGATTCCATGGGCGATCTGGCCGGCGTGGGCGTGGCTTTTTACCTGGCCGCCAGCCTGAACCGGCGCCTGCCCGGCCCGCAGGCAGATGTCCGCAGCCTGCTTGACCTCGTGGCCCTGGGGACCCTGGCCGATGTGGTGCCCCTCTCCGGCGTCAATCGGATCCTCTCCAAAAACGGCCTCCTGCTCATCGCCGAGGGGGCGCGCCCCGGCATGGCCGCCCTCAAGGAAGCCGCGGGCTACGGCCCGGCCGCCGCGCTCACCGGCGGCTCCGTGGCCTTCAACCTGGCCCCGCGCATCAACGCCGCCGGCCGCATGGGCCGGGCCCAGGTGGCCCTGGACTGCCTGCTGGCCCGGGACAAGACCGCCGCCGCCCCCCTGGCCCGGCTCCTCGACGAGATGAACCGCGACCGCCGCGCCGAGGAGGAGCGCATCCTCCAGGAAGCCCTGGACTCCGCCGCCAGCCAGCCTCAGCTTGGCCTGGTGCTCTGCGGCGAAGGCTGGCACGAAGGCGTCATCGGCATCGTGGCCTCCCGCGTGGTGGAAGCCTTCCACAAACCCACGGTGGTCCTTTCCCGGGAACCGGAAACCGGCCGCTGCAAGGGATCTGGCCGTTCCGTCCCCGGCTTTGACCTGTACAAGGGGCTGACCCGTTGCGCCGAGGTCCTGACCCGCTATGGCGGGCACCCCCAGGCCGCGGGCATGACCCTGGATGAATCCAACCTGGAGCGCTTTCGCAGCCTGTTTCACGAAGCCGTGCTGGAGCAGCTGGGCCCCACCCCGCCGGGGCCGCGGCTGCACGTGGATGGCCAGCTGGCCTTTGCCGAGGTGGATCACCTGCTCCTGCGCGAACTGGAGCTGCTGCAGCCCTTTGGCATCGGCAATCCCGAGCCCGTGTTCGTCTCGCCTCCTGTGGAAGTCCTCTCCCGCAAGACCTTCGGCCAGGACAACCGCCATGTCCGCCTGATGCTGCGGGACAAGGCCGCAGGCCTGACCCTGCGCGCCAAGGCCTGGCGCATGGGCGAGGTCATCCCGGAACAGATCATCGGCCAGAAGGTTCGTCTGGCCTTCGTCCCCCGCATCGACAGCTACGGCGGCCTGCCCAGCATTGAGCTGGAGCTCAAGGATCTGGCCCCGGCCTAGTGTCGCGTCCTATGCAATGATCTATACAGAATAGACGCAACACATGGCCGCCTGCAAGGCGGCCCCCGGAGCAGCATGCTCCGCATTTCGTGGACATCACACTAGTCTCCCCGTCTCCCCCCTGCTTCCGATTTCTCCCATGCCCCCGCAGCCCTTGCATCTGCGGACATGTTGACACACCCTTGTCACGGGCGTAGGTAGCACTAAAATGAATTTCATAACACTTTAGCGCTACCAAAATAATAATGATAATCAAAAAAGGTGTCTCGCCCGCTCGCCCCCTGATCCTTGAGCTGGGGGACTATTACTTGGGAGACCAGGGCCTTGGCGGGCATTGTGGCGAGGCCCTGAACGCGCATTGGGCCAGCCTGGGGTGTGATGTGGAATATCTGGATCTGGCTGAGGTCCCCGCCCATGCCGCCACGCGGCTGGTGGAGCGCGAGGCCGTGTTCGGCATTGCCAGCCTGCGCCTGGGGCGGGACCCAGGCCGGCTGTGCCTGCTGGACAGAAACACCGCGCGCTACCGCCTGCTGGCCGCCCTGGAGCAGTACCAGGAGCAGCACCAGGGCCACAGCACGGCCCGGGAGCAAGGGCAGGTCAGGCTCGTGCCATCCATCCTTGCCGCCCTGGAGGGTGCCGCCGCCCTGGCTGAACTGGCCACCGGCACCCCGGTGCGCCTGCGGGTGGCCTGCTTCGAACCTGTGCGCGTTGAAGGCTTCGGCCTCTCCCTCCCTGCCAAGGCCGCCGTGCGGCGCATTATGGCCCTGGCCGGACAGTTCCTGGAGTTGGAACCCGCCGCTCCCGCCACACCTATTGTCCCGTGGACCCACCGCACCCGTCTCACCCGCCTGCACCGTCTGCCGCTGCTCGGGGAGGTGGTCTGATGCACACGCGCGAACTGCCTGCCCGCCTGGGCGTGGTCTGCGTGCTGCTGGGCGACCGGGAACAGGCCGGCCGCGTCAATGGCATTATCAGCGATTTCGAACGGCTGATCATCGGCCGTATCGGTGTGCCGTACCGGCAGCGCAAGGTCGGCGTCATCGCCCTGCTTGTGGAGGGCGATACAGACGCCATGGGCGCGTTCACCGGGCGGCTGGGCGCAGTGCCGGGCGTGAAAATCCGCACGGCCCTGTTCAACGAGGCGGACGCGCCGACGGTCTGATCCGCCAGCCCCCGTCCCAGAACCTGCAGACATCAGGAGCGAGGAACCGTATGAAATCGAGCGAAACAGCCAGCTGGTTGGACGAGGCGGAAATCGCCACGGCACTGGAGGGCGCAGCCAACCCCGAGCCGACCCGGGTGCAGGACATCCTGCAGAAAAGTCTGGAGCTCAAGGGACTGGATTTTCATGACGTCGCCGTGCTCAGCCATGTCCAGGACCCTGCACAGCTCCAGGCGCTCTTTGACACTGCCCGGCGGGTCAAGGAAGCCATTTACGGCCGCCGGCTGGTGCTCTTCGCACCGCTGTACATTTCCAACCACTGCGGCAACGAGTGCCTGTACTGCGCCTTCCGCCGCTCCAACACCGCCCTGAACCGCCGCGCCCTGAGCCAGGAGGAAATCCGCCGGGAGACGGAAATCCTGGTGGAACAGGGCCACAAGCGCGTGCTTCTGGTGGCTGGCGAGTCCTATCCAGGCGCGGGGCTGGACTACATCTATGATGCCATTCGGACCATCTACGACGTCAAGAACGGCAGCGGTGGCGAGATCCGGCGCATCAACGTCAACATCGCCCCCCTGACCACGGACCAGTTCCGCACTCTCAAAGAGACCGGCATCGGGACCTATCAGCTTTTCCAGGAGACCTACCACCGCGCCACCTACGCCAGGGTGCACGTGGCCGGCGTCAAGAAGGACTACGACTGGCGCGCCACGGCCATAGACCGGGCCATGGAAGCCGGCATAGATGACGTGGGCCTGGGTGTGCTCTTTGGCCTGGCCGACTGGCGCTTCGATCTGCTGGGGATCATGTCCCACATCCGCCATCTGGAACAGCGCTTCGATGTGGGCTGCCACACCGTGAGCGTGCCGCGCATCGAGCCGGCCTGCGGCTCGGACATGGCCTCAGCTCCGCCACATGCGGTGAGCGATACTGATTTTCTTAAGATCACAGCCATCCTGCGACTGGCCGTGCCGTACACGGGCATCATCATGTCCACCCGGGAGAACGCCGAGACCCGCCGGGCCACCCTGGAACTGGGCGTGTCGCAAATCTCCGCCGGCTCCCGGACCAACCCCGGCGGCTATGCCGAATCCCTGGAGCAGGCCCGCGATGAGGACGCCGCCCAGTTCCAGCTGGGCGACCACCGCTCTTTGGAGGAAGTGGTCAGGGACATCAGCGCCCTGGGCTACATCCCCTCCTTCTGTACGGCCTGCTACCGCCTGGGCCGCACCGGGCACGACTTCATGGACATGGCCAAGCCCGGGCTGATCAAGGAAAAGTGCGGCCCCAACGCGCTCTCCACGTTCCTGGAATATCTGCTGGATTACACCGCCGCAGACACCCGGGACGCCGGTCTCTCGGCCATTGACCTGGAACTGGCGGACATGGATGGCAAGGTCCGCAAACTCTCCGAGCGCATGATCGAGCGCGTCCACGCCGGCAAGCGTGACGTGTTCTGCTGAACAGAAAGGGGGCAGACAGGGGCATGATCCTCCGCACGGAACACGATCTGCTCGGCGCGCGCGAGCTTCCGGCCGATGCGCTGTACGGCATCCATACCCTGCGTGCGGCCGAGAACTTCCCGCTGACCGGCCGGCCCCTGCACCCTGAACTCATCACCGCCCTGGCGCTGGTCAAGCAGGCCTGCGCCAGGGCCAATGCCATGCTTGGCGCCCTTGACCGGCGCATCGCCGCGGCCATCGACGCCGCCTGCGAGGAAGTCATCCAGGGGCAGCACCGGGATGCCTTTCTCGTGGACGCGCTGCAGGGCGGGGCCGGCACCTCGGCCAACATGAACATGAACGAGGTTCTGGCCAATCTGGCCATCGACCGCCTGGGCGGCCGGCGCGGGGACTATCAGCTCGTCCATCCCCTGGACCACCTCAACCTGCACCAGTCCACCAACGACGTCTTTCCCACGGCCGTGCGCGTGGCGGCCATCCGCCTGGGGCGGACCCTGGAAGCGAACATCGCCGCCCTGCAGCAGGCCTTTCAGGATCTGGAACCGCGCTTCGGCCACATCATCCGCCTGGGCCGCACCGAACTCAATGACGCCCTGCCTCTGGCCTGCGCCTCCACTCTGGCCGCCTGGGCCGAGCCCCTGGCCCGGGATCGCTGGCGGGTGTTCAAGTGCGAGGAGCGGCTGCGGGTGGTCAACCTGGGCGGCGGGGCCGTGGGCACGGGCCTGGGCGCGCCGCGGCGGTTCGTCTTTGGTGTGGTGGAAACCTTGCGCGAGGTGACCGGCCTGGGCCTGGCGCGGGCGGAACATCTGGTGGATGCCACCCAGAACCTGGACGCCCTGGTGGAAGCCGGCGGCATCCTCAAGGCCCATGCCGTGAACCTGCTCAAGATTTCCAACGATCTCCGCCTGCTCGCCTCGGGTCCCTGTGGCGGGCTGGGGGAGATCCATCTGCCTGAACGCCAGGCCGGCTCCAGCGCCATGCCCGGCAAGGTCAACCCGGTCATCTGCGAGGCCGTGGGGCAGGCGGCCATGGCCGCCCTGGGACATGAGGCCATGCTGACCCAGGCCGCCGCGGCCGGCCAACTGGAACTGAACGCCTTCACCCCCCTGGCCGCCGACGCCCTTCTGACCATGTACAGCCTCCTGGCCAATGCCGACGTCCTCTTTGCCGCGCACTGCGTGGCCGGGCTGGTTGTGGACGAATCCGCCTGCCAGACGCAGGTGCGGCAGGCCTGGTCCGTGCTGGCGGCCTTTGTGCCGCTCCTGGGCTACGACCGCTGCACCGCCGCCGCCGCGGCCATGCGCGCCACCGGCCGCAGCCTGCAGGCCGTGCTGGTGGAAGACGGCCACGCCGATGCCGCCACCGTGGCCCGGGTGCTGTCCCCGGCCGCGCTGACGGCCCTGGGCGTGCCGGAAGGGCAGGGGAGGCGGCATGGAGCCTGAGGCCATTCTCCGTCTCTTGCGGGAGGAACCCCTGGAGTCGCTCCTGGCCCGGGCCGACGCCGTGCGGCGCGGGGCGGTGGGAGAGGTGGTGCATCTGCGCGGACTCATAGAGTTTTCCAATGTCTGCGTCCGCAACTGCCTCTACTGCGGGCTCAGGCAGGGCAATCGTCAGGCCCGTCGCTATCGGCTCACAGTGGAGCAGGTGGTGGCCGCGGCCCGGCGCGCCGTGGCCGAGGGCGCGGATACCGTGGTGTTGCAGGCCGGCGAGGATCCCGGCTTCCCGGCGGCGGATGTGGCCCGCATGACGGCCATGATCAAGGACCAGACCGGCGCGGCGGTGACGCTCTCCCTGGGCGATCATCCCGCCCGCGTCTACCGCCAGTGGCGGCAGGCCGGGGCGGATCGGTATCTCATCAAACACGAAACCGCGGACCCGGCCCTCTATGCCCGGCTGCACCCTGGGGACACTGGCAGCGGACATCCGGCTTGTCAAAACACTGGGCGTGGAGATGTGCGGGGCCGGGCCGTTCATTCCCCAGGTTCAGACGCCCCTGGCCGGGCACCCTGTTGGCAGTGCGGAACTGACCCTGCGGGTGACCGCGGCCCTGCGGCTTGCCGTACCCGGCCTGCACCTTCCGGCCACCACGGCCCTGGCCACCCTGGACCCCGAGGCCGGCCAGCTGCGCGCCCTGCAGGCCGGGGCCAACGTGCTCATGCCCGGCTACACCCCGGAAGCCCGGCGCAGAGACTATCGCATTTACGATGGCAAACACGCTGTTTCCATGGTCGAGGCCAGGCGGGTCATCGCCCAGGCCGGGCGGCATGTGGCCGCATTGGTTCGCGACACCAGGAGTTCCCCATGCACGAGACCCCCAAGGGCCTGCGGCTGCACCTCGGCCTTTTTGGCCGACGCAACGCTGGCAAGTCCTCGCTCCTGAACGCCCTGGTGGGTCAGGAGGCGGCCATCGTCTCCCCCACGCCGGGCACCACGACGGATCCTGTGGAAAAGACCATGGAGCTCGCGCCCCTGGGGCCGGTGGTCTTCATCGATACCGCGGGCATTGACGAGCCTGCCGAAGCCGGCGAGCTCGGCGCCCTGCGCACCGCCCGGACCATGGCCGCCCTGGAACGCACCGATGTGGCCATCCTGGTCACCGATGGCGTCTGGGGCGAGTTCGAGGAACAGCTGCACCAGTGCTGCACGGCGCGCAAGACGCCCTGCTTCGTGGCCTGCACCAAGGCGGATCTGGCCCGGCCCGCGCCGGAGTTCCTGGACGCGCTGGCCCGGCGGGGGCTGGAGGGTGTGGCCGTCTCCGCCGTGACGGGAGAAGGCCTGCCGGCCTGCAAGACCCTCCTGGCCGCCAAGACGCCCGAGGAGCGCATCGCCACACCGAGGCTGGTGGCGGATCTGCTGCCCGCGGGGCGCGGTGCCGGGCTGGCCGTGCTGGTGGTGCCCATCGACCTGGGCGCGCCCAAGGGCCGGCTGATCCTGCCCCAGGTCCAGGCCATCCGGGACATCCTGGACGCCGACGGCCTGACCATGGTTGTCAAGGAACGCGAGCTGCGCGAGGCTCTCTCCCGCCTGCGCACGCCGCCGGATCTGGTGGTCTGCGATTCGCAGGTGGTCCTCAAGACCGTGGCAGACACCCCGCCAGCCGTCCCGTTGACCACCTTTTCCATCTGCATGGCCCGGCTCAAAGGCGATCTGGATGCCCTGGCCGCCGGGGCCGGGGCCATCTCGCGCCTCAAGCCCGGGGACAGCGTGCTCATTGCCGAGGCCTGCACCCATCACCCCCTGGCCGACGATATCGGACGGGTCAAGATTCCCCGCTGGCTCCGGCAGCATGTGGGCGGGGAACTGACGTTTGACGTGGCCGCCGGGAGGGATTTCCCGGCGGATCTGTCCGCCTACGCCCTCATCGTCCACTGCGGCGGCTGCATGATCAACCGCGCGCTCATGTGCGCCCGGATCAGGCTGGCCCAGGAGGCCGGGGTACCCATCACCAACTACGGCATGGCCATTTCCGTTTCGCAGGGCGTGCTGCACCGGACCCTGCGTCCCTTCCCCGCGGCCATGCTGGCCTACGAAGCGGCCCTTGCCGGCCCGGAACCGCAAAGGAGGTGCCCCGCCTGCACAAGCTGAGCGTGCAAACCGGCGTGTGTGTCCGACCCATCACCTGTTGCCAGGAGAGCGACATGAAAAAGCAGATCGAGATGGAAGGCGTCTTCTACGACGACAGCTTCCCCCACCCGCAAACCGATCCGGACAAGCTGTTTTTCATCCAGATCAACGAAGAAAAATGCATCGGCTGCGACACCTGCCAGGGCTACTGCCCCACGGGCGCCATCTTTGGCGAAACGGGCGACCCGCACCAGATCAAGTACCGCGAGCTGTGCATCAACTGCGGCCAGTGCCTGACCCACTGCCCGGTGAACGCCATTTACGAGGCGCAGTCCTGGGCCACGCAGGTCATGAACACCCTCAAGGAAAAGAAAAAGAAAACCATCGCCATGCCCGCGCCGGCCGTGCGCTACGGCCTGGGCGAGTGCTTCGGTCTGCCCCCCGGCTCCGTGACCACGGGCAAGATGCTCGCCGCACTCAAGAAGCTGGGGTTTGACCACGTTTGGGACAATGAGTTCACCGCCGACGTGACCATCTGGGAAGAGGGCGACGAGTTCGTCAAGCGGCTCACCAAAAAAATCGACGCCCCCCTGCCCCAGTTCACCTCCTGCTGCCCCGGCTGGCACAAGTATGTGGAGAGCTTCTATCCCGAGCTGTTGCCGCATCTCTCCACAGCCAAATCGCCCATCGGCATGCTCGGCGCCCTGACCAAGACCTACGGCGCCGACACCCGCGGCTATAACCGGGCCGATGTCTACTCCGTCTCCATCATGCCCTGCACGGCCAAAAAGTACGAAGGCATGCGCTCGGACCTGTGGTCCTCGGGCTATCAGGACATCGACTGCACCATCGACACCCGCGAACTGGCCTGGATGTTCAAGCAGGCCGGCATTGATCTGAATGCCATGCCCGAGGGCGCGCGCGACGAGCTGATGGGCGAATCCACCGGCGGCGCGACCATCTTTGGCGTGACCGGCGGGGTCATGGAGGCAGCCCTGCGCTTCGCCTACCAGGCCGTAACCGGCAAGAAGCCGGAATCCATGGACTTCAAAGGCGTGCGCGGCATGCAGGGCCTCAAGGAAGCCACCATCAAAATCGGTGACGTGAACCTGCAGGTGGCTGTGGTGCACGGGGCCAAACGCTTCAAGGACGTGTGTGAGCTGGTCAAGGCTGGCAAGGCTCCCTGGCAGTTCATCGAGTTCATGGCCTGCCCCGGCGGCTGTGTGTGCGGCGGCGGCCAGCCCATCATGCCCGGCGTCATCGAAGCCATGCACCGCTCCACCACCAGGTTCATGGCCGACTGCCGGTCCCGGCTCAAGATGATGTCCGACGCCAAGACCCAACGGGCCTAAGGAGGAACCAGCATGAACACCATCGCGTATGTGACTCGTCGCGCCTTCCTGAAAACCGGCTGCATCCTGGGCGGGGCTGCTCTCATCGGCATCCGCATCACAGGCAAGGCCGTGGCTGCCACCAAGCAGGTCAAGGACTACATGCTCGACCGCATCGACTCCGTGTACGGCGCCGATTCCAAGTTCCCCGTGCGCGCCAGCCAGGACAACGCCCAGGTGCAGGCCCTGTACAAGAAATTCCTGCACGAACCGGGCGGGCATGTTTCCCACCAGTACCTGCACATGCACTTCACGGACCGCTCCAAGAACATCGCCAAACTCAAGACTGAAGGCGTGTTCCCCAACCCCCGGGCCAAGGAATTTGAAGGCAACACCTATCCGTACGAATAGCCCGCTCTCCTGCTAGCGACCGCGCGCCTGCGGCAAGGGATTTGGCTCCTGACCCTAGGGCGACGCATCCGATCCAGGTAATTCCACACTATTTTTCTTTGCTCTCCGGAGGGCCGCATGCCGGTGCATCTGCATCTTGACCCCGTGGGCGGCGCAAGCGGCGATATGATCCTCGCCGCGTTCTGTGCCCTGGGGCTGGACCTTTCGCCACTTGAAGCCGCCCTCCAGTCCATCGGTCTGCCCGTGCGGCTGCGGCCGACAGCCAAAATGGTGGATGACGTGCTGGGCACGCAGCTGTGCATGGACCTGCCCGGCGGCCAACCCCTGCGCCACCTGCGTGACATGCGGGCCATTGTGGAGACACTGGCCGAGACGGGATGCGTGAGCGAGGCCGTCAAGACCCGGACCATGGCCGCCCTGCGTGCCCTGGGCGAGGCCGAGGCCGCAGTGCACGGCATCGCCCTGGAGGAAGTCCATTTTCATGAAGTCGGCGCGTTGGATACGGTCATCGATGTGCTCGGCGCGTTTTGGGGGCTGGAGCAGCTGAGCGTCGCCGGCGTCACCTGCTCGCCACTGCCCTGGTTCCGGGGTGTGGTGGTCTGCGACCATGGCCCGCTGCCCCTGCCCGCGCCGGCCACCCTGCAGTTCATGCTGCAGACGCCGGTCCTGCCCACGGCGGCCATGCAGGAACTGGTCACCCCCACCGGGGCGGTGCTGCTCCAGGCGCTCACCACGCGTTTCACCACCGGCCCCGTGGGCTGCGTCCTGGCCCATGGCGTGGCCTATGGCACGTACTACGTGCGCGGTGTTTGTAACGGCCTGCGCGCCTATTTGTATGATCCAACACCTGATCCGGCCGCCTGCAAGGCCGATCCGGCCGTGCTCCATGCCATGAACAATTGGTTCGTGCCGTCTTTACAGTATCCACCTATGCTCTATGCTTATGACAACCAGGAGGCTGTCATGAAAGGCGATCACGAACACCGGCACGAGCACGTCCACGAACACACGCATCAGCACGAACACGAGCACGAGCACCCCGGCATCGGCAGACATTCGCACCCGCATGCGCACACCCATGCCCATGGGCACGTGCACGAGCACAAACACCCGCATGAGCATCACGGGCAGGACCATACCCACGAGCACACGCACGAGGGAGAACACGGCCCGCATGAGCACGAGCATGCCGACCATGCCGCCGAGCCGCATGACGACCACACCCACTGACCTCACCCTCTGAGGGGCACGCAGCAGCTCGCGTTTCCCGGCCGCCCGCAGCACGAGGCGGCCGGGGTGACGGAGTTCCGTATCCACCCCAAACACCTTGACCTGACGCGGGGATTTCTTTACCCAGATCGTGTTATTGTTGCAAATGACATAGCACGAAGAGGTCCTCGCATGCCGATTCTTCACCGCCTTGTTCTGGCCCTGCTTCCCCTGCTGCTCCTGTTGCCGCAGTCCGCCGCCGCCCGGACCATTACCGACGCCCTGGGCCGCCAGCACACCCTGCCTGACAAGATCGAGCATGTGCTCTGTTCCGGCTCCGGCTGCCTGCGGCTCCTGACCTATCTGCAGGCCCAGGATCGCATCGTCGGCGTGGATGACATCGAGGGCAAGCGCCGCGAGTTCGATGCCCGGCCCTATGCCCTGGCCAATCCGCAGTTCAAGACCCTGCCCGTGTTTGGCGAGTTCCGTGGCTTTGACCGGCCGGAACAGATTCTGAGCCTCCCGACCCAGCCGCAGCTCATCTTCAAAATCCACAATCCCAGCCAGGGCACCGACCCGGTGGAGCTGCAGGACAAGACCGGCATTCCCGTGGTGGTGATTGACTATGGCGACCTGAACGAAGGCCGGCCGCGGCTCTATGCCACCCTGCGCCTGATGGGCGAGGTCCTCGGCGTGCAGGCCCGGGCCGAGGCGGTGGTCAACTATTTCGACACCCAGATTACCGAACTTGAGCGGCGGACCAAGGACATCCCCGAAGCAAGGCGGCCCGGCGTCTTCATCGGCGGCGTGGCCTCGCGCGGGGCCCAGGGCTTCCAGTCCACGGAACCGGGCTACCCGCCCTTTGCCTTTGTCCATGCCCGCAATCTGGCGGCCGGTGGGCACGCCGGCGAGGTGGTCCGCGTGGCCAAGGAGCAGATTGTGGCCTGGAATCCCGAAGTGCTCTTCCTCGATCTGGCCACCCTCCAGCTGGGCGACGCCGCCGGCGGGCTCCACGAACTGAAGACCGATCCGGCCTATCAGACCCTGGACGCCGTGGCCAAGGGGCGCGTCTACGGCGTGTTGCCCTACAACTGGTACAGCACCAACTACGGCTCGCTCCTGGCCAATGCCTGGTACATCGGCAAGGTCCTGTATCCGGAACGGTTCACGGACATCGAACCTGCCGTGGCGGCCGACGGTATCTATCAATTCCTGTTCGGCAAACCAGTCTTCCAGCCAATGACCTCCCTCTTCGGCGGTCTGGCCTTCTCGGCTGTGCCCCTCAGATAATCCGGGAGCCGGAATGCATTTTGCCGATGGCGTTGTCCCCGAAAGTTACCGACGCCATGTGGGGCGGCGGGTGCTGGCCCTGCTGGGCATGGCCCTGGTGCTGTGCGGCCTGCTGGCCGGGAGCATTGCCGTGGGCGCGGCCAATCTGACCATCCTGGACGTGCTGCGCAGCCTGCTGGGGCTGGAGGTTTCGCGTCAGGCCCAGGTCATCGTCTGGAACATCCGCCTGCCTCAGGCCCTGGCCTGCCTGGCTGCGGGCATGGGGCTGGCCGGGGCCGGGGTGGTGATGCAGTCCGTATTGCGCAACCCGCTGGGCTCGCCTTTCACCCTGGGCATCTCACACGCCGCGGCCTTTGGCGCGGCGCTGGCGGTGATGCTCCTGGGTGGGGGGATCATGACCTCCCGGGGCGCCGTGGCCGTGTCCAGCCCCTGGCTGACCACGGGCTGCGCCTTTCTGGCCAGCCTGACCGCGGCGGCCATCATCCTGGCCATCTCCCGACGGCGGGGCGCGGCCTCGGATACGCCGCAAACCATGGTCCTGGCCGGGGTGGCTCTGGGCTCGCTCTGCACCGCCGGGACCATGCTGCTGCAGTTTTTCGCCTCAGACGTGCAGCTGGCGGCCATGGTGTTCTGGACCTTTGGCGACGCGGCCCGGGCCTCCTGGCGCGAGTGTGGCATCCTTGGCGCGGTCACCGTGGCCTCCTTGGTTTATTTCTGGTGGAATGCCTGGAATTACAACGCCATCGACGCCGGCGACGAGACAGCTGCCAGCCTGGGCGTGCGCGTGGGCCGGGTACGCATGGCCGGGATGCTCGTCGCCTCCCTGGTCACGGCCACGCTCATTGCCTTCCTGGGTATCATCGGGTTTGTGGGGCTGGTGGCGCCGCATCTGGTTCGCCTGCTCCTGGGGGCGGACCACCGCTTCCTGCTGCCCGGCGCGGCCCTGGCCGGCGCGCTGCTGCTCCTGGCCTCGGACACCGTGGCCCGCGTCATCCTGGCCCCGCACGTGCTGCCCGTGTCCGTGGTCACGGCCTTTCTGGGTGCGCCGGTCTTCTTGCTGCTGATTTTGCAAGGCCCCCGCCTTGCCCGCAAAGGAGGAAGGGGATGATCCTCGACATTCAGGCCCTGCAGTTCCGCTACCATGGCCAGCCCGTGCTGCACGACGTCTGCTGCCACGTCCGCGCCGGGGAGCTGCTGGCCATCCTTGGGCCCAACGGCGCCGGCAAGACCACCCTGCTCAAGTGCATCAACGCCATCCACACCCCGGCCGACGGAACCATCCTGGTGGAGGGGCGGGATGTACTCCGGCTTTCAGCTGCCGAGATTGCCAAGCGCATCGGCTACGTGCCCCAGCGGGCCGAGGCCGCCCGGCTGACGGTATTCGACGCCGTGCTCCTGGGCCGCATGCCGCATTTCCGCTGGCAGGCCCGGGAGGAGGATCTGCGCATGGTGGATTCCGCCCTCAAACGCCTGGACCTCGCGCCCCTGGCCCTGCGGTACCTGGATACCCTGAGCGGCGGGGAGCTGCAGAAAGTCTGCGTGGCCCGCGCCCTGGTCCAGGAACCGCGCCTGCTGCTCCTGGACGAGCCCACCAGCGCCCTGGACCTGCGCAACCAGCTGGAAATCATGCGCCTTATTCGCCGGGTGGTGGACGAACACCAGGTGGCCGCGGTGATGACCATGCATGACCTGAACACCGCCCTGCGCTTTGCCCACACCGTCGTCTTTCTCAAACACGGGCGCGTGCACGCCTGCGTGCCGGCCGAAGAGGTGGTGCCGGAAACCATCGAGGCGGTGTACGGCGTTCCCGTCACCGTCCATCGCCTGGGCGGTGTGCCCGTGGTCACTCCCGCTGCATGAGCGGCGGACATTTTTTGCTGGATCGTCTTACCTAGGAGCCGTCATGTCCTGCGCAATCCCTGTCGAAACCATCGAACGCATCATCGAATTCCACGGCCACAGCTGCCCTGGCCTGACCATTGGCATCCGGGCGGCGGAATACGCCCTGCAGCACTTCCACAATCCTCCCGGTGGGGAGATGGTCTGCATCGCCGAGACGGACATGTGCGGCGTGGACGCCATCCAGTTCCTCACCGGCTGCACCGAGGGCAAAGGGAACCTGATCCACAAGGATTACGGCAAGATGGCCTTCTCGTTCTATCACCGCCCGGAACGCGAGGGCATCCGCCTGCTGCTCCGGCCGGACTGCCGCGCGGATCTGGATGCCGAACTGGCCCCGCTGCAGCAGGCGATAGTCCAGGGCACGGCCACTCCGGCCGAATTGGCCCGGGCCGGCGCACTGCGGGCGGCCCTGCAGGAACGCTTCATGACCCTGGCCTTGCCGGAGATGTTCGAGCTGCAGCCCCTGCAGGCCCGGCCACCACGGCCGGCGCAGATACTGCAAAGTCTGACCTGCGAAAACTGCGGCGAGCGGACCATGGAATCCCGCACCCGGCGCTTTGGCGGCAGGACGCTGTGCATCCCCTGCTTTGAACAGGTCGAGCAGAAAAGTTGAGGAAGAACTCCTGAACCGAGGTTCAAGGAGCGCCGTGTTTCGCATGGCGTTCCTTGAACATTCCATCAGCATACCGTGTTAATCAAAATCCGCCAGCAGGGCGCCGATGTGCAGATCCTGGCCCAGGGTCAGGTTCTGGTAGCCGCTGCGCATGCGCCAGAGGCCTTCCTGCAACTGGTCTGAGGAGATGCCGTTGCGCAGGGCGGTGTAGGCTTCGATGTAGGCGGCCAGGGTGTCGCAGACCTTGAGGAGCTGGCCGTCCTTGGCGTCGTGGTGGTCTTCGTTGCACAGCTGGAAGAGTTCAACTTCGGAGACGGCGCGGCGCTGACCGGTTTCGGGGTCCAGAGCCGAGGGGACGAACTCGCCGCCAACCTCCAGGCCCAGGTGGAAGCGCAACCCCTCCACCAGCTCGCCAAGGCCGGCCTTGCCCAGGGGCTGCAGCACGCGGCGCTGCAGCTCCTGCTTTTCGTATTGTTCAATCAGTTCAGCAATGTGGCGGACGGATTTCTTGACCGGAGAGATGATATCCCGGGTCAGGAGTTCGGGCAGATCGTGAAACAGGCCGGAAAAGAAGTTGTTCACTCGCCGGGCCCGGCAGGCTCCCACGGCCATGGACATGCAGTAGCCGTAGCAGGCCACGATATACATGTGGCCGAGAACGGAGGTTTCGGGCACGCGCGGGGTTTGGGACCAGCGCTTCTGGAACCGCAACTGGCCGCACAAATGCAGAAACTTGCCCAGGGGCGAGGTGTGCCCGGCCAGGAGCTGATCCACGCCGCGGATGTCCGTGAGCGCGCCCAGGCCGTCCTGAAACGAGGCGTCGATCTCCTGGATTTCGTCGTCCAGGGGCGAGAGTCCCTTGATAAGATTGAATTCCCAGTAGCTGGCATACAGGTGGGCGGCGTTCAGGATACGTCGGGCCGGGTCGCTCTGGGCCGGCTCGGCATCTTCATGCTGCAGCAGATAGATCTGCAGCCGCTGCCAGAAATCCTGCCCCAGGGGCACCACCCGCGGCTCCAGCTGTTCCAGAACCCATTCCGTAAGCTTGCGGTAATGCTCTGGATTTGCCTTCATCTGATAGAAGATGGGCGGCTTGATGTCCGTGATGACCAGGCGGTAGAAATAGTCGAAAAGCCCGCCCTCGACGATGCGCTCGCCCAGGTCCAGGGCCTCTTCGCGGGGCAGATCTGCGGCGGCCATGCGGTACAGCGCCCAGGCCGCAATCATCTTGTGGGCCTGCTTGTCCACCTCCAGCAGCTCCATGGGGCGCAGCTTGTCGTTCCAGCGCTTCATGAACGCGCCGGCAAAGATGAACTGCAACAGGCTCTTGCGAATGGATGGCATGGAGGGGCGGCCTAGTCCAGCACCTGGACGTCCAGCTGCGGCAGGTCGGTGATGCGGATGCGCATGGTGGCCCGCACCGAGCCATCGCCCAGGAGTTCCACATCCCCCACCTGAAGCAGCCCCACGGGAATGGTGGCCTGCATGGTGTAGTTCTGGGGCACCTGGCCACGTTCCTTGCGGTAGCTGTCCACGCAAAGCATGAGGTTGCGGGTGGCGTCCTCGCGGGCCTGCTTCTCGATCATCAACGGCGAGCCTGCTCCGGGCAGGCCCATGCCGGTGGCCTGGATGTGCGTGGGGGTGACCTGGCAGTTGGGGGAGCTGGACGAGGAATGCACAGGCGCGGGGGCCGCTGCAGGCTGGCTGGGCGGAGTGACCACAGGGAGCGCGGCCGGCACAGGGGCGGGCTTGGCCAGAGGGACGGCCTGCGGTGCGGGCTGGGCCACGGGCAGGGAAGCCGCCTGTACCGTGGCGGCCGGGGTATAGGCGCTCTGGCCAGGCGCGGCAGGAGCGGGCGCAACGGGAACGGGCGCGGCAGGGGAGGCATCGCGGCGGGGGCGGGCATTGGGCGCGCCCAGGCCGGTCAGCACGGCGCGGCGTTCCTGCTCCGATCCCTGCAACCGGACCAGCACCCGGGTGTACTGCTGGCCATTGACCATGGCCTCCTCAAAAAAGACATCATGCCCCTTGGCGGCGAGCTGGTCGCGGTAGGACTGCGCTCTGGAGCGATCCAGAAACGCCTGCAGCTGATACACCACGCCCCCTGCCCCACTGCCGGACGCTGTGGCCACGGCGTGCGAGGTGCCGGAAGCCTGCGGCGCCTGCGGTGTGGACGCCGCCGGCGCATAGGGGGCCTGGCTGGCAGCGCGCATGGCGGCAAGCTCTTCTTCGGCAGAAGGCGCCACCGGGCCGCCATCCAACGGTGCCGAAGGCGCAGGGACAGCCGGTGGCGTATACGCTGGCGTGGCATACGTCGTTGCCGGGGCCGTCGCGCCTGGGGTGGCGGAGGTGGTGTACCCGGAGGCGGCCGGCGCGGGAGTTCCCTCCCCCACAATGGGCACGGCTCCAGGAGCGCCCACTGCGGAACCGGAGGCGGGAGCAGCAGCGGACGCGGCCGGCGATTCCGAAAGCGTGGTTTCCTGCACGCCGCCGGGCGCGGGCTGGCCATATCCCTGGACAGCCGTGCCGGACTGGGCGTACGGTTGGCCATTGGACTGGCCGTACCGGGCGGGATCTATGGTGGATTTGCTGCAGGCAGCGAGGAGCCCGGCTCCCAGCACCACACACAAGGCGTGCGCCGCGCACCTGACAATCAGTGCTCCGGCGCGAGTCTTTTTGGATGCATGCATTCTAAGGCCTCCCGGCGTCTTGAGCGGGACTCTACCCTTGCAACGCCCCACGGGTCAACGCGCTGGAGCGTAAAATATCCCGGAGCGTTGCCAGGGATGTGTGATCCATCTCGAAAAAGCGCTTGACACCAGCACCAGGCCGCGGCTATAGAAATCCTCTTTGCGTCACAGACCAATGTGGAGCCCAACTGAACAGTTCCGGACGCTCCCCGCATGTGCCGGGAGCGCCCTGATCGTTTTGCTGCAACGAGGACGGCATGAAGACCTTCACCCCCACGCCCAAGGACATCCGCCGCGACTGGTACGTGGTGAATGCCGAAGACAAGATTCTCGGCCGCCTGGCCACTGAGATTGCCCGCCGCCTGCACGGCAAGCACAAGCCCGAGTTCACCCCGTTCATCGACACCGGGGATTTCATCGTGGTGGTCAACGCCGAGAAGCTCAAGGTCACTGGCAACAAGCTGGAGCAGAAGAAGTACTACCGCCACTCCGGCTTCCCCGGCGGCCTCAAGGAAACGTCCCTCAAGGACATGCTGGACCGCCACCCCGAGCGTGTGCTGCTGCATGCTGTCAAAGGCATGCTGCCCCGCAACCGCATGGGCCGCGCCCTGCTCAAGAAGCTCAAGGTCTACGCCGGGCCGGATCATCCCCACGCCGCCCAGCAGCCCGCCGTTCTCGACATCTAAATTTCGCCCAGCATTCGGAGTGATCTCATGAGCGAATTCCATTACGGCACCGGCCGCCGCAAGACGGCCACCTCCCGCACCCGCCTGTACGCTGGCGCCGGGCAGATCCTGATCAACGAACGTCCGCTGGAAGAATACTTCCCCCGTCCCTCCCTGCAGGTGTTCGTGCGGCAGCCGCTGCAGCTCACCAGCAAGCTGGGCATGCTCGACGTCAAAGCCACGGTGGATGGCGGCGGCATTGCCGGCCAGGCCGAAGCCGTGCGTCACGGTATTGCCCGCGCCCTGATCGAACTTGATCCCGAACTGCGTGGCGTGCTCAAGCGGGCTGGCTTCCTCACCCGCGATGCCCGCAAGAAGGAACGTAAGAAGTACGGTCAGCGCGGCGCCCGCGCCCGGTTCCAGTACTCCAAGCGCTAGGCTGGCAGCCGCCTTGCGCGGCACAGCTCCTGCGCCTGGATCCTGCATCCGGATCAATCAAGGTACCTACCCGGCCCCGTTTTCCGCGGGGCCGGGTTTTGTGCGTCCGTGCGGCAATGCAGTCTTGTGGAATGCATGACAGATTGCCCGCCCCGCAGCACCTTGCCCATTGCCTTCGCCGCCCGCCCCCGCTACAGTGCGCCGCATGCAGATGCCCGCCCTTGCTCCCGCCGAGCCCTCCCTGTTCGAACGGCTGCTGCCCCCGCCCGCTCCTGGCGAGCCGGCGCCGGTGCTCACGCTGATCGGCATGGCCGGTTCCGGCAAGTCCACCGTGGGCACGCTCCTGGCCACCACCCTCGGCTGTGCCCATCTGGATACCGATACCCTTCTCGAAGCGTTCTATGGCCTGCCCCTGGAGCCGCTCTATCAGGCCCTGGGCCGCGAGGCCTTTCTGGCTGCCGAAGCGCGCATCGCCAGCGGCCTGTGGCTGGCCAGGGCAGTGATCTCCACCGGGGGCAGCGTGGTCTATTCCCAGGAAGCCATGGCTCATCTGCGCAGCCGCGGCCCTGTGCTCTGGCTCAGGACCTCAGCCGCCACGGTGCAGCAGCGCCTGGAGGCCTGCGGCACCCGCGGCCTGGCCATTGCGCCAGGGCAGACGCTGGCCGCGCTGGTGGCCGAGCGGGAACCGCTCTACGCCGCCGTGGCCGATCATGTTGTGGAAACCGACGGCCACGCCCCTGCCGACGTGGTCGCGCTCATCATCCAATGGCTCAAGGACCGCCCCCGCCCATGAATCCCGTCCAACGCTCCCGCCGGCGCAAACAGTGCTTTTCCCGGCTGGCCGACCTGTATGCCCGCATGGACGCCGCCTATGCGGCCGCCGCCTCGCGCGTGCAGTTCACCTGCGCCGACTGCGCCCACAATTGCTGCGTCAGCCATTTTCAGCATCACACCCTGGTGGAGTGGGCCTATTTTTTTGAAGGCTTCAAAGGCAATGCCCCGGAGGCGCAGGAACGCTTTCTGACCCTGGCCCGGGCCAATGTCACCGAAGTCCAGCGCGCCCTGACCCTGGGCGAAACGCCCCAGGCCATGTGCCCGATGAATCTGGAGGGCCTGTGCGGCAGCTACCAGCATCGCTTCATGATCTGCAGGCTGCACGGTGTGGGGCATGTCATCACCCCTCCCGGCCGCGAGACCATGGCCTTTCCCGGCTGTCCGCGCTACGAGGCCCTGGCGTCCTCCCTGGTGCAGGGAGACGCAGGCCAACTCATGGACCGCACGCCGTTCTATCAGGAGCTGGCCGCCGTGGACCGCGCCTTTCGGGAAACCTTCGCCGGCCCGCGGCCCAAGGTCGATCTGACGCTTTCCGAAATGCTGCTCCTCGGCCGGCCCCGCTAGCAGCAGGGAGCCCGGCCATAGCAGACCCTATTTCATCCCAAACGCAAAACGCACCCAGCGGAAGGGCCAGATGGCATAGCGGACCAGCAGCGCAATGAGCACTGCGGAAATGCCGCCAATGGTCGCGAACTTTGCCGGGATGCCCCAGTCCAGCGGAATAATGCACGCGCCCACCACCAGCAGCACGGTCTGGTGCAGGATGTACACGGGCATGGAGGCCGCAGCAAGGGTCCGCAGACGCGGGCCGCCAGCGGGCAGATACCGCATGGCCAGGCCCAGCAGCGCCGTCAGCCAGCCGAAGATGGCGCCGCCCCGCACGAGCCGGACGCAGGCGATTTTCCAGTACGCCAGCTCCTGTCCTGTCTGACTGGCCTGGGAGCTGAGGAATTGCGTCACCAGCATCCCCAGATAGACCAGCGTGCACAGTAGCGCCAGACCGGCCAGCCAACGCCAGGCCTTGACCAGGGCCTCCCGCAATGACGGCGCCGCCATCAGGCTTGCGCCGATGCAGAATTCCGTCAGGAAGATGCCGAAACTCTCCCAGGTGAAGCGCCCGGGCATGGGCCGCAGCGCCAGTTCCACCGCACAAAGCAGCAGCAGGAACGGGAGCAGACTGCCCAGGGCCAGCAGTCCCGGCCACCGGGAGGTCATGCGTCCCCCCAACCGTCCCGATAACCGTCCCGACAACCCGGCGCCCAGCCCTTCCAGCCAGGCCTGCGCCCTAGCCGTGCGCAGGGCCAGCACCAGTGGCAAGCCGGCCAGGGAGACCAGAAAGAGGAATCGTAAAAACCACAGATGCCCGGACCAGAACCCCAGGAAGAATGGGGACGGTGCAAGCTGGAATGTCTTGAAGAACTCGGGATAAAAACTGAGAAATCCCTGCTGCAGCCCGGCATTGGTGATGCGGTCGAACCACCATTGCGGCGGCAGAAGGATGAGTATTCCCACCCCGTAATAGGGGACCAGCAGCCGCAGCCCGCGTTCCTTCACATAGCCCCAGGGGCTGCGCCCGCCCAGGGACAGCCAGCTGGCCATGCCGGAAAGCAAAAAGAAGAGCGGCATGAGCCACAAATCGAGTGTTGCCACCACCAGCAGGAGTGGCTGGCTCAGGGTGGCGTTTTTCATGTGCCACTCCACCGGCACAAAGAACATGCAGCAATGGAAAAACACCACCGCCGCCGTGGCCAGCACACGCAACCAGTCCAAGTATCCGAGCCGTTCGCGCTGCATTGATTCCTCGATTTGGTCAGGCAAATTCTCGCATAAAAAAATCTGTTTTCGTATTGCCCCTTTGAACCCTCCGGGCGCTCCTTGTCAAGGGTCGATTTTTTGCCTAGGTTCCTTGCATCCCACCTTGCAAGGACCTGACACTGCATGATCGACACTCCTTTCCGCTCGGTCCTGATCCTGACCGGCAAGCCCATGCACGCCAAGCATGACAGGATGGCGCTGGCGCGCTTCAAGCCGGAGAAGGTGCACTCGCTCACGTCCGGGGCCATGGCCCTGAACCTGCTGCGCACCTATCACATGGATCTGGTGCTTCTGGATTCGGACTTGGAAGACATGCCCGCCCTGGAATTTTTGCGCCGGATGCGCAAGATGCCCGAGCTGCGGCACACCATGGTCATCATGGTCACGGCCGAAGCCCGGCGCGACCGCGTGCTGGACTATATCGGGGCAGGGGTCAGCGGCTATATTCTCAGGCCGTACTCCATCGTCACCTTCGAGCGGCACCTGCGTCTGGCGCGGCGGACCACGCAGTTTACGGAAATCGAACAGGAACAAATCCGCGACGGCAACGAGCTGGTGCAGGCCGGCGCCTTTGATGACGCCATCGAGGCCTTCGAAGAGGTCATCACCGAGCAGGATGAAGCACAGCGGTATTATGATGTCGGCATGCGCTATCTGATGGACGGCATGTTCGGCAAGGCCATCATCTCCTTCAAAAAAGCCTTGCAACTCAACGACTTGTTCGCCGAGGCCTACAAAGGCCTGGCCGAAGCATACAAGGGCAAGGGCGATACCCAGGCCCACACCCGGTACCTGCAAAAAGCTGCCGAAGTGTACGCGCTTTTCGACAAACTGGAGGAGACCAAGGAACTTTTTATCCAAATCCTCAAATACGAGAACAAAACACCCAATCCTTTCAACACACTGGGCGTCAAACTCCGCCGGCAGGGGGACTTTCCCGGCGCCGTGCACGCCTACAAGCGGGCCATCGAGCTCACCCCGGACAACGAAGCCCTCTATTATAACATCGCCCGGGCCTATTTCTTCATGAATGAGCGGGAGCTTGCGGAAAAACACGCCCTGCAGGCCATCATCATGCATGGGGATTTTCCGGAAGCCCTGGCCCTGTACGAGGAAATCACCGGCCGACGCTTTGAGCGCAGAAGCGACGAACTCCCCGCCTCCAGCGTGGACCGCAGCGACGAGCTGGACTGCGACGACTGACCAGACCCCGCCGCATTACACCAGCACCAGCACCACCTCGCCCACCAGCACCGCCACCCAGGCGGCAATGGACAAGCCGGCCGCGGCGGCGGCCATGTCCTTGATGGCACCCACCCGGCGATCTTCCCGGGCGGTCAGATAGTCGCAGACCGCTTCCAGGGCGCTGTTGAAAATTTCGGCCATCAGCATTTGTGCCGTGGCCACAGCCACCAGCAGTACATCCACGGTATCGCGCAGCAGCACAGCCACCACCAGCACCACGGCGGAAAGCCCCAGTTTGTAGGCCACGCTGAAGTCATAGCGCACGGCCAGGGCCAGCCCGTGCAGGCAGACGCGGATTTTCCGCAGGGGATGATAGCCGGGCTGGCCGGTGCCAAGAAACTTGTTGCGCATGCACTCCTCCGCAGGGGCAAAAGGTCCATCAGAAGCTGCGTTCCTCCCAGCCGGAGTCGGAATCGCCGGGCTGGCTCAGCCGGCCCATCCCGTCCTGCCGGGCCAGCGCCTTCGTGAACTGCCGGGTCTCGGCAGGGGCAAAAACGACGTCCTCCGCCACCCAGCGTTGAATCAGGAGCATGGTCCGGGCATTTTCCTGCTCCTTGCGAATGTCCAACAGAAAAAAGCTGTGCGGCTCGCCCCGCAGCCGGCGGGACAGGGCTGTGCCGGCCACCACCTGCAGCAGTCCCGAGGGCGAGGTGGCCGTGGGCAGGAGGTCCACCCGGGAATGATGATCGTGCCCGGCCAGCAGCACATCCACGCCGGTTACCGGCGTTGGCGGCGGATGCGGCCGCCCTTGCCCTGCGCGGGGATCCCAGGCAGGCAGCGGATGATGCACGGCCAGCATCTGCAATGCCTGCGCGCCATGGCCGGCGCGCCAGGCCCTGGCCCGACCGGCTTTCCATCGCCACCGTCGCGTGGAATCCATCCCGCAGAGGAATACGTCATCACTGCGCCAGCAGGGTGTTCTATCTGGTGAAATGGTTTGCCGAAACGCACGGCGCGGGAGCAGCAGCCGCTTCCAGAAGGCCAGCAGGGGCAGGTCATGGTTGCCGGGCACCACCAGCACGGGGCGGCCCAGGCTGTCCATCCAGGATCTGGCCTCGCGGAACTGCCGTACCCGGGCCCGCTGGGTCAGGTCCCCGCTGATCACCACCAGATCCGGGTCCGCCCGGCCCAGGGCCGCGGCCAGAGCCTGGGCCAGTCCGGGGGGTTGGTCGCCAAAGTGCAGGTCCGAGCAGTGTGCCAGACGCGTGGCCCGCTGCAGGCGGTCCGAAAGATTGCGTTCATGATGCCACAATCCCGGGCGGGAATTTCCGACGGTGGAAAGGGGATGCATATTTGCCTGGATGATTTTTTTTGATACGGTCTGGGTCGATTCCTTATACCCTTCCACCCTGAAGAGTCCATGCGCAGTCTGTTCGCGACCCCAATGCGTTGTCTTGCCATGCTGATATGGTGTGGGGCAAGCCTCCTGCTGCTTCCAGGCCTGGCTGCGCCCCTCGCCGCCCAGCCTCGCGGCAATGTGCTTCTGCCTGAGTTGCCCACCGCCTTCGAGCATTATGCCCAGGAACACCTCCCGAGCCTGCTGCTCCTGGGAGTGCTGTTCGCCGGTGTTGCCCTGGCATTGTTTCATTTGTATCTGCTGAATGCCCGGCGCAAACGCCAGGCTGCGGCACTCCGGGCCGCCCGGGCCCGGCTCAAGGCCGTGTTGGACGCCATGCCGGATGCGGCGTTCATCCTGGAGGATTCCGGAAGGGTGGTGGAAGTGCTGAACGACGCCAGCGCCCTGTTCCGGCTGCCGGAGCCTGCTTCGGCCAATGGCGCCGTGGCGCTGGGCCAGGGCCGGTTTTTGGAAGAACTGCTGCCCGTGGAGTGCGCCACCCTGCTGACCGGCGCCAGCCGGGCGGTGATGGCGGCCCCTGCGGGCACGGTGCAGGAGGTGGTGTTCACCCTGCATGGGTCCTGGTACGAGGCCCGGCTGGCGCAGTTTCACCGGCCGATGAACGGTGGGGACGAGGACAACGGGCGGGGTAATGCGCGGGGCAATGGGCGAAGCGGTGTGCGCGACGAAGCGGTGTGCGTCATCCGGGACATCACCGTCCGCAAGGAGATGGAGCGCTCTCTGCAGACGGCGCGCAAGGACGCCGAAGCCATGACCCACCGCCTGATGGACCTGGACCGCATCAAGACCGATCTGCTGAGCGCCGTCTCCCAGGAAATCCGCACACCTCTGACCTCTATTTTCGGCTTTGTGGTGCTGGTGCGCAAGGAATTCCAGCGTCGCATCGCCCCTGCCATCCGGGAAGCGACCTTCCGCAGACCGGCCGAGGAAGCCGCCACCCTGGATGCCGCCTCCAGCCGCATTCTGGACAATCTTCGTATCGTCCAGGAAGAAGGCGCGCGCCTGAGCCGGCTGGTGGACGACCTGCTGGATCTCGCCAGCCTGGAAGCCGGCAAGAGCGAGTGGCACAATGAGGTGGTTGCCCTGCCCGAGGTGGTGGAAAAAAGCCTGGGAGCCCTGGCCAGCCGCATGGCGGATCGCGAGCGGGTCCGTCTGCAGGTGGACATGGCCCCCACCCTGCTGCCGCTCTATGTGGACCGGGAACGGCTGCAGCAGGTGGTGGTCAACCTGTTGGATAACGCGCTCAAGTTCACGCAGGAGGGCGTCATCCTTATCACCGGCAGGCTCCTGGACACCGGCATGGTGGAGCTGGCGGTGGAAGACGCCGGCCCTGGCATCGGGCCTGAGGCCCTGGCGCGAGTCTTCGAGAAATTCCAGCACGATCCCGCGGAATCCCCGAGCCTTCGACGCCAGCAGCGGGGGTCCGGCCTTGGGCTGGCCATCTGCCGCAATATCGTGCACCACTACGGTGGCGAAATCCAGGCCCTCTCCCCTCCCCGGCCAGGCAAGACCGGCACGCGCTTTGAGGTCCGCCTGCCCCCCGCGCCATTGGTGTTGCCCACGGAACAGTAACCCGGGTGCAGCCCCCCCAAAATACAAGGCCGCGCCATGTTACTGGCGCGGCCCGAAACGACATGATTGCGGCATGATGCAAACGCACGCAGCGAGGACGTACAACAGCCCTGGTGCGACGGTGCTATTCTCCCGCCTTCTTGCGCTTTTCCCAGAGTTTCATGTCCTTCATCTTCTTGCGGCGTTCACGCTGCAGCCCCTTGGAAACCAGGGGAGCGCCTTTCTTGTACCCGTACTTTTCACGGTACGATTCTGGCGTCAGCCCGTGGGTGCTGAGATGCTTTTTGGTGAGGATTTTAAAAGTCTTGCCGCATTCAAGGCAGGTCACGGACTTTTCCTTGACCGCCTTTTTGGGATCCATCACCGGTCCTTGCGAACCTTCCTCTTCCACTTCACTATCGCCGCTGATGCCACGGAAACCATCCGCAAGCTTCTGCACCATGGAGGTGATTTCCTCCTCGGTCATGGTGCGCACGCTCGCCTGGGCTTTGACAATTTCCAAGGCTTCTTTCAAATAATCATCCATGGGTCGCTCCTTGCGTGAGATGCTGTATTAACGCCTATACAGCACAAGTGCAGCGCTGTAAATATGCTCCTGCAGTTCTCTTTGCACTTTTACATCCGCGGCAAGGTCAAACATGAAGTTGTCTTCACTAAAACGCGTCCAGCAACGCAGCGCCACGCGTTCCTTGCGTTGTGCTGCAGAGACACTGCATCCTCCCTGGTCCGCGTCATACGCTGCGTATGAGGAGACAGGGGCAGACGCGTCGTTGCGCAACGCATTTTCCCGTTTCGAAGGCGCCCCACGAAGCGCGTACATCCAGCATGGTACAACGGCGGAGCTGCCGCTCACTCGGCCCCGGGGGCGGCGGCGCCGGCGCGCATGGCCCAGGGCGTTTCCCCCCTGAGCATGCTCCATTGCAGCTGCTGATCCCTGCGCACGGCGCACTGCAACCGGCTGCCGACCACCTCGTCCCAGTGTTCGGGCAGCAGGCCGGTGCCGGGGCTCTTGCAGGCGAGGTCCTCTTCGGTCAGCAGGTGGCCAGCCGGGAGGTCGCGTGCGGCGACGATGGATTTGCGCAGCTTCCTGGCTGTTTCCCGCTCGCTGGGGGTAACCACCTTGCCCGAGCCGGTCATGGCCTGTTCCACCTCGCGAATCATCCGCACCAGGGCGGCGAATTCCCCGGGAGCCAGACTGGCCTTGTGGTCCGTGCCGCGCATGGCCCGGTCCAGGGTCATGTGCCGTTCCACCACACAGGCCCCCAGGGCCGCGGCGGCCACGGACGGCCCAAGCCCGAGCTCATGGCCGGAATAGCCCACGGGCAGGCCGTAGCGCGTTTTCAGCAGGCGCATCACCGGCAGGCGCAGCTCGCTCTCCGGGCAAGGGTAGGAACTGTTGCAATGCAGGAGCACGATGCGGTCGTGCCAGGCCCGCAGCTCGGCCACGGCCCGGTCAATCTGCTCCAGCGAGCTCATGCCCGTGGAGAGCAGGACCGGCAAACCGCTGCGACCGATGCGCCGCAACATGGGCACGGCCACCAGATCCGCCGAGGCGACCTTGACGCAGTCCATGCCCAGTTCCAGCATGGCTTCCAGGCTCACCAGATCCCAGGCCGAGGCAAGAAAGGACAGGCCCAGCGCCTCGGCCCGGGCCTTGAGCGCGGCCATGTCGTCCATGCCGAGCTCCAGGGCGTCGCGGTGGGCGCCGTAGGTGGAGCCGAAGCTGTTGGGGCCGGTGTAGGGTGCGTCGCAGCCGGCCTTGGTCAGCAGGGCGCGGGTGTGGCGCTTCTGGAACTTGACGGCGTCCACGCCAGCGCGCGCGGCCGCCTCCACCAGCTCCAGGGCCAGGGACAATTCTCCCTGATGATTGTTGCCGATTTCCGCCACAACGAAGACGGGCCGGCCTTCACCGAGCATCTTCCCCGAGGGGAGCAGAATGGAAGGAGGCGGCAGATGATTCACGGTGTGTCCTGACAAAAAATACAAACGGCGCGATGCCGGCGGCGTAAGCACAGCGGCCTGCTGCGCGCAACGCGTTGCTGCCTCAAGCGGGCACCCTCCCCTTACACGCGCGCCGGGCCAAGGGCAAGGAGACCCGCCAGGACCTGCCGCAGGGCGGGGGCAATGGCTGCAGCATGCCCGGAGCCATGCAAGAATACCACCAGGAACAACCTGCCGCTACGGATGCGCAGAAAAGCCCTTGACAGCATACCGGGCTGCAGCTAAGAGTCTCGTTTCGCATCGTCGCCCAAATGGCGGGGCCATGCGTTCCGGAGAGGTGTCCGAGTCGGCCGAAGGAGCTCGCCTGCTAAGCGGGTATCGGGGCTTAAACCCTGATCGAGGGTTCAAATCCCTCCCTCTCCGCCATATTTCAAGGGGTTGCGTGGTTCACGCAGCCCCTTTTCTCATGGCGCGCCGCGCTTTTTTCCCCGGTTGTTTGCACCGCCATTGCTGCACCCTGCGCCTGGGCCAGACAGGATTGCAGGGCGGTGATGTTCGGTGAGCGCAGGCCCTTGCGCCAGATGAGTTCCGTCATGGCGTGGCCCACTGTTGCCGGGAGGGCATGCACCGAAATGGCGGATCGTTCGG
Organism: Megalodesulfovibrio paquesii; assembly: GCF_054653055.1. Classification (NCBI taxonomy): domain Bacteria; kingdom Pseudomonadati; phylum Thermodesulfobacteriota; class Desulfovibrionia; order Desulfovibrionales; family Desulfovibrionaceae; genus Megalodesulfovibrio; species Megalodesulfovibrio paquesii. The sequence continues at coordinate 188,783 of NZ_BAAIGQ010000008.1, read as the reverse complement.
GAAACGCCTCCAGCACCGCGGCTGGCACGAGGCCCGCGCCCATGCCGGCAGCCACGCCGCCCAAAATGGCATGGTACGAAGCCAGCTCGGCGATGCGCGCCGGCTCCTGCCCGTGGGCCCGGAACCAGCCAAGCAGCCGGCTGCGGTACGAGCAGCCATCCCGGAACGTCAGCAGCGTCCTGCCGGCGAGGTCTCCTGGCTGTCGCACCGGTGCGTGTCCCCCCGGCGTTGCCAGCACCAGCATTTCCTGAAAGGCGGCCACGCGTTCCAGTCGCCCATCAGCCGGCGCATCGGCCACGAAGGCCACATCAAGTCGATTTTCCAGCAATTGTTCATACAAAGCCAGACTCGTCCCGGTGCTCAACCCCAGTTCCAGCCGGGGATATTGCGCATGCAGGGCGGCCAGGGGCCTGGGCAGACGGACCGCCGCGGCGCTTTCCATGGCCCCGATGCGAAACACACCGCCGGGCTCCCCATTGCGGACCTGGCGTTCTGCCTCGGCCACGAGGGCCAACACCTGCAGGGCGTGCCCGTACAGCATCCTGCCAGCCTCAGTGGGTAACAGGCGTTTGCCCTCGCGCAGGAACAGCGACGCGCCGAGGGACGCCTCCAACTGAAGAATCCGGGTGGTGACGCCGGAAGGCACCCGGTGCAGCACCTTGGCGGCGCGGCTGATGCCGCCCTGCTCAATCACGGCCACCAGGGTCCGCAAGTCGGCCAGTTCCATAATCTTCACCTCTTCGGAATAACGTTGTCATGCTTATTCAGTTGTCATGACAATGCTTCTACCCTACCCTGCCGCTGGGCCACAACCCCCTTCCGAACTTTGAGGATGCCGATGCACCAGAAACCAGACGCCGTATCTTCCACCAGCCTGCCGCCTGCGTTCTCCCCCTTGCCTGGCCTTCCCATCCTGCCCATTTTGGGAGGCTGGTGCGCCCTGGTGGTGGCCATGGGCATCGGGCGCTTTGCCTATACGGTGCTCCTGCCCGGCATGATGACGGCCCACCATTTTGGCGAGGACGTGGCCGGCATGATGGCTGCCTGGAACTACGCAGGCTACCTGCTCGGCGTCCTGGCCATGCGCTCGCAGCAGCCCGGCCGGCGGCGCTATCTGTTGCTCCTGGCCAGCCTGACCCTGAGCGTGGCCAGCACAGCGGCCATGTACGGCGTGGATACGGTCTGGCTCTGGCACACCCTGCGCTTTGTGGCCGGGCTGGCCTCGGGTGGCTGCTTCGTGCTCGCGTCGGCGATTGTGCTGGATACGCTGCTGGCTGTCCGGCGGCCAGTGCTGGGCGGCCTGCTGTACAGCGGCGTGGGCTCGGGCATTGTCCTGGGCGGGTTGGCCGCTGGCCCGCTGGAAGCGGCAGGCGGACCGGACACAGCCTGGCTGGGCATGGCCATGCTGGCCCTGCCCCTGGCCATCCTGGCCGGCATTGCCCTGCGGCCCGGGCTGAACAGGGTGCCGGAAGCTCTCCATCCTCCCGCGACGGCAGCGGCTTCCCGCCATTCCCATCCGCAGCACGGTACGTACCGGCTCCTGCTCACCGCCTATTTTCTGGAAGGCTTCGGCTATATCATCGGCACAACATTCCTCGTGGCCCTGGTGCAGGAGACGACACAGTCGGCCCAAATCGCCCGCACGGCCTGGCTCGTCACCGGGGCAGCAGCGGCAGTCACCGCGCCGTTGTGGCGGCTGGCCGCACGCAAAGGGTACCGCCCCATGCTGATTCTGGCGTTCCTGCTGCAGGGCGTGGGCGTGCTTCTGCCCGCCGTCTCGAACACCCCAATCGCTGCCCTGGCCGGGGGGCTGCTGCTGGGTGGAACCTTCATGGGCATTGTGGTCCTGTCCCTGCAATACGGTGTTACCCTGAGCGGCCGGGCCAGCGCGCACACCGTGGCCGTGATGACGGCGCTATATGGCGTCGGTCAGATCCTTGGCCCGTTCCTCGCGGGGATGGGGGCCGGGGATGGCGGGAGCAGCGGCCAGGGGCAGGGCTTCGCCTTCGCGTTTATCCTGTCCGCAATCAGCCTGTTCATTGCGGCCGGCCTGCTGCTTGCCGGAGCGATGCGCGCAACGCGCCAACACCCATAGCCTGTGAGGAGAACCATCATGCCCTATGTGAACATCAAGGTGACCGGCGGGAGCGAAGCCCCCACGCCGGCGCAAAAAGCCGAGCTTATCCAGGGGGTCACGGAGCTGCTGGCCCGAGTGCTGCACAAGAACCCGGCCACCACGGTGGTGGTTATCGACGAGGTGCCCATGGACAACTGGGGCATAGGCGGCGAGACCGTAACTGCCCGGCGGGCCAGGGCGAAGGCGTGACGCGGCCCTGTCCGTGCCTGCAATCTACCGCCGGCGGAACTCCCAGAGGCTGGCCGGCACGCCGGCGGCGGGCCAGTTGCGGGCCTTGACGGCGTTGGCATAGACCTTCACGGCATCGAAGCCGCGGCGGTGCATGGCCGCGATGAAGGGCTTGTACACGGCGCGGTCCGGCTCGGCGACCCAGGCCACACCCTCTGCGGCGACCACGCGGTCCAGGAAATCGGCCACGGGCGGGATGAAGCGGTCTTCGTAGACGATGTCCCCGGCCCAGACGAAGTCGAAGGCCTGTTTGCGGAAGGCCGGGGCGCGCCAGTCCATGCACAGCCAGACCGGGGCCGGGCCGTTCAGGTGGATGCGGTTGTCAGCCTCGTTGCGGCGGGCGTAGGTCAGGGCCTCGAACTCGTAGTCCAGGGCCGTCACCCGCGCCCCGAGCCGGCAGCCCACCAGGGCGGTAAAGCCCAGGCCGCAGCCCAGGTCCAGACAACGGCAGCCGCGGATGCGCGCTGCGCTTTGTTCCAGCCACTGGGCCAGGAGGTAGCTCGACGGCCACAGCTCGGTCCAGTACGGCAGGCGTTCATCCTGCTCAAAGAGTCGTTTGCGACGCAGGGCTGCGGGGTCGATGGGCTCAAGCTCGTCGCCATCCCCGTCCTCGGCAGCCAGCCTGTCCCAGAGCGTCTCCAGATCCGCCAGACTGGAAAGCCGCCAGCGCACGCCGGCGGCCTCCACGTCGAATCGTCGCACATCATCCCAGTATTGCATGCCGTGCCTTTAGCGGAACACCAGACGCAGGGCAATGCTCACCGGATCGAAGACCAGATGATAGCCGAGGTACTTGAAATACTGGGCAGACCCATAGATTGCGCCCCAGCGGGTGCGGTCCAGGTCAAAGTGGGCTTCCAGGACGAGGCTGGCCGGGGCCGTCTCCGTGGCCGGGAGTTCGCTCAGAGTGGCCCGCACGCTCAGGGAACGGGTTTTGCCGCGCAGGGTCAGGGCGCCATGCAGCTCGTAATTGGGCGAGGAGGCTGTGGCGTCCTCCAGAAATCCTGCGGAAAGAATCTCGTAGCTGGCTTCGGGGTAGGTGTCTGTCTGGAAGAAATCCTCGGACCGCAGATGGGCCAGGAGCATGGCCCGCAGGCTGTTGTCCTGCAGGTCCAGATTGTCCAGGGACCGCATGTCCAGGACGACCTGCCCGGTAATGCTGCCCTCCTCCACCGCCAGCAGGCCGTGCAGGGGCTGCACCGTGCCCAGATGGCGGCCGGTGCGGTTGCGGCCGATCCATTCGATGCGCGATTCCTCCACCACCAGGGCGCGGCGGCCGTCGGCAATGGAGGGACTGGCGTCGGGGCCGTCTTCCTGGCCCACCAGCTCACCTTCCAGGGGCAGCGCCGCAGCTTCCCAGGCCTTGAGCCCGCCCTTGAGAATGCAGACCTGCTCGTAGCCCAGGCGCAGGAGCTTGTCTGCAGCGGCCAGGGCATCGCGGGTGTGGTGGTCATGCCCGTAGCAGAGCACGGGCGTGGCGCGGTCCGGAATCAGGCTGGCAATGAGTTCGGGAAACACCACCTCAAACACGCAGGCGTTCACGCTGCCGGGCAGGTGTTTCTGGGCGTAGCGCTCCGGCATGAGAACATCCAGGAGCACCAGACCGGGCCGGGTCTCCAGCCAGCGGAGGGCCTCCTGCTGGTCGATGGCCGGAATGATCGGAATACTGGAAGGCTTATGCGGATGGGTCGGCGGATGGGGCATGGGATCATCCTTTGGGTTGAGACATAAGGTAGAACCCGAGATCAATGTCTTTGGCGGGCACGTTGATGAAGCGGCCATGGACCACCTGACGGCTGACGCCGGTGACTTCCACCTCCCGCGAGAATTTCGGATGCAGCGGGGTATCAAGGGTGAAGGCCACCCGCAGCCGGTCACCAACCCGCACCCCGTGCGGGCCGAGGATGGACAGCCGCAAGCCGGTGAGGGAGAGATCCAGGATGACGACGTCATCGGTCTCGAAGGTCTCCAGGTGCGTGTATTCGCCGGAGATTTTGACCCGCTTGCGCGGGGATTGGCGCAGCTCCAGATGGGCCTCGAAGCGATGGCCGCACTGGCAGGTCACCAGCAGGTTCTTGGTGCCTTTCTTGTACTTGGTGGCGTCGATGCGTTTTTCGCGAGAGCAATGCGGACAGACGATACTGGCCATACCGTGGGGATCGGCAAAAAACGGATGCACCCTGACCGGCAGTTCGGACACCATGGCATGCTCCATCCACACAGTTGCGGCGCCGGGAGGGCCTGCAACGCTCCCGTCATGCGCCTTCGAGGGCCTCGATTTCCGCTTCCAGCTGCTCCATCTCGGCAATGCAGCGTTCCGCGCGCTCCTGGCAGACCTTGTATTCCTCCAGCAAGGCCGCGCTGCGGGCCGCATCGGCAAACACGGCCGGATCGGCCAGCTGCTGTTCCACTTCGGCCTGGCGGGTCAGCACGGCTTCCAGTTCCTGTTCCTTGTCCGCGTAGGCCTGCTTTTTGGGGCCCAGGACCTTGGCCATGGCCTTGCGCCGCTCGGCCTCCAGGCGTTTGCGCTCCTGGCGCTCGGCCCGGCTTTCGCCCGGTTTTTCTTCGAATGTCTTCGAATCATCTATTACCACAGCCTCCCGGCCGGGCACAACCGATGCGTTTGCCTGTCGCGATTTTTCGTACGCCTCGAAGCCTTCTTCGTGGACAATAAAGCCCTTGGGCGTGAGTTCCCAGATCTGTTCGGCCACGCGCTGCATCAGCCAGCGGTCGTGAGCCACAAAGAGCACCGTGCCTTCAAAATCTTCCAACGCCTCGATCAGCGCCTCACGGCTCTCCAGGTCCAGGTGGTTGGTGGGTTCGTCGAGCACCAGGACGTTGGAGCGGGAGAGGAAGAGCGTGGCCAGGATGAGCCGGCTCTTCTCCCCGCCGGAGAGGGAGGCCACGGGGCGCTCGAAATACTCCTGCCCCAGGAGAAAGAGCCCGAGCACGCTCATGAGCTCCTCTTCCGTGGTCCGGGGGTCGGAAAGGCGGCGGATTTCCGAAAGCGTGGTCTTTTCCGGGTCCAGAATCTCCAGCTGATGCTGGGCAAAGACGCCGACCTTGGAACTGGAGCTGATCTCCACCCGGCCGGAGAGCGGCTCATGCCGGCCGGTGATGCACTTGAGCAGGGTGGATTTGCCGCAGCCGTTGGGGCCGGCCAGGGCGATCTTCTGCCCGCGGAAGATCTGAAAATCCAGCTTCTCCCAGAGCGGTCCGCCCTTGCCGTAGGCTGCAGAAAGGCCGACCACGGAAATGGGCGTGCGGTCCCCGCGCACGGGCTCGGGCCATTTGAAGGCAAGGGTTCTCCGCTTGGCTTCCGGCTTCAGGCCATCCAGTTCCTTTTCCAGCTTTTTGGCCTGTTTCTGACGCGAGCCGGCCTGGCGGGCCTTGGTGGCCTTGGCCTTGAAGCGGGCCACAAAGGCCAGCTTGCGTTCCAGCTCGTCGTTGATGCGCTTGGCCTCGCGCTGGCGCTGCTCCTCCTGCTCCTCCTGCCAGACCAGGAACTGGGAGAAGGTGCCCTTGCGGAAGACCGGCTTGTTTCCACCAAAATACAGGGTGTGCGTGGCCAGACGGTCCATGAAGATGCGGTCGTGAGCCACGAAGACAAGCACGCCCTGATAGGCGAGCAGGAACTGCTCCAGCCACTCCACGGCTTCCAGGTCCAGGTGGTTGGTGGGTTCGTCCAGGAGCAGGATGTCCGCCCCGGCCACAAGAACCCGGGCCAGCTTGGCCCGCTCCCGCCAGCCGCCGGAAAAGCTCTGCAGGGGCTCGTGGTGCCGGGCCACGGGAAAGCCCAGGCCTTCCAGCACCACATGGGCGCGCTGCTCGGGGTTGTGCCCGTACACGGCTTCCAGCTCGGCCTGCCGGGTAGCCAGGCGGGCCAGGGCTTTTTCGTCATGGGCGGCGGTGGCGGCTTCCCATTCCTTCCAGAAATCGTTCCAGGAAGGCAGCACCTCCAGCACCCAGGTGATGAGCGGCGTGGCCAGGACGTCCTCGTCCATTTCCTGGGCCACGTAGCCCAGGCGGGCGCCCTTGGGCATGGTGATGCGGCCGGCATCCGGCGCGCTGACGCCGGCGATGACCTTCAAAAAAGTGGACTTGCCCGCGCCGTTGGCCCCGACCACGGCCAGCCGGACGCCGGAGGTCAGCTCCAGGGAGAAGTCCTTGAAGAGATCCCGGGCCCCGTAGCTCTTGGTGACGCCTTGAATGGAACAATTCACGTGCGATTCCTGGAAATGCAATAAGAACGTGGCAAAACACCGCCGGATGGCGTTCCAGCCGACGAGTCATGCCACAAACAGCCCACAGTTAAAAGTCTTTGGAGAGGGGGATCTGGGGGAAACCTTTCTCCAGAACGGTGTTCCCCCAGTTCATATTCCTTACCCCAAGGCCTCGACCACGGCATCGCCCATGGCCTTGCAGCCCACGAGGGTCAGCCCGGACTCGCCAGCTTGGGCACTGTTGTAGATGTCTCCGGTGCGCAGGCCCTTGTCCAGGACGCTGGAGACGGCGGCCTCGATGGCCGCGGCCTCGGCTTCCAGGCTGAAGGCAAAGCGCAGCATCATGGCCACGGAAAGGATGGTGGCCAGGGGGTTGGCCTTGTCCTGGCCGGCGATGTCCGGCGCTGAACCGTGGATGGGCTCGTAAATGCCCGGGCCGGAGGCGCCCACGGAGGCCGAAGGCAGCATGCCGATGGAACCGGTGATGGCCGCGGCGGCGTCGGAGAGGATGTCCCCAAAGAGGTTGCCGGTGACGATGACGTCGAACTGGCTGGGGTCACGCACCAGCTGCATGGCGGCGTTGTCCACGTACATGTGGCTCAGTTCCACGTCCTGGTAGTCCTTGTGGACTTCCATGACCACGTCGCGCCAGAGCTGGGAGACGTCCAGCACGTTGGCCTTGTCCACGCTGCACAAGCGCTTGCCGCGCTTTCTGGCCGCCTCGAAACCCACCTTGGCAATACGGCGTACTTCAGACTCGGTGTAGCGCATGGTGTTGAATCCCATGCGTTCCCCGTTTTCTTCCACAATGCCCTTGGGTTGGCCAAAGTAGACGCAGCCGGTCAGCTCGCGCACCACCAGCACATCCAGGCCCTTGGCCACAATGTCCGGCCGCAGGTAGCTGGCCGAGGCCAGCTGCGGGAAGAGCGTGGCCGGGCGGAAGTTGGCAAAGCAGCCGAGTTCCTTGCGGATTTTCAACAGGCCGGTCTCGGCGCGCAGGTGGCGGGGCAGGTTGTCCCACTTGGGGCCGCCCACGGCGCCCAGCAGCACGGCGTCGCTTTTTCTGCAGGCCTCGACCGTGGCTTCGGGCATGGGCTCGCCCACGGCGTCGATGGCTGCGCCGCCAGCCAGAACTTCAGTGTAGGTGAAGGTGTGGCCGAACTTGCGGCCCACCAGATCCAGCACCCGCACGGCCTGGGCCACGATCTCGGGGCCGATGCCGTCACCGGGCATGAGGCAGATGGAGTAATTCATGAGGGACACTCTATGGAGGTTAGAACGTGAAGACTCGGGGCGCTGCCCCGAACCCCGCCAGGGGGCTGCCCCCCCTGGACCCTCCATTCGGTTTTGTCGCTGGGCGGCGCGGGAACGCGCTGCCCAGCGACAAAACCGAATGGAGGGGGTGTGGGGGAACTCAGTTCCCCCACTCTCTCCTGCCGTTGTCTGGCCTTTACGCCGTCAGGCGTTCCTTGACATAGCCCACCAGGCCGCCGGCATTCAAAATGCCCTGCATGAAGGCCGGCACGGGCTGGGCAGAGATGGTCTCGCCGGTGCGCTTGTTGAGGATCTTGCCGGTGACGATATCCACTTCCAGGGGATCGCCATCCTGAATGCGGCTGATATCGTCGCCGACTTCCAGGAGGGGCAGCCCCATGTTAAAGCTGTTGCGATAGAAGATCCGGGCGTAGGAATGGGCGATGACCACGGAAACGCCTGCGCCCAGCAGGGCCACGGGGGCGTGCTCACGGGAGGAGCCGCAGCCGAAGTTACGGCCGGCGACCACGAAGTCGCCCTTGTTGATGCGCGTGTTCCAGCCCGGTTCCAGGCCTTCCATGCAGTGCTTGCCGAGTTCCGCGGGATCGGTGGTCACCAGGAACGGGGCCGGGATGATGGCGTCGGTATCGATATGGTCGCCCACCAGATGGGCAGTGCCGGAAAGGGTCATGATGCAATGCCTCGCTGCAGGTTACAGGGACGCAGGGTGGACGATTTCGCCAGCCACGGCCGCCGCGGCAGCCAGGGACGGGGAGGCCAGGAACACTTCGCTTTCCAGGTGACCCATGCGGCCCTTGAAATTGCGGTTGGTGGTGGCGATGGCGCGTTCGCCCTTGGCCAGAATGCCCATGTGGCCGCCCAGGCAGGGGCCGCAGGTGGGCGGGCCCACGATGCAGCCGGCTTCCATGAAGGTTTCCAGCAGACCTTCCTTGAGGGCCTGGGTCCAGATGGCCGGGGTGGCCGGCAGGACCACGCAGCGCACGGTCTTCTTGACCTTGCGACCCTTGAGGATGCCCGCGGCCTCGCGCAGGTCCTCGATACGGCCGTTGGTGCAGGAGCCGATGACTGACTGGTTGACCACCACGTGCTCGGCGGCCAGCTCGTCCACGCCGCGGACGTTATCGGGCAGGTGCGGGCAGGCGACCTGCGGCGGCATGCCGGCCACGTCAATCTTGATCACTTCGTCATAGGGCGCGCCGGCGTCGGGGTGGATCTCTTCCCTGGCGCCGTGGCCGTGGGCCTTGGCATAGGCCAGGGCCTTGGCGTCGGCGGGGAAGAGCCCGGCCTTGCCTCCGGCTTCGATGGCCATGTTGGCCATGGTCAGGCGGCCTTCCACGCTCAGGCCGGCCACGGTGCTGCCGCCGAATTCCAGGGCCTTGTAGCGCGCGCCGTCCACGCCGGTCTTGCCGATGACGTGCAGGATCAGGTCCTTGGCGCCAACATAGGGGGGCAGCTCGCCGTCAATCTGCACAAAGATGGTCTGGGGCACCTTGAACCAGGTTTCGCCCAGGGCCATGGCCCCGGCGATGTCCGTGGAACCCATGCCCGTGGCAAAGGCGCCCAGGCCGCCGTAGGTGCAGGTGTGGCTGTCCGCGCCGACAACCACGTCGCCAGGGCCCACCAGCCCCAGCTCGGGCAGCAGCGCGTGTTCCACGCCGCAGTTGCCGCCTTCATAATAGTGCAGGATATCCTGCTCCACGGCGAACTCGCGCACCCCGCGCACCTGTTCGGCGGAGGCGATGTCCTTGTTGGGGGTGAAGTGGTCCATCACCAGGGCGATTTTGGTCTTGTCAAAGACCCGGGCCGCTCCCATCTGCCGGAAGCTCTTGATGGCCAGGGGCGCGGTGATGTCGTTCGCCAGCACAAGCGACACGCGGCAGCGGACGATTTGCCCGGCCTCCGTGATGCGTTCGTCACTGGCGGCCTGCAGCAGTTTCATGGCAAGGGTGTGCGCTACAGCGTGACGCATTGACGTTCCTCCTCCTTTTTGGCGAGGCGATTGAGGGCATTGAGATAGGCCTTGGCCCCGGCCTTGATGACGTCGCCGTCGGCCCCGCGACCCACGGCGCTGTGCTGCTCGATGCGCAGCCGGACCATCACCTCGGCCTGGGCGTCCGTGCCCGAGGTGACGGCGTTGACCTGATAACGTTCCAGCACCGGGGTCTTGCCCACGGCCTTGTTGATGGCGCTGAAGGCGGCGTCCACGGGCCCCACGCCCAGGGAGGCCACGCGGATCTCCCGGCCGTCCTCTTCCAGCACCAGCGCGGCGGAGGGCGGGTCGGCGCCAGCCACCACAATGAGATGCATCAGGCGGTACTTGTCCGGGATGCGGAAGACTTCTTCCAGGACCACGGCTTCCACGTCTTCGTCGAAAATCTGTTCCTTTTTGTCCGCCAGTTTTTTGATGGCCTCGAAGACCACGGCCAGCTGCTCATCTGTAAGGGTAAAGCCAAGCTCCCGGCATTTGGTGCCCAGGGCGTTGCGGCCGGAATGCTTGCCCAGTACCAGCTCCGTGCGGGTGCGGCCCACGGCTTCGGGGGTCATGATCTCGTAGGTCCGGCTGTCCTTGAGCATGCCGTCCTGGTGGATGCCGCTTTCATGGGCAAAGGCGTTGGCCCCGACGATGGCCTTGTACGGCGGGATGGGCGCGCCGATGATCATGGAAAGCAGCCGGCAGGTGGGGAAGAGCTGCTCGGTGCGGATGCCGTTCTCCAGACCGTAATACGGCTGGCGCGTGCGCAGGGACATGACCACCTCTTCCAGCGAGGCATTGCCGGCGCGCTCGCCGATGCCGGAAACGGTCACCTCGGCCTGCCGGGCTCCGGCCTTGAGGGCGGCCAGGGTATTGGCCACGGCCAGCCCGAGGTCATTGTGGCAGTGCACGGACCAGATGATCTTCTCGCTGCCAGGGACGTTCTCCAGCAGGTAGGTGATCAGCTCGCCGAACTCCTGGGGCTGGGCGTAGCCCACGGTATCCGGGATGTTGATGGTGGTGGCCCCGGCCTTGATGGCCTCGCCGCAGATGCGGGCCAGGAAGGGCCGGTCGGAGCGCGAGGCGTCCTCGCAGGAGAACTCCACATCGCTGGTGTAGCCGGCCGCGTGTCTGACTGCAGCCACGGCCATCTCCACCACCTCGTCCGGAGCCTTGCGCAGCTTCTTCTCCATGTGGATGGGCGAGGTGGCGATGAAGGTATGGATGCGGGGATGGGCGGCGTCCTTGATGGCCTCCCAGGCGCGGTCGATGTCGGGCCGGATGGCCCGGGCCAGACCGGCGATGCGGGCATCCTTGACCGCAGCGGCAATGGCCTGCACGGCCTGGAAGTCACCCTTGGAGGCGGCGGGGAAGCCGGCTTCGATGACATCCACGCCCATGCCTTCCAACTGCTTGGCCAGGCGGATCTTTTCCTGCTGGTTCATGGTGGCGCCGGGCGATTGCTCGCCGTCGCGCAGGGTGGTGTCGAAAAAAATGACGCGATTGGACATGATGCAGCTCCGCGTTCGGTGGCGATTCCTACCGAAAAGCTGGCGCAAAGGCAAAGCGTTTCGGTGTGGCGAATTCACCCCGCAAGATGGCGGGATGAAACCTGGGCGTGGAATGGACGAAGACCGTCCTGAAGAACGGGGGGTGGATAACGAGCGCGCTACAGCGCCCGTAGCAGGAGGCTGCGGGAAATGGAGGGGCAGGAGGCGATATGGCGAATAAAACAATCCATAGGTGCAAAAGAGGTAGCACCGCGACGTGGGAGCGTCAAGGAAAATTGATCAGAGAAACAGCAGAAATCCGCTCGCGGCGTTCAGAGCGCCCTACCCCACCACCTTGTTGCGGCCGGTCTGCTTGGCTTCGTAGAGTTTTTCGTCTGCTGCTTTGATCATGGCGTCCAGGGAGTCCTGGCGGTCCCGACACAGGCCGATGCTGAGGGTGCATTCAATCATGCGCTTGCCCACCAGGATGGGAGTTTTCTCCACCGTTTTGCGCACGGTTTCAAAAATTTCCACGGCATAGTCCGGATCCATGGAGGCGGCAAAGACGCAGAACTCTTCGCCCCCCATGCGGGCCACCACATCCGATTCCCGGAACCGCCGCCGCAGGATGGCCCCCAGGTGCCTGAGCACGGCATCGCCACCATCATGCCCATAGGAATCGTTGATCTTTTTGAAGAAATCCACGTCCAGCATGGCCACGCAGCAGGGCAGATCCTCCCGCCGGGACTGGGCCAGCAGCTTGGAGGCGATTTCGAAAAAGTACCGGCGGTTGGACAGGCCGGTCAGGGGGTCGGTGTCCGAAAGCCGCTGGATGGTCTCCATATGTTCCAGCAGCTCCACATTGTGGGTCACCCGGCAGTAGAGTTCCTCGCTGGTGAAGGGCTTGGTCAGGTAGTCGTTGGCGCCGCTTTTGAGAAAACGGGCCGAGAGCACATTGCCGCCATGGGCCGAGACGCCAATGATGGCCAGGCGGTTCTTCGGAAATTTGACCCGCACGGCCTTGGTGAACTCGAAGCCGTCCATGCCGGGCATGTTGTAGTCGGTAATCAGCAGCTTGGTGTCCGGGTGCTGCTCCAGCATGGCCAGGCCTGCCTGGGCGGAAGCCGCCTCCACCACCTGAAACTGATGCACACGCAACAAACTACCAATGAGCTGACGGGCGGTGCGGGAGTCGTCCACCACCATGGCCTTGATGCAGCGGTTGCGGCGGAGTCTCTCCAGCAAATCAACTATGTATTCAACCGTTTGTGGACTTTCCTTGACCACATAGTCCACAATCTGCTTGGACCAGATAATGTCGCGGACTTCGTCATTAAACGAGCCGGTAAAGATGATGCTCGGGACGTTGTGCCGCGTGACCAGATCCACCACCTCGCCATTGGGCGCATCGGGCAGGTTAAGGTCCAGCAGCGCGGCAAAGTACCCGCCCTGGCGTGTTTCAAGCCGCTCTTTGGTTTCGGAAAGATCCTTGGCTCGTTCCGTCTGCAATCCCAGCCGGGCCTGCACCCGCTGGGCCAGCAGGGAGGCAAAGAGATTTGAATCTTCTACTATGAGAACAGGCTGCATGTGCACTCCACCGGGCTTTCCGTCATGGCCTTCCCAAAAACGACTGCAGCAGGGGCTCCATCACCAGCAATACGCCGGAGGGGCCGGCTTCTGAGAACACCCGGCGAAACTCCCGGGCAAACTCTGGCAGCTCCTCGCACAGGACCGCATGCAGGCCAAGCTCCCGGGCCAGGGCCACATTGCGCCGGGCGTCGTCCACAAACACGGCCTCCTCGGGTGTCACGTCCAGGACTTCCAGCGCATGCAGAAATGCAGCCTGCTCGCGTTTGGTGGAGCCCGTGTGATAGGAGTTAAAGACGTGCTCGTAATGCATGGCAAAACCGTGCCGCCGTTCAAGCTCGTCCAGCCAGTCGGTGTGGTCCGACAATATGGCCGGCACGATGCCCTCGGCCGCCAGCACCCCGGCCAGGGCCAGCATTTCCGGCCGCGGAGTGCAGTGGGAGAGAATCGCCTCGCGCATGACGGCCCAATCCCCCTTCAGGCCGCTGGCGGCCTGGAACAGGGACCAGAAGTCTTCCTCGGTGGCGGCATTGGTCAGGTAGCCGGAGCCATACATGGCTTCCACGGCTGCGAGCATCACCGCCTGGGGATCCAGCCCCTGGGCCAGGGCTTCGCGGCGCATGACTCCCACGAACCCTTCCTGGGCCACAACGCCACCAAAGTCGAAGAGCACTGCTCGAATTGTCGGCATTTTTGACTGCTTGGGGTTGAGTGGTTAGGGCACGGTGCCTTTTGTACTTCGATGCGGGCCGCAGCACAACCCATTCACCGCATTCCGTAACAATTCCTGAATTCGGGAAACAGCCGCAGGCTTTTTCGCATTTTTTACCCGGACGGATTGGCATTTTCGGCAATTATCCTATAAGAGATAAACCTCACGCCCCGTTGCGTTCCTGCCTGCAGCACCGAGGAGAACCTTGTCCATGTGCGGCTTTGTCGCCTGTTACGCCTGGGATACGCCCTCCCAACACGCCGCGCCCTGGCCGGAGATCCTGCTGCGCCACATGAACAGCCTGCAGGCCAGCCGCGGCCCGGACCACGCCGGTCTGCGCCTGCTCCTGGACGGCCGTCTGGCCCTGGCACACACCCGCCTGGCCATTCTGGATCTGGACCCGCGGGCCAACCAGCCCATGGCCAACGCCGAAAGCCCCGCTGCGGAGGCAGGCCGGCATCAGCTGGTCTTTAACGGTGAGATTTACAACCACGCCGCCCTGCGGCGCGAGCTTGAAACCGCCGGGGCCCGCTTTCACACAACATCCGACACCGAGGTCCTGCTCCAGGCCCTGATGCACTGGGGCGAAGCCGCCCTGCCCCGTCTGGAAGGCATGTTCTCCTTTGTGTATGTCGATTTGATGGCAGGCGTGCTGCTCGCCGCGCGGGATCGCCTGGGCATCAAGCCCCTGGCCTGGACCCGGCTGCCCGGCGGCATCGCCTTCGCCTCCACCATCACCCCGCTCACCCTCCTGCCCGGCTTTGATCCAGCCATCGATCCGCTGGCCCGGCTGGAACTGCTGGCCACCAAATGCGTGCCCGCGCCCCGCTCCATCTATGCGAATATTCGCAAACTGCCGCCCGGGCATTGCCTGCGGGTCCGCTTTGACGGCCACCTGCAGGAACGCGCCTGGTGGGGCATGCCCCAGTGGGCAGACTGGCTGGAGGCTCGACCCGGCAAACTTCGTGGCTATGACGTCCTGGAACACGAACTCGAAGCAGCCCTGGCCCAGAGCGTGGCCCGACAGCTGGAGGCCGACGTGCCCGTGGGCGTGTTCCTTTCCGGCGGGCTGGATTCCTCGCTGGTGACGGCCCTGGCTGTGCAGCACGCACGGCAACAGGGCGGCGGCCGCATTCAGACCTTCTGCATGGGGTTCGCCCAAGCAGGGGCGGACGCGATGAGCGAGGCCCCCTATGCCAGGGCCATTGCCGGGCACCTCGGCACAGACCACCACGAACGCATCGTCACCCCGGCGGATCTGCTGGAGGTCTTTCCCACCCTGGCCGAGGTCTATGACGAACCGTTTGGTGACGCCTCCGCCGCAGCCATGCTCCTGCTGTGCCGCTTTGCGCGGCAGCACGTCACCGTGGCGCTGTCCGGCGATGGCGGGGATGAACAGTTCTTCGGCTACACACGCTACCATCACCTGACCCGGCTGCTGCCGGTGTTGCAACACCTGCCCGCCCGGGCGCGCCGTCTGGCCCGGCTGACGCGTCCCGGCCCGCCCCGCGGGCCGCGCACCAGAATGGACAACTGGCGGCTGGGCCTGCTGGGGTATCATGAGCTGCCCACCCTCTATATCCAATACGTCTACGACTGGTACGCACATCTGGCAGCCTATGCCGGTGCGGGCACGGTGGCGCAGTTTCACGCCCTCTCCCGGGCCATGGAAACAGCCCAGCAGGCCATGCGCCTGGCCCACGGCGATGTGCGCCGGGCGATGATGCTGGCCGACCTGCTCCACTACCTGCCCGAAGACTGCCTGACCAAGGTGGACCGCGCCTCCATGGCCTGCGCCCTGGAAGTCCGGCCGCCGCTTTTGGATGAACTGACGGTGCGTCACGCCCTGCCCATGCCGGTGAGTGTCCACTGGCAGGGCGGCAAGGGCAAGGCAGTTCTGCGGCGCATCCTGGCCCGGCACGTGCCGCGACACTTGTTCGAGCGTCCCAAAGCCGGCTTTGCCGTGCCGCTGAAGCACTGGCTGTTTGGCCCGTTGCGGGAACAGACGGAAAGCCTGCTGGACGGCACCAGCTGCCTGGCCATGGGGCTGGATCCTTCGGCCATAGCCCGCGTGGCTCGTGAACATCGGGAAGGACGGCAGGACCACCAGCACTTCCTGTGGAGCTGCTGCTGCCTGAGCGCCTGGACAAAACGGGAAGCCCGCCGGCGTGTCGAGTGCTCGAAAAAGTAGTTATCCCCTCTTGCCACCATGATGGAAGGCGCGTACTGATGTAATTTATGGTAAAGTCGTTCAACTGTCCTTTAATGTGGGGGTTTTGACACCATGAACAAGAGTGAACTCGTCAAGGCGCTGGCCGAAGAGCATGCGCTGCCCATGGAAGAAGCAGCCATGATGGTGGACACGTTCTTCGACTGCTTGCGCGATGCCATGGTCCGGGGGGAACGGGTGGAAATCCGCGGCTTTGGCTCGTTCAAAGTCAAGGAATACAAAAGTTATCTCGGGCGGAATCCCAAAACCGGCACCAATGTGGAAGTGCCGCCCAAAAAGCTGCCCGCGTTTCGCGCCGGCAAGGAGCTCAAAGACGTGCTTAACGGCTGAGCCATCGCCACGCATTACTGCGCCGGCAGCGGGACCGCTCGTCCGATGTCGGCGCATTGCCTGCAACATGCCGAGTGAGCGCGTTCTTTCCGGGTCCAGGAGCCATTGATGCCTACCCTTAACAGTCTCCTGGATTCCTCGCTGCCTGTTATGCATTTGCGCATCAGCGAATGCATTTTTACCCGGAAACGTTGTCTGGTCACCACAGTGCTGGGCTCCTGCATCTCTGTGACCTTTCATCATGCCGAGTCCGGCATGTCGGCCATCTGTCACGCCATGCTGCCGCAGTCCGACGGAGGTTTCAAAGGCCGGGAACTGGGCGACCACGGCGCATGCCGCTTTGTGGATGTGGCCATCACCGTTCTGCTCAATCGGTTCCGCCGATGCGGCATTGCCCCGAAAACGCTGGACGCCAAGCTCTTTGGCGGCGCCTGCACCCTGCTCGGCCGTTCGCCAGTCTCTGCGGCCCGGCTGGAATCCGGCGCCTACTGGAATCTGAATATTGGCGGCCGCAACGTGGATGTCGCCCGGCGGATGCTGGCCGAGGCCGGCATTCCCATCCGGGGCGAGCATGTGGGCGGTGCGCTGGGCCGCAAGCTGTTTTTTCATACCGAATCCGGGGATGTCTGGCTCAAATCCCTGCGCTGACCAACTGCATGTAACATATTTGTAAGTTGTCCTGGTCCGACGCCGCAGGCTAGTGCTGAGGGTATCAAGTCCCTGCAGTATGTTGCCTGAGGAGGGTCCCATGCGACGTCGCGAGTTTCTTCGCCTCCAGGCTGGCGCAGCGTGCTGCCTGGCGGCCGCCGGATCCGGGCTTGTGTCCCTGAATGCCGCGTTCGCCCAGGCGTCTTCCGAAGTGGCCCCGGAGCTGGCCATGGTCAAGGGCGCACCTGCCGCTGCCACCCGCGCCGCCGTGGAACTCCTGGGCGGGATGCAGGCCTTTGTCAAACCAGGACAAAAGGTGCTCATCAAGCCCAACATGAGCTTTGCCAACCCCCCGGAACTGGCCACCACCACCCATCCCGAGGTGGTTCGCGAGCTGGCCGCCCTGTGCAAGGAAGCCGGCGCGGCCGACGTGCTGATCATCGACCACCCCCTGCGCCCGCCCGAAGCCTGTCTGGAACGCGCCGGCATTCGCGACGCCTGCGCCGCCGTGGACGAGCACATGGTCCAGGCTGTGAACGCCCCGGGCTTCTTTGCCGACGCCGACATCCCCGCCGCCAGGGAAATGCGCAGCAACGCCTTCCTCAAGGCCGCGCTTGACGCCGACGTGCTCATCGCCGCGCCGGTGGCCAAGTCCCACGGCTCCACCGGCGTTTCCCTTTCCATGAAGGGCATGATGGGCCTGATCTGGGACCGCGGCAGCATGCACTCCCGCTACAACCTCGACGAAGCCATTGTGGACCTGTACACCAAACTCACCCCGGCTCTGACCCTGGTGGACGCCACCCGCGTCCTGACCACCAATGGCCCGTTCGGACCCGGCAAGGTCATCACCCCCAATACGGTCATCGCCGCCAGGGACGGTGTTGCCGCCGACGCCCTTGCCGTGGCCTCCTTTGAATGGTGGGGCCGGCGCATGCAGCCCAATCAGGTCGGCCACCTGCGCCTGGCCGCCGCCCGCGGACTGGGGCGCATCGACGTGGAAAACATGCGCAAGCGGGAGCTGGCGCTCTAGCGCCGGAACCGGCCCATGGCCGCCATGCGCCGTCACCGTTCCCCGCGAGGCCTCGCCCTGCTGCGGCGGCTGACGCAAGGGGTGACCCTGCTGCTCTTTGTGCTGACCCTCTGGCTGGCCTGGCCCGGGGCGTTCCTGTTGCGGCTGGACCCCCTGACCGCCCCGGCCACCATGCTGAGCGGACGCAGCCTGCTGCCAGTGCTCTGGCCCGGCGTGGTCGTGCTGGCCTCGGCGCTCCTGGCTGGCCGGTTCTTCTGCGGCTGGATCTGCCCCCTGGGAACGACCATTGATCTGACGGACAAGCTGACAGGCCGCTTCCCGGCCGCACCTGGCGCGCGATGCGCCGCGCCCCGCCGTTCGGACCACAGCCGGCCCCGCCTGAATCGCCTGAATCGGGCCGTGCTGGCCGCCGTGCTGACCGGGGCCGCGCTGGGCGTCTCCTGGGTGTTCCTGGCCGCGCCCCTGGCCCTGGCCACCCGGCTGTACGGCCTCCTGGTCACTCCCTTCCTGACGCTTTCCGGCGATGCGCTCTTGCCCCTGCTGCATCTCCTGGGCAAGGCCCTGGGCTGGAAGAAGCTACAGTTCCTGACCATTGCCCTCCCTCATTACGCCACCCTGTGGTTCCAGGCCCTGTTTTTTCTGACGCTGCTTGGCGCCGGGATCTGGCTCGGACCACGGCTGTGGTGCCGCCATGTTTGCCCGGCCGGGGCGCTGCTGGGGCTCCTCTCCAGAAGACCGGCCCTCTCCCGACAGGTACGCAGCACCTGCGTGGGCTGCGGCAAGTGTCAGGCCCGCTGCCCCATGGACGCCATCCCGGACGATCCGTTCGCCACCCGGCGCGAGGACTGCATCGCCTGCCAGCGTTGCGTGGAGGTGTGTCCCGTCGGGGCGGTCTCCTTTTCCCTGCCTGATTCCCTTTCCGGACAGAAGGACGCGACCGCCTCGCCCCTGTCCTCGGGCCGGCGGCAGTTTCTGCGTCTGGCAGGTCTGGGCGCTGGAGCCGGCGCGTCCGTCTCCATGCTCGCCAGACTGGAGCTGACCACCCCCCTGGCCCCGGCCGGCGTGGGAGAACTGCCCTCTCCGGCAGCCATCCGCCCGCCCGGAGCGCTGCCCGAGCCGGCGTTTCTGGCCCGGTGCGTCCGCTGCGGCCTGTGCATGACCGTCTGCCCCACCAACACCCTGCAGCCGCTGGGAACGCAGGCCGGCGCCGCCGGGCTGTTCAGCCCGGTGCTGACCCCGCGCCGCGGCCCCTGCGAGCCGGACTGCGCCCGCTGCGGCCAGGTCTGCCCGACCCAGGCCCTGCGGCCGCTGCCCCTGCCCGAGAAGCAGGCCGTCAAGGTCGGCACGGCCAGGGTCCGGCGCCAGCGATGCCTGGCCTGGGAAGAGAACAAGGCCTGTCTGGTCTGCGACGAAGTCTGCCCTTACGACGCCATTGAACTGGTCCGTCAGCCCGGCCTCGCCGTGGCCGTGCCCGTGGTGCATGAGGAACGCTGCGCCGGCTGCGGCTACTGCGAGTTCCACTGCCCGGTGCGGGCCGAGCGGGCCATTGCGGTCGAACCTGCGGCGGCCGTGCGGCTGGAGCAGGGGTCCTACCTGGAGGAGAACCGCGCCCGCGGCCTGGATATCCGCCTTGCCATCCATAGGCCCCCGCCGATGCCGGAAGCTGGAATGTTCGGGACAGATCCCTATGGCCACTCCGGGACATCTCCTGCCGAGCCCGCCGCCCCTGCTGGCGGAGCGCAGCCATTCGGGGACCTGCCGCCCGGGAACCTGCCGCCGGGGTTTTCCAGTCCTGAATGAGTCGCCAGTACCTTGTCGGCACATGAAAAATTCTTGAGAAATTGTCTAGACTATGGCACCCTGGGGTCATGTATTCCAGAATGATCCCCACGGCCAGCGCCGTCACCTTGTCGCGTCAGGATTTGGTGGCCCACGAGCCGCTGCTCAAGGAATCCCTCGGGCGGTTCATCCCGTTCAAGGCCGGCCACCTGTTCTTCCCGCAGCACCTGCCTTCGGAGATGGTGGACGAACACGGTCTGCGGGCCGTCCACCTGCCTCGCGAGCGCAAGGTACTGATCCCGCTGTTGTTTGAAGGGGAATGTCTGGGCCTCGTGGTGCTCAAGGGAGCCACCCTCAAGGCACCCAAGACGACTTTGGCCGGTCTGCCGCGGCTGGCCACGACCTGCCTGGAGCAGCTGTTCCTGCACAAGCTGGCCACCAGTGATCCGCTGACCGGACTGACGCACCGGCAGGCGTTTCTGGCCGAGGTGACGCGGGAGATCGAAGCCGTCCGGCAGGCCTCACGGCCGCATCACACCCTGGGCGCATCCTTCGGCGTGGCCGAGACCGGCGAGGACGCGCCAGAACCCGACGCCCTGCCTGCCGTCTCCGAGATTGAACCCATGGCCGCCGGCATTCCCTGGCGGGCCTCCATGGGCGTGGTGGCCGTGCAGCTGGCCGGGCTGGACCGGATCATCCAGCGTGCCGGGCACTGTTTTGCCGAAAACGCCCTGACCCAGGCCGCCCGGACCCTGGCCGCGGCCCTGCCGGAAACCACCCTGGCCGCCCGCGTGGAAGATGGGCTGTTTGCCATCTTTGTTCGCGAGGCCACGCCCAGACTGTGCCGGGAAACGGCCCTGGCCGCGCGCCAGGCCATCGACGCCCTGGCCGTGCATCATGAGATCACCGGCTGCGACTTCCGCCTGGATGTCAGCTGTGGCCACGCCTGTTTTCCGCAGGATATCGACGGCAGCCAGGCCGAACGCAACCCCGCCGAACTGGCCCGCGTGCTCCTGGACCGCGCCCGCAAGGCCGCACAGGCCGCGCGGGAGGCCTCCGCAGAACGCATCTTTTCCTTCCGTCAGGTGCTGGAAGAAGGTGGCGCGGTCTCACGGCTGCTGCCCATGCATCGCTGTATCATCACCCTGGGTTCCTCGCTGGGCGCGCAGGAAGGGCAGCGTTTCCTGGTCTGGGGCAAGGACAAGCCGCGCACCCAGGCCGGCGGCAACGGGCTCTCCCCGCTCTTCAAGGGCGAACTGCTGATTCTGGAAACCTCCCGCGAACAGAGCCAGGCTGAGGTCATGCATCTTTCCGACGCCTCTTGGACCGTGGAGGTCGGCGACCGGCTCACGTTGGTCAAGGACAGCCGCAGTGAAACCATGGCCACCACCGCCGCCACCTCCAGGGACCACGCCCAGGGCCGCGACGCCCTGACCGGCCTGCTGCTGTACCGCGATTTTCTGGAACATCTGCGTAACGCCAGGGAATCCCAGGATGTCTTCTCCCTGGCTCTGGTCCGCGTGCGCCCGGCCGCCGGGCTGGCCCAGGAGCACGCCGAGCAACTGGTGGGCGAGGCCGCCGGGCTGGCCCGGGAAATGCTGGGGCCCGAGGTGGTGGGCGGCCGGTTCAGCCTGAACAGTTGCATCTTTTTCCACCCTGGCCAGACCTCCCAGGACGTGCTGACGGCTCACACCGAGCTGGCCCGGCGGCTGGAGCGGCTGGGCATGGAGGCGGCCGTGGGCGTGGCAGGCTACCCGCAACTGCACTTCCGCAAGGCCGACGTGCTGGAGAACTGCCGCAAGGCCCTGGAATATTCCCAGCTGTTGCCCGCACCGCATGTGGGCCAGTGCGACTCCCTGGCCCTGACCATCCATGCGGACAAACTCTTCAGCCAGAACGATCTGTACAACGCGCTGGAAGAGTACAAGCTGGCCCTGCTGGCCGATGCGCAGAACAATCTGGCCCGCGTTTCCCTGGGGGTGTGCGAGGCCCGGCTGGGCCGGCTGCCCCAGGCCCGGGAACATTTTGAGGAAGCCGTGCGCCGCGATCCGGACGACGCCAAGGCCCTGTACAACCTCGGCTGCGTCTGCCAGCGCCTGGGTGAGGCCCCGGCTGCGCGCAAGGCCTTCCGTCGCTGCATCACCCTGGACCCCTCCCACCTGTATGCCTTCATCCGTCTGGGGCAGATGGCCGAAAGCGCCGGCGCCTCGGCCCAGGCCCTGAGCTGGTACAACAAGGCCGCCGCCCTGCAAGGCGGCCATGCCATCACCCGCCGTCCCCTGGCCCGGCTGCATTACACCATGGGCCGGCTCGACGAAGCCCGGGAATGTCTGCATCAGGCCCTCTCCCTGGATCCCAAGGACGCCCACTCCCTGCACCTGCTGGCCCGGATGTACCTGGACGCCGGCGAGGACCCCGAACTGGCCAAGGTCCTGGCTTCCCAGAGCGTGGCGCTCATGCCCGGACACAAGCCCTTCATCCAGGAGCTGGCCCGCGCCCTGGACGCCCTGGGCCGCTCCCAGGACGCCAAGGACTGCCTGGCCAAGGCCCAGGGTATGTAGCAGCGCCGTCTCCTCTACAGTTCCCCTCTTCCTGCTTGCGCTTTTCGAGTGAAGGTGTACGATGCCTTGACTCCGTTTCCACCATGGCCAAGGGGGGACGAACTATGGACGCAGCAGCGCGCAGCCTTGTTGTCATCGGTGGCACCGGCTTCATCGGCCGGTTGCTGGTGCAACGTCTTTTGGAGCGAGGGGATATTGTCCGGGTTGTGTCCCGCAAGCCGGACGATGCATCGGCCCCCTTGCGGGCCCGTCCCTGGGCTGCAACGGCCATCGCCTCGAACAAATTGGCCTTCTGCAGTTACAAAGAATTGCCCACCGCCTTGAACGGCGCCGCCGCCGTGGTCAATCTGGCCGGGGAGGACATTGCCGCCCGCCCCTGGTCCGCCTCCCAGAAACAACGCATCCGCGACAGCCGTATCTACAGTGTACGGACCATGCTCGAAGCCCTGCGCGCCACGGCCTCGCCGCCATCGGTGTTGCTGCAAGGCTCTGCCGTGGGGTTCTATGGCGACCGTGGAGACGAGCTGCTGGACGAATCATCCCCGGCCGGCCAAGGTTTTTTGGCGGAAACAGCCGTGGCCTGGGAGCACGAATCCCTTGCGGCCACGGATCTGGGCATCCGCCGCGTGCTGGTGCGCACTGGTGTGGTGCTGGACGCAGAAGGAGGCGTGCTGGCCCGCATGCTGCCGGCCTTCAAAACCTTTTTGGGCGGCCAGTTCGGCAGCGGCCGCCAGTGGTTCCCCTGGGTCCATCGCCAGGACGAAGTGCAGGCCATGCTCCACTGCCTGGACACGCCGACCCTGGAAGGGCCGGTGAACTTTGTCAGCCCTGCTCCGGTCACCAACCGGGAATTCTGCAAAACGCTGGCCCGAACCCTGCACAGGACCTGCGTCCTGCCGGTGCCGGCCACGCTGCTCACCCTGGCCCTGGGTGAGATGGCCCGCGAACTGCTGCTGGCTGGCCAGCGGGTGATGCCCACCAGGCTGCTGCAGTCCGGATACAGCTTCATCTTCCCGACCCTGGAGCACGCCCTGCAGGCCACGCTTCAGACGCCGGCCGCCCACCGGCAGGGAGGCGCGGCCCATGCCTGACACGCCTCCCGAGACCCGGGCCGCCGTTCTGTTCGACGCGCCAGCCCCAACAACTTCAAGGTGACGCCGCATGCTGCCTGATATTTTTGAAGATCTTTCCATATCCCCCATGGACACCCGCCCCCTGGGAGGGCGCCCGAAAATCCTGGTGGTGGAGGACGAGCCCATCGTGGCCCTGGATATCCGCCGCCGCCTGGGGCACCTGGGCTATGCGGTGGTGGATTGCGTCACCTCCGGCGAATCCGCCGCCCTGGCCGCCGCAGCCCAGAATCCGGATCTGGTGCTCATGGATATCATGCTCGAAGGGGATATGGACGGTATCGACGCGGCCGCAGCCATCCGCAAACGAGCCAATATTCCAGTCATTTATCTCACAGCCTATGCCGACGAGGAAACCCTGCACCGGGCCAAGATCACCGAGCCCTTCGGCTACATCATCAAGCCCTTCGAAGACAGGGAGCTGGAAACCTGCATCCAGATGGCCCTGTTCAAGCACAAGATGGATGACCGGCTCCAGCGCAGCGAGCGCTGGCTCTCCACCACCCTGCGCTCCATCGGCGATGCCGTCATCTCCACGGACCGCGAAGGCCGCATCCGGTTCATGAATCCCGTGGCGGAACAGCTCTGCGGCGTGCCCAAGGGCCATGCCCTGGGTCTGCCCCTGCACAATGCCATTCGGATTCTGAACGAAGGCACCGGGGAGGACCTGTGCCTGCTGGTGGATCAGGTGCTCCGGCAGCGGCAGAATTTCCGGCTCAAGGAATCCGCCGTGCTTGTTTCCCGGCAAGGCCAGGAGCGACCCATCGACCTCTCCGCCTCGGCCATTGTCGGCGACTCGACCGGCGAGGCCGGAGACGGCGACCTGTTTGGCGTGGTCCTGGTGTTCCGGGACATGACCGAGGCCCGCCGCACTGAGACCGCCCTCAAGGAAAGCGTGCGCACCCTGGCCCGCACGCTGGATGAAACCGTGGCCGCCCTGGCCATGGCCACGGAAAAGCGCGATCCGTACACCGCCGGGCACCAGCTGCGCGTGGGGGTCATCGCCGAGGCCATTGCCCGGGATATGGGCCTGGAAGAGCAACAGATACAGGGGCTGCGCGTGGCCAGCCTGCTGCATGACATCGGCAAAATCTACATCCCTGCGGAAATTCTCTCCAAGCCGGCCCGGCTCACCGAAAATGAGATGAACCTGATGAAGACCCATCCCGAAGTGGGATACGACATCCTCAAGGGCATCTCCTTTCCCTGGCCGGTGGCGGAAATGGTGCTGCAGCATCACGAACGGCTGGATGGCACCGGCTACCCCCGCGGCCTGTCCGGCACAGAGGTGATGCTGGAGGCGCGGATCATCATGGTGGCCGATGTGGTGGAGGCCATGAGCTCCCACCGCCCGTACCGCGCCGCCCTGGGTCTGCAGCTGGCCCTGGAGGAGATTGAGGCCCATCAGGGCACACGCTACGATCCGCTCGTGGTCCGGCACTGCCTGCGCCTCTTCCGGGAGGGCGGCTTCTCCATCGACTAGCCCCTCGCTTCCCCCGTCAATTCCCCCCTTGCGCCCCCTTGCAGCCATCCACAGCCCGGTGTATGGTTCATTATGACACATACTGCACAGGACGCCATCTGTCAGGTGGTGGAAACCATTCGCGCCGTGGAAGTCGTGGACAAACCCGGCGATGAAGAGGCCCGTGACCTTGCCCATGACATGCGGGACTGGCTCAGGGCCCAGGGCGTGGCCGTACGCTGCTGGACCAACCAGCTGGGCTCCAACTCCCGTTCCCGCAGCGTGGAGCCGCAATTCAAGAGCGATCTGGTCCTGGTCATCGGCGGGGACGGCACCTTTCTGAGCGTGGCCAGGCAGCTGCCCCAGCCCTCGCCGCCCATCCTCGGTTTCAACCTCGGCAAGATAGGCTTTTTGACGGAGCTGTGCCCCGGCGCCTGGCGCGAGGCCCTGGCGCAAATCCTGGAAACCGGCGTGGCCGTGCACCAGCGCATGGCCCTGGGCTGGATGATCCGCCGCGGCGGCAATTCCGTGGCCATGGGCAAGGCCGTGAACGATCTGGTCATCAGCCGCGGCAATGTGGCCCGGCTGGCCATGCTGGATATTTCCGTCCAGGGCGAACGCCTGGGCCCCTTGCGCTGCGACGGCCTCATGGCCTCCACCCCCTCGGGCTCCACGGGCTATGCCGTCTCCGCCGGCGGCCCGCTCATCCATCCGGATGTCGACGCCTACTGCCTCACGCCCATCTGCCCGTTTCTGGATACGTTTTATCCCCTGGTCCTGCCCTGTTCCCGGCGCACCGAGGTGACGCTGCTGCCCTGCCGCTCGGAGATCTGGCTCACCGTGGACGGGCAGGAGGGCTGGCCCCTGCACACCGGGGACACCGTGCGCATCGAGGGGCTGCCCAACGCCCTGCGGTTCGCCACCCTGCAAGGCTCCAACTACCTGCAACGGCTGAAGGTGAAAGGATTTCTGCACCGCAATACGGATCCCGGTCTGGCCTGGCAGGATTACGGCTGCGAATCCATTGTGCCCGAGGAAGACGAAAGCGCCTGACCGCGACCTTGCGCCCAGCAGGGCCGCCATTCCCCGCCGAACCTATTGCCGAGATCGAGTGCATGTCCTACAAGCTGCCGCCCATTGAAAACATGACCCAGCTGCGCCGTGGCGAAGACCCCTACGTGGATGCCTGGCTGCTGCATTTCTTTACGCAGAACAATCTGGAATATCTCATTAATCCGCACACCAACGCCTCGCCGGAGCAGTTGCGGTTCATGGTGGATCTGCAGGAGGATCAACCCTTCATCCCCTGCTCGGATGAACTGTTCAGCGACCTGATGGCCCCGGCGCTTTCCCCCGGGCTGTTGCGCGGCTACCTGACCTGCTGGCGGGTGCTGGTCCGCCTGGGACATGCGCACATCAAGGACGCCTACACCCGCCGCCTGGTCTTTCAGTTTGCCCGGCAGCAGTTTCAGAGCGCCCTGCATCACCACATCCTCATTCCCTCCCGGCTGATGAAGCGGCTGCAGAACATCTTCGCCAGCATCACCGGCATGGATGACCCGTATCTGGAGCGCAAACAGGAGTACAACCGCCGGGCCCAGGCCTTTCTGGACAGCCCGCAGCTGGAGTCCCTGCTCTACGCCTGCCCCACCGAGCACCTGGCCTGCGCGCGCATCAAAGACCTGCGCTGGGAGCTGGATCTGCTGGAGCTGCAGCGGCTGTTCATGCTCTCCTCCTGGGCGGATCTCTGGCAGGAAGAGCCCCCCAGCCTGGAGCAGGCCCGCGAACTGCTGACCCAGCCCTGCAGCGCCTTTGAGCGGCTCACGGACATCTTCGGCCCCGGGCACGAGGCCCCGCAAAAGATCCTGTACCTGCCCAATGCCTCGGGCGGAATCCTCTTTGATATCCGCATCATCAACTGCCTGCTGCGGCTGGGGCACAAGGTGATCCTGGCCCTTAAGAGCGGATTTTACTTCCAGACGCCAACCATCTGGGACGTGGACCGCGACCCCGTGCTGGGCAAGGCCCTGGCCGGGGCGCATTGCATCCCGGACAACCGCCTGAGCAAGAACGCCCTGCTGAAGACCCTGCGCGAAAATCAGTTCGTCATCATCGGGGATGGTTCTCAGGAGCGCTGCAACCTGTACCGCACCTCCGTCACCTTCGCCCGGGCCTGGAAGGAGGCGGACGTGATCATCGCCAAAGGGGAACCGCACCTGCGCCGGCTGATCCAGACCGGCCACCAGTTCACCCGGACCATCTGCTGCTTTCATCGCGATGCGGATGGCTTTCATCTGCACGTTCGCAAGCAGCCGGCCCATGTGCACAAACACACGGAAGGCGGGCTGCGGGCCAAGGCGGAACAGATCATCCAAAGCATGCGCGAGGCCAAGAGCCGGGGCAGGCGGCCCATGTTCTACTCGGCCATCATCGGCTCCATCCCCGGGCAGACCCAGATGGCCATCCGCGTGGTGTCGGCATTTGTGAATCATCTGCGCAACAGCCAGACCGGGGCCTTTATCATCAACCCGGCAGAGCATTTCGAGCCCGGCCTGGATGGCGACGACCTGATGTTCATGTGGGAGCTGGTGCAGCGCTCCGGGCTCCTGGAAGTCTGGCGCTTCCAGACCGTTGCGGACGTGGAAAAGAGCTTCGAGCTTCTGGGCGAACCCATGCCCGCAGCCTGGATCGGCAAGGACGCCACCTTCTCCACCGGCTGCACCAAGGAGATGCGCATTGCCCTGGACATGCAGCGCCTGCATCCGGAACTGCAGATCATCAGCCCGCCGCCGGACCACTTCTTCCGCCGCCAGGAATACGGCGTGGGCCTGTATCACGACGCCGGCATCGTGGCGCGATAGACCATTGCGGAGGCGCCATGTGCGCATTGTGCCAGATTGTGTTCAGAAGCGTTAAGCAACCCGTGCTGTCTGGAGAACCTCTTGACGCCGCTTCTTCCGCCGGGTAGATCGTTGGCAAGCGGAGTCCGGGCAGCGCTTGGATTGCGTCTGGGATGCGTCCAGGGTGCAGATATGCATCGTATCGGGCGCGTCCATCCTTAACGCCACTACCCCACCAGATCACCACATGGCAGCATACGAAGCCGTCATCGGGCTGGAAGTGCACGCCCAGCTCTCGACGAAGTCAAAATTGTTCTGCAGTTGTCCCACGGCCTTTGGCGCCGAGCCCAACCGCCACGTCTGCGAGGTGTGCTGCGGCATGCCCGGCGTGCTCCCGGTGCTGAACAAAAAGGCCGTGGAATACGCCGTCAAGGCCGGGCTGGCCCTGGGCTGCACCATCAACCTGCAGTCCATCTTTGCCCGCAAGAACTACTTCTACCCGGACCTGCCCAAGGCCTATCAGATCTCCCAGTACGAGGAACCCCTGTGCCTGGGCGGCGGTGTGGAGATAGAAACCTCCCAGGGCAGCCGGGTGGTGCCGCTCACGCGCATCCACATGGAAGAGGACGCCGGCAAGTCCATCCACGCCGCCCACGAGCACAAAAGCTACGTGGACCTGAACCGCGCCGGCGTGCCGCTCATCGAAATCGTTTCCGAGCCGGCCATGCATTCCGCCGAGGAAGCCACGGCCTACCTCAAGGCCCTGCACGCCATCCTCGTCTACCTGGGCGTGTGCGACGGCAACATGGAAGAAGGCTCCTTCCGCTGCGATGCGAACATCTCCCTCAGGCCCGTGGGCTCCACCACCCTGGGCACCCGCACCGAGCTGAAAAACCTGAACTCCTTCCGCAACGTCCAGCGGGCCATCGATTATGAAATCGAACGCCAGCAGGACGTGCTTGACGACGGCGACAAGGTCATCCAGGAGACCCGCCTCTACGACGCGGACAAAAACGCCACCTTCTCCATGCGCGGCAAGGAAGAAGCCCACGACTACCGCTACTTCCCGGACCCGGATCTGGCCCGCGTGCAGCTGGAGCAGGCCTGGGTGGACGCCTGGAAAACCGACCTGCCCGAACTGCCCCGCGCCCGGAGGCAGCGTTTTGTGTCCGAGCTGGGCCTGCCCCCGGCCGATGCGGACATGCTCACCGCGGACAAACATCTGGCCGACTATCTGGAAGCCGCCCTCGCCGCGTACGGCCCGGCCAAGCCCGAGGCTGCCAAGAAGCTGGCCAACTGGATCATGGGTGAGCTGGTGCGCGAACTGAATGCCGCCGGTGTCACGGCCTGCGCCTCGCCCTTCAGCCCGGCCCAGCTGGCCGAGCTGGTGGACTGTGTGGAAGCCGGGACCATCAGCGGCAAGATCGGCAAGCAGATCTTCCCCGAAATCTTCGCCCAGGGCGCCTCCCCCAAGGCCCACATCGAGGCCAAGGGCTTGGTGCAAATCTCCGACTCTTCAGCCCTGGAAGGCGAGATTCTGGCCGTCATTGCAGCCAACCCCAAGGAACTGGCCGACTACAAGGCCGGCAAGACCAAACTGATGGGCTTTTTTGTGGGCCAGGTCATGCGCCGGACCAAGGGCCAGGCCAACCCGGCCCTGGTCAACGAACTGCTGGCCAAACACCTGAACGCCTGATCCACCGCACGCCCAACTGCCATCAAAAGGACGCCGCATGGCTTCGTCTTCCAAAAAACCTGCCTTTCACCTGGGCCACAGCACCACGGACTGCCTGAACAGCGGGCTGGCCCTCATCTTCATCCTGCTGTTGGTCATGTTCCTGGGCAAGCACGAGTTTCTCATGCTGCCCACCCTGGCCGTGACCCTGCTGCTGATGATCCGGCCCACCATCTTCCTGCCTTTTGCCGCGCTGTGGCTGGGCATTTCCGAACTCATGGGCCGGGTGATGTCCAAGGTGATTCTGGCCATCATCTTCTTCATCGTGGTCACGCCCATTGCCATCCTTCGCGGCCTGACCGGCGCGGACCCCATGAAGAAGAAACAATGGAAAAAAGGCGACGGCTCCGTCTACCGGGCCATCGACAAGACCCTGGGCCCCGAAGACCTGGAACACCTGTTCTAGCCGCCCCGCCCCGATTTTTTAAGGAGTGACAAGCACATGGATTTCATCAAAGACCTCTGGGCCTTCATGAAGGTCCGCAAAAAGTTCTGGCTCTTGCCCCTCATCGTGACGCTGCTGCTCTTCGGCGTGCTTGTCGTGATGACTGCCGGCACCTCCGTGGCCCCCTTCATCTACACCATCTTCTAGCCGGAGCCACGCATGGCCGACGCCATTCTCGGCATCTCCGCCTTCTATCACGACAGCGCCGCCGCGCTGCTGCTGGATGGCCAGATCATCGCCGCCGCCCACGAGGAACGGTTTACCCGCAAAAAGCATGACGAACGCTTCCCGGTCAACGCCGTGAAGTATGTGCTCGAAGAAGCCGGCCTCACCCCCGGCGACCTCAAGGCTGTGGCCTTTTACGACAAGCCATACCTGAAGTTCGAGCGCCTGCTGGAGACGTACCACGCCTACGCCCCCCGCGGCATTGCCAGCTTCGTCATGTCCATGCCCGTGTGGATCAAGGAAAAGCTCTTCATGAAGAAAACCCTGCGGGACGAGCTGGAGGCCATCGGCCCCGGCCGTCCGCGGTTCCTCTTCCCCGAGCATCACCTCTCCCACGTGGCCAGCGCCTTCTACCCCTCCCCCTTTGAGGACGCCGCCGTACTGACCATTGACGGCGTGGGCGAATGGGCCACCACCACCATCGCCTCGGGCGAGGGCAACCGCATCACCCTGCACCGGCAGCTGGACTTCCCTCATTCCCTGGGCCTGCTCTACTCTGCCTTCACCTACTACACCGGCTTCAAGGTGAATTCCGGCGAGTACAAGCTCATGGGTCTGGCGCCCTACGGCAACCCCGAGGCCGAGCGTACCCTGAAGTGGAAGCAGCAGATCCTGGACGAACTCATCGACGTGCGCGAAGACGGCTCCCTGCTCCTGAACATGGAGTACTTCAACTTCGCCACCGGCATGACCATGTGCCACGACCGCGCCTGGGAACGCCTCTTCGGTGTGCCGCGGCGCGAGGCCGAGTCGGACATCACCCAGCCATACATGGACATGGCCCTGGCCATTCAGATGGTCACGGAAGACATCGTCCTGCAGATGGCCAGGGCTGCCCGGCAGCTGACCGGCAAGGCCAACCTCGTCATGGCCGGCGGCGTGGCCCTGAACTGCGTGGCCAACGGCAAGCTCATCCGCGAGAAGATCTTCGACCACGTCTGGATCCAGCCCGCTGCCGGCGATGCCGGCGGGGCCCTGGGCGCGGCCCTGGCGGCGCATTACATCAGCTTTGATCAGCCCCGCACCGTGCCGGAACAGACCGGCCCCCGCCCGCGGGACATGATGGAAGGCTCCTACCTTGGCCCGGTGTACGGCGAGGCCGAGATCATGCGCACCGTCCGGCGGCACAGCGCCCCGCACCAGCGCTTCTCCTGCTTCGACTCCCTCTGCGATACCGTGGCCGAAAAGCTCGCCGACGGCGCGGCCGTGGGCTGGTTCCAGGGCCGCATGGAATGGGGTCCACGCGCCCTGGGCAACCGTTCCATCCTGGGCGACCCCCGGGATCCGGAAACGCAGAAAAAGCTCAACCTGAAAATCAAATACCGCGAAGGCTTCCGCCCCTTCGCCCCCTCCGTGCTGGCCGAGGACGCCGACGAGTACTTCCAGCTCGACGGCGAAGACTCGCCCTACATGCTCGTGGTGGCTCCGGTGCGCGAACACCATCGCCAACCCGTGCCCGAGCACTTTGCCAGCCTGGAAATGTACGAACGGCTCTACCACCAGCGCTCGGACATCCCGGCCATCACCCATGTGGACTACTCTGCCCGCATCCAGACCGTGCACAAGGACACCAACCCCCGCTACCACGCCGTGATCAGCGCCTTCAAAAAGCGCACCGGCTGCGGGCTGGTGGTGAATACCAGCTTCAACGTGCGCGGCGAGCCCATCGTCTGCACGCCTGAAGACGCCTACCGCTGCTTCATGCGCACGGAGATGGACTACCTCGTCCTGGGCGACTTCCTCTTCGCCAAATCCGAGCAGCCTGAATTCAAGGACGCCGGCGACTGGCGCAACGAGTACGAGCTGGATTAAAACATATCTACGAAGGCACCGGGGGGAATAATTCCCCCCGAACCCCCTTGATTGGCGCATGGTGTCGCAAAATCGTGACGTGTCCTGCGGCATGCAAATGAAACAATTCGTCAGCCGAGCGTATCGCCACGCAATTTTTCGACCTGCCCAGGAGACTGTATGACCGAGCATATTCAATACGACGCCGCCCGGCAGGTGCTGGTGCTGCTGGACCAGCGCCGCCTGCCCTGCCATGAGGAATGGTTCGACTGCCGGACCCTGGAAGAACTGGTCTACGCCCTGCAGACCATGGTCGTCCGCGGCGCGCCGGCCATTGGCGTCACCGCCGCTTATGGCTGCCACCTCATCGCCCTGGAAGTGGCCCGGGAGCCCGGCGGCCAGGGTGCCGGTCAGGGCAATTGGCGGCAGACCCTGCGGGACAAGCTCCACACCCTCAAAAACGCCCGCCCCACGGCCGTGAATCTGGCCTGGGCCGTGGAGCGATCCGTGGCTGCCTGGGACAAAAATCCCGACCTGGAGCTGGACGCCCTGGCCGCCCTGTGGCTGGAAATGGGCCAGGCCCTGCATGCCGAGGACCTCGCCTGCTGCCAGGCCATCGGCCGCTTTGGCGGCGCGCTGCTGCAGGATGGCGACACCGTCATGACCCACTGCAACGCCGGCGCCCTGGCCACGGCTGGCTACGGCACCGCCCTGGGCGTCATCCGCGGAGCCATTGACCAGGGCAAGACCATCAAGGTCATCGCCAATGAGACCCGGCCCTTTCTCCAGGGCGCGCGCCTGACGGCCTGGGAACTGCACCGCGACAACATCCCCGTGACCATCGCCTGCGACAATGCCTGCGGCCTGCTCATGCGTCGCGGCATGGTGGACGCCGTGGTGGTGGGCGCGGACCGCATCGCCGCCAACGGCGACGCCGTGAACAAGATCGGCACCTATGGCGTGGCCGTGCTGGCCAGGCAGCACGGCATCCCCTTCTACGTGGCCGCCCCGCTCTCCACCATCGACCGGGCCACCCCCACCGGCGACCATGTGCCCATCGAAGACCGCACCCCGCGCGAAGTGACCCACGTGGGTGAGGTGCAGATCTGCCCCGACGGCGTGCCGGTGTTCAACTACGCCTTCGATCCCACCCCGGCCGAACTCATTGCCGGCATTGTGACCGAACGCGGCGTGCTCACTGCGCCATACACTGACTCCATCAACCGCGTTTTTGCCGAAGCTGCCCGCGATGCCGCGGGATTTGTGGAAGACGCGGAATAAGAATCAGACAGGGGGCCTTTTCTGGCGAATGGGCCCCCCTCCCCATGGCCTGCGGCCTGGGGTATGCTGCCGATGCAACTGGCATTATTGCCCTTGGCACGCCATCCTCAGGCATTGTGCAGGCGCCGGAATCGCGCTATAGCATCGCGTGGAAGGCTGTATTGCACACGGCCTTCGCCCTCCTGCATCCTTGCCAACCATCGTCCGGTGCCTGTATCTTCAACAACACCGTAGGAACGGGAACCGGCCTTTCTGGTCGGCAGCCTCTTTTATTGGAAAGGTATTCCTTCGGGTTATTGTTACGGGTCTCCTCATCCTCTTCCCTTCGGAGCAGCCATGCCGGTTGTCGATTCTTCCCTGCCAGTGGTGGCGCTCATTGGCCGGCCCAATGTGGGCAAGTCCACCCTGTTCAACGCCCTGACCGGTCGCCGCCGGGCCATCACCCATGACCGCCCCGGCGTGACCCGCGACCGCATGGATGGCCTGGTCCGCCGCCAGGGGCTGCCGACCTTCCTGCTGGTGGACACCGGCGGCGTGCACCTGGACGAGGCCGGCGCGGCCTCTCCGGACGTGCCCAAGGGCCTGCAGGGCTTTGAGCGCGAAGTGCTGGCCCAGGCCCAGGCCGCCGTGCGCGAGGCCGATGTGCTCCTTCTGGTGGTGGATGGCCGCGAAGGCCTCTCCCCCCTGGATGAACGGCTGGCCGAGTACCTGCGCGCCCAGAACAAGCCGCTCCTGGCCGTGGTCAACAAGGTGGATGGTGGCGAGCAGGAGCACTCCCTGCTGCCCGAATTCTATGCCACCGGCCTGGAGTTGCAGCCCGTATCCGCCGCGCACGGGCGACGCATCCAGGAAATTCTGGACCGCATCGGCGAGCTGCTGCCCACGGAAAAGACCACTCAGGACGCCGAGCCGCGGGACAAAGTGCTCAAGATCGCCATGCTCGGCAAGCCCAACGCCGGCAAGTCCTCCCTGGTGAACGCCCTGGCCGGCGAGGAGCGGATGATTGTCAGCGACATCGCCGGCACCACCCGGGACAGTGTGGACGTGCGCGTGGAGCGCGGCGGCAAGCAGTATCTCTTTGTCGATACGGCCGGCGTGCGCCGTCGGACCAAGATCACGGACAGCGTGGAGCGCTTCAGCGTCTCCGCCGCCCTGCTCTCGGCCCGCAAGGCCGACGTGATCCTGCTGGTGCTGGATGTGGTGGAAGGCGTCTCCCGTCAGGACAAGAAACTCATCAGCTTCCTGGACGAAGAAAAACTGCCCTTCATCGTCCTGGTGAACAAGATGGACCTGCCCGAAAACGACGCGACCCAGGCCGTGAAGCGCTCCATCAAGGAAGAACTCTCCCTGGTGCCGCATGTGCCGGTCCTCTGGGTCTCCGCGGCCAAGGGCAAGAACCTGAACGCCATCCTCCCGGCCGCCGAATCGCTGTGGGAGGAATGCGGCCAGCGCGTGGCCACTTCCCTGCTCAACAAGTCCATGACCGAGGCCCTGACCAGGCACCAGCCGCCCGTGGTCAAGCGCGTGCGGGCCAAGTTCTACTACCTGACCCAGGCTGACGTCCGACCGCCAACCTTCGTCTTCTTCGTCAACGACCCGGACCGCGTCAAGCCCAGCTACGCCAAATACCTGGAAAACCAGCTCCGCGCCCGACTCGGCCTGCCCCACGCCCCCATGCGCGTGCTCTACCGGGCCAGCCATACGAAGAAAGATAAAAAGTGACGCCCTGAAGCGGGGCGCCGCCCCGCACCCCGCCGGGGGGAAGCTCCCCCCGGACCCCGCATTTGGAAGGGCCGCTGGGACTGACCATGTCAGTCCCAGCGGCCCTTCAACTATTTGGAGGGGGCGCGGGGGAACTCAGTTCCCCCGCTCTCCTGCCTTTTCTTTGTTTATCCGTCGATGAGCAGGGGATTGTCTTCCAGCTCTTCGAGGAACTTGTCGGGGCGTTCGGGCTGGTCGGGGACGGCGATTTCCGCGTCCACGTACTTGCGGTAGCCCGTGCCGGCCGGGATGAGGCGGCCGACGATGACGTTTTCCTTCAGGCCGCGCAGGGGGTCTTCCTTGGCCAGCAGGGCGGCTTCGGTGAGCACCTTGGTGGTTTCCTGGAAGGAGGCTGCGGAGATGAAGCTGTCCGTGGTCAGGGAGGCCTGGGTGATGCCCAGGACCAGCGGTTCGCCCTGAGCCGGCTTCTTGCCTTCCATCAGCACGCGGTTGTTTTCTTCCATGAAGCGGTGCTTGTCCACCTGTTCGCCAAGCAGGAAGGTCGTATCGCCCGGTTCGAGGATGCTGATCTTCTTCAGCATCTGGCGGACGATGACCTCGATGTGCTTGTCGTTGATGTTCACGCCCTGGAAGCGGTACACGTCCTGGATTTCTTCCACGAGGTAGTTGGCCAGGAACTTTTCGCCCTTGATCTTCAGGATGTCGTGCAGTTCGGGGTAGCCTTCGGTCAGCAGTTCGCCGGCTTCCACGAAGTCGCCGTCCTGGACGGTGATGTGCTTGCCCTTGGGGATGAGGTATTCCTTGGGCTCGCCGGCTTCGGGGGTGACCACCAGGCGGCGCTTGCCCTTGGATTCCGTGCCGTGGGTGACGATGCCGTCGATTTCGGAGACCACGGCCAGGTCCTTGGGCTTGCGGACTTCAAAGAGCTCGGCCACGCGGGGAAGACCACCCACGATATCCTTGGTCTTGGACGTTTCGCGGGGCTTACGGGCGATGATATCGCCAGCCTTGACCTCCATGCCATCGCGGACCATCAGGATGGCGCCCACGGGCAGGGTGAAGACGGCCGGGATGGCCGAATCCGGACGCGGCTTAGGCGTGCCCGAGGCATCGCACACGGCAATGGAGGGTTTGAAGTTGGTGGAGCGGTATTCGATGATGGTCTGGGTGGCCATCTTGGTGATTTCGTCGGTCTTTTCCTGGAAGGTCTTGCCGTCGATGATGTCCGTGAACTTGACCACGCCATCGACGTCGGAGACGAAGGGCTCGTTGAAGGGGTCCCACTCGGCCAGGATCTGGCCCTTGCGGATCTGGTCGCCGGCGTGCACGTGCAGCTTGGCGCCCGTGGGCAGGACGTACTTTTCGCGTTCGCGGCCCTGCTCGTCCACCACGCTGATCTGCCCGCTCTTGCCCAGCACCAGGAACTTGCCTTCGGCGTTCTTGACCATCTTCACGCGGGACATGGCCACGGTGCCGGCATGCTGCGCCTGGATGGAGGAGCGTTCGACTTCGCGGGAGGCCGTACCACCGATGTGGAAGGTACGCATGGTCAGCTGCGTGCCGGGCTCGCCGATGGACTGGGCAGCGATGATGCCCACGGTTTCGCCGATGTTCACCAGGTCGCCCCGGGCGAGGTCGCGGCCGTAGCAATGGGCGCAGACGCCGTGGCGGCTCTGGCAGGTGAGCGTGGAGCGGACCATGACCGAGGAGATGCCGCGGTCTTCGATCATCTGGGCCAGTTCTTCATCCACGAGCGTGTTGGCCGGGAGCAGTTCTTCCAGGGTATCAGGATCGAAGATCGGGAAGAGCAGCGAGCGGCCGAGGATACGCTCGGACAGACGGACCTTGATGTCCCCGCCCTTGACCAGATGGCCGATTTCCAGGCCGTCCACGGTACCGCAGTCGATTTCCCCGATAATCACGTCCTGCACCACGTCCACGAGGCGGCGGGTCAGGTAGCCGGAGTTGGCGGTTTTGAGCGCCGTATCGGCCAGGCCCTTTCGTGCGCCGTGGGTGGAGGTGAAGTACTGCAGCACGGAGAGGCCTTCGCGGAAGGACGAGGTGATGGGCGTTTCGATGATTTCGCCGGAGGGCTTGGCCATCAGGCCGCGCATGCCGGCCAGCTGCCGCATCTGGTCCGCGTTGCCTCGGGAGCCGGAGTGGCTCATCATGTAGATGGGGTTGAAGCTGATGTTGGCCTCGGTCTTGCCGGTCTTGGGATCGGTCAGGAATTCCTGGCTGATCTCGTCCATCATCTCCTTGGAGACGGCATTGGTGACCTTGGTCCAGACGTCCACGACCTTGTTGTACTTTTCGGTCTTGGTGATGATCCCTTCGCGGTACTGCTGCTCGATCTGGTCCACTTCGTTGCGGGCGTCTTCCAGCAGCTTGGGCTTTTTGGAGGGGATCTGCAGGTCCTTCACGCCGATGGTCACGCCGGCGCGGGTGGCGAACTCGTAGCCGGTATCCTTCAGCCGGTCACAGAGGATAACCGTGGCCTTGGTGCCGGCGCGACGATACGTCTCGCCCACCAGGCGGGCGATGTTCTTTTTGGTGAGGATCTGATTGACCAGCTCAAAGGGCACCTGCTCGGGAATCATCTGGCCGAGGATGACGCGACCGGCCGTGGTGTCCAGCAGCTCGCCGTTGATGCGGCACTTGATGCGGGCGTGCAGGTCCACGGTTTTGGCGTCATAGGCGGCAATGACTTCCCAGGGGCCGGTGAAGATCTTGCCTTCGCCCTTCTGGAAGCTGCGTTCCACGGTCAGGTAGTACAGTCCGAGGACGATGTCCTGGGAGGGCACGATAACCGGGGAGCCGTTGGCGGGCGAAAGAATATTGTTGGTGCTCATCATGAGCACGCGGCATTCGATGTTCGCCTCCACGGAGAGGGGCACGTGCACGGCCATCTGGTCGCCGTCAAAGTCAGCGTTGTAGGCCGAACAGACGAGCGGGTGCAGCTGGATGGCCTTGCCTTCCACCAGGGTGGGCTCAAAGGCCTGAATGCCCAGACGGTGCAGGGTGGGCGCGCGGTTCAGCAGGATGGGATACTCGCGGACAACTTCCTCAAGGATATCCCACACCACCAGCTCTTCCCGCTCCACCATCCGCTTGGCGGATTTGATGGTGGAGGCCAGCTCTCTTTCTTCCAGCTTGGCGTAGATGAAGGGCTTGAACAGCTCCAGGGCCATCTTTTTGGGCAGGCCGCACTGGTGCAGCTTGAGCTTGGGGCCCACCACGATGACGGAACGGCCGGAGTAGTCCACGCGCTTGCCGAGCAGGTTCTGGCGGAAACGGCCCTGCTTGCCCTTGATCATGTCCGACAAGGACTTGAGGGGCCGGCCGTTGGTGCCGGTGATGGCCCGGCCACGGCGGCCGTTGTCGAAGAGCGCGTCCACGGCTTCCTGGAGCATGCGCTTTTCGTTGCGGATGATGATATCCGGCGCGCCCAGCTCAATGAGCCGCTTGAGGCGGTTGTTGCGGTTGATCACCCGGCGGTAGAGGTCGTTCAGGTCCGAGGTGGCGAACCGGCCGCCGTCCAGGGGGACGAGGGGGCGCAATTCGGGCGGGATGACCGGAATGACTTCCAGAATCATCCATTCGGGCCGGTTGCCGCTTTCCAGGAAGGCTTCCAGGATCTTCAGGCGCTTGGTGAGTTTTTTCTTCTTGGTCTGGGAGCGGGTGGTCTGGCTTTCCTCGCGCAGTTCCACGCGCAGCTTTTCCAGCTCCAGCTCTTCGAGGAGCGAGCGCACGGCCTCGGCGCCCATGCCCACCTTCACGGCGTCTTCGCCGTAGTGGTCAAGGACCTGCATGTACTGCTCTTCGGTGATGACCTGGTACTTCTGCAGGGTGGTCGCACCGGGATCAAGGACCACATACGAGTCGAAGTACAGCACCTTTTCCAGGTCGGCCATGGTCATGTCGAGCAGGGTGCCGATCTTGGAAGGCAGGGTCTTGAGGAACCAGATGTGCGCCACGGGCGCGGCCAGCTCGATGTGGCCCATGCGTTCGCGGCGGACCTTGGAGGCGATGACTTCCACGCCGCACTTTTCGCACACGATGCCGCGGTGCTTCATGCGCTTGTATTTGCCGCAGTTGCACTCGTAGTCTTTCACGGGGCCGAAGATCTTGGCGCAGAAGAGGCCATCGCGCTCCGGCTTGAAGGTGCGGTAGTTGATGGTCTCCGGCTTCTTGACTTCCCCGAAGCTCCATTCACGGATCTTCTCCGGCGAGGCGATGGAGATCTTGATGGCCTTCAGGGTATGGCTGGTCACCGCCTGGCTGGCGGCGCCGCGGAAGGAGAACAAATCGTCCAGACTCATGTATCGACTCCCTGGCGTGACAGGTGATTGCCGTGGGATGGGTTTCGCTCTAGTTGCCGGTCGGGGATCGTGACCCGCCGGTTAGTTATTGGAGATGAACTGCGGTTCCCGCTTGGCCTTTTTGCGTTCTTCCTCGATGAGGGTCACGTCCAGGCCCAGGCTCATCAGTTCCTTCACCAACACGTTGAAGCTCTCGGGCAAGCCGGCTTCCAGGAAGTTCTCGCCCTTGACGATCTTCTCGTACATCTTCACGCGGCCGGCCACGTCGTCGGACTTGACGGTGAGGAACTCCTGCAGCAGGTGCGCCGCGCCGTAGGCTTCCAGGGCCCAGACTTCCATTTCCCCGAGCCGCTGGCCGCCGAACTGGGCCTTGCCGCCCAGGGGTTGCTGCGTCACCAGGGAGTACGGGCCAGTGGACCGGGCGTGAATCTTTTCATCCACCAGGTGGTGCAGCTTGAGCATGTACATGACACCCACGGTGACGCGGTTCATGAACTCGTCGCCGGTGCGGCCGTCGTAGAGCACGCTCTTGCCGTCGTCGGGCAGGCCGGCCAGGGAGAGCCACTGCCAGATTTCGTCTTCATGGGCGCCGTCGAAGACCGGGGTCTTGGTGACGATGCCGTTGCGCAGGTCCCTGGCCATGCCGAGGAGTTCCTCATCGCTGACTTCGCGAACCATGGCGTCGAGTTCCGCAGAGTTGAAGACCCGGGTGATCTCATTGCGCAGGGCCTGGGGGTCCAGTTCCTGCTGCGCCTTCTGGGCCATCTCGGCCAGCTGGGCGCCGAGCTCGCGCGCGGCCCAGCCCAGGTGGGTTTCCATGATCTGGCCGATGTTCATACGCGAAGGCACGCCCAGGGGGTTGAGCACGATGTCCACGGGGGTGCCGTCGGCAAAGAAGGGCATGTCCTGAATGGGCAGAATGCAGGACACAACGCCCTTGTTGCCGTGGCGGCCGGCCATCTTGTCGCCCACGGAGAGCTTGCGCTTCACGGCGATGTGGACCTTGACCATCTTGATGACGCCGGGGGGCAGGTCGTCCCCTTCGGTCACGCGGCCCTTCTTCACTTCGTAGAAGCGATTGATGAAGGCGAGCTGGTTGTCGTACTCATCCAGCATGGTCTGGATTTCGTCATTGGTTTCCTTGCTCTTGAAGAGCCCGGCCAGCTTCTTGACCGGGGCGTCGTCGAGCATTTCCCGGGCCAGGGTGTGGCCGGCCTCGGCGAGGATCTGGCCCTTTTTCTTGCCCAGGAGGTTGGTGACGATCTGCTTGCCCTGGATGATGGTCCAGATCTTGTCGCGCAGGCTGTTGGTCAGGGCGGTGATGTGCTGCCCTTCCATGCGTTCCAGGCGCGCCAGTTCCCAGTCCTCGATGTTCTTGGTGCGCTCGTCCTTCTCGCCGCTGCGACGGTTGAAGACCTTGACGTCGATGACCGTCCCTTCGATCCCCGGGGGCACCTTGAGGGAGGTGTTCTTCACGTCGCGGGCCTTGTCGCCGAAGATGGCGCGCAGGAGCTTTTCTTCCGGGGTCAGCTGGGTTTCGCCCTTGGGGGTGATCTTGCCGACCAGGATATCGTCCGGCTTGACGTTGGCGCCAATGCGGATGATGCCGCTTTCGTCCAGGTTGCGGAGCATGTCTTCGGAGACGTTGGGAATATCCCGCGTCACTTCCTCGGGTCCGAGCTTGGTATCCCGGGCCACGACCTCGAACTCCTCGATGTGCACCGAGGTGTAGACGTCTTCCTTGACCACGCGTTCGGAGATCAGGATGGAGTCTTCGAAGTTGTATCCGCACCAGGGCATGAAGGCCACGAGCAGGTTCTTGCCCAGGGCCAGTTCCCCGCGCTGGATGGAGGGGCCGTCGGCCAGCACGTCGCCGCGCTTGACCTTGGTGCCGGGGATGAGCAGGGGCCGCTGGCCGAAGCAGGAGTTCTGGTTGGACTTGTGATACTTCTGCAGTTCGTAGGCCTTGACGCCGCCGGTGCGCTTGTGCAGGTCGCCCTCATAGCTGACGATGACGCGCTGGGCATCGGCATGGCGGACCACGCCTTCCCCCTCGGCCAGCAGACAGGAGCCGGAGTCCTTGGCCACCACGCCTTCCATCCCGGTGCCCACCAGGGGCACTTCCGGACGCAGCAGGGGCACGGCCTGACGCTGCATGTTCGACCCCATGAGGGCGCGGTTGGCGTCGTCATGCTCCAGGAAGGGGATGAGCGCGGCGGAGATGGAGACCATCTGGCTGGGCGAGATGTCCATCAGGGTCACTTCCTCGCGCGGGCTCATGAGCACATCGCCCTTGACGCGGGTGGTCAGCACTTCGGATTCGAACTGTCCTTCGGCATTCAGGGTGGCGTTGGCCTGGGCGATGACCTCGTCGTACTCCCGGGAGGCGTCCAGGAAATGGATGTCGTTGGTCACCTGCCCTTCCTTGACCACGCGATACGGCGTCTCGATAAACCCGAAGTCGTTCACGCGGGCGTAGGTGGTCAAAGAGACGATCAGGCCGATGTTCGGACCTTCCGGCGTCTCAATGGGGCAGATACGGCCATAGTGGGAGACGTGCACGTCGCGCACTTCAAAGCCGGCGCGCTCACGGGTCAGACCGCCGGGGCCCAGGGCCGAAAGCCGACGCTTGTGCGTGACTTCGGAGAGCGGGTTGGTCTGGTCCATGAACTGGGAGAGCTGGGAGGTGCCGAAGAACTCCTTGAGCACTGCCGCCACGGGCTTGGGGTTGATCAGGTCGTGGGGCATGAGGGTGGCCACTTCCTGCAGGCTCATGCGCTCCTTGATGGCGCGCTCCATGCGCACCAGACCGATGCGGTACTGGTTTTCCACCAGTTCGCCCACGGGACGCACGCGACGGTTGCCCAGGTGGTCAATGTCGTCGGCCGGACCATGGGAATCCTTCAGGCGGCAGAGCAGACGGATGGCGGCCAGGATGTCCTCGTCGGAGAGGGTCCGCTCGTCGCGGGTCTGCGGGAAACCCAGGCGCTGGTTCAGCTTGTAGCGGCCCACGGGGGAGAGGTCGTAGTAGTCCGCATTGCGGAACAGATTCTCGAAAAAGGCCGAGGCGATTTCCGGCGTGGGCGGCGAGCTGGGGCGCAGGCGGCGGTAGATTTCCACCTGGGCCTGCTCCATGTCCTGGGTCTTGTCCAGCATCAGGGTATCGCGCATGGAGGGCGACACATCCGTGCCGCGGGTGTGCAGCGCGGGCAGCCGGTCAATGCCGGCAGCCTGCAGCTTGCCGACCAGATCCACGGTGATGTCATCGCCGGCTTCAGCCATGACCTCGCCCGTTTCGGGGTGAACCATGTCCTTGGCCAGGAAGAGGCCTTCCAGGGTTTCCCGGGCCAGGGGCACGGCCTCAACACCCTTTTCGCCAAAGATCCGCCAGTGGCGCTTGGTCAGGGGCTTGCCGGCTTCGACGATCACCTTGCCCTCGGCATCGGTGATGTCATTGACCGGCACTTCCTTGCGGTACATGTGCTTTTGCACTTCCCAGAGCACGCGCTCGGTATCCAGCCGGTACCACTCGGTTTCGTAGAAGTAGTCCAGGATCTGCGCCTTGGTCATGCCCATGGCCTTGAACAGGATGGTGGCGGGCATTTTGCGGCGGCGGTCGATGCGGACGTACAGGATATCCTTGTGGTCGAAGTCAAAGTCCAGCCAGCTGCCGCGCATGGGGATGATGCGGCAGGAATAGAGCACACGGCGGCTGGAGTGGGTCTTGCCGGAATCGTGCTCGAAGATGATGCCCGGGGAGCGCTGCAGCTGGTTGACGATGACGCGCTCGGTACCATTGATGATGAAGGTGCCCTTGTCCGTCATCAGGGGCAGCTTGCCGAAATAAATGGGCTGCTCCTTGATGTCGCGGATGGTGCGGTTGCCGGTCTCTTCGTCCACGTCGTAGACCACCAGCCGGACCATGATCTTGATGGGGGCCTCGAAGGTCAGGCCCTTGGAAATGCACTCATCCTCATCATACTCAGGGTCGTAAATTTCGTAGCCGACGTACTCCAGGCTGGCCGTCTTGTTGAAATCCTCAATGGGGAAGACGCTGCGGAACACGGCTTCCAGGCCCACGTCGGGCTTGCGGTCTTCCGGCGCCACGCCGATTTGGAGGAACTGCCTGTAGGACTCCACCTGCAGGTCCAAGAGGTGCGGGATGGGCAGGGAGTGGTGAATCTTGCCGAATTTCTTGACGAGCTGACCCATTGTCGATCCTTTGCGTGTGCTGACTGCGGTCTTCCTGGCCGGTCGCCGTGCATCTGTCTGTCTGCTCTGCCTGCAACCCCACCGGCGAGAGGGGCGCGCTGCGGGCGGCGCGAGGGGGAAGGCCGTGCCCGGTGGCGATAAGATGGACCGTTATCGGCGCATTTCCCAAAAATGCAAAAAAGCTGGGCAACGCAAAGCAACCCGTGCGCCTCGTACGGAGGGCTCCGGGTTGTTGACGTTCACGCCAGCAACAAATTTCTGGAATGAAAGCTCATTCGTATGGCACGTTGGCAATGGAGACGCCGTTATGGACGCCATCGCGGGCCGCCGTATCGGAGTCTCTTAGCCCGCGCTGCATGAAAAAGCAAGTCCTTGATGAAAAAAAGACCGGACGCCCTGCACAGGCAGGGCGTCCGGCTGCATGTGCGAGACAGAAGCTACTTGACTTCCACCGTGGCGCCGGCTTCTTCCAGCTGCTTCTTGGCGGCTTCGGCATCTTCCTTGGACACGGCTTCCTTGATGGGCTGGGGAGCAGCGTCCACCTTGTCCTTGGCTTCCTTCAGGCCCAGGCCGGTCAGGGCGCGCACAGCCTTGATGACGGCAATCTTGTTGCCGCCGGCGTCCTTCAGGATGACGTCGAATTCGGTCTTTTCTTCCACTTCTTCGGCAGGGGCGTCGCCGCCACCAGCCATCATGCCGGGCATCATCATCATGCCGCCCATGGGGGCAGCGGCGGACACGCCGAACTTTTCTTCGAGTTCCTTGATGAAATCAGCCAGTTCCAGCACGGTCATGTTGGAGATGAAATCAACAACTTGTTCTTTGGTCACGGACATGGGAATGCTCCTTGGAGGTGAAGAATGAGGCGCGAAGGGTTAGGCCGCAGCCTTTTCCTTCTCGTCTTTGATGGCGGTCAGCACGTTCAAGAACGACCGAGGCACATTGGCCAGCAGGCTCACGAAGTTCTGGGGCACGGCGCGCATGGTCCCCAGAGCCTGAGCCAGGAGCTCGGGCCGGCTCGGCAGCTTGGAAAGGTCTTTCAACCCTTCTTCGCTGATCTGCTTGCCCTGCAGGTTGGCGTAGCGGATGGTGAACTTCTTGTTGGAT
Organism: Megalodesulfovibrio paquesii; assembly: GCF_054653055.1. Taxonomy (NCBI): domain Bacteria; kingdom Pseudomonadati; phylum Thermodesulfobacteriota; class Desulfovibrionia; order Desulfovibrionales; family Desulfovibrionaceae; genus Megalodesulfovibrio; species Megalodesulfovibrio paquesii. The sequence continues at coordinate 144,306 of NZ_BAAIGQ010000008.1, read as the reverse complement.
TTGGCGTAGTCCGTGATGACCTTGGCGGCCAGCACGGGGTCGTCATATCCAATGACCACAGCGCAGTTCTCCTTGAGCACATCGCCCAAGGGTTTGAATGCGCTTTCGGTAAAGGCGATCCGCGCCAGGGTGTTCTTGACGACTTGCAGCTCGATCTGTTGCGCTCTGAGCTTCACCCTGAGGTCGGTCATTTCCTCCACCTTGAGGCCCTTGAAGTCCGTGACCACCATGATCTGCGCCTTGCCTGCCTTGACGCGCAAGGCGTCGATGATGGCAGCTTTTGCGTTTTTATCCATGGTCACTGCTCCTTGTTCCCGGAACGCCCGGGAATTCAGTCCTCAGGCACAGAAAATGAGCCAAAGTCTCGGCAGGACATTTCAGGACCTCGCGGCCCGCCTGCTGTCTTCGACTCGTCCCCGTGTCTGCATTTCGACAGGAAGCCAGCACTGCGCCGGCATCCTTGTCTTTTCACAGTCCTGTTGCCGCGCGCCGGCAACATTGTGCGAAATATGAACAACGCCGGGAGGAGAAGTCTTCGTTTCCGAAGCCCTCCCCTCCCGGCATGATAGCGGTCGTCTTAGTTGGCGCCTTCCAGCATCTTGCGAACGCTCATGGCATCCACTTTCACGCCGGGGCCCATGGTGGTGGCCAGGGCAACCTTCTGCAGGTACGTGCCCTTGGCCGCGGAGGGCTTGAGGCGAACCACCTGATCCACCAGGGCCTTCAGGTTGTCCAGCAGCTTCTCAGCGCCAAAGGACACCTTGCCCAGGGGAGCGTGCAGCACGCCGGCTTTGTCCACCTTGAATTCCACGCGGCCGGCCTTCATTTCCTTGACCGCGGTGGACACGTCAAAGGTCACCGTGCCGGTCTTGGCGTTGGGCATCAGGCCGCGGGGGCCGAGGATACGGCCGATCTGGCCCACCTTGGCCATCATGTCCGGGGTGGCCACGGCCTTGTCGAAATCAAGGAAGCCTTCCTTGACCCTATCGACCAGGTCGTCACCGCCGACCACATCGGCGCCGGCGTCGCGGGCTTCAGCCACCTTGTCGCCCTTGCAGAAGACAGCCACGCGGACAGTCTTGCCAAGGCCATGGGGCATGGTCACAGCGCCGCGAACCATCTGGTCGGAATACTTCGGATCCACGCCCAGGTTCATGGCCACGTCCACGGTTTCGTCGAACTTGGCCACGCGGCTCGCCACGGCGAGCTTCATGCCTTCTTCAACGTCGTAGAGCTTCAGGGGATCAATGGCTTCCGCAGCCTTGCGATAATTCTTGCCGTGTTTGGGCATGACGGGTCTCCTGTGAAACTAGCCTTGGATATCAATGCCCATGCTGCGGGCGGTGCCCATGATGGTCTTCATGGCGGCGGGAAGGTCCGCAGCGGTCATGTCCACTATCTTGAGCTTGGCGATCTCTTCCACCTGCGCCATGGTGAGCGTGCCGATCTTGTTGCGGTTGGGCTCGCCGGATCCCTTGTCCTTCTTGGCAGCCTTCATGAGCAGCACCGAGGCCGGAGGCGTCTTGGTGATGAAGGTGAAGCTGCGGTCGGCATAGATGGTGATTTCCACCGGAATGATCGTGCCGACCTGGTCCTGGGTCTTGGCGTTGAAGGCCTTGCAGAACTCCATGATGTTCACACCATGCTGACCCAGCGCGGGACCAACTGGCGGAGAAGGATTGGCCTTGCCGGCCTGGAGCTGCAACTTGACCTTGCCCGTAATTTTCTTGGCCATGACTTTCTGCCTCGCTTGAACCGTCTCGAAACGAAACCGGCGCCCGGGCCTTAGCCCTTGGTCACCTGGACGAAGTCCAGCTCCACCGGTGTCTGGCGACCGAAGATGGACACTTCCACCCGCAGCTTGCCCTTGTCGTAATTGACATCGTCCACCACACCGTTGAAGCCGTTGAAGGGCCCGTCGATAACGCGCACTTCATCCCCGCGTTCGAAGTGAAACTTCGGCCGGGGCTGCTCCTGCCGGCTGACCATCATATCCAAGATGCGCTGCGCCTCATGATCGTGCATGGGGCTGGGCTTGTTCTTGCCGCCCAGGAACGCCGAGACCTTGGGGATGTTGAGCACCATGTAGGCGGACTCGTCGTTCATCACCATCTTGACCATCACATAGCCAGGATAGAACTTGCGGGTGGAGGTGCGCTTGGAGCCTTGCACCAGTTCCACCACGCGCTCGGTAGGCACCACCACTTCTTTGAGGTAGCCTTTGTCCTGGCCGGTGCGCATCATCTCCAGCAGCGTCTTTTCCACGCGCTGTTCGTATCCGGAAAACGTATGCAGGATGTACCAGCGTGCCTTGGGCCCGGTGGACTCCAGCAGCTCAGGCACGGATGCCACGGCCGGTTCTTCCGACGGGGCCTGCAGCTCCGGGCTGGCCTGGGGGTTGCTCTCGATATCCGTCATGGCGCCCCCTAGGAAAGAATTAGCTCCACAATTTTGGACAGGGTCATGTCCGTCAGCCCAAGGAACACGGCCATCACCGCAGTTAGAATCAACACGGCGATGCTGGTGGCCTGGGCTTCCTTGCGAGAGGGCCAGGTGACCTTCTTGAGCTCCACCTTGGCTTCTTCAAAGAAGTCCTTGAGCTCCTCCACCTTCTGTCCCAGGCCGCCGCTGGACTCAACATCCTTCCTGGCGGCGTCACGACGAGAAGCCTTGCTGGCAGACTGCGCCGCGCGGGCGCTCTTCTCACGAGACTGAGCGCCTTGGGTCCCCTGGGAGCCGGTGGTCTTCTTGCTATCCGTGTCGCTCACATTGGCCATGGTACACAACCTTCACAGCAGTTCAGCTGCCAGCGCGAGTATGCCGGCCGCTGGTTGTCCGCCAACTCCACTCTTGCTGGCTGGCCCCGCAGCACATGGCTGCCCGGGCACCCGACCCGCTCACTTGGAGCGTTGTCAAAAAATATGGCAGGGCAGGAGGGACTCGAACCCCCAACATCCGGTTTTGGAGACCGGCGCTCTACCATTAGAGCTACTGCCCTGCGCTTTCACGCGCCGCGAAACTATGAACTACTTGGTTTCGCGATGCACCGTGTGCTTTTTGTCCCACGGGCAATACTTCTTGACTTCAAGACGGCCCGTGGTGTTCTTCTTGTTCTTTTCCGTCGCGTAGTTGCGGCGTTTGCATTCCGTGCAGGCAAGCTGGATATTAATGCGCATCAGATTACTCCATGATCTCGGACACCACGCCGGCGCCCACGGTGCGGCCGCCTTCGCGGATGGCGAAGCGCATGCCTTTTTCCATGGCGATGGGGTGGATGAGCTCGACCTCGAAGGTCGCGTTGTCGCCGGGCATGACCATTTCCACGCCCTCAGCCAGCTTGATCACGCCGGTCACGTCCGTGGTGCGGATGTAGAACTGCGGACGGTAGCCGGTGAAGAAGGGCGTATGCCGGCCGCCTTCTTCCTTGGAGAGCACGTACACTTCGGCCTTGAACTTCTTGTGCGGGGTGATGGAGCCCGGCTTGGCGAGCACCTGACCGCGTTCCACGTCTTCACGCTTGATGCCGCGGAGCAGCGCGCCGATGTTGTCGCCGGCCTGGCCCTGATCCAGCAGCTTGCGGAACATTTCCACGCCCGTGCAGGTGGTCTTCACCGTGTTCTTGATGCCGATGATTTCCACTTCTTCCCCAACCTTCACCACGCCGCGTTCCACACGACCAGTCACCACGGTACCGCGGCCGGAGATGGAGAACACGTCTTCGATGGGCATCAGGAAGGGCTTGTCCACGTCGCGCACAGGCTCGGGGATGAAGCTGTCGCAGGCGTCCATCAGTTCGTAGATGCAGTTGTTGGCCGCGTCGTCGGCGGTGTCGGACTGCAGCGCGCCCAGGGCGGAACCGCGGATGACCGGGATGTCGTCGCCGGGGAAGCCGTACTTGGAGAGCAGCTCGCGCACTTCCAGTTCGACCAGTTCCAGCAGTTCGGCGTCGTCAACCAGGTCCACCTTGTTCATGAACACCACCAGCGTGGGCACGCCGACCTGACGGGCGAGCAGGATGTGCTCACGGGTCTGGGGCATGGGGCCGTCCGTGGCGGCCACCACGAGGATGGCGCCGTCCATCTGGGCTGCGCCGGTGATCATGTTCTTGATGTAGTCGGCGTGGCCGGGGCAGTCCACGTGCGCGTAGTGGCGCTTGGCGGTCTCGTACTCCACGTGGGCCGTGGCGATGGTGATGCCGCGTTCCTTTTCCTCAGGCGCCTTGTCGATCTGGTCGAAGGCCACGAACTGGGACTGGCCCTTCATGGACAGCACCTTGGTGATGGCGGCCGTCAGCGTGGTCTTGCCGTGGTCGATGTGGCCAATGGTGCCGATGTTGACGTGCGGCTTGGACCGTTCGAATTTTGCCTTGCCCATGCTATAACCCCTTGCAGCGTTTGCGTTCAATTCGTTGGCACGCGTTGCCCGGCGTTTCTCCCGGCTAGGCGGTCTATCCTGGCGGCCAACAGCCGGAGACTTCGCCACATGGGCCGGGCTTGCCCAAAAAAACATCTATGGAGCCCATGACCGGATTTGAACCGGTGACCTCTTCCTTACCAAGGAAGTGCTCTGCCGACTGAGCTACATGGGCCCGTGTACCTGGAACTGAAGGATCGGTGCGAGATGCACGACAGCGGGACGGTAAAGGCGGGCGTGGTGGAGCGGGAAACGGGACTCGAACCCGCAACCCTCAGCTTGGAAGGCTGATGCTCTAGCCATTGAGCTATTCCCGCGTCCTGCTACCCTGCTCCGTAGTTCCGCAACGGTTCTCGCGTTGACGTTTTCACGCCAAGCCCCGTCTCCTACAGCGTTCAGGCTTGCAATGCAATATGGTGGTGGGGGGTGGATTTGAACCACCGAAGGCGTGCGCCGACAGATTTACAGTCTGTTCCCTTTGGCCACTCGGGAACCCCACCACGTGGAGCTGGCGATGGGACTTGAACCCGCAACCTGCTGATTACAAGTCAGCTGCTCTACCATTGAGCTACGCCAGCACATCTTTCAAAGAACGCAGCGCGTTGGTTGCGCGCTGCAGAAGAGGTCTAATACGTGTGTGACCTGCGATCGTCAAGCAAAAATCTTCCGCAGCCGCAAAAAAGTTTACCGCGCCTTTTTCCGGGCCCGGAGCATGCGGTCCAAGCCTGCCAGATCCGGCACGACCTCCAGTGCTTCGAACCATCCCGCCTGCTCCAGCATTCCCCGGCCCTGACGCCCCTGCAGCCAGCCGATTTCACAAACAAAAAGCCCACCCGGCCGGAGCGCCCGGCCGGCCTCCGTCGCCAGCCCGGCCAGGGCTGCGAGGCCGTCGTCCATTGGCGGGGCGTCGCGCGGGACCAGAGCCGCCAGGGGCTCAAACTCCCGCACTTCATGCCCTAACGCGGCATACTCCGCAGGCGAGACGTAGGGCGGATTGGCCACTACGACATCGGCCCAGGCGTCCGGCACAGGAAGGCACGCGAAGTCCGCCTCCACCAGCGCCACGCGGCGCGTGAGGCCGTGGCAGGCCAGATTCCGGCCGGCCCAGGCCAGGGCCTCCCGGGAACGATCCACGGCCACGCCCCGCGCCTGGGGGAACTGCAGGGCCAGGGTCGCAGCCAGGCAGCCGCTGCCGGTGCCGCAATCCACAAAGTGGAGTGCGCTCTCCGGCGAAAACGCCGCCAGGGCCGCCTCGATGAGCAGCTCCGTTTCGGGCCTGGGCACGAGGCACCCGGGACCAACCTGAAATTCGATGCCAAAGAACTCTTTCCTGCCGGTGAGATACGCCACCGGCTCCCCTGCGCTGCGACGCAAAGCCAACGCCAGGAGCCGGGCCAGCGCTTCTGCCGGCACGAGTCTGTCCGGCGTCATGTAATGGATGCTTTCATCCGCGCCAAGGGCATGGGCCACGAGGATCCGCGCGCTCAGGCCCGGCGAATCCACGCCGGCGCGCTCAAATTCGGCAGCCAGGGCCAGCCGGGCCTGGCGCACGGTGCAGCCAGGCGGCAGGACCATCGCTAGGCCGCGTCGGCCTGGGATTTGAGGGCCTCGGCCTGATAGTGGGTGACCAGCGCTTCAAGCATCTCGTCCAGATCGCCATCCAGGAAGTTCGGCAGCTGATAGATGGTGACGTTGATGCGGTGGTCGGTCACGCGGCCCTGGGGAAAATTGTAGGTCCGGATGCGTTCGGAGCGGTCCCCGCTGCCCACCAGGGCCCGGCGGCTTTCCGCTTCCGCGGCGTGCTGCTTTTCCTGCTCGGCCTGCAGAATGCGCGAGCGCAGGACTTTCATGGCCTTGATTTTGTTCTTGGTCTGGGATTTTTCGTCCTGACAGCTGACCACCACACCCGTGGGGATGTGGGTGATGCGCACGGCGGAGTCCGTGGTATTCACGCTCTGGCCACCGGGTCCACCGGCGCGGAAGACTTCCACGCGCAGATCTTCCTGGCGGATTTCCACGTCCACTTCCTCGGCCTCGGGCATGATGGCCACGGTGCAGGCAGAGGTATGGATGCGGCCCTGGCTTTCCGTAGCCGGGACGCGCTGGACGCGGTGCGCACCAGACTCGAACTTGAGCCGGCTGTACACCCGTTCGCCGCTGATGGTGGCGATGACTTCCTTGTAGCCGCCCGTGGCCGATTCGCTGGCCGAAAGGATCTCGTACTTCCAGCCTTTGCGTTCGGCGAAGCGACAGTACATGCGGAAGAGATCCGCGGCAAAGAGCGCGGCTTCCTCGCCACCGGTGCCGGCGCGGACTTCGAGGATGATGTTCTTTTCGTCCAGGGGGTCCTTGGGCAGGAGCAGGATTTTCAGTTTCTGCTCCAGCTCTGGCAGAAGCTCCTTGAGGCGGTCCACTTCCTCTTCGGCCATGGCCCGCAGTTCAGGGTCGCTCTCCTTGAGCATTTCCTTGTTTTCGTCCAGCTCCTGGGAGGCCTTGCGATGCTGGCGATAGGTCTCGACGATTTCCTTGAGGTCGGAATGCGCCTTGGTCAGGGAACGATACCGCGCCTGATCGTTGTAGATCTCGCTATCCGAGAGCTGTTGTTCCAGCGTTTCGAACTTCTGCTCGATGGATTCGAGTTTGGCGAACATGACAAAATACCGTCCCTGGTGGGCTGGCGCACGCAGGCGCTAGGAGGCGGAAGGAATGACGGACGCCTTGTGGGGCGTGTCGATGAAGTAGCCGTCGCCGTCTTCAAGGCCTGCCGCACCGGCATCCGGTGTGGCGGCCAGCGCTGCCGTCAGGGCGGCGGCGGCCACTTCGAGCTGGCTGTCGTCCGGCTCAAAGGTGGTCAGGCGCTGCAGACACATGCCCGGGCCGGACAGGAAGCGGCAGAAGGCGCTGCCGTCGTACCGGCTGGCCAGACGGATGGCCTCATAAGCCAGGGCGCTGATGGGCGCGAGCATCAGAAACTTGCCGGCCACCACATACAGATGCTTGAGCACGCTGTTGTCCGGCGTGTAGATGGCCAGCAACTGCGGCACCAGAATGGTGTGCATGCAGATGGACAAACTGAGCACCAGCAGCAGGAAGGTCGTTCCGCAGCGGGGGTGCAGCCGGCTGTAGGCCCTGGCGTAGGCCGGCTCCAGGGGCTGGCCCTTCTCGTGCGCCCAGATCATCTTGTGTTCCGCGCCATGGTACTGGAAGACGCGGCGGATGTCCGGCACAAAGGAGATGGCGACAATATACCCCAGGAAGATGCCCAGCTTGAAGATGCCGTCCCAGACATGGAAGAGAATCCCGTCCATGTCGCTGCCCAGGCCCAGGGCCTGCATGCCCAGGGAGAACAGGTGCGGCACCACCACAAACAGGCCCAGCGCCAGCCCGATGGACACGGCCAGGGTCAGCGCCAGATGCCAGGGCTTCAGGCCGCCTTCGACAGGCTTTTCGCCAGTGGCGCCATCCGCCGCAGCCGGCCCGTCCAGATCCTCGGCCGCCAGGGAGGCGGAGTGATTGAGGGCTTTGACGCCATTCACCAGCGTCTCCAGCAGCACAGGAAAACCGCGGATCATGGGTTTGCGCAGCCAGGCGGCCTTGGTCAGGCTGAACCAGGGCCAGGTTTCCACCTGGATGGTCCCGTCGGCCCGACGCACGGCCAGCGCCAGCTTGTCCGCATGGCGCATCATCACCCCCTCCATGACCGCCTGCCCGCCAACCATGGGCACCTTTGGGGCACCCAGGGGACGCGAAGCGTTCAGAAGGAGCGAAAGAAGCTTGCGCGGACCAGGACCTGTGAGCATGAGCGACCCTCTCCCGGACTAGCGCTTGCCCTGCTTGGGAGCCTTGGCGGCCTTGGCGGCGTCCAGATTGGCGTACTTCTTGCGGAAGCGGTCGATGCGGCCGGCGGTATCCACAAAGCGCTGCTTGCCGGTGTAGAAAGGATGGCAGGCAGAGCAGATTTCCACAGTCACTTCGGTGCCCTTGGTGGAAATGGCCTTGATTTCGTACCCGCAGGCGCAACGGATGGTGGCCTCAAAGGTCTTGGGATGGCCTTCTTTTTTCATGACACGTCTCCTGACGAAACTTGGCGGAAGGATGGAAAAGAGGACTTCGATACTCGATGCCCGCGCCGTTGGCAAGTGGAATCTTCATCCCCTGCGACAGATCGGCGCATCCTTCGTCTTGCAACCATAGATCTCCTTTTCCTCCCTGGCAAGCCGTGAAATATGGAACAATCGTTTCGGGACTGGCATTTTCACCGCGCCTGGGTTAGGTTGATTGCTCGTACAACACCGTTCCGCCGGCCGGACCGTTTCATCACCCTCATGCTGCGCATCTGCCCGTGCTCTTGGAGAACTTAATCATGTCCGCCTTCACGCCGAATCCTGCCTTGCAGAAAATGCTCGATGCCCACCTCCCCCAGTTGGCCGCTGCCGAAGGCCTGCCGCTGGATCTCGTCTCCCAGGCCATTGCCGAGGGGACCATGGTCCTGCTCGGCAACCCCAGCCATCCCGGCATCAAGCCCATCCTCGTGGGCCAACCGGCCACGGTCAAGGTCAATGCCAATCTGGGCGCCTCGCCCCTGGCCTTTTCCCAAAACTCTGAAATGACCAAGCTCGACGTAGCCCTGCAGGCCGGTGCGGACACGGTCATGGACCTCTCCACTGGTGGCGAGCTGACTCCCATCCGCGTGGAAATGCTGGCCCGCTGCCCTGTGCCCCTGGGCACCGTGCCCCTGTACGGCGTGGTGCAGCGCCGCCTGGACGCCAAGGCCGACATGCATTCCTGGACTGCTGACGATCTGGTGGAGGAAATCCGCCAGCAGGCCGAGCAGGGCGTGGACTTCATGACCCTGCACATGGGCGTGACCCGCCGCGGCGCGGATCTGGCCCAGGACGAAGGAAACCGCGTGCTGGGCATCGTCTCCCGCGGGGGCTCCATCACCGCGGCCTGGATGCGCAAGCACCAAGTGGACAATCCCCTCCTCGACCGCATGGATGAGGTCATGGACATCTGTGCCAGACACAATGTGGTCATCAGCCTGGGCGACGGCCTCCGGCCCGGCGCAGGCGTGGACGCCGGCGACGCCGCCCAGTGGGAAGAGGTGATCGTCCTTGGCGAGGTGGCCAAGATCGCCCGCTCCCGCGGCGTGCAGGTGATGATCGAAGGCCCCGGCCACGTGCCGCTCCATCAGGTGGGCGCGCAGATCCAGGGCATCAAGCGCCTGTGCCACGGTGCGCCGCTGTACGTCCTCGGACCGTTGGTGGTGGACTGTTCCCCCGGCTACGACCACATCGCCGCGGCCATCGGCGGCGCCCTGGCCGTGCAGCACGGGGCCGACTACCTCTGCTACGTCACCCCGGCCGAACACCTGACCCTGCCCGAAGCTGACGACGTCCGCCAGGGCGTCATGGCCTCGCGCATTGCCGCCCAGGCTGGCGAAGTGGCCCTGGGCCGGCCCCACGCCCTGGCCCGCAACCTGGAAATCTCCAAGGCCCGCGGCCGGCTGGACTGGCAGGGCATGGCCCAGAGCGCCCTGGACCCGGCCATGGTCTGCCGCCGCGGCCCCAGCGATACCAAAAAAGCCTGCGCCATGTGCGGCGATTTTTGCGCCGTGCGGCTGAACGAGCAACTCTTCAAATAATCCGCGCACTCACAATCCGCAGGAGTTCTCGCATGTTCACCCTCGTCCTTGTGCGTCACGGCGAAAGCGTCTGGAATCTCGAAAACCGCTTCACCGGCTGGACCGATGTCGGCCTGACTGACAAGGGCCGCCAGGAGGCCATGGACGCCGCCCGGCTGCTCAAGGACGGGGGCTACACCTTTGACGTCTGCTACACCTCCTACCTGCGCCGGGCCATCGAGACCCTGCACCTCATCCAGGGCGAGATGGACAATCTCTGGCTGCCGGTGCGCAAATCCTGGCGGCTCAATGAACGCCATTACGGCGCGCTGCAGGGGCTGAACAAGAGCGAGATGGCCGCCAAATTTGGCGAGGAGCAGGTCTTCATCTGGCGGCGCAGCTACGACACCCCGCCCCCGGCCCTGACGCCCGACGATCCCCGCCACCCCGGCAAGGATCCCCGCTACGCTGCCCTGACCGCCGACGAACTGCCGCTCACAGAAAGCCTCAAACTCACCGTGGCCCGCGTGTTGCCATACTGGGAAAGTGAGCTTGCCCCGGCCATCCGCAGCGGCCAGCGGCTCCTCGTCGCGGCGCATGGCAACTCCATCCGCGCCATGGTCAAGCATCTGGATCAGATGTCCGACGAGGCCATCGCCTCCCTGAACATCCCCACCGGCGTGCCCCTGGTCTACGAACTCGACGACACCCTGGCCCCCCTCCGCCATTTCTACCTGGGCGACCCCGAGGCCGTGGCCGCCAAGCAGGCCGCCGTGGCTGCGCAGGGGAAAAAGGGATAGGAAAACAACGCACCGGGGGGCGCCATTATTTCAGAAACAGCGCCCCCCCTTCCAAATAACCAAGTCCGGAATCTATTCCCGCCAGCATTTGATCAGCTTGCCGTTCCAGTCACCGCGCCAGTTCTGGTCCGAGGTATAGTTCCATTTGCCCGTAAACCCACGCTCATGGAAGCGGAACAGGAAGGACCCACCGCCGTCGGACTGGGCCCACTGGCCTTTGCCCTGATCAGTACCAAAAAGCACCCCGGCCACGCGGCCGTTCTTGTGTGGGTAATTGCCGGTGAAGGTGTCGTTGTCATAATTGAATTGCAGCGTCAGCACGCCCCATTCGGTGGTGTACTGACAGGTCTCTGCCCAGGCGGGCCGGCCCGGCAAGGCGGCCAGGAGTAGCGCCGCCATCATCGCCAAGACGGCCAGTGCCCGCAATGCCCCGCCTGCAGTCCTGCCCACTCTTGTTTCCAGTGTGTTCCTTGGCGCCATGGGTCACTCCTCTTTGAATCGGAACGTGGCTGGGCCGTCTCCAGGTGTCCAGGTTTCCTTGAGCACATTCTGCCCGTCGCGAAAAACAAGCACGCTGTAGCGGCCATAATGGGAGAGCAGGAAGGCCGTCCTGGCCACGCCCTGCACGGAGGCGCCGGCCGGGATGTCCAGCAGGCTGCGCAGGCCGTGAGCCGGTCCGGGCGTTGCGGCCGGGCCGTGTACCCAGAAGGTCACTGCCTCCTGAGAATCGCCCCCTGCAATGGTGGAAGGGTTCGGAAGCCCGGGGACCTGCCCCAGCAAGGTCTCGGCCAACGGTGTGGTTGGCCTGCCAAAGAAAAGCAGATCCCGATGCGCCAGGGCATGCAGATCAACCTCCTGAAGAGATTGCTCTTCCACCACCCTGGTCCGCGGCTGGGCAATGCCGGCCAGCAGGGTGGCCAGCGCTTCGTGATATTCGGCCGGCACGCCCGCGCCAAGCACGGCCGTGAGGCTGGAGGAGCCTCTCAGGGAATCCACGGTGGCCGGAATCTCCTGCGGGGTGAGCAACCGGAAGCAGTTGGCCTCGGGATCCACGGCCACGGCGTGCGGTTTGCCAGGAGTTTCCACACCAAACGCGGTTCGCCCCTGCTCCAGGAGCACCGCGCGGCCCACGGCGGCGTTGCCCATATCCACCCGGACGCGCAAGGGAAGGAAATATGCCGGCTCACGCTGGGTCAGCTGGGCCTGCACCCCCCAGCCCTCCCGGCCTGAACCGCCATCCCGGCGTTCGCGCCGTACATGCTCCAACGCCAGGGCCGGTGCGCCGGACCGGGCGATCCACTGCTGCAGGAATCGGTGGCTTTCCGCCTCGTCCCATCCCCCTGAGCGGACGAAGGCGGCGCGCAGTTCCTCCCAGCCGGCTTCCTTGAACAAATGGTTGCGATAAAAGTCCCTGAGCGATTGCCAGAAGGCTTCATCGCCCAGCCGGATGCGGATCATGTGGAAGACGAACATGGCCTTGCCGTAGCCCACGGCCTGGCTGGCCGGACTGAAGCGCGAGGCGAAGCGGGCCAGCGGAAAATCCTCTTTGCCGGCAGCCAGCTGGGCATAACGCCGCAAGGTGCGCAGGCGGTATTCCCGGGCCGCTTCGGGGGATTTTTCCTCCTCGCTCAGGTAATCGGCCACATACGTGGTCAGGCCCTCGCACCAGTTGCCCTGGCTGTAATCCACGTAAACGCCGTTGCCCCACCAGCAGTGGGCAATTTCGTGCCTGAGGCTGGTATCAGGAATGAATGGCAGCCGCAGCACCGCCCCGCCAAGCAGGGTGAAGCCGGGGAAGCCGTAGCCTGTGGGCAGGAAGTTCTCCACCACCATGAACTGGGCAAAGGGATACGGCCCGTGCAGGCGTTCGTACAGGGTGATCCAACGCGCCGAGGCCTCCAGGTACCGGGGAGCCAGGGCGGTGTTTTCCTTGGTCAGAAACGTGAGCACGCGGACGCCCCCGGGGGTGGCCTCCTGAACGTCCCACCACCCTGCCGCCAGGGGGAGCGGCCCCATGTTGGAGGCTGCCGGCGGGCTTTCCCACACACTCACGCTCTCCTCCCCTTCGTCCTGCAGGGAGAGGAGCCGGCCGGTGGTCACGGCGCGCATGCCTTGCGGCGCGCGCACAGTCACGCGGAAGACATCTCCCCCCGCATGCAGGGACATGGGATGCCAGCCGCTGCCAGCCAGAAGCATGACGCCTTTTGGATGAATGACCCCTTCCACGCCAAAGCCGGGGTTGTCCATGTTGGCCGGGGCCTCTTCCACATCCTCCTGAAAGAGACAGCTGGCCTGGAGCAGGATGTTCCGGCCACCGGCCGCCTCGGGCAGGGCAATGCGCAGCCGGCCGGATTCGTTTTCCACGGTCAAGTCCACTGCTGCGGCCTGGGCACCATCGGGTGGCAGCATGCGGGCTGTCACCTGCTCCAGCTGACGGGCCATGCGCAATTCCAGGGCAGCCGGGGGATGAGCCGGCAGGGTGATGACATCCTGCATTTCCAGCCGTCCCTGCTGGGGAAACAGCCGGACAGTCAGGGTATGGACCAGGGGAACAGAGTCCGTCTTGTTCCGAGCAGGCGCAGGACTGTCCGCCAGCGCAGCGGAAGTCAGCAGCACGCTCAGGATCATCACTCCAAGGGCGCAAGGGGAAAAGACAGGTCGGCGCATGGAAGCAGCATACACGTTTCCTGCCGTGACGGAAGCAAAATCCTTCGCGCCCCATTTTCTTTTTCCTCTCCCTGTGCAATGCTGCAACCGTCTCTGCCTCTCCCACCTGCAACCATTCCGGCGCGCACATGCTCCAGCCTCTGGACTTATCCACCCTGGCCGCGCAGCTGCCGTCGGCAGGAAGCGAGACGGCAGCCATCCTGCTGTTTGTCCTGCTGCTGGGTCTCGCTGCCGGTGCGGTGCTGCTGCACCGGGAACTGGGCCGGCGCCGGAGCACTGAGGCCGCCCTGCGGCAGGAGGCCGACCGATTGCGCACCCTTGTGGCCGCCGTGGTGGATGCCCCCTGGGAGTTTGACACCATCAGCGATGATTTCACCCATTCCCAGGCCTGGCGCCCGCTGCTGGGCTACCCGCCGCGGCAGCCGGGCAAGCCGGACGCGCCCCACAGCCTACTGGCCCTGGTGCACCCCGAGGACGCAGCCAGTTTTCGGAGCGCCCTGACCGGTGTGCTCCAAGGGCAGGCACTCCGGCTGGACCTGCTCCTGCGCTGCAAAAATGCCACAGGCAGCTGGCAGTGGTGCCGCCTGCGCGGTGCGCCCTCGCAAGTTGGCCCCACCGGGCAGGTGCTCCGCCTGACCGGCGGTCTGCTTGATGTGGATACCGGCATGCAGACCGAGAACTCCCTGCGCGAGCAGCTTCATCTCCTGGAACTGGCGCTGCAGGATCTTGGCCTGCATGTGTACTGGAAGGATGCCAGCCTCCGGCAGTTGTGGAGTCTTGGCCCTCCGCCCCTGCCAGCCCTGCCGGCCCTGTACGGCGCAGCCGGCAGGTCCGATCCGCGCCGGGAACTTCTGGAGCGGCAGGCCCTGGCGACGGGGGCTCCCATGGTGAATGTGGTGGACGTGAAGGATGCCCAAGGGGGCGCACACAACATCGAACTCCGCTTCATGGCTGTGCCGGATGCCCAGGGCCGCGCCCGCGGCGTGCTCGGCGTGTGCCAGGATGTGACCGCGCGCCAGCGCATGACCCGCGAACTGCAGGAGGCCAGCCGCCAGGCCCGGGAGGCCGACCAGGCCAAGTCCCGCTTTCTGGCCGCCATGAGTCATGAAATCCGCACCCCCATGAACGCCATCCTGGGCATGGCCGAAGTGCTGGGAACCACCCGGCTGGACCGCGAGCAGGAAGGCTTCGTCCAGGTCCTGCGCACCTCAGGTGAATCACTCATGGCCATCATCAACAACATCCTGGACCTTAGCCGGGCCGAGTCTGGTCGCATGCTTCTGGAAAAAGCTCCTTTCCGTCCGGCGGACCTGCTCTCCCGGCTGCGGGATCTCTTCACCCAGCGCTGTCAGGCCAAGGGCTTGCGCCTGGAGTGTATCCTGGATCCGGGTCTGCCTGACCGGCTGCTGGGAGACAGCCTCCGTCTGCAGCAGATTCTGTCCAACCTCCTTGAAAATGCTGTAAAATTCACCCAACAGGGGAGCATTCGCGTCCAGGCCACGCTGCTGAGACAGCAGGACAGCACCGTGGAGGTGCTTTTTGAGGTGGCCGATACCGGCCCTGGCATCCCCGAGTCCAAGCAGGATCTGGTCTTCCATCGTTTTGTCCAGGCAGATACCTCCACCACCCGCCAGTTCGGAGGCAGCGGGCTGGGGCTTGCTCTGTGCCGCGAGCTGACCCGGCTCCTGGGCGGTCGCATCTGGCTGGAAAGCGAACCCGGCCAGGGCAGCACCTTCTATCTGGCGCTGGAACTGGAGTTGCCCGAGGACACCGGCCTGCGCACCTCGGCAACCACCTCGACTCACGCCCCGCCCCCAGGGGAACCGGAGCTGGAAAACCTGCCCTCCTCTGCGCGCACCCCCTCGGGCACCTGCCGCATCCTGTTGGTGGAAGACTCTGAATTCAATGCCTTTGTGGTAGCCTCCTACCTCAAGGGAACCCCCTGCAGGGTCACGGTGGCGCAAAATGGTGAAGAGGGGCTGCGTCTGTTTGGGGAACACCGCTTTGATGTGGTGCTGATGGACATGCAGATGCCGGTCATGGACGGGTACACCGCCACCCGGGCCATCCGGGAGCTGGAGGCGGTGGAGGGCCTGCCGCCCACGCCCGTGCTGGCCATGACCGCCCATGCCCTTGAGGAGGAACGTGACCGCAGCCTGCAGGCCGGCTGTTCCGCACACCTGACCAAACCTGTCACCCGCCAGGAATTGCTGGACGCCATCGGCCGGCATGTGGGCCTGGAGCTACGGGGGGTGACGGCCGAGTTCGGCCTGGTACCTCCGATCTCACCTCATGAGCCGGTGTGTCAGATACCGCCGGCTGATGGCGAGTATCCCCAGGACGGCAGCCCCATTCCTGTTTGCGTGGATCCGGAACTCAAGAGTCTGGCTCCCACGTTCCTGCAGTCCGTGCGCACCAAGATTGCGCCGTACCGTACAGGGCCAAGTACCGAGCCAAGTACCGGGCCAGATGCCGGGCTGAACGCAGCGCAGGCGGAGGCCCTGGTCCGGCTGGGGCATCAGCTCAAGGGCGAGGCTGCGGCCTTCGGTTTTCCGCCCCTGGGCATTCTGGGCGCACGGCTGGAGCAGGCCGCCCGATCCGGGGACACCGCCGCCGTCACCACCCTGCTCGACCGCATCCAGGACGTGCTGGACCGCATTGTCGTTGTCTGACCGTCTAATCCCCATGGCGGTCAGACCCTCGTGACGGCCCGATCCCCGCGGCGAACAGTTGCCTCACCGCCCGGCCGTGACTACACTGCCCCCATGCCCTCGCCCGCCACTGCCACCCCATTGCTCAACGACGCCCGGCTCTGGACTCCGCCGGGACATCCCGAGTTCCGGCTCTTCAAGGCCCGCTTCACCTCCTTTGCCTTCGACCGCCACACCCATGACGAATTCGCCCTGGGCGTGATCGAGGAAGGCGGCCAGCGCTTTGTGCACAAGGGCGCCCGGCACGAGGCCCCGCCCCTGTCCATCATCAGCGTCAACCCGGACGAGGTGCACGACGGCGAGGCCGCCTCCCGCACCGGCTACGCCTACCGCATGGTCTACGTCGGCCTGCCCGCCCTGGAGGCGATATTCGGCGAGGCCTTCCGCAGCCGGGATCTGCACGCCTTTCGTTCCCCCGTCACCGTGGACGCCCCCCTGGCCCGCCGGCTGGATCTGTCCCTTCGCCTGGCCGAAACCGAACCCGAGCGCATTGATGATCTGCTGCCCGCCGTCCTGCACGACCTGTTTTCCCGTCACACCTTCCCAAAGATGACCCTTCCGGACGCCCGGCACGCCCACCATGCCCGGGCCGTGCGCCTGGCCCGGGACTATCTGGAAGCCCAGGTGCTGGAGCACCCCGGCGAGAACCCCTCCCTGGAAACCCTGGCCGCCCTGGCCGGGCTCTCCAAGTTCCACTTCCTGCGCGTGTTCAAGGACGCCACCGGGCTCACCCCCCATGCCTGGCTGCTGCGGCGCCGGGTCCGCCTGGGCCGTCAGGCCCTGGAACGCGGCCTGAGCCCGGCCGAAGCCGCGGCCGAAGCCGGCTTTGCAGACCAGAGCCACTTTACCAGACGCTTCAAGGCCGTCCATGGCCTGACCCCCGGCGCCTTCCTTCGCGGGCTGTAGACCGGCCCCGCCGCCCGGCCGAGCAATTTCGTTCAAGCCGCCGCCCGCGCCCTTGTGGCACAAGCGCCGCATGGAACGGACATTCATCAGTTGAGGAAGCATCCATGGCATCGGAATTCAGGCGCGGCGTCACGGCCATGCTGCCCGTGGCCGCCAGCGTGGGGGTCTATGGCAGCGTGCTCGGCGTACTGGCCGCACAAAAGGGACTGGGCTGGCTGGAACTGCTGGGGATGGATCTGGCCATCTTTGCCGGGTCCGCGCAGTTCGTGATGGTGGAAATGTGGAACAGCACCGCGGCGCATGGCCTGCCGGTCATTGAGATGGCCGTGGCCGCGCTGGTGATCAATCTGCGCTATTTGCTGGTGGGCGCATCCCTGGCCCCGCTCTTCCGGGGCGAGCCGCTCTGGCGCAAGCTGGGCATCATCCATCTGGTGGCCGACGAGAACTGGGCCGTGACCATGGCCGAAACGCGCCGGGGGCGGGGATCCACGCAGTTTCTGCTGGGTGGCGGGGTCTGCCTGATTCTCATCTGGACCCTGGGCACCCTGGCCGGACTCTTAGGCGGATCCTTCATCGAACATCCCGAGGCCTATGCCCTGGATTTTGCCTTTACCGCGGTGTTCACGGCCCTCACCGTGGGGCTGTGGCGCGGCAAACGGGACGCCCTGCCCTGGCTGGCCGCGGCGGTGCTGGCCGTACTGGCCGAGCGCTTGCTGCCGGGCAAATGGTACATCGTCATTGGCGGACTGGGCGGCGCAGTGGCGGCCATGCTCCAGCCGGACAGGACAGCCTCCGATCAGACCTCGTCTGGTCACCCAAGGCCAGCACATTCCCCGGAACATTCCCTGGAGGAACCCAGCCATGCCACTCTCCAGTAATATCCAAGTGATGCTGGCCATCGGCCTGGCTGCCGCCGGCACCTATGCCCTGCGGGCCGGCGGGTTGCTGCTGGCCGAGCGGCTCCCCCGGACCGGGCGCCTGCGGCGCGGTATGGACGCCCTGCCCGGCGCGCTGCTGCTCTCCCTGGTGGTGCCTTCCATCGCCAAGGCCGGCCCCTGGGGCCTGCTGGCCGCGAGCATCACCGCCCTGGTGGCCTGGCGCAGCCGGAACATGCTGGCAGCCATGCTCCTGGGCATGGCCGTGGTCTTCATGCAGCGCCAGCTGGGGTGGTGAGCCACCTACCGCAACGCCAGCCAGCCGCGCAAAACGCCCGCCGCAAAGGCCGCCACGGCCCAGCCGCGCGAGATCTCTTCGAACTGCAACAGGAAAAAGCCCGCCGCCACCAGCAGGGCGCTCTGTGCCAGGGGCCGGCAGCGGGCGGCCAGGGCATCCAGCAGGCATTCCAGTGTGTGCGGGGAAAGGCGGACTTCCAGGTTCGAGTCCGCCAGCTGCAACAGCACCTGCTTGGCCCGCCGCCACTGCAGGGGCAGGCCGAGGATCTCGGCCTTCAGCGAGGGCCAGAGCGCCTCGCCACCGCCCAGGGCACGGTCCAGATTGAGGAAGAGCACGGGCAGGATGTCTTTGACGCCGTTGAAATTATCCAGATAGGTCGCCCCCAGCCCCTCCACCAGACTGGAGACGCGGGTGACGTACACGATTTCCTGCGGCAGCTTGAAAGGCAGTTCCTGCATGCTGGCCAGGACGTCAAAAGCCAGGGTCTGCATGTCCGTGGCGCTCAGGTTGTCATTGCCGAAGATGGCGAACATCCGTTCGGCAAATTCCAGCATCAACGTCTCGGACGCGCCGGGCGCGATGATGCCCAGGCGTTTGCAGGCTGCGACGAAGGTTTCCAGATCCCGCTCGTGCGCGCTCTTGACCACCTCGATCATGGCCACGCGGGTGGTTTTGCCCAGGCGGCGGACCATGCCAAAGTCCAGGAGCACCAGGGTTCCGTCCTCGCGCACCAGGAGGTTGCCGGGATGCGGATCGCAGTGAAAGAACCCGCGGACAAGCATCTGCTCCACATAAAATTTGACCAGCGTTCCCATCACCCTGGCAAAGTCGATATCCGCCGCTTCCAGGGCCGCACGGTCGTCAATGCGCATGCCGGGTTCAAAACTCATCACCAGGGCATCGTGGGAGCACAGTCCCCGGAACGGCCGCGGCAGCACCACGCCGAGCTCCTCGCCCAGCCGGGCATAGGCCTCGCGGAACTTTTCCAGATGTTCCAACTCCACGGCCATGTCCGCCTCCTTGACGACCATGGCTGCGAACTCCGCGATGAGGGCCTCCAGGGAATTGCGCGTATCCCGGCTGAAAAATGGCGAAAAGCACCACAGCAGCCCCTTGAGGATGCGGATATCCTGCCGGACCTGCCCCTGAATCCCCCGCCGCCGGAGCTTGACGGCCACCACCTCGCCCGAGGGCAGCACGGCCCGGTGCACCTGGCCGATGGAGGCGCTGGCCAGGGGTGTTTCCTCGAAAGAAATAAATGGCCCCGACGGCGAGCCCGGCACCCCGCCGAACGCCGCGGCATACACCTGCAGAAAATCCTCCCGCGGCATGGGCGCCAGCTCATCGTGAATGGTCTTCAGCTGGGCCAGGTGTTCCGGCGGAAAGAAGTCCGGCCGCGTGGCCAGCACCTGGGCCAGCTTGAGAAAGGCCACACCCAAACCGACAATCTGCGCCCGGAGCGCCTCCGGTGACAGGGGCGCCAAGCCAAGGAACCGTGTGCGCCTGCGCACCACCAGAAACACGGTGTGCAACACCCGGAAGGCCTGCCACACCCGCAAGGGCGAAGGAACGCGCACAATCACGGCTTGTCCGCAGTCTGAGCCGGCAGCACCTGATCCACCCGCACCACCTGCCCGTGCCGCGCGGCCAGATCCCCTTCGCACAGCAGCCGGGCCAGCCAGGCCGCCGAGGCCTGGGCCGAGAGCAGCACCTTGTCCTCCTTCCAGGGCCGGAAGACCGCATGGACCCGCTCGGCCGCGCCGCCCACTGCCTCGCGAGCCTGCTGCTGCATGCGCGTCTCCACCTTGCCCGGCTGGTAGGCAAAGCAGGTCACCTTGTCCGTCTCTGCAGCCAGCTGGCGCATGAGGTGTTCCTCAAAGGCCTTGGCCGCGCAGTACAGCCCAATGCCCGGCATGGCGATGGAGGCCGCGCCCGATCCGAAGACCACAAAAAAGCTGCCCTCCTGGCGCATGAGCAGCGGATACGCCGCCCGGGCCAGTTGCCAGGCGGCCTTGCAGCTGGCGCCCACCACCTCGTCGTAGCGGCGCTCGTCCAGCTCCCAGAGCGTGGGGCCGGGATGCAGCACGCCGGCGGCATGCACCACCCCATTAAACCCGCCCAGGGCCGTGGCCGCCTCCATGCAGGCGCGGACGGTCCTGGCCTTGGCCGCGTCCCCTTCCACCACAGCCACCTTGATCTTGTAGCCGGCTTCGAGGGTTTTTTTGGCCTCCTTGAGGGGGGCCTTGCTGCGGGCGTTCAGCACGAGATTCGCGCCCTGCATGGCCAGGGCGTCGGCCAGGGCCCGGCCGATGCCGTGCGACGCCCCCGTGAGGACAATGGTTTTATTTGTCGGACAACTCATGTATACCTCGCGGGATCATGGCTGCGGTGCATCCTTCTGTCGCGGCCCGTTTTTGGAGGAACAGCATGACATCTTCGCGCATCGTGCACGGTTTTGTTCTGGAGCGTGACACCACGCTGCAGGAATATCATACGCAGGTTCATTTGTGGAGACACGAAAAGACAGGCGCGCGCTATCTTTCCTTGTGCAATGCGGATGACAACAAGGTCTTTGCCGTCTCGTTCCGCACGCCGCCCAGAAACTCCACGGGCGTGGCGCACATTCTGGAACATTCCGTCCTCTGCGGCTCCAGAAAATATCCCGTGAAAGAACCGTTTGTGGAACTGATGAAGGGCTCCTTGCAGACGTTTCTGAACGCCTTCACCTATCCCGATAAGACATGTTATCCTGTGGCCTCCACGCATGCCAAGGATTTTTACAACCTCATGGACGTCTATCTGGATGCGGTGTTCTTCCCTCGCATCACCAGGGAGATCTTCATGCAGGAAGGCTGGCACCTGGCCCCGGCTCCTGCCGATGGCGGCGCTGTCGAAGGCCGGCCGGCCCTGCAGTTCAAGGGCGTGGTCTACAACGAAATGAAGGGCGCGTATTCCTCGCCGGACAGCGTCTTCCGCGAGCTGGTCCAGCATTCCCTGTACCCGGACACCCTCTACAGCCTGGATTCCGGCGGCGACCCCGCCGTCATCCCCGAACTGACCTACGAGGAATTCAAGGACTTCCACGCCCGCTACTATCATCCGGCCAATGCCTTTTTCTTTGGCTACGGCGACGATCCCGAAGACGAGCGCCTGCGCCGGGTGGCGGAGTACATCGACCAGTTCGATCCCCGGCCGGACGCCCTGGCCGGCTCGGCCATCCCGCCCCAGCCCCGCTTTGACGCGCCCCGGCAGGTGCAGGACGTTTACGCCAGCGGCGAGGAAGGCGGCCAGAAGGCCTATGTCTGCTGCAACTGGCTCCTGGGCGAAACCCTTGCCGATGACAGTGTGGCCGCCGCAGCGGAAAACCTGGCCTGGAACATGCTGGACGAGCTGCTTGTCGGCCTGCCCGGCGCGCCCCTGCGCCAGGCCCTGCTGGACAGCGGCCTGGGCGAGGATCTGGCCGGCGGCGGGCTTGAATCCGAACTGCGGCAGATGTTCTTTTCCACCGGCCTCAAGGGCGTGGCTCCCGAGGACGCGCCGGCCGTGGAGCCGCTCATCCTGGAAACCCTGCGCACCCTGGCGGACGAGGGCTTTCCCGAAGAATATGTTGCCGCGGCGGTGAACACCGTGGAGTTCGACCTGCGGGAGAACAACACCGGCAGCTACCCACGCGGGCTCAATCTCATGCTCCGGGCTCTCTCCACCTGGCTGTATGACAAGGATCCCCTGGCCCTGCTGGCGTTTGAGGCCCCCCTGGCCCATCTGAAAGCCCGGCTGGCCGCGGGCGAGCGCGTCTTTGAGGAGATGATCCGCACCCAGCTGCTGGACAATCCCCACCGCACCACCGTGTTGCTCACCCCGGACCCGACCCTGGCCGCCCGCCGCGAGGCCGAGGAAGTTGCCCGACTGACGGAAACGGTCGCCGCCCTGCGAGCCACAAACCCGGACATTGAGGCAGACGCCGCCCGCGAGGCCGCCCTGCTGGAGGCCGCCCAGGCCGAACCGGACGACCCGGAACTGCTCAAGCGCATCCCTCACCTTCAGGTGGCTGATCTGCCACGGGAAAATCACATCCTGCCCATCGAGGAGAACACCCTGTCCGGCGTCACGGTCTGGACGCATGGTCTGGACACCGCCGGCGTGGTCTATCTGGACCTCGGCTTCCACCTCGATGGCCTCGGCCGGGACGAGCTGGCCCTGCTCCCGCTCTTCGGCCGGGCCCTGCTGGAGACGGGCACGGCCTCGCGGGACTTCATCTCCCTGGGCATGCACATCAACGCCGTCACCGGTGGCATCGATCCGGCCACCTTTGCCGGCACCCGCCTGCCCGATTCCGGCCCGGGCGCATCCGCCAATGGCCGGCCGGTCCAGCTGCTCTTGTTGCGCGGCAAAGCCACCGTGTCCAACCATCAGGCTTTTTTCGATATTCTGAAGGAAGTGCTCCTGGAGGCCACCCTGGCGGACCAGGACCGCATCCGGCAGCTGATCCTGGAAGAAAAAGCCCAGATGGAAGAAAGCCTGGCCCCGGCCGGGCACGGCATCGTCGTCTCCCGCCTGCGGGCCGGGCTCAACGCCGCGGGCCGGGTCGGCGAGCTCATGGGCGGCCTGGAGCAGCTGTACGGCCTGCGCCGGCTGGCCGAGCAGGTGGAGGCCGACTGGCCGGCCCTGCGGCAGGCCCTGCTCTCCCTGCGCGAGCGGCTGCTGCACCGCGGCCGGATGGTGGTGAACATGACCGCCGATGCAGATGCCCTGGCCCGCATGGAACCGGCCCTGGCCCGGCTCGTTGCCGCGTTGCCCACCCCTCCTGCGGGCGAGGCGGCGTCAGGCAACGCAGGCGCTCCGCTCCTGGACATCCCCGCGGCCGAAGCCCTGTGCATCCCCTCCCTGGTGAATTTCGTCGGCCTGGGACTGGACTGCTACGGCCAGGGGCTGGCTGCGCACGGCTCCCTGCAATTGGCCGCACGATTCCTGCGCTCGGGGTATTTGTGGGAAAAAATCCGCGTTCAGGGCGGGGCGTACGGTGCCTTCTGCTTCATGGACCGGCTCTCCGGGGCCTTCAATCTGGTCTCCTACCGCGATCCCAACGTGGAACGCACGGTGGAAGCCTTCCTGGCCCTGGGAGACTGGCTGGCGAATGTGGATCTGAGCCCCGCGGGCATGGAAAAGGCCATCCTCGGTGCCATCAACGAGGTGGACAGCTACATGCTGCCCGATACCAAAGGCTACGTGGCCACCCTGCGCCGCCTGACCAATGACACCAACGCCGGCCGCCAGCGCATGCGTGAGGAGATCCTCACTGCCACCGTGGAAGACCTGCGCCGGCTCGGCCGGTTCCTGCAGGGCGCGCTGCCAACGGCCCGGTTCTGCGTCATCGGCTCACGACAGACCCTGGAACCCCTTGCGCAAACGGGGTATTTGTCACGCAGCTGGGCCTTGCAGTCTCTTTTGTAAGACAGTTGCCGTCATACTGCAGTAGATTTGTCGCAAAATCTCTGGTAAGAAACGGTCATGCGGCAAGTTCCCACCGGCTTGCCGCATGACCGTTCTTTTGCTGCCACGCGCCATGCGCCGCCGGCCCGTTGGATGTTTCAAGGGGGAGAGCCGGGGCGTCAACCTCAGGATAGTCACGGCCAGGAGCGTGAGGGGATCCATGAGCCAAACCAATATTCTTTTGGAATCCGGCACCAATGAGCTGGAAATCGTCGAGTTTTATCTGACGGAAACCCTTGCCAACGGCAAGAAATACACTGGCTACTACGGCATTAACGTGGCCAAGGTGCTGGAGATTATCCGGGTGCCCAAAATCACGGAAATGCCCAACCTCCCCCACCCCTCGGTGATGGGCGCCTTCAACCTGCGCGAACGCATCATCCCCCTGGTGGATCTCTCGCAATGGCTGGGCAAAACCAAAGCCGGCGTGGAGGCGGAAAAGGTCATCGTCACGGAGTTCAACCGTGTCACCAACGCCTTTCTCGTCAGCGGCGTCACCCGCATTCACCGCCTGAGCTGGGAGCAGATCCGGCCGCCGAGCCCCCAGATGCTGCACTTCTCCGGCGAGTCCATCACCGGCGTGGTCAATCTGGAAGACCGGGTGCTCTTTATTCTGGACATGGAGAAGATTGTCAGCGAGCTTTGTCCCTCCCTGGCGTTGCAGGAAATGGATGCCTTTGACCTGCCTCCCTCCCCACCCAACGCCGCCACCCCGGAAGACTCCGGCCGATACAAGGTCCTCATTGCGGACGACTCCGGCACCATCCGCAGCATGATGGCTGGGAATCTCTCCAAACTGGGTTTTGAAGTGACGGCCACCGAAGACGGCGCCAAGGCCTGGGAGCAGCTCCAGCTCTGGAAACGCAGCGCCGCCGAACAGAACCGGCCCATCCACGAATTTGTGCAGGTGATCATCTCCGACATCGAAATGCCAGAAATGGACGGCCATTCCCTGACCAAACGCATCAAGGATGATCCCACCCTCAAGCCCACGCCCGTGCTGCTTTTTTCTTCCCTGATTACCGAAAGCCTGCGCCACAAGGGCGAAGCTGTGGGCGCGGATGATCAGATTTCCAAGCCGGATATCAAAAGCCTGGCGGAGCGTACCCGGGCCCTGGGCCAGCGGTATATGCAATCCCTGCGCGCCTGACCTATGGGCGGGGCGCGGTGCTGCAGCCTGCCGGCACTGCGCCCCGCCCCGTATGCCGGCAACTCACACACGCACCGCACTGCAGCAGGCGTGTCAGGACTTCATCTGCCGCAACGGTTGCAGCCTTGGCAGATTGTGTGTATTGTATCCGGTAAAGGGAATGCATACCATTAGAGTGAAAAATGTCCACCAAGAAGCCTCCTGCCCATCACGTGTTCCAGGAATACCTGGCCAAGAACCAGCTTAAGCTCACGCCGCAGCGCATGTGCATTCTGGATGTGTTCATGAAGCATCGCGGTCATGTCGCCTCTGAAGAATTGTACGAGCAGGTCAAAAAGCGCGACCCACACATCGGGCAAGCCACGGTGTACCGCACTCTCAAGCTGCTTTCAGATTCCGGGCTGGCCAAGGAAGTGCATTTTGGCGACGGGCTTACGCGCTATGAAAGCAATCTTGGCGAAGAACACCACGACCATCTCATCTGCGAACGGTGTGGCAAAAATCTGGAAGTGGTGGATGAACGCATCGAAGCTCTGCAGGTGGAGCTGGCCGCCCGCCATGGCTTTTCTCTGACCTCCCACCGCATGTACCTCTACGGTCTGTGCGAGGAGTGCCGCGCCCACTAGCGTTTTTCGCCAACCCTTGTTTCCGACGCGCCAGCCGGACCCCGCCGAAGCGTGCGCCTCGTCTCCCTCTGCCGCGGTTGCGGCCTGCAGGTTCTGCCCTGGCATTCAGGCGACATGTCATGAATCGTCTTTTCGCTTCCCCTCCCGTCAGCCCGTTGCTGGAGCACCGGCAGCGCAATCTTTTGCACTCCCTGCTTCTCCTGGCGTCCAACGCCGCCCTGGCTGGTTTTGTCGGCTGGGCCGTGGCCGGGCGCGAAGGGCTTGTCTGGGCCGTGTTGCTCATGGCCGGACTGCTGTTGTTCATGCCCCGGCTGGCCCCGCGGGCGGTGCTGCGACTGTATGGCGCTGTTCCCCTGGCGCCTTCCCAGGCTCCGGCCCTGCATCTGGTGCGCGACGCCCTTTGCTCCCAGGCCGGCATCACCTCCCTGCCCACGCTGTTCCTGGTGCCTTCGCCACAGCTGAACGCCTTTGCCGTGGGAGGCACTGGCCACACCGGCACAGCCGGCGGAGAACCTCCCGCCCTGGCGCTGAGCGAGGGGCTTTTGCAGGCCCTGCCCCTCCGGGAGCTGGCCGCCGTGATGGCCCATGAGATTTCCCATCTGCGCAACAACGACATGCGCGTCATGGCCATGGCCGACGTGGCCGGTCGCGTCACTTCCAGCTTTTCCTTCATGGGCCAGTTGCTGTTGCTGCTGCACATACCCTGGCTGCTGGTGGAAAAGCACCCCGTACCCTGGCTGCTGATCGCCATCCTGCTGGCCGCGCCCATGGCCTCGGCCCTGTTGCAGCTGGCGCTCTCACGTTCCCGGGAGCTGGAGGCGGATCTGGAGGCCGTGCGTCTGTGCGGCGATCCTCTGGCCCTGGCCAGTGCGCTGGCCCGCCTGGAACGGGCCCAGCAACCCATGCTGGCCCGCGTGCTGTTCCCCGGCCGGCAGGATCCCAACCCCTCCCTCTTCCGCACCCATCCGGACACGTCCGCCCGCATCAGGCGGCTGACGGAACTGGCTCGCAGCCAGGCCTTCACCCCGTTGCTGGAGGATCCGGCCCTTCGGCAGCGCATCGCCCAGGCCCTGGACCTGCAGCCCGGCCCCGAGGCCACTGCCGTCCGCCGTCTGGCCCGCCTGCCGCGTCCCTGGACCCTGTGGCGCCGCTAAGGACTTGCGTATTTCCGGCACCCTGTTATGCTGCGGGCATACCGTGTTTGCCAGGTCATGAACCGGCAGCACCTGTGCACGCACCTGCAACGCTGCGAGCTTTGCCTGTGAAAACCACCGCCGAAATCGCCAATCTGTTTGATGAAACCAAGTGGGGCAAGGATTTCTCCCGCGAGGAAGTGGAAGTCATCGCCAAGTACCTTTCCATGCATTCCTACTCCAAGGGCGAGGAGATTTTCCGCCAGGGAGACAAGGAACGTTACATGGCCTTCATCACTGAAGGCCGTGTGGACATCATCAAGGAAAGCCACGACTGCCTGGAAAAAATCGTCGTCACCCTGAGCCCGCGCACCCACTTCGGGGAGATGGCCTTCATCGATGAGGAGCCCCGCTCGGCCTCGGCCATTGCGCGCGACAATGTCAGCATGCTCGTGCTCTCCCGCGAAAGCTTTGAGCACATCGCCTCCACCTACCCGGCCATCGGCATCAAAATGCTCAAGAATATCGCCAGGATGATCAGCCAGCGCCTGCGCATGACCACTGGCAAGCTGGTGTACACCCGCGAATAGTCTGTTTTGGTCTTCAACACGCCAGCGCCCCGGTTGCCTGCAGCAGCCGGGGCGTTTTCGCGTGGTGGCGCACTGGTGGTGTGTCGGGCGCCGTTGCGCCGACTTGGCTTACTGCACCCCGGCCTCGGCTTGGTATTTGTCCTTGAGCTGTTGGACAAGGGCAGCCTCGTCCTTGAGGAACTGGTTGAATTCTTCAATAATCTGCGGATGCCTGATGGTGGAGAGCTGGTAGCCGGACTTTGTGTGCGGCAGGCTGGCGTCCAGCACCAGCGCCTCCGGCTGCTTGAGCACGTCCCGCAGCTGATAGTTGGCCACGGCCACGCTGGAATACGCGGCATCCACCCGGCCCATGATGGCCTTTTGCAGCATGGCGCTGTATTCGGTGCTTTCGTCCACGGTCATCGCACCGGATTTGATTTGCTCCAGATATTCGAACGCCGTGAACCCGCCGATGATGCCGAGAACCTTCAGGCCCTCCGGACCACCCCCCTTGCGCTCGGGCAGGACCATGACGCCATCGATGTACTGCACGGCCGGCTCGCTGTACCGCACCTCCAGGCCCTGACGCATGTCCTGGCTCCAGTAGGGGTTGTCCGGAAATTTGAAATCCAGGGCCTGTTCCGTCAGGAAGGCCTGGAACAGCCGCTTGATGGGCAGCGGCTCGTACTTGAAGACATATCCCTGCTTCTTGGCAAAGGCGTCCAGCAGGTCGCGGGCATAGCCCCGATACTCCCCGCCGTCGCCGGCGTAGAGAGGGTAGTAGTCGATGGCTTCCACGCCGACGGTGAATTGCTGCCCCTGGCCGTGCGCGCTCAGAGGAAAGAGGATGAACACTGTTGCCAGCAGCAACATCCGGCCGGTCATGCGCATACAATGCTCCATTCTGCGGTTCATGAGGATAGGTGGCGCTCAGTTGGCGCTTTTGAGTTGTTGGGTCAGGGCGTCCAGCTCCTGGGCCAGGGCAGCCAGATCGGCCAGGGAATTGTTGGCGTGGTCCATCTTGCGGGCGGTGTCCTCGGCCACCAGATTGATGGATTCCACGGCGCGCTGGATTTCGTCCGAAGCGGCGGACTGCTGCTCCGACGCCGAGGCGATGGACTGGATCTGCCCGGCGGAGGTCAGGGCCAGCTGGACGATGGTGTCCAGCGAGGTCCGGGCCTGGCTGGTCTGGGAGGTGACCTGGGTGACCGTGACGCCCACCCCCTCGGCCACCTGCAGGCTGGACCGCGTCTCCTGCTGGATGGCCGTGATGGAGCCCGAGACTTCCTTGGTGGCGTGCATGGTCTTTTCCGCCAGTTTGCGGACTTCGTCGGCCACCACGGCAAAGCCACGGCCGGCGTCCCCGGCCCGGGCCGCCTCGATGGCCGCGTTCAGGGCCAGCAGGTTGGTCTGGTCGGCAATGTCCTGAATCACCGTGATGACACCGCCGATGTCCGCCGCGCGGCGTCCCAGGCGGTCCATGTTCTCGCGCAGGGAGCCGACCTTCTGCTCCAGTTCAGTCACGGCCGCGCCGGCCTGGGCCACGATGCGGTCGCCCTCGCTGGCTTTTTCCTGGCTGCGCTCGGCCTGGGTGGCGGCTTCCTGGGCATTCCTGGCCACTTCGAGCACCGTGGCGGTCATCTCGGCCACCGCGGTGAGGGTCTCGGCAATCTTGGTCCGCTGATCCTGCGCGCCGACAGAAACCTGCTCCACCTGCCCGGCCAGGGAATGTGAGGAGGTGGCCAGATGGGCCACGGCTTCTTCCAGGACTGCCGCGGCTTCCATCATCCCCTGCTTGCGTGAGGCCACGGCCGCCTCCCGGGCCTCTTCAGCCACGGTGCGGGCCTCCTCCGCGCTCCTGGCCAGGGCCAGGGCCTCCTGCTCCTTGGCCTGGACCTGCTGGATGGTCTCGCCCAGGTTGCACACCATGCCGGCCAGGGCGTTTTTCAATCCCAGGAGCTCGCCCATGTACCGCCCGGCCGGCTCGGTGCAGGTCAACTCCCCCGCCCCGACGGTGCTGGCGTATTTTTCCAGCCGCTTGAGGGGGGTGAGCAGCACCTGTTTGAGGGCCAGGAGCAGCGCCAGGACGATGATGGCGTCCGCCGCAAGCACCGCGCCCACGGTGATGAGCAGCAGATCCCAAAGCTCCTGGCGCAGAAACTTCGAGGTGAGATACACATGCGCCATGCCAATCTGCTTGTCCCCGCGCAGGACGGGGTTGGAAAATTCCAGGATCTCATCCCGCGGGATCTCGTCCAGGGCGTTCAGGGAGGTTGGCTTCCAGTCCTGCCCGCGGCCCAGGCCGGTAAATACGCGCGTGGCGTTACCCTCGGTCACCGCTATGGCTGCCACATCGCGGGCCAGCATCTCGCTGGCGATGACCTCCTCGGCCTGCTTCTTCTCCAGATTCCAGAGCGGCCCCACCAGCCCCAGGGCCAGCCGGGAGGCCACCTGGGCCCCCATGGCCTGCAGGGCGGCTTCCTTCTCCTGCTTGTTGAACGAATAGTTGGCCGCGCCAAGGCCGCCAAGGAACAAGGACAGCGAGGAGACCAGCAACAGAGTGACGGCCAGGCCAATGGAGGTGTTTTTGAACATATCGAACTCGTTCCTTTGTTGACGGGCACGGTCCGCCGCGCGGGGGAGCGCGCTACGGCCCAGACATCGCCTGCAACGGCAGGCCCGGGGCCTCGGGACGCGCCTGCGGCATTGCCCCCGACAGCTTCCGCGGGTATGCTTCTTGCGTATCTCCATCTTGGGTGAAGAATGGGTGACGGCGGCATGACATGTTCGTGGTTTCCCCCCAGCGTTGCCGTCAGAAGAGGATATTCCCTCGCAATCTTTCAGCAAAGGATGTCCGCATGGGCCGTGCTCGCGCCCCGTTTGTCTTGCTGGGTCTCGCCCTGCTGCTGTGCAGTGGCCTCATAGCGCCTTGCGGGGCCTTTGCTGCGGAGCCCGCGTCAGATCAGCCGGCCCGCACGTTCATGTGGCGGATCAGCAAGGGCCAGGCCGTCGCCTATCTGCTGGGCAGCCTGCACATGGCCGATGCCTCGCTGTATCCGGTGGATCCGGCCGTGAACCGCGCCTTTCTGGATTCCAAAACCCTGGCCGTGGAAGTGGATGTTTCCCCGGAAAAACTGGCCGAAATCGCCCCCAAGCTGGACGCCTTCAC
This sequence comes from Megalodesulfovibrio paquesii, assembly GCF_054653055.1. Taxonomy (NCBI): domain Bacteria; kingdom Pseudomonadati; phylum Thermodesulfobacteriota; class Desulfovibrionia; order Desulfovibrionales; family Desulfovibrionaceae; genus Megalodesulfovibrio; species Megalodesulfovibrio paquesii. The sequence goes on along the minus strand of NZ_BAAIGQ010000008.1, from coordinate 113,876 downwards.
CCGCCTGCCCGAGGACCAGACCCTGCGTGACGTCCTGACTCCGGACGGCGAGGCCAAGGTCTCGGCCTTTTTGTCCAAAAGCGGCCTGCCCTCCCGCCTGATGACCCTCAAACCCCTGGGACTGATGGCCGTGCTCTCCAACCAGCGCATGGAGGCGATGGGCTATTCCACCAACTACGGTGTGGACGAACACTTCCTGCGCCGGGCCCGGGCCGCTGGCATGCCCATCCGCGAGCTGGAAACGCTGGAGTTTCAACTGACCATGGACCAGGAGCTCTCGCCCGCCGTGCAAGAGGCCGTTCTGCTCCAGGCCCTGGAGGAGATGGATGACATGCCCCGCTTCACCAAGGCCACCCTGGAAGCCTGGAAACGCGGCGACGCCGGGGAAATGGACCGGCTCACCTTCGAGGACCGTCAGGAACGCCCGGAGCTGGAGCCGTTTTACGCGCTGCTGTTCGACCGCCGCAATCAGCACATGGCCAAGGGCATTGAGGCCCTGCTGGACCGCAATGAGCACGCCTTTGTGGTCGTGGGCGCCGGGCACCTTGTGGGCCGGGAATCCATCGTCAAGATCCTCAGCCGGCGAGGCCTGGTCTGCGAGCAGGTCCCGGCCATGGCGCCGGGCAACCACACGCCGGCCCGCAACGCCGGTGGTTCGCCGCGGCAGCAGCCGGCCCGCCTGCAGGCTGCCCTGCCCTGATCCTGACCTGACCTGACCTGGCCCTGACCTGGCCCTTGCTCTGATCTGGCCCGCCATGCCCTGCCGAATTCTGCTCTCAAGCCATTCCCGCCACACCGGGCCGGACTGGTCCGCCGCGTTCGAGGCGCCCCTCGCTGTCCGGCAGGCCCGCCGGCTGGACGCGGTGCGGCCGGTGCTGGAGTTCGCCGAGGCGGCAGCCATGGCCGGCCGTTGGGTGGTGTTCTTTTTGACCTACGAGGCCGCGCCGGCCTTTGATCCGGCCATGCAGACCCATGCGCTTCCCGCTGACAGCCCCCTGCCCCTGGCCTGGGCGGCGAGCTTTGCCGCGCCGTGCCAGCCCTTTCACCCCAGCGGCCTGCACTGCCACGGCCCCTGGCGGCAGCAGGTGGATGAAGCGGCCTATGCAGATACTTTTCGCCGCATCCGCGAGCAGTTGCGCACGGGGGAAATCTATCAGGTCAATTACACCCTGCCCTTTTCCTGCAGCAGCCAGGGCGATGCCCTGGCCTGGCACCAGGCCCTGCTGGCCGCCATGCAGCCGGGCTTTGGCGCATTCCTCGACCTGGGTGAGGTGCAGCTTCTTTCCTGCTCGCCGGAATTGTTTTTTCATCGCCTGGGGGACGAACTGCTGGCCCGGCCAATGAAAGGCACGGTCCGGCGCGGCCGCACCCCCGCGGAGGATGCCGCCCTGGCCAACGCGTTGATGACCTCCCCCAAGGAGCGGGCGGAAAATGTGATGATCGTCGATCTGTTGCGCAATGATCTCGGCCGGGTGGCCCGACCCGGCGGCGTGTGGGTGGACGCCTGCTGCAGGGTGGAGGCCTACCCCACGGTCTGGCAGATGGTTTCCGACGTCCGCGCCACCCTGCGCCCTGGCGTGCGTCTGGCGGAAATCCTGGCCGCGCTGTTCCCTTGCGGCTCCATCACCGGCGCGCCCAAGCTGGCGGCCATGCGGCTGATCCGGGAGCTGGAACCCCAGCCGCGCGGCGTGTACTGCGGGGCCATCGGCCTGATCCGGCCCGGCGGGGAAGTCATCTGCAGTGTGCCCATCCGCACTCTGACCCGGTACGTGGAGCCTGCTGGAAGTGCCGGTCGGGCGACGTGCTCCGTGGGCGGCGGGGTGACCTGGGACTCCACCGAATCCGGCGAATTTGCCGAATGCCAGCTCAAATTGCAGTTTGCCGACCCGGCGGCCGCGCCCTTTGCCCTGCTGGAAAGCCTGCTCCTGCACCGGGGCCGCATCCCCCTGCTGGAGGACCACCTGGCCCGCTGCCGGACTTCGGCCGCGGCCTTGGGATTCGCGTTTCCCGAGGAGGCCATCCGGACGACCCTGGCGGACCTGGCCAAGCGCTCCGACACGCAACGGGCCAAACTGCGGCTGCTGGTGGAGCGTGAAGGCAGTTTTCGCATCGAGTCCCATGCCCTGCCGCCCGTGCAACGCGAGGTGCTGCGGCTGGCTGTGGACAGCTGCCCCGTGGACACCGCGGATCCCCTATTGCCTCACAAAACCACCTGCCGGGTGCGCTACGACGCCGCCCTGGCCCGGTTCCCCGAGGCCCATGACGTCATCCTCTACAATGCCCGTGGCGAGCTGACGGAATGTTGTTACGGCAATCTCGTGCTCGATCTGGAGGGCCAGTTGCTGACGCCCTCCCTGTGCTGCGGCCTCCTGCCGGGCGTGCGGCGTGCCCGGCTGCTGGCCTGCGGCGCCATCCAGGAAGCGGTCCTCTCCCGTGCGGATCTTCAGACGGCCACAGCCGTGTGGCGCATTAACGCCGTGCGTGGCTGGCAACGCTGCCGCCTCGGCTGACGGTGGAATTGACTGGCCGATCAACGGACCATGGCTTGACAAGCATTGGCCCGACGCTCTACGCAAGTGACAGTGTCACCAGATTGTCGCGCAGTCGGCCGTTTTGTCACCGTTCACTGTCCTCCAACAGGAAGGAGCGACCCATGGCCAAACGTCTGGACGCCCACCGCACCTACGCCCTCGCAGGCGCGGGCGGTTCGGGCAAAACCTCCCTTGCCGAAATGTTGCTGCACACCGCGGGGGCCTTGTCCCGCCTCGGGTCCATCGAAGAAGGCGCCACCTGCCTTGACTACGAACCCGAGGAAATAAAGCGACGCGGCAGCATCCAGCCTGCCGTGGCCCAGTTCGCCTGGAACAAGAGCCCGCACTACCTGCTGGACACCCCCGGGGAAAACAATTTTATCGGCGACATGCCCCTGCTGCTGACCGCCGCGGACGCCGTGCTCTTTTGTGTGGACGCTGTGGACGGTGCGCGCCCCCTGGCCCGCAAGCTCTGGCAGCAGGCCGCCGCAGCCGGCCTGCCGGGCATGATCTGCATCACCAAACTGGATCGCGACCGCGCTGATTTTTCCATGGCTTTCGCGTCCTTGTCCTCTGTCCTGGGCGTGAGGCCAGTTTTGCTGCACCTGCCCATCGGCCAGCAGGACCATTTTGTGGGCGTGGTGGATCTGATGGCCAACAAGGCCCTGCTGTTCCAGAAGGACGGCACGCTCAAGGAAAGCGACATTCCCGAAGAGCTGGCTGACGAAGCCGCCACCCTGCGCGAAACGGCCATCGAAAACATCGCCGAAAGCGATGAAACCCTCATGGAACGGTATCTGGACGCCGGCGAGCTCTCTGCCGAGGACATCCAGAGCGGCCTGCGCGCGGGCGTGCTCAATCGCTCCCTGGTGCCTGTGGTGGTCAGCGCTGCGTTGCAGAACAAGGGCGGTGCGCTCATTCTCAACGTCGTGCAACAACTTTTCCCCTCGCCCCTGGAACGGCCGGGCTGGCTGGGCCAGGACGCCTCGGAGCGCCCTTCTTCCGACGAGCAGCCCGCGGCGGCCTTTGTCTTCAAGACGCTGTCCGATCCCTTTGCCGGGCAGCTGTCGTTGGTCCGGGTGCTCTCGGGCTCCTTCACCGCGGACACGCAATACCTGAACAGCCGCACCGGCGAGCTGGAACGCGTGGGGCAGCTCCTGCAGCTCCTGGGCAAGACCCAGACCCCCACCAAGGAGGCTGCCGAATGCGGCGCCATCGTGGCCGTGGCCAAACTCAAGAACACCGCCACCGGGGACACCCTGGCTGCTGAAAAAGCCCCCTTTGCCCTGGCCGCCCCGGCCATCGCCCCGCCACTGCTGACCTACGCCCTCGCCCCCAAGGAAAAGGGCGAGGAAGACAAGGTCTACCAGGCCGTGCACAAGCTCCTGGACGAAGATGTCACCCTGCGGCTTTCCCGCGACGAGGAAAGCGGGGATATCCTGCTCTCCGGCATGGGCCAGATGCACATCGAAACCGCCGTGGAGCGCGCCAAACGTCGCTACAAGGTGGAAATTATCCTCAAAACTCCCAAGGTCCCCTACCGCGAGACCATCAAGGGCACGGCCGATGTCCAGGGCCGGCACAAAAAGCAGTCCGGCGGCCGCGGCCAGTTCGGCGATTGCTGGGTCAGGTTCGAGCCCCTGCCGCGCGGCGCGGGGTACGAATACGTGGATGCCATTGTCGGCGGCGTCATCCCCCGGCAGTACATCCCGGCCGTGGACAAGGGCGTGCAGGAAAGCGCCCAGCGCGGCTTTCTGGCCGGCTACCCCATGGTGGACTTCAAGGCCACCTGTCACGACGGCAGCTACCACACCGTGGACAGCTCGGAAATGGCCTTCAAGATTGCCGGCTCCCTGGCCTTCAAAAAAGCCATGGAGACCGCCAAACCCGTGCTGCTGGAACCGATCATGCTGGCCACCATCTCCATCCCCGACGAGAACATGGGTGACGTCATCGGTGACCTCTCCTCCCGGCGCGGCAAGGTCCTGGGGTCAGACTCCACCGCGGGCGTCACGGAAATCAAGGCCCACGTGCCCATGAGCGAGATGCTGCGCTACGCCCCGGATCTGCGGGCCATGACCGCGGGCCAGGGCACCTTTGCCATGGAGTTCGATCACTACGAGGAAGCCCCGCCGCCGGTGGCCGAGAAGGTCATTGCTGAATACCAGAAGGAACGTGCAGCGGACTAGCTTGCGTTATGGAACGTCCTGCACCGTGCAGGCGCAGCACCCCGGAACCGAGGCTGGTTCCGGGGTGTTTTTTTGCCGAACGGCAGTTTCCCGCATCGCCTGAGTGGATTTTTATTGACATTTTGTAATGTTTTTCATATACGTTTGTCAGAATTCACCTTTTCCCTGGCTTACCACAAGAAATCCTGTGCAGCTATGGGCACGGGACGCCAGGGCGCAGAAACAGGGGGCTGTCGTGAATGCTGAAAATGTCCGTGGGGTATCTGGTCGCAGGTCTGGATGGTTGTCGAAATGGCTGTGGCTCTGCCTGGCGGCCGCACTGCTCTCCGGGTGCGCCGGGGCCAAAACCAAGGCCCATGAGATGGCCGAAGCTGCCGTATACAAGCCCGTTGAATATCAAAATGCCAATATGACCGGCCCGCCGGTGGTGGTCCTGCCCGGCACGTTCAACACCCGTTCCGCGGCCTACGTGCATAAGTATTGCAAGAACAGCCTCTGCGACTTTGCCGAACTCGAACTGAGCAAGGCCAACTTCACTGTGCTGGAGAATGCGGACCAACAGCCGCTGTTTGAGGAAATTGCCCTGGCCGCCACCATGAGCGACGCCGATGCCCTGCGCCTTTTTCGCAAATCCAGCCTGCCCACGGCCCGCTATCTGATGGCCTTTGATGTGCTCAAGGCCGAGCCCATCGCCTGGGAGGCCAAGGGTGGCGACGGGCAGATCCTGGGCGCCATTGTGGAGCTGGGCATCCTCCTGGCCACCCGCGGCGACGATTCCGGCCTGGGCAAAAGCGCCAATGCCGCCATTTCGTCCATCAAGGCTTACGACTACAACACCACCTGGCAAGTGACCCTGGGGTACAAGGTCATCGATCCTGACACCGGGACAATCGTGCATTCCGGTTCTGTGGAAGAAAAGCAAGTGGCCCAGGATGAGCTGAACGCCGCCCTGGGCATCTCGGAAAAGACCACCTCCGCCTTTACCGTGGATTCGCTGGTCCAGCGGCTGATCCAGAAGGCAGTGGCCGACCTGGACAAGACCATCAAACCCATGGCCGGCCCGGCCGTGGCCAACGCGGAACCGTCCGGCAAGGCCGGGAAAAAGCCCAGCAAGGCCGAGGAACGCAAGCAACAGGCCCTGGCCAAGGAATATGCCAAAAAGGTGGCAGAGCGGAAGATGGAGCAGGACAAGGATAACGCCTTGCTAACATTGAAGGCCTATGACTTTGCCTGGAGTAACATGGATGGCCCAGCCATGTTAGCGCTTGCTGATCCTGGCATCAAAGACGTGATGACCAGGGCATATGTCCTGACATACAATCAGGTGAATGAAAACAATCCCAACTGGCGCCAGAAACTCACTTTTGACATCTCCCGTTTAAGCTACGAAGTGGCTGAGTACAGCCCGGAACGATGCAAAATCAAGCGGATGGGGGAATGTGTCTCAACTATGAAAAAGGGCAAGACTACCGAGGAAGGCAAATTCGATACAACCGATGAGTTCGACTTGGTCAAAGCCGATGGCCGGTGGCTCATCGCCAACTCCAATGGATTGGCCAAAGAGAAGGAAGCACAAGCCAAAGAGGATGCCGCCAAGCCCCAGCCGAAATTCAAACCGGCGGCCAAGAAAAAGAAAGCCAAGGACAACGAGGACGAATAGTCCTTCTCCCCCTGCGTGGTTCGCGTACCTCCTCAGCCGGCCCCGCCTTCACGGTGGGGCCGGTTTTTTCCGTCCCGCCCCCGCCCTTCCCTTCGCGCCCGATCTGCTTTATATCTCCTCAGGCAATCCGAAATACTTGCCTCGCCCTTTGCATTGATCAACGTTCCACAGACCAACCATCCTGACGCCATGCAGCAATTTTTTGCGTTCCTGCGATCCCTGCGGTTCCATGCCTTGTTCATCCCCGGCACCATCCTCTTCAGCATCCTGTGCATGGCCATTGGCAGGCTGGGCCTGCTGCGCTACCGGGCCTGGGCCACCTGGGGCTGGGGGCAGTGCGGCCTGCTTGGCGCCGGCGTGCGGGTGGAAACCCACTTGGAGCATCTGCCCCCGCCCGGGCCGATGATCATCATGGCCAATCATCAGAGCCAGCTTGATATCTGCCTTTTTTTCACCAAACTGCGAAAATACGACTGTTGTTTCGTTGCCAAGAAGCCCTTGTTCGCGCTACCCTTCCTCGGTAAAGCCATGCATGCCATCGGCAATGTGTGTGTGGACCAGGAAAATCCACGCCAGGCCATGAAAGCCATCGATGAAGCCATCGAAAAAGCCAAAGCCGGGCAGGCGGTGGTGATTTTTCCGGAAGGCACCCGGGCGTTTACCTTTGACACGCTCCAGGAATTTCAGGTCGGGGCGATGATCCTGGCCCTGAAATCCGGGCTCCCTGTGGTCCCGGTGCTCATCCACGGCGCGGGCGACGTCTCGGCCCGCGAAACCATGAAGATCAATAAACCGAATGGGCCGCTGCGCTTGACGGCCCTGCCGGTCATGCACCCGAGCAAGCGCTACACCATGAAGGACCGCGACGCCCTGCGTCAGGAGTTGCAGTCCCTCATGACCACCGAATATGAACGGCTGCGGGGCGTGTATTACCCCATGCTCGCAGCCAACCCTCAGGAGGCACGATGACCCTGGATCCCCACGTCCGCCTTACCCCCCTTGGCGGCCTGGGAGAAATCGGCCGCAACTGCATGGTGCTTGAAACAGAAAAGACCATGCTGGTAATCGACTGCGGCCTCATGTTTCCCGACGACTATCTGCTGGGCATCGACATTGTCATTCCCCGTTTCGACTACATCCTCGAACACAAGGACAAGCTCAAAGCCATCCTCCTCACCCACGGGCATGAGGATCACATCGGCGCCCTGCCCTGGCTCATGAGCCATCTGGACGCCCCCATCTATGGCTCCGGCTTCACCCTTGGCCTGGTGCGCAACAAGCTGCGCGAACACAACCTTGAGCGATTCACCACCCTGCATCGTGTCCAGGCTCGCGACCGCATTGTCTTTGATGACGTGGCCGTGAACTTCTTCCCGGTCTGCCATTCCATTGTGGATGGTTTTGCCCTGGGATTCGAGACCAGCCTGGGCCGCATCCTGCACACCGGCGACTTCAAGATCGATCCCGCACCCATGGGCGACCTCGCCACGGACATGGATGCCATCCGCGACTTTGCCGCCGATGGCGTGCTCTGCATGCTCTCGGACTCCACCAACATCGAGCGAGACGGCCACTCCCTGAACGAACGCCAGATCATGAGTTCGCTTTCGGAAATCTTCAAGGCCGCCCAGGGGCGGATCCTCGTCACGCTCTTTTCCAGCCATATCCAGCGGATGCAGGAAGTGTTCGAACTGGCCTGGCAAACGGGGCGCAAGGTGGCCGTGGCCGGCAAATCCATCTCCTCCAACATCGAACTGGCGCAGGAGCTGCGCTTTCTGGCCGCCAAGGAAGGCGTGCACATCCCGCTGGAGGAAGTGCCCACCGTGCCAGACCGCGAGCTGGTGCTGCTGGTGACCGGCTCCCAGGGCGAACCCCTCTCGGCCCTGACCCGCATCACCGCCGGCGAGCACAAAAGCCTGCGCATCCACGAGGGCGATACGGTCATCATGTCCTCGCGGTTCATCCCCGGCAACGTGCGGGCCATTTACCGGGTGATCAACCAGCTCTACAAGCTCGGCGCGGATGTCTTTTACGAAAGCATCCACAACATCCACGCCTCCGGCCACGCCTACAAGGAAGAGCTGCGGCTGATGCTGGAAGCTGTCAAACCAAAGTACTTCATCCCCATTCACGGGGAGTACCGCCATCTGGTCAAGCATGCGGACCTGGCCCGCCACTGCGGCGTGGCCGGGGAACGGGCCATTGTCCTGGAAGACGGCCAGCCCCTGACCTTTGTCCAGCACGGCATCCGCTTCGAGGACGCCGTCCCGGCCGACGCCATTTACGTGGACGGCAAGGGCGTGGGCGATGTGGGCCACACCGTGCTCAAGGAGCGCCAGCTCCTGGGCGGCGAGGGGTTGGTCATCGTGGTCCTGGTGCTGGAAGAGACCAGCTGGGAGATCATCCACGGCCCGCAGGTGGAGTCCAAGGGCTTCGTCTTCACCCAGCACTACTCCCATGTTCTGGAGGATGCCCAGTGCATCATCCTGGATATCTTCGAGAATGTTCCCCCCGGCGAGGTGGACAAGCTCAAGGAGCGCATCCGCAGCGCCCTGCGGCGTTTCTTCCGCAAGGTTCTGGACCGCGACCCCGTGGTTGTCCCGCTGGTGATGGTGGTCTAGGCCGCCGAGGATTCCCCGATTGTGTGTTCGCACTGCGCCAGCCTGCCGGACTGCGGCAGGCTGGCGCGTTTGTCACGTCATTTCCGCCACAGGATGGTTTGTTTTATGAGCGACACCCCCGTCAAAGACAGCAACGGCACGATTCTCAACAACGGCGACAACGTAACCATCATCAAGGATCTGAAGGTCAAAGGCTCCTCCGTGACCCTCAAGCGCGGCACCTTGATCAAGAATATCCGGCTGACGGACAATCCTGAAGAAATTGAATGCAATGCGGACAAGGTTAAAGGTCTGGTCCTCAAGACCTGCTTTCTGAAGAAGGCCTGAGCCTTCCGCCACGCAGCATGCGCAAGCCCCCGGCATCCGCCGGGGGCTTTTTTGTGCGCGGAGTGCTCCGTCGCGATGGCGGACGGGGGATCAATCCAGCCAGGACCAGATGGCCTCGGCCGGTCTGGTCTGTTCGGGCATCCGGTCGCCGGGCATGGTATCAAGCTCCTCGCGCCGGCCGGCCACAGGGCGCAGCAGCAACCCCTCGGGCCGGAGTTCCAGTTCCACCACCTCGCCAAAGCCGCCGGCATCCAGCAATGGCTGCGGCAGGCGGATGACCTTGGCGTATCCGATTCGACTGATTGGTGTTTTCATAGTCTTTCCTCACGTTCCGTAATTCACTCACTGCCCAGGGCAAATTCCGGCTCCTTGCCCAGCTGGTGCCAGTCCAGACTGCGGGTGACGTAGATCGTCACCGCCAGGGCCAGGAAGACCAGCCCCGAGCCCAGAAGCAGCGCGTTGTCCTCGGACTGCAGGATGGCGTAGAGCGCGCCGTACAGCAGGGCCAGTCCCAGGCCAAAGAGTCCGCCGCGCACCCGGCTGCGCAACACGTGCCGTGCATAAAAGCCAAAAAGCGCCACACAGGCCGCGCCCGCCGCGGCGTAGGCCGTGGCAAATCCCAGGTGTTCGGACAGGGACAGCAGGAGCAGGAAGAACACGGCCAACACACTGGCAACCAGCAGATATTGCATGCAATGCACCGGCGGCCCGACAAGCAGCTCCACGAGGAAAAAGCACACGAAGGTCAGCAGCACAAAAAGCAGGCCGTATTTCACCGCGCGGGTGGTTTGCTGATAGATATCCACGGGATCATACAGCTCCACGCCAAAGGCGTTGGTCGAGAGCCTGCCCCAGTTGCCCGAGGAGTCGCCTGTTGGCATCCCTGCGATAGTTCCCGCGGCCCCCATGGCCAGTTCCGTCACCTGCCAATCCGCAGTAAAGCCGGCCTCGGTCACGGACCGCTCGGCTGGCAGAAACGCGCCCATGAACTTTGGATGCGGCCAGGAGGAGGTCAGATCCACCGCATACTCCCGTCCCAGCGGAATAAACTTCAAGGATTCCGTCCCCCTGAGCCTGAGGGACAGGGAGAAGGGCAGTACCAATGGGGCCTCCGACGTTCCACCTTGAGCCGCCAGCGCCCCGGCCGGCAACTCGGCGCGGAACCCGGCACTGAACACGAACTGGGCATCCGGCATCCCCGGAATGAGGGCCAGCGTCTCATCCCCCGCCGCCAGCACCGGCGCGCCTTCAATCCCGCGCGGTTCGCGCACGGCCACCACCAGCTGCGGGCGGCCCACTTCCACCACGCGTTCCCCGCGGAACACCACGCCCGCCACCGGCGGTTCCACTGTAAACCGCCCTTTGGCCTCCAGTGTCGCGATGTAGGTGTTCACGGTATAAATGCCCCGGCTGCGCACCGATGGGCTCAGGACACCGTGCACGGCGGTGCTGGCTGGCGCAACCACCAGCCGCCGTTCCACAATCTCGTGCTCCACCACGGTTTCAGACTCGTTTGCGGTACTGCGGGTGGTGCTTTTGTTGCGCAGCTCCACCTTGTACGGGATGAGCAGTACCGGCCCTGCCAGTTCCTGTGCACCGCCCCAGTTGGCGCTGATGTCGTTGCGCGCCTGCCAGCTGGCATCGCTCCGCTCATCCACCAGGGATTCCAGCATGGCCAGGACCAGGGCGCTGATGACCAGCACCGCGCCGATGATACTGAGTTTTCTCAACAATGGTTTCACAAGTTCCCTCCTGATTCGCCACCGGCCTCGCAAAAGGCGCGCCCAACGGCAGTGCGCCGGGCAGTTCGGATCGTGTGGGATGCCGGGGCGTCGGGACAGACAATGCCCCCGCCATGCGAGGGCTTTGCGAGGCCTTGTGGTGGGAAGCGTGTGGATTGTGTGAAGAGTTGGTGGATGAAGACGGGGAGAGGGAGACGGGGAGGATACTATTCACCCCAATGGCAGCCGCAGCACGGCCATGACGCCGCCGGCGGGGTCATTTTCCACGGCGATGGCCCCGCCGTGAAGTGCGGCGGCCTCCTGGGCCAGGGCCAGGCCCAGACCGGTGCTCTTGCGGCCCGTGTCCGGCCGGGGCAGGGAGTAGAATCTTTCAAAAAGCCGGTCCCGGGCGTATTCGGGAATGGCTGGGCCATCATTATGGATGCGCAGGGCCACCATGCCCTGCTCCACGCCGCCTTCCAGACGGATGCCACCACCGCGGGGGGTGAATTCCAGGGCGTTTTCCAGCAGCACATCCAGGGCCTGCCGGGCCAGCTGGGCCTCGCCGAGCATGGGCAGGGCGGGCGGCAGCTGGTCATCCACCCGAATCTCCCGCGCAGCCACCAGCCAGTGCCGCTCTTGCAGCACGCCGCGGGCGATGGCCGCCAGATCCATGGCCTCTGGCTCGCGCAAGGCCGGCCGCGCCTCCAGCCGGGCCAGGGTCAGCAGGCGTTCGATGATCCTTCCCATGCGCTCGCTCTCCCGGCGGACCTGCTCCAGAAAGCGCACCCGATCGATCTCGGGCATGGCCGGGTCTTCCAGCAGCTCCATGGCCGCGGTCACGGCTGTGAGCGGGGATTTGAGTTCGTGGGCCAGGGCCAGCACCGTGCGTTCCACGTGGGCCCGGCCTTCCAGCTCCGTGCGCATGGTTTCCACCAGCCCGCCCAGCTGGCGGATTTCCTTGGTGCGCAGGGAAGGCAACGCCGTGCGCCTGCCCTGGGCCACGGCCGCGGCATAACGCCCCAGCCGGATGACATCCCGCCCGTGCCACCAGGCCAGCACCAGCGAGAGCAACACCGCCGCGCCGAAAAGCAATACCCCGGCCCGCAGCAGCCGGGCCCTGGTGGCGGCGAAATGCGGTTCAATGCTGGCGGCCGGCTTGCCCACACTGAGCACGCCAAGGAGCGTGCCATTCCCGGCCAGAACAGGCGCGGCCACGTACATCACCGCCCCGGTGTCGGGATGCTGGGGCGAGGTCCTGGCGCCGTAGCGCCCCTGGAGCGTCAGGTGGACGTCGTTCCACTGGGAATAATCCTTGCCCACATCCTGGCCGCCGTCGGAATCGAAGCGGACGATGCCCCGGGCGTCTGTGATGTAGACGCGATGGTCAGTGCGGTCCTTGCGCACGCCCCAGACCACGGCATCGGGCTGGCGGGTGGTGTAGCGGGTCAGGGCAGCCACCAGCCTGCCATCCTCCAGCTGCCCGGCAGCCATGTCGTCCCGGGCCAGTTCGGCGAGCATGACCGAGGTGTCGATGAGTGTCTCTTCCACGGTCCGGCGCATGGCCGGCTTGAGTTCGTCGAGGACGATATCCAGCAGGAAGACCAGACTCAGGCCAGTCAGAAAAGTCAGAGCCAGGAAGAGCTTGCGGCGCAGGCTCACGGTTTGCGTTCCTGCAGGGAGTAGCCGAAACCGCGGTGGGTGATGATGGGATCGAACTCCGGATCCACCTGCCGCAGCTTGGCCCGGAGAGACTTCACATGCGTGTCCACACTGCGCTCCAGGCTGGTGTCCGCGCTCTGCCAGGCCTGTTCCATGATCTGCCCCCGGGAAAGCACCTGCCCCGGGGCTTCCAGGAGGCGCAGGAGGAGCAGGTACTCATACTTGGTCAGGGCCAGGGGGACATGTTGATAGGCGATGTGGCAACGCTGGCGATCCACCTGAAACAGGGAACCCGTGCCCTGCTCAGGCGGGGATGCCGGCACAGCGCCTGGCGCGGCAGGTGGCGGCAGCGGCGCCTCGGGCGGCAGCACCCGGCGCAGCACGGCCCGGACCCTGGCGGCCAGCTCCCGCGGGCTGAAGGGCTTGGTGACGTAATCGTCCCCGCCAAGCTCCAGGCCCACCACGCGGTCCACCTCGTCGTTGCGGGCGGTGAGAAAGATCACGGGGACGCCGGAGGGCTTGAGCTCGCGGCAGACGTCCAGGCCACTCATGTCCGGCAGGCCCACGTCCAGGATGACAAGATCCGCACCGGCTTCCCGGAAGAGCGCCAGCCCCTCCCGGCCCAGGCCGCGCCAGGAGACGGCGAAGCCCTCGCGCGAAAGGGCATAGACCACGGCGCTGGCGATGGACTCTTCATCCTCGACAAGCAAGATGCGGGGGCCGGAAGTCGTGGTGGCAGAGATGGCGGCAGTCATGGGGCGAGTATCCTATGGAACAGACACCCTGTCCAGAAGGAGAACCGCAACATCAGGCTGCTGTTAATTTTCCCTCACTTGACCTGGTTCTGCAAGTCCTCTAGAACCATGCACACTATGAACTGGGATTGGGACAAACTCAATGCGCGAAAGCCGCAAGGCCCCTGGGGCTCCCGCCCTGGAGGTTCCGGCGGCTCTGGTGGCTCCGGTGGCTCTGGCGAAGGCCCGGATCTGGACAAATTCAAAGACACCTTGAAGCAGCTCAAAACGCCCGGCGCCAAGGTTGTGCTGGCCGTCATCGTCATGCTGTGGATGCTCACGGGGTTTTACATCGTGGAGCCTGCCGAGGTTGGGGTGGTGCTGCGTTTTGGCGCCTACCATCGGGTGACGGATCCGGGCTGGCATTACCACCTCCCCTACCCTGTGGAGCGGGTGCTCACCCCCAAGGTGACCGAATTCCGCCGCGTGGAAGTCGGCTTTGTTTCCCTGCAGGGCGGCCGGCAGTACCAGCAGGGGCAAAACCGCGCCAAGCCTGAAGAAAGCTTGATGCTGACGGGCGACGAGAACATCGTGGACGTACAGTTCATCGTGCAATACCGCATCAAAGAGCCCGTGGAGTTTCTGTTCAACGTCCAAAACCAGGACGACACCGTCAAGCATGTGGCCGAGGCAGCCATGCGCGAGGTGGTGGGCTACAACCTCATCGACAGTGTGCTCACGGACAAGAAGGAATCCATCCAGGCCGATACCATGCGCCTGATGCAGGGCGTGCTGGACCGCTACCGGGCCGGGATTCAGGTGGTGGCCGTGCAGTTGCAGGACGTGCATCCCCCCAAGGAAGTGGCTGACGACTTCAAGGATGTGGCCAGCGCCCGCGAGGACAAGAACCGCTTCATCAACGAAGCCCAGGCCTACAGCAACGACATCCTGCCCAAGGCCCGCGGCGAGGCCGCCCGCATCGTCAACGATGCCAAAGGCACACAGCAGGGCGTGATCCGCAAGGCCCAGGGTGAGGCCGCCCGCTTCTCTGCCGTGCTGGAGGCGTACAAGACGGCGCCGGATATCACGCGGGAGCGACTGCGCATCGAAACCATGGAAACCATTCTGTCCAACCCGCAGATGGACAAACTTCTCATGGAGGGTGACATCGCCAACCGGACCACCCCGTACTTTCAGCTGGTACCCCCTGAAGCCCTCGGGGCGTCCATGGCAGCCCCCGCCGCCGGGGCTGCGCCGGCTCCCGGCCAGAACCTGACGCCTGGGACGCAAGGCTCCCGGGGGGGGCAGCCATGAAGAAGTCCCTCCTGTTGGGCCTGATGGTCTTTGTCCTCGTGCTGGCTGCGTCGCTGTCGTGTTACACGGTATCCCAGGTTCAGACGGCCATTATTCTTGAGCTTGGCCGGCCTGTGACGGTGGTGTCCGCCCCGGGTCTGCATTTCAAGCTGCCGTGGCAAAACGCCATCTGGTTTGATGCGCGCATCCTGGATTACGACGCCCGGGCCCGCGAGATTCTCACCAGCGACAAAAAAACGCTCCTGGTGGACAACTATGCCAAGTGGCGCATTACCGACCCCCTGAAGTTCTACCAAAGCGTCCGGACCATGGATGGCGCCCTGCAGCGTCTTGATGATGTCATTTACTCCGAACTGCGCGAAGCGCTGGGCCGCTACTCCATGACCGAGGTGGTTTCCGCCAAACGCGCAGCCATCATGACGGAAGTGACCGAGCGGTCCTCCCGGCTCATTTCAGAGTACGGCATTGAGGTGGTGGACGTCCGCATCAAGCGCACCGACCTGCCCGAACAGAACCAGAAGTCCATCTACAATCGTATGTCTGCCGAACGAAAGCGGCAGGCCAAGCAGTACCGCTCCGAAGGCGAGGAAGAAGCCGCCAAGATCCGCTCCGAGGCAGACCGGGAACGCACGGTGATTCTTGCTGAGGCCCGGCGGGAGGCCGAGGTTCTCCTGGGCCAGGGGGATGCCGAGGCAGTCCGCATTTATGCGGATGCATACGGCGCAGACCCGGATTTCTACGCGTTTTCCCGCAGTCTTGAGGCCTATGCGTCCGGCCTCAAAGGCCGCACCCGCATGGTGCTTACGCCAAACGCGCACGGCTTTTTCCAGTACCTGCCGTAACCATCTCCAAAAAACCGCGGCGCCCCCCTGCGCTGGCTGAGGGGTCGCCGCGGTTTTTTGGATATTGCCAACGCAAACTAGATATTGTATTGTTGTTTGCACCTTCGCTCTGCCGAATCCCCGCATCTTCGTTCCGGCAATGCGGGTTTTCCCTAGTCCGTGTTTGGCAAATACAACCTCCCTCGGATCACTGAAAATATTACCAAGAATCCATCTACACCCAAACAGGCTATCGCCCAACTGTAACATGTGACAAGCTTTGGTACGCTATTGTATCACCCACAGCAGAAATCGCATCAGCCGAAGCCCCTTCACTTTCCGGGCGCGAGGCCTAGCGGTGCATAAACTTTACTCTTTTTTTCTCGTCTCGCCCGGTGTGCGCTGGCATTGAATTTGAATTACGTATGCACTTGCGTGTGTGCGAGCGTGCAGCACACAGGCAAGAGGGTACATTGCCCTTCATTGCTTCAAGGAAGATGATTTTTGTTTCGTTGTTCCTTTTGGGCGGCCAGGTGGCCGCGACGGGGACGGGAGAAGTTGTGCGGGAATGCCTAAGGCAATCAGTTGCTCGATGCGTTCCTTGGGAGCCCGGTCTCCCTTGATGATTCTGGATATCATCGAAGGATGGACACCCAGATCAACTGCGAGCCGGTTTTTCAGAATCCGATGGTAGGAGAGCCAGGCCTCGAGCTTATGCTGGCGATCTTTGTGAGGATCCGCAAGCAATGCCGCGAGGAAGCTGTCTCCCGAAGAAGAAGGAGGGGGGGCGCTTGAAGGAGGAGAGTCTGTCATGAGCAGGTCAAGAATTTGAATTGTTTCTTCGATTATATTATAATTACCAGAACAGCTTGAACGAACTACTGCCTAGATATAGGGCAGTTTTTTCTCTGTCAAGGTGAATCGGGAGTCAGCCTCCCTTTTCTCCACACACCATAAGGAGTTGCCGCGTGCCTGGTTTTGAAGAAATTTTCGATCGCATCAAGGTTGCCACCAACACTCGTACCCAGGTGGAGCTCGCAGAAGTGCTCGATATTCGGCAATCGAGCATTTCCGATGCCAAACGCAGGGATTCCGTGCCGTCCGACTGGTACCTCAAGCTCTTTGAAAAATACGGGCTGAACCCGGACTGGCTGAAAAGCGGCCTCGGGCCCATGTACCTCAAGAGCGAGCAGGGCTACGAGCCGTATGACGGCCCCCAGGCTGCCAGCTTGCGCGAAGAGGCTGCCAAGTATGCCGAGCCGGACAGCAAGGCCCAGATCGTCACCGTGTTTGGCATGCAGGGTATCGACGCCGCCACGGGCAAATGGATGCCCAAAAGCATCGGCAAACTGTCCATCCCCCTCTCCCTGGCCAGAACCAGCATCACCGTGGTAAAAATGGATGCCTCCTCCATGGAGCCGCTCATTCGCCGTGGTGCGTATGTGGGATTGGATACCGACCAGAAAAACATCCTGTCCGGCGAACTGTACGGCGTGTTTATCCCGTTCGAAGGATTGGGCATCCGCCGTATCTTCCTGGATGAGGAAAAAGGCCGCTTTGTCCTGCGTACGGAAAATCCCGACCACCCCGAGCAATACCTGCCCGTGGAGAAACGCGACGAACGCGTGGTCGGCCGGGCGGTGTGGGTGCTGCAGCAGCTGTAGCCTTCGCCAGAGTCCTTGCTGACGCGCCTAATGCGCCACACCCAGCCGCGGGGGGGAGTCCTCCTCCGCGGCTGTTGCGCGCCCTGGCGCCGGCAGATGAAAAACTCTGCAAAGCCGACCGGTTCTTCGTTGCCTCCTGCGCGCATTTGCTGCAGGATTGCCGGGCTGCAGAGTTTGGCTGCCGGCCCATCCCGCCACTGGAGGTCTCCGCATGGTCACTGCGCCACCCGCCTCGCCTCAGGGGCTTATGCCCCAGCATATTTACGATTTTCTTGCCGCTCGCGTGCTAGGCCAGGAAGAACCCCTGCGCGGCGTGGCGGTGTCCATTTACAAGCACCTGCGCGGCATCCGTGGCGGGCGGGTCTTTCTCATCGGCAGCTCGGGCACAGGCAAAACAACCCTGATGCGGGCCATTCAGCAGTTTTTCATGAGCCATGAGGCCTTCCGCCCGTTTGCGGCCATGTGCATCGTCAATGCCCGCACCCTGGTGGATGAGAATGGCGATGTGGACGTGCTGCGCGTGTTCCAGCATCTGGAGGTTGATGCCCGGCGGCTGCTCGGCCCCGATGCCCCGCCTCAGGCCCTGATAGCCCAGATGGAGCGCGGGACCATCTGCCTGGATGAGGTGGACAAGATTTCCGGCCGCCTGGCAGGAAAGCCCGACGTGACCGGCCTCTCCCTGCAGCAGGCCCTGCTGACCTTTATTGAGGGGGAACAGGTCCGCTATGTGTTGCGAGACCCGGCCGGGCAGCGCATGGAGGCGGCGCTGAATACCGGTCGCATGTTCTTCCTGTGCGGCGGGGCCTTTGAGGAACTGTACAATCAGGTGTACCACCGCGTGGAGAACAAGGAGGACGAGCGCCGGCTCAAGGAGGTCCGCACCTACGATTCCCGGCTGGGCATGCGTACGGACATTCTCTTTTCCCTCAAGGAATACCTCAAGCTTTCGGACCTGTACGCCTATGGCATGGCCCCGCAGTTCATCTCCCGCTTCTCAGGCGTCACCCTGCTGGACGACCTGAACCCCGGCGTGTTGCGGGACATCCTGCTCAAAAGCGAAGACTCTCCCTACCGCATCTCCCGTCAGTACTTCAAAACCATGCGCATCGATCTGGCGCTGACTGCCGACGCCGTGGATCTCATCGTGGACAAGGCCTATGACAACGCGCGCATCGGCGCACGGGCCCTGCGGGAGGTGTTTTCCAAGGTGATCACCGCGCTGGAATTTGATCCCTTCGGCAGCGGGCTCCTGCAACAAAAGGACGACGGCTGGCAGCTGGTGGTCCGGCGGGAACTGGCCCTGGCCAAACTGCACCAGCACCAGGAAGAGGACGCGCCCGAAGCCCTGCGGCAGGCCGCCGCCGAGCTGGGGTGAGTCATTGGTGAGGACGCCGGCCGGAACCGCTATTGCACCGGGATGATGCGCTGGGAAAGTGCCGCCACCTGCAGCTGGTAGCTCGTGAGCCTGGCGATGAGATTTGCAAATCTGGCGTCCTGGGCGTATGGGGATTTGCCGAGATTCGGACCCAGCTCCGCGAGCAGATCTTCCATGTTGTGGCTCAGGTGCCGCAGCCGGTTGCCCACGTAGCCAGCCATGATATTGCTGACGGCATCTGCCTTCAGAAAATGGTCAAAGTACAGAAACACCAGATCAAAGCAGTTTTCGGCCTGCAGCCTGGCCTGTTCGATCTCGCTCAGAAAGTAGTTGGCCACACCAGCACGGGCCGGGGAGCTTTTCTTGTCCTGTCCCATGAACTCACTGGCCTCGGCCAGGGTCTGGACAAGGAGCTTGTGCATGTTCATGTACGCTTCCATGTCAAAAGGCGGAGGCGTGTTGCGGTCTGGCTTGTCCTTTTTGGCCGGGGGCTTGGCTGGCTGGGCGGCAGGTTTTTTGGCCGGGGCAGCGTGGGCGCCCTCCACGGCGCAACACCACCCCGCGAGGACCAGGGCCGGGAGCAAGAGGAACAGGAGCGTGCGTTGGAGCATGCCATGACCACTAACGCAGTCGCGCCGGGCAGACAAGATCTCCCCTGCGGGTGTGCCACAACTTTCACCCTCCACCGACAGCTGCCACAACGCCAGCCAGTATGACCCACCCAACCGATCCCCTCTCCCTGGATGCCTTGTGGCGCGGTCTGGCCGTGCCGCTCGGCTCGCTGGTGTTGTTCATGTCCATCAGCCTGCTGGTGGCCAATGTGCTGGAGGCCATGAACTGGACACGCGTGCTGGCCCGGCTGGCTGCACCGCTGGTACGGCTGGGGCGACTCAAGGACATTTCCGGCGCCAGTTTTTCCATGGCCTTTGTCTCCGGCTTTGCGGCCAACACCCTGCTGGCCGAGAGTTATGAGCAGGGCCGGCTTTCGCGACGCGAGCTCGTGCTGGCCAATCTGTTCAACAGCATGCCCACCTATTTTCTACATCTGCCGACCATGTTCTCCCTTGCCGCCCCTTTCCTCGGTCCTGTGGCAGGGTTGTATGTGGGCCTGACCTTCCTGGCGGCCATCCTGCGCACTGTGGGCATTGTCCTGGCAGGGCGCCTGTTGCTGCCCCCCATTCCCGAAGGCTGTGTTGTGTGCCGGTTGGACGAACGCAAGGCCCGCACCCCCCGGGAGGCCCTGGCCACGGGCTGGCGGCGGTTCCAGAAACGTATCCGCAAAGTGGTGCTCATCACCGCGCCCATCTATTCCGCCATGTATTTTGCCAGGGTCTACGGCCTGTTCGATACCATGGAGACCTTTTTGGCACGTCATGTGGGCGACCTGGGCGTACTGCCGCCGCAGGCGCTGTCCATCGTGGCCTTCCATCTGGTGGCCGAAACCACCTCGGGGCTGGCCGCCGCCGGCGCCGTGCTGCAGGGCAGCGAGTTGCCCGTCCGCACGGTGGTGCTGGCATTGCTCATCGGAAACATCCTCTCCTCCCCGATGCGCGCCTTCCGCCACCAGTTCCCGTATTACGCCGGCATCTTCAAACCGGCGCTGGCCGCGCGTCTGATTGTGTACAGCCAGACCCTGCGCGCCGCCAGCATTGCCCTGGTGGCGATTTGTTTCGCCATTTTTACGTCCTGAGGTCTTCAAAATCCGGGCGGCTTTGGATATGGAGCCTGGAGCATCTTTGATCAACGTTACAGCAGGAGCGCGACAGTGCAGTTCACACCCACGGACCTTCCCGGGGTTTTTCTGTTAAAGCCCAAAGTGTTCGGCGACGAGCGGGGCTTTTTCATGGAAAGCTACAACGCCCGTCTGTTTGCCGAGCACGGGCTGGATTTTTCCTTTATCCAGGACAACCATGCAAAATCCGCTGCCGGTGTGCTCCGCGGACTGCATTTTCAGCTCCCGCCCATGGACCAGACCAAGCTGGTGCGGGTAACGGCCGGCAGCGTGTACGACGTGGTGGTGGACCTGCGTGTCGGTTCACCCACCTTCGGCCAGTGGCGCGGCTTTACCCTCTCGGCCGAGAACTTCCTGCAGCTGCTCGTTCCCCGCGGCTTTGCCCACGGCTACGTGACCCTTGAGGACGGTACGGAGTTCCAATACAAGGTGGATAACTGGTACGCCCCCGAACTCGACGGCGGCATCCTCTGGAACGATCCCTCCCTGGGCATCGACTGGCCCGTGGAGGCGCCCATGCTTTCTGCCAAAGACAAGCTTCTGCCCCGCCTCAAGGATTTCAAATCCCCTTTCACCTTCAAGTCCTGATCCGCCCCGTCACCAAGGAGACACGCGATGAGCGACGCCACCGTCCCCCAGTCCACCACCCGCGACCACCCCTTGGGCCGCTGCCAGGCGGTTATCCTTGCCGGCGGATCAGGCACCCGGCTGTGGCCGCTTTCCCGGGCCATGCTGCCCAAGCAGCTGCTGGCCCTCAAGGGCAGCCGCACCCTGCTCCAGGAAACCGTGGACCGCTCCCTGGCCGCCTTTCCCCAGGAGCGCATCCATGTGGTGACCAACGAAGAACATATCTTCGAAGTCAAAAAGCAGCTCAAGCCCATTGGCCAGGAGCTCACGGCCAACGTGCTTTCCGAGCCCATCGGCCGCAACACCCTGCCGGCCATCTTGCTGGCCATGGCTTCCATTGCCGATCGCGACCCGGAAGCGCTGGTGGCGGTGTTCCCGTCGGATCATTTCATTCACCATCCTGAAAAGTGGACCACCGCCCTGGCCCGTGGCTGTGAACTGGCCGCCCAGGGCTGGTTCGTTACCTTCGGCATCATTCCGGACAAACCGGAAACCGGCTACGGGTACATCAACAAAGCCGAAGCCCTGGGCGAAAACGCCTTCCGGGTGGCCGGGTTCGTGGAAAAACCGGATCTGGAACGCGCCAAGACCTTTGTTAGCAGCGGTGATTTCTTCTGGAACTCCGGCATGTTTGTCTTCAGCCTGCCGGCCTTCCTGGAAGCCGTGGAGCGCTACCAGCCCGAGCTTTTCAAATGGTGGCAGCAACGCGGCGAGCGGCCCCTGGTGGCCGGCTATGGCACGCTGCCGGATATCTCCGTGGACTACGGCATCATGGAGCAGGTGGATCGTATTGCCATGGTGGCCGGCGACTTCGGCTGGGATGACCTTGGAAGCTGGGAAGCGCTCTACCGCCTGGGCATGAAGGATGAGCAAGGCTGCGTGGTGGAAGGCGACGTCCTGGCCGTGGACTGCAAGAATTCCCTGCTCTTCTCCCGCGGCGCCAAGCTGGCCGCCGCTGGCGTGGAAAACATCATCGTCGTCCAGACCAAGGACGCCACCCTCGTCTGCAGCATGGAGCAGGTCCAGAAGGTCAAGGACGTGGTCCAGCTGCTCAAGACGCAGGGCTCCCCGCTGGTGACCACCCACGTCACCGTGCATCGCCCCTGGGGCAGCTACACGGTGCTGGAAGAATCCTCTTTCTACAAGCTCAAGCGCATTGTGGTGTTGCCCGGGGCCAAGCTTTCCCTGCAGATGCACCACCACCGCAGCGAACACTGGGTGGTCATTTCCGGCACAGCCCTGGTGCAAGTGGGGGAAGAAGAAAAAATCCTGGTGGAAAACCAGTCTGTGGACATCCCCAAAGCCACCAAGCACCGGCTCTCCAACCCCGGCAAGGTGCCTGTGGAGATCATCGAAATCCAGAACGGCCCGTATCTGGAAGAAGATGACATCGTCCGCTTTGAAGACGTGTACGGCCGCAAGCCCGCCGGCTAGCCCGGCACCGGCATCCAACAATCGGCATCCAACCATCAAACGCCCCTGGCGCCATGTGCGCCAGGGGCGTTTGTCCTTTTGACCATTTTGCCCTATGAATCCATGTATGTCGCATCCAATGTGCCAATTTTCCTCCAGGGACAACAGACAGAACCCCACACTGAAGGTTTCACTAGTATTGATTATCCTATTGTGCGCCGCAACGCCCCTCGTCGCTCCCCCTGGGAACGCCACTTGGGAAAAACTTCAGCAACGCCTGGGGACATATTCGCAAGCAGACGTGGTCCTCTTTGGCGATTCCATAATGGCACAAATAAATACCGCTCGTGAATTCGGGATGTTACCATTTCGGAATCGCGCTGTCGCGGGCCGTCAGGCAACAATGGCTTTTTCGCAGTTCACCGCCGCCCTTACTCCCCAGACCCGCAACGTGGTGGTATTGCTCGGAACAAACGACCTTGGTCATGGCACGCCTTTGCCGAATATTGTAGCCTCCCTTGCACAACTAGGAGCGTACGCTGAACAACACCAGCACGGCCCCGTGTTCTGCAGTGTATTGCCAGCCACGATAGGACTTAACTCTACCCGAACTCCTGTTGTGGTACAAAGCCTCAATGCCATGATGCAGGATATGTGCGCACGATATGGCTATGGCTTCATCAACATCTATCCACAGTTTCTCGATCACTCTGGTGGACTGCGAGAAGACCTCACGTATGACGGCCTTCACCTTAATCGCAAGGGGCGAGCAATCTTGGCGTCTGCCATCAAGGCTTATTTCAGCCCACTCCGGCAACACCCCTACAGCACCAGCCCGGCCCATGCATCACCCTGAAATCGCAGCATCGCTATCACGCGACGCCAGAGAGCGACTTTTTCGGCACGTGGCGGCCAATGCTCCACGGAGCATACCGATTGATGCCCACGACTATTGGAATTAGTAAAGCAATATTTAACGCAACTTGAATAAGTGTAACCAGCGTGGGGTGCGACCAAGCCATCACACCTGTCCAACGCAATAGACGGGAGGAGAGGAATCCAGGATATCCGTGCAGTAGATATAATAGCAAACTGTTTTGCCCCAGAAATACGAGCAAGCTGTTGACTGGTAATTTCGCGCATAACGCGTTCATGGCAAGGATACCCGAAAAAGCTAAACTATACGCATATGGAATATTTGACACCGAAACAATTGTCTGAAGCCCAAATTTCCCATCTCCTAAATAAAGAACCACAGAATAAATAAATGCGTATATAAGACCTGACCAGGCAGATGGCCTCCCTACATATCGTTTAAAGTAATAACCAAATAAAAAATAGAGCACACCTGGAACAACATGCACGAAAATTCCAATTCCCAGGATTTGACGATATGGCTGTACAAACCCATGCAGCAGCCCTAAAAGTAAAATAAGTACTGGATACCACTTGATGTCCACTATGTGGCAAATTCCATACGCGGCAAGTGTCGTGAAAAACAGAACTGGCAGAAACCAAAACATACCGCCTGTTAAGAAATTGACCAGGCCGGCATATGCCGCTGACTCCAGGTTGTTTGCAAGGGCACCGCGCAGCAGTTCAATGCCAAAAAGCATCAAGCCAAACACAACATACGGGAGCAGCAGTGATTGCGCTCGAACAGCTAGCAACCGCTTGAATTCTTTATCCTTAGGAAAGAAGTATCCTGACAGAAAAAAAAACCACTGCATGTGGAAGCTATAAATTATATCCTTCCACAGCTCCGGAATCTCCAGATGACCCAAGATAACCAATATAATAGCGACCCCTTTGGCATGGTCAACCCACACAATTCTGTTTTTATATTCCAGTTTATTCATATTTATGACCTATGCCAATATGCGCCCCTGCTTTCTAACAGGAACTCAGTCAGTTATGAGTGAGAATTTGTGTAGTTCACTCAAATGGGCCCCACCCCGCGCCCCTCGCGCAGCCTGCGGGACCTCCTCACCTTGTTGCGTCTAGAATATACATAACACGACGTCAAAGGTGATATCCCCTACTTACGGCGGACAACACCTGATGACCAACTTTGCCACGAATAGTCCTTGAAGGGCGCAAAGAACTTGAGGCGCGGACAACCCAACAAAGGCGAGGCCGGAACGCTCTGCCAAGCGAGGACAAAAAAAGGCTTCCCCCCCGGTTAGGAAGGAAGCCCCGACGTAAAGACGATTGGCCTGAGTTGACTTTCGTATCAGCTTACTCCGCTGGCAGGGTGAACGGCGTCAGGGAGATGGCATCCTTGGGCAGCCAGGTGATGCCAAAGGACTGCCCGTCGGTGGTGGTGATCAGCCCGACTTCCACGGCAAAGGCGTTTTCCGCTTCCAAATCCGGGTCTTGCTCCACGATCAGGAAGCGTTGGAATGCGCCCATGTCCACACCCTCTGCGCCCTCCTCGGCTGTGGCGTTCATGGTGCTGTGCCAGGGAGGAGTCTGCACGATGAAGTTGCGAATCACCGTTTCCCAGCCCTTGGGCAAAAGCGGCGCCACCAGCACGCTGCCGCTGCTGATGCGCACATCAAAACCCATGACGGTCGCCTCGGGGCTCAAATTCGCATTGTTCACCGAGACAACGAACATGGGATTCTGTTCGGCGGAAGCATTCTCGGAGGCTGTTTGGCCAAAGGCCACCGCCGGCATGAAGAAGCACAGCATCACCAGAATCATGGCGCGCATTTGCATGATCATCCTTCCTTGCTGACGTGCAGGAATCCTTCCCGGGAGCCTTCGATTACTGCCTCATCCACACAATACGCCAGACGAATATATCCAGGCAAGCCAAATCCACGTCCAGGGACGGCCAGAATGCGCTGGGCCTGCAGTTTGGCCACATAGGCCAGGTCGTCTCCGCCGGGTGCCTTGGGGAAGAAATAGAATGCGCCCTTGGGCAACACGAACTCCACGCCAGCCTGCCGGAGCACATCGGCCATCAGATCCCGCCGGCGTTGATACAGCGAAACATGGTCGGTGTTGGCCAGGGCATCCAGGCACCCCGCGGCCAGCAGCTGCCCCAGGGCCGGAGCATTGACGTAGCCCAGAATCCGGTTGGCCAGGATCAATCCTTCCATCAGCTGCTGTTTGCCCGGCATGTCCGGGTGCACCAGCACATACCCGACCCGCTCGCCAGCCAGGGCCAGATTCTTGGAAAAACTGGTGATCACCACCGTGTATTCATAGAACGGCAGGGTCGAGGGCACGGGCAGGCCGTCGTACGCCAGAAACCGGTAGGGTTCATCGCACAGGAGGAACACCGGCCGCTGCTGGCGTGCGCTGGCCTTGCGAAGCAGCTCACCCAGGGTCTTGAGCTCGTCGGCACTGTACACCTGGCCGGTGGGGTTGTTGGGGGAATTGAGGATTAAAGCCCGGGTTTCGCCCTTGGCCAGTGCTGCCTCTATGGCTGCGAAATCAAGGCTGAAGTCCTCGGGATTGCACAGGGCCGTATCCAACACGCCGCCATGGTTGGCCACATAGGCGCCGTATTCCACAAAATAGGGCGCAATGGCCAGCACGCGCTCCCCGCGTTCCAGCACGGCGCGGAAAAAGGCGTTGATGCCTCCTGCGGCCCCGCAGGTGACCACCAGATCCGAGGCGGCGCAGGTCACACCCTGCTCCCGCGAGGCGTGGGCGGCCAGGGCCTCGCGCACCTGGGGGTAGCCGGCGTTGGGCATGTAGCCCAGCGCCATGGGTTTATCCATGGTATCCGCGAGCTTGTGCAGCATGGCCGCCACCTGTGGTGGGGGCGGCAGGTCCGGATTGCCCAGGCTGAAATCGTACACGTTGTCCGCGCCGTATTGAGCCTTTAACACCGCGCCGGCTTCGAACATTTTGCGGATCCAGGACGAATTGGCCAGCGCATCGGCAACTGCCGACGCCAACAACGAAGCACTCACGCTGCGCCTCCCGCAGTGCACCCCGGGTGGATTATCAGGGGATATCCAGGCCCAGGGTACGGTATTCGTTAAGTTTATTCCGCAAGGTACGCACGGAAATGCCCAGCAGTTCCGCAGCCTGCGTGCGGTTGCCGGAGGTTTGCTCCAGCCCGCGCATGATCATGATCCGCTCCATCTCCTGCAAGGGGATGACCTTGCCGCCCAGCATGTGCTCCAGGGCCTCTCCGGAAAAGGGCGAGGGAGCAGCATCGCCGTCCGCTTCCTCTTCCGCGACTTCCTGGGTGGTCATTTCCGGGGACCAGGAATCGTCATCCAGCAGAAAATGCATGGTATTGATGGGACCGCGGCCAGCCAGAAGCACGGCGCGCTCCATCAGATTCTGCAGCTCGCGCACGTTGCCGGGCCACTGATAGTCCCGGAGCCAGTCTGTGGCCTCGGGTGCGAAGTCCAGCCTGGGCATGTCGTACTGCTTGCAGAATTTGTGCACAAAAAAATGGGCCAGCAGCAGGATGTCCTCCCCGCGTTCGCGCAGAGGCGGCAGCTTCAGGGGGATGACATTGAGGCGAAAGTACAGATCCTGCCGGAATTTGCCTGCCTCCACCCATTCCTGGAGGGAACGGTTGGTGGTGGCCAGCACGCGCACATCCACCTTCACGGTCTCGGTGCCACCCACGCGGTCCAGCTCGCCTTCCTGCAACACGCGCAGGAGCTTGGCTTGCAGACCGAGATCCATTTCGGAGATTTCATCCAACAGGATGGTGCCGCCGTGGGCCAGCTCAAATTTGCCGGGCTTGCGGGCAATGGCGCCGGTGAATGCACCCTTTTCGTGGCCAAAGAGCTCGCTTTCCAGCAGATGTTCGGGCAGGGCCGCACAGTTCACAGCCACAAAGGGCCCCTGGGCGCGGTCGCTGCACACATGCAGGAACCTGGCAAACATTTCCTTGCCCGTGCCGCTTTCGCCGGAAATCAACACCGTGGCCTTGGAGGGCGCCACCTGCCGGGCCAAAGCCAGCACGCGGGAAACTACGGGGTGCTTCCCAATGATATCAAATGCTTGGACCTTGCCTGGCGACTTTTTCTGTGCTGCCGTCGCAGGCTCTCCCCGGGGCACGGCCGCGATAATCTTGTCGGCATCCAGAGGCTCCAGCCAATAATCGTGGGCACCCAGCTCCATGTAGCGCTGGGCTTCGTCGGGCGAGCCTTTGTCCGTAATGATGATGACCGGCGGGAAACTGTCCTCGCCCTCCGCCTCGGCCAGCAGTTCCTCCACACGGTACCCGGACATGCGAGGACGGGAAAAAACCAGCGCCGGGCGACGCTTTTGAATCAGGGCCAGGGCCCCGCGCAAGGACTCTGCCAGACCGGGCTCCAATCCCTCTTCCTTCAGCGGCGTGAAGAGTGGGGAAATGGTGGCTGCCGGGGCCAGAAACAGCAACGTTGCGGACATGCCTGTGTCTTATCCTCATTCCCGGTCGCTTTCAACGGGCTGGAAGCCTTTGACATCAACCGGACGTTGTTTTCTTTCTCGATCATGCATCCATTTCGGCGAACCGGGCGAGGCTGCATGGCTTGCGCTGTATCTGTCTCGCCATCTCTTTGCAGTAGCCGCAGGCGTGGCAATGCTTGTTGCAGATGGAGACTCTTTCAAAGAAATCGAGGGGGAAGGCGCGATTCGGCACCTGCAGCCGCCCGCGCAACGCCTCGGTGGTATCGAGCAAATCCAGCAGGTTGCCCGCATAGTGCCCTGCGAGATAGGCCAACACAATACGCTTCATGGCGACCGGCCCGCGGGAGCGGCCGCTGAGTTTGATCCCGTCCACCAACCCTTCGAGCGCGTCGGCATCCTCCGGCCGAATGAAAGGTGACGCCAGCACCCGCCAGGGTTCCTCCCAGAACCGTCGGAGGCAGGCAGCGTCCTTAACCATCTCGAATCCGTCCACCATCGCGGCTGCAGTGGCGTCCACCCGCCCCAGGGCCAGCAGGCTCTCATGGGTGAGCCGGTACGGGCATTGCCAGAGGCAGCCTTCATTGGCCAGCAGATGCAGCGCCGCCTCAGGCAGTTCCGTCTGTTGCGCCTCCCGAAAGGCCCGCAGCCGGGGCAGGTCACGGTTCAAGGCTCTGTCCGGAACGATGCAGCGCGGCGGTCTGAACCCAAGCTCCACCGTCATCTCCAGATGTTGCCGCATCTTGTCCCAACTGTCGAGCCCGCAATTGATGCTGGGGGTGGCTTCCAACTCTTTCGCCAGGGAGGGCGCCTGCCGGGCCAGCCTGGTGAGCAGCATGGCGTCCGCATAGACGATACCGGCCACAGTCGCGGAAGTCATGACTGCTTCCAGCGTCTGCACCACTCCGGAAATTCCTTCAGATACATATTGTTGCGGACGGTGAAACCGACTGTTGAGCAGCAGATACACCGGTGCCGGAGCAGCCGCGAGCATGGCGGCATGAGCGCTTGAATCCAGTGGCGTGTTGCAGCTTCTGGCGTCCGGCACCTCAGGCCGATGCAATGAGGCATACACACTGTGCACCCTGGCGGCTTGCGCCTGCAACAGGGCAAGATATGTTGCGTCGGGCAAAAGCGGCAGGTGCAGGTACATGGCGTCGGGGCTTCAGTTGTCTTCCGTACGTCAGGTGGCGGTGGTGGGGGTAAGGTGACAAGCCACCTCGTCCAACACGGCCAGCAACGGGGCAAAGCTGCCGCCGGGCTCCATGCTGGTGCCGAAAATGGCCTCGCGCCGGGCCTTCAGGGCTTTTTGCGAGACCATGCCGGGCACGGTCCTGGCCAAAGTCATGGCCAACCGCTCGGCCAGCAGATAGCCGTGAAGCTCCCGGACGAAGGCCTCCAAATTATGGAGGTACGCGTCGTGATTGTCCTCCAAAATTTGCAGGGCTCCATTATTTGGAGCACCGGCGAGGCAGTGTCGTGTTAACGCGTTGAGATGATTGAGGTGCGATCCAGGCAGCCCGGCCCGCCAACCCAGGAGCCATTCATTGCGCGGGAAAAGCAGCATGTGTTCACGGCCCAGGGCCAGGCATTCATCCAGCAGGAGTCGGGTGCGCAACAGCAGGGGATGTTCCCACTGGACGGGTTCAAGCTCCAGATTCCAGGCCGGCACATCATGCCGCGAGGGTTTGAGCCCGCCGAATTCCTCCAGCACATGCGCCAGCCAGGCATTGGCCTGGGGCGAGGATGGCGTTTCCAGATGCGCGTAGCTCAACAAATAGCGGCCGCGGCCGGCCCGGCCATGAATGATGCAGGGCTGACCAGCCAGAAAATCCGGACGCAGGGAGATGCCATAGGCCTGTTCCCACTCACCGAAGGTTTCCATGGGCAGGTGGGAGAGGGGCAGATCGGCAATCCAGAAATCCGGGCCAGGGGTGCCGTAGGTGGCCAGAATTTCGACCTCTTGTGAAGGAGTGGGGGCAAAACGGGCCGGCCACCAGATTGGCGCCAGGGGTGTATCGGGCAGAGTGGCCGGCACCAGCCCGTTGCGGTGCTGGCGATCCTGCAGATGCACATGAATGTGCCCGCTGACCAGATGCAGGAGCCGGTCGCCAATGGCGGCGCGGGTCCAGGGGCAAAGGGCCAGGCCGTATTCGCCCGTCAGCCCCAGGCCCGACCCGCCGCAAAATCCCACATAGCTGCCGCCTTCATGAATGTACTGGCGGATGGCGGCCATGCCGGTCTCGCCCAGGGCCAGGGCTTTGCGGCGCGCCACCCCGCCCGGCACCAGAAGCACATCCGGCGGGTTGCGCCTGAGCAGACCTTGGGCTATGTCTTGGCACCGCACGAGACGGTGAGGAACTTGAAAGGCGGACGCCGCCCGCCAGGCCAACAGACCCCACAGATGGGATTCGTCCCAAAGAATATGCAGCATGTTCAGTTAGGTATGACGAAGGTGCTTGGTGTGGGCAATCCGGTGCGCTGTTCCGGGTAACCTTAGCAGGCCAATCGCCCCGGAGGCAAGCGCGCCGGGGCGGATGTTTTTTCCCTGCCGCCGGCTCCGCCGGAGCGGCTTTGTTCGTCATGCATTCACCCTTCATCCTGTCCTGAATTGGAGCCGCAAATGGCTGCGAATGCCTCGTCTACTGATCAAGAACCCATTGCCCTGCCAAAGGGATACGAGCCTGGCGACGTGGAAGCCCGCTGGAGCGCCTGGTGGGAGGAGCGCGGATCCTTTGTTGCCGATCCCGATGCCCCCGGCGAACCCTATTCCATCGTCATCCCGCCGCCCAACGTCACCGGCTCCCTGCACATGGGCCATGCGCTCAACCTGACGTTGCAGGATATCCTCTGCCGCCATCATCGCCAGCTGGGCCGCAAGGTGCTCTGGGTTCCCGGCATGGACCATGCCGGCATCGCCACCCAGAACGTGGTGGAACGCATGCTGGCCAAGGAAGGCGTCTCCCGTCACGACCTGGGCCGCGAGGCGTTCATTGAGCGTGTCTGGCAGTGGAAGGAGGAATACGGCGGCCGCATCCTGAATCAGATCAGGCGGATGGGCGCATCGGTGGACTGGTCCCGCCAGCGCTTTACCCTGGATGAAGGCCTGTCCCGCGCCGTGCGCGAGGTCTTCGTTTCCCTCTACGAAGACGGGCTCATTTACAAGGGCAACTACCTGGTGAACTGGTGCATCCGCTGCCACACCGCCCTGGCCGACGACGAGGTGGAATTCGCGCCCAAGAAGGGGATTCTGTATCAAATCAAGTATCCTACGCCCGACGGAAAGGACGGCTTGGTGGTGGCCACCAGCCGACCCGAGACCTTGTTGGGCGACACGGCCGTCTGCGTCCACCCCGAGGACGAGCGCTACCTGCACCTGCATGGCAAGACCGTGCGGCTACCGCTGACCGACCGAGAAATCCCCGTCATCACAGATAACTACGTGGAAAAGGACTTCGGCACCGGGGCCCTCAAGGTCACTCCGGCTCACGACCCCAACGACTGGGAACTGGGCCGCCGCCACGGGCTGGAGGTCATTTCCGTCCAGGATGACGAAGGATTCATCAACGAAAACGCGCCGGAACGCTTCCGCGGTCTTTCCCGTGAAGAGGCCCGGGCCAGGGTCCTGGCCGAGCTGGCCGAGCTGGGCCTGCTCATGGGCCAGACAGAATACGACCACAACGTGGGCGTGTGTTACCGTTGCAAGAGCGTCATCGAGCCGCATGTTTCCTCGCAATGGTTCGTCAAGGTCAAGCCCCTGGCCGAGGAGGCCCTGAAGGCCGTGGCCGACGGACGGACAAATATCCACCCGGAATCCTGGACAAAAACGTACAATCATTGGCTGGAGAACATCCGCGACTGGTGCATCTCCCGCCAGCTGTGGTGGGGGCATCGCATTCCGGCCTGGATTTGCGAAGACTGCGGCGAAATGATCGTCGCCCGCGAAACGCCCACGGCTTGCTCCAAGTGCCAGGGATCAAAGCTTATTCAGGACGAAGACGTGCTGGACACCTGGTTCTCCAGCGCCCTGTGGCCCTTCTCCACCCTGGGTTGGCCGGACAAGACCAAGGATCTCGCAGCGTTTTACCCCACTTCCGTGCTGGTGACTGCCTTTGATATCATCTTCTTCTGGGTGGCCCGGATGATGATGATGGGCACGCGCTTCATGGGCACGCCGCCCTTCAAGGATGTATACATCCACGCCCTGGTCCGCGATGCCGAAGGCAAAAAGATGAGCAAATCCACGGGGAACGTCATTGACCCCCTGGATATGATCGACCGCTTCGGCACGGATTCCCTGCGCTTCACCTTTGCCGCATTCGCAGCCATGGGCCGGGATATCCGCCTGTCTGAAGAACGCATCGAAGGCTACCGCCATTTTGTGAACAAGCTCTGGAATGCCGCGCGGTTCTCGCTCATGCACCTGCCCGAGGCGCCGGCCATGCCTGCGCAGCCCCTGCATGAGACGCCCGGCGTGCACCACGCCTGGCTTTTCCATCGGCTGGAAGAGCTGAAAGTCCAGGTGCAGCAGGCGCTTGAGGGCTACCTCTTCAATGAGGCCGCCCAGGCGCTGTACAGTTTCATCTGGCACGAGTTCTGCGATTGGTATCTGGAAATGATCAAGCCCGAGCTCTCGGGCACGGACGAGGCCCGCAAGCAGGCCTGCCGCGCCTGCCTGTGGACCGGGATCACGGAGACGCTGACCCTGCTGCACCCGTTCATGCCCTTCGTGACACAGGAGATTTGGTCCTATCTGCCTGGCGTGGCTGGCGAAGACCTCTCGGCTCAGCCCTACCCTGCCCGCCGGCCCGAGTGCCTGAACCCGCGCGCGGCCCATGCCTTCTCCCTGATTCAGGAAACCGTGGTGGCCGTGCGGGCCATCCGCGGCGAACTGAACATCAGCCCCTCTCTGGAACTGACTGTGCTCATCCAGCCGGCCAATGCCGAGGACGGGCAGCTGTACGCCGAAAACGCGTCCATGCTCTCGCTTCTGGCCCGGTGCAAGGCCCCGACCCTGGGCACCGAGGACGCGCCCATCCATGCCCCCCGGGCTTCGGCCACGGCCGTGGTCCAGGGCAATGCCATCTCCGTGCCCCTGGCCGGCGCCGTGGACTTTGAAACGGAAATCGCCCGGCTGGACAAGGAACTGGCCAAGCTGGACAAGGAAATCACCATCGTCAACAAAAAGCTGGCCAACGAGGGTTTCCGTTCCAAGGCCCCGGCCGAGGTGGTGGCCAAGGAGCAGGAAAAGGTGGATATGATGTCCGACAAGTCCGCCACCCTCCAGGCCCGCCGCGCCCGGCTGGTGGAAGCCCGCGATGACGCCCAAACCGCCTCCGGCACCGCCGGGCAAGGGGGGAACGCATAATGCTGGTGTATCTCATCGGCGCCGGTCCGGGCGATCCGGGCCTCTTGACCCTCAAGGGCAAGGCTGTGCTGGAAACCGCGGATGTGGTGGTCTACGACTATCTGGCCAACCAGAGCTTCCTGAATTTCTGCAGGAAGGACGCGGAGATCATTTACGTGGGCAAGAAGGGCGGGGACCACACCCTGCCCCAGGACCAGATCAACCAGCTACTGGTGCAAAAAGCCAAGGAAGGCAAGGTCATAGCCCGGCTCAAGGGCGGGGACCCGTACGTCTTTGGCCGTGGCGCGGAAGAGGCCCAGGAACTCCTGGCCGCGGGCGTGAATTTTGAGGTCGTGCCCGGCGTCACCTCCGGTGTGGCCGGGCTGGCCTATGCCGGCATTCCGGTCACCCATCGCAGCTATGCGTCTTCGGTCAGCTTCATCACCGGGCACGAGGATCCCACCAAGGCCGCCACGGCCCTGCACTGGGACGCCCTGGCCAAGTCCGCCTCCACGCTGGTTTTTTTCATGGGGATGAAGAATCTGCCCGACATTGCCAAAAACCTCATGGCCGCAGGCCTGCCCGGCAGCACCCCGGCCGGGCTGGTCCACTGGGGCGCGACCTGCCGGCACCGCTCCTGCGTCGGCACCCTGGAAACCCTGCCGCAGCTGGCCATCGAGCAACAGTTCACTTCGCCCTCGCTCATTGTGGTCGGCGAGGTGTGCCAGCTGCATGATGAGCTGAATTTCTTCGAGAAACGTCCCCTGCTCGGCCGGGGCGTGGTCGTGACCCGGGCACGGGAGCAGGCCAGCGATCTGGCCAGCCTCCTGGAGGCCCAGGGGGCCTGCGTGCACCAGTTCCCGACCATCGCCGTGACCCCGCTGACTGATTGCTCGCATCTCGACAAGGCCTTGGATGCACTGAGCAGCTACGATTGGCTGGTCTTCACCTCCATCAACGGTGTGGAGCATTTCTGGAACCGACTGCTGACCACAGAACGCGACGCCCGTGCCCTGGCCGGCTGCAAGGTGGCGGCCATCGGCCCGGCCACGGCCCAGGGGCTGAAAGACCGCGGCATTGTGGCGGATTTCATCCCCGAGCGTTTTGTGGCCGAATACGTGGCCCAGGGCATGCTGAACCTGGGCGTGGCCGGGAAGAAAATCCTTGTGCCCCGCGCCAGGGAAGCCCGCGAGCTGTTGCCCGACGAGCTGCGCAAGGCTGGCTGCACCGTGGATGTGGTGGCTGTGTACGAAACCGTGCGCGCCGACTCCGACGCCGCAGCCCTCCTGGAAGTGCTGCAGGCCGGCGGGGTGGACTGCGTGACCTTCGCCTCCAGCTCCACGGTGGACAACTTCTTCTCCCTGGTGCCGGCGGACGAGTTCCGTCGTCTTGCACCGGAGGCCAAGCTGGCCTGCATCGGGCCAGTCACGGCCAACACCCTGCAAAAATACGGATTTGCCGTGGACATTCAGCCGGAGGACTACACCATCCCGGCGCTGGTCCAGGCGGTTACCACCCACTTCGCGCGCTGAGCCAGACCGCGCACAGCAAAAAGGACCAGCATGCTCAAGCTCGCCGTGTTGATCTCCGGCTCCGGCTCCAACCTGCAGGCCATGCTCGATCGCAAGGCCCAGGGGGCGCTGGATGTCGATTTCCGGCTGGTCCTCAGCAACAATCCCAAGGCCCAGGGGCTGGAGCGGGCGCGCCAGGCCGGCGTGCCCGCCCTGGCCCTGGACCATCGCCAGTTTTCCAGTCGGGAGGCCTTTGATGCGGCCATGGTCGCCGCCATCAGGGAACACGGCGCAGACACCATCGCCCTGGCCGGCTTCATGCGTCTGCTGACACCGGTGTTCCTGGGCGCGTTTCCCGGCCGGGTCCTGAACATCCACCCCGCCCTGCTCCCTGCCTTCCCCGGCGCGCGCGCGCAGCAGGACGCGGCGGCCTATGGGGTGGCCATTGCGGGCTGCACCGTACATTTTGTGGATGAGCAGATGGACCACGGCCCCGTGGTCATTCAAGCCGCGGTGCCCGTGGCTCCGGGCAGCGACACCGACACCCTGGCCGCGGACATTCTGACCTGGGAGCATCGCATCTATCCGCAGGCCTTGCAGTGGCTGGCCCAGGACCGGCTGCGGCTGGACGGCCGGCGCGTCCGGCTGGAACCGTTTTCCACCGCGGGCGCCCCCTGCGCGGGGGCGCTGGTTCATCCTCCTTTGGAACCAGGATTCTGAGTGATTTGAGCGGTTGCGTCGCAGGCGCCCGGCGTGCTAGCCTTGCTTGCAGCGGGCCCATGTGGCATACGGCCCACGGAAGCCATGGACACTATGGATGCCGCGGGGCCAGACACGGGAGGCGGTCATGACATTCCAATTCTCCCTTTCCGACACCGAACAGCGCTACCTGAAGACCATCGCCCGGGAGGCCATCGAGGCCGGACTCAAACATCAGGCCTACACCCCACCCGAGCCGCCCACGGCCACGTTGACGGAACCCCTCGGCGCCTTTGTCACCCTCACCCTGGATGATTCCCTGCGCGGCTGCATCGGCCATGTGATTGGTGATGCGCCCCTGCATACCACCGTGGCCCAGATGGCCAGGGCTGCAGCCTTTGATGACCCGCGCTTCCCGCCCCTTTCTGTGCGGGAATTTGCGGCCATGCATCTGGAAATCTCCATTCTCTCCCCGGTCACGCCCTGTCCGGACCCGCAGCAGGTGGAGATTGGCCGCCACGGGCTCATCGTCAGCCGCCAGGGCCGCAGCGGCCTGCTGCTGCCCCAGGTGCCCGTGGAATGGGGCTGGGACCGGGAGACCTTTCTGCAGCAGACCTGCCGCAAGGCCGGCCTGCCCACGGACTGCTGGACCCGCCCGGACACGCAACTGTTCTGGTTCGAAGCGGTTGTCTTCTGAACATCGTCAATCTTCGTCAGACTCTGTAAACATCATTGCGGTCCGACTTCTGGAAGGCTATTGTCGCCGCATCACGTCGATCAATGGAGCGAGGAACCCCATGCGTTTCGTTTCGATCATCGCCACGCTTGCCGTGTTGTTTTCTCTGGTCTTCCCGATGGCGCTCCTGGCCCAGAACGCGCCCGCAGCCGCCAAACCCGAGGCGCAGCAGCAAAAGCCCGCGCCGGCCCCCCCGGCCACTCCGGCCGCGGCCAGCAAACCCGGCGTGCCCCTGGCCGTGGAGCATCAGGGTGGCGATGCCGTGGGCGGCTCCCTGGCGTACAAACTCAAGGATCTGGCCGGCCGCTCCAGCCTTTTTCAGCTGAGCACTGTTGATGAAAAACGCATCAAGCTGCTGATCCGCACCCAGGAAGAATTCAAGGACCGCCCCAACGACGCCTCGATTTACAGCGCAGTGTGGGTGTATTCGGAAAGCGAGTCCACCCTCAAATACTTTCTGGATGTGGAGAGCGGCCTTGTCTTTGCCGGCTCTGCCGATGCCAAGGCTCAGGCGTTGCTTTCTAAAACACAGGAACTCGCCAGCCGGTACGGGTACCTTTTCGAATAAGGGAAGAGCATGGCCTGCATCCTGGTCGTGGATGACGAGGAATCCATCC
The DNA here is from genome assembly GCF_054653055.1 of Megalodesulfovibrio paquesii. NCBI lineage: Bacteria > Pseudomonadati > Thermodesulfobacteriota > Desulfovibrionia > Desulfovibrionales > Desulfovibrionaceae > Megalodesulfovibrio > Megalodesulfovibrio paquesii. The sequence continues at coordinate 77,202 of NZ_BAAIGQ010000008.1, read as the reverse complement.
GCATTACTTTCCGGGCGTTTCTGGAACGCGAGGGCCACACCGTCCTGGTGGCGAATGGCTGTGCCCAGGCCCTCGCCCGCCTGGAGGAGCGCACTCCCGATCTGCTGTATCTGGATATCCTGCTCAACGGGCAAAGCGGGCTGGATGTCCTGAAATACGTGCGGGATAAGCAGCTGCCCTGCCTGGTGGTGATCATCACCGGCGAGCCGTCCCTGGAATCGGCCACCGATGCCTTGCGCCTTGGGGCCTATGACTACATCTCCAAACCCATCAACCGCGATTCCCTGTTACACAGCGCCCGGGTGGCCCTGAACCACAAGTCCCTGCAGGACGAAAAGCGCCGGCTGGAGACGGAAAAGGAGTTGCTGCGCCTGCACCTGGAAGCCATTTTCCAGAGCATCTCCGCCGCAGTGCTGACCTTTGACAAAGACTTGCAGATCCTGAGCGCCAATTCCGCCACCCACACGGTGTTGCGGCTCAACCCGGACCGCCTGCCCGGCCAGAGTTGCGCCCGGGCGCTTGGGCCGCGGCACGAAGCTTTTTGCCATGTGGTGGAACAAACGCTGCAACAGGCGCCGGTGCGCGAATTCCGCGTGGAACTGCCTGCGGGCGAGTTTCCGGCCCAGACGCTGATGCTGGACTGTTCCCCCCTGCAGGACGCCGGGCAACGCCGCCTGGGCGCCGTGCTGCTGGTCCGGGACATCACCCGGCTGGCCGGCCTGGAACGCGCCCTCAAGGACCGCCAGAGCTTCCGCAAAATCATCGGCAAGAGCAAGCAGATGCAGGACATGTTCCAGCTGGTGGAAGAGCTGGCCAAAACGGACACCTCCGTCCTCATCACCGGCCCCAGCGGCACGGGCAAGGAACTGGTGGCCGAGGCCCTGCACATGAGCGGGCCGCGAGCCTCGCAGCAGCTGGTGAAGGTGAACTGCTCTGCCCTTTCCGAAAACCTGCTGGAAAGCGAGCTCTTTGGCCATGTGCGCGGGGCCTTTACCGGCGCGGTGCGCGACAAGATCGGCCGCTTCAAGCTGGCCCATCGCGGGACGATTTTTCTGGATGAAATCGGCGATATTTCCCCGCGCATTCAGCTGCACCTGCTCCGCGTACTGCAGGAAAAGGAATTTGAACGCGTGGGGGACACAGATACCATCAAGGTGGATGTCCGGATCATTGCCGCCACCAATGTGGACCTCCGGGAAAAAGTCCGCCGCGGGGAATTCCGGGAAGATCTCTTCTACCGGCTCAAGGTGGTGGAGCTGCAGCTGCCGGCCCTCAAGGACCGCCGCGAGGATATCCCGCTGCTCCTGGACCATTTCATGGCCCTCTTTGCCCGGCAACTGAACAAACACATCCACGGCATCTCGGAAGAAGCCCTGGCCCTGATCATGGACTACCACTGGCCGGGCAACATCCGCGAACTGAAGCATGCCCTGGAGCACGCCTTCATCCTGTGCCGGGGGGAGCGCATCGAGCTGGAGCACCTGCCCAAGGAACTGCGCGAGGCCGCAGGCGCCGGGGCTGCTGGCATCAGCAGTCCCGCTGTCTCGCTGGACGTGCAGGCCCTGCGCGATGCCCTGGTCCGCACGGGCGGCAACAAGGCCAAGGCTGCGCGGTTGTTGGGCATCAGCCGTCAGACCATCTACCGCAAGCTGGAGGAATTCGGCATTGCGGAATAGCCGTCTTCCATGGCGTTGCCAGCCCTGTGGTCTCATGCTAGGGAATAGTACCCTGCACCCCGTCCCCATATGCCGGGCAGGAGGCGTTGTCCGATCTCCGGCCAGTCCCTCCAGCCCGCCAGCACCCCCGGTGGTCCGGACCGCACATGCCGCACATTGAATGCATCAACACGCTGGAGGCGTTCGAAGCCCTGGCCGAGCCCTGGGATGCGCTGGTTCTTGCCTCGCGGTTTCCCGCTCCCATGCTGTTGCATGATTGGGCCAGCTGCTGGTTCCATACCTGCGGCAAGGCCTATCAACCGGAAATTCTGGTCGTCTGGGAGGAAGGAAAGCTCGTTGCCGCCGCGCCCCTGTGCCGCCGTCGCCTGTGTGTCGGCCCGGCGCCGGTGTGCGATGAGCTGCGCACGCTGGGAGCAGTGGGGGTGGCGGGATTGTATTATGACTTCCCCGTGCATGCCCAGGCCAGCCCCGACGTGTTCCACCTGCTGGTGGAGGCCCTGACTGGTCAGGAACACTGGCACCGTCTGCGCCTGGAACGCATGGTGTCCGGCTCCGGCGTGCTGGAGGCCTTTCGGTCGCAGCACCTGCTGCCCAAGGGGATGATTGCCGAATGCGCGGAAGCCACGCCCTGCCCCGTGTTGCCCCTGCCAGACAGCATGGAGGCCCTGGAGGCCGGCATGGATCCCATCTTCCGGACCATGCTGCACCGCAAGAACCTCAAGCTTGCGCCGTCCCGCCATGCGGTGGAGTTCGTGCCTGCCATCGGGACTGAAACGCTGGAGGCGGATCTGCACCGGCTGTTCGAGGTGCACACTGTCCGCTGGGCACAAGCCGGGCATGCCGGGGAATTTGCCCTGGAGGACCGCAAACAGTTTTTCCGCCAACTGGCCCCCCGGCTGCTGGCCAAGGGCTGGCTGCGGTTTTCCAAACTGCAGCTGGATGGCCAGGGGCATTGCTACTACTACGGTGTCCAACTTGGGGATCAATATTTCGCCCTGCAGACGGGCATCAGTCAGGAAGGGCTGGCCTGCCACGCCGGCATCTTCACCATGTACCAGCTCATGCGGCAGCTCGTGCCTTCGGCAGCGGCGTTTCACTTCATGGAAGGCGGCGAGGCGTACAAGTTCAAGTGGGGTGCCCGGCCACAGATGGCATATACCATGCAAGCGTGGCAGGGTGTGCGCGGGCAGGCCATGTGGCAGTTGCGTCGGGTCCGGCAAACCATGCAGGATCTACGGCACTCTGTCACCAGCCGGCTGCACCGCCCCGGGCCGATGACGGGGAAGGAACACCTGTCACATTGACAATAATGCATGCGACACATTTGTCTCCGGACGCCCAAAAAATGTGTCACAGGCGTGCATGGTTTTTTCAACTACCTGGAATTTTACATTTTTTAACACAGCTCTCCGCAGGACTGCCCTCCTGCCGGTTGGCATTCGTTTTGCTTAGCAATTGCGGTAGGTTTCATCATACAACACTCCGACGAATCTTGATGCCTATGCTACCCTTGGTAGGAGTCGACGCCCTGCACCAAAGCGGCCCTGATCAGGCCGCCTCCATTCTGCTCGTCTTCCTGCAGGATGATGCCCGAAATGAGATTGAGGACATGCTTGAGGCAGCAGGGGCGGCCTTTCCCGGGCAACTGGCCATCTGGATCGTCGAGGAAACCGCGCTGGCCGATCTGATGCGCCGCTATTTTGTGTCTGGCACGCCGACGTTTTTGCTGTTACGACATAAGATTGAAGCGGCCAGACTGCTCGGCAGGATTGACGCCCACGCATTGCATGCTTTTTTGCGCAGGCACCTGCCCCAGGGGACGACGGTTTCTGCGTAATTGACATTTCCTTCGCCATGCGCGAAGGGTAGTATGAGCGGCCTGTGTTTCCTATGGATTGCCCCCCAATACGCCAGGGATATTGCAGTGCCGCTCACCAATTTCCTGCGGGGACCAGCCTTGGTCCCCGCTCTTTTTTTGTCCTTCCCCTTCGCTGCTGGCAGGCAGCCCAGCCCGCATTTCCGCCCGCCGCAGCCTTTACCAACCCCCAAGGTTCCGGCTATGTTCAGCGGATGAAACCGCACCTGAACCCCGGCGAATTCTCTCTGCTCCATCAACACGGCCACGCCCGCGCCGGCCTGCTGGCCACGGCGCACGGCATCCTGGAAACTCCCGTCTTCATGCCCGTGGGCACCCAGGGGACAGTCAAGGCCCTGGGCCCCGACGACCTCCAGGCCCTGGGCCCGCGCATCATCCTCGGCAACACCTACCACCTCTACCTCCGCCCCGGGGACGAACGCATCGCCCGCCTTGGCGGCCTGCACCAGTTCATGGCCTGGAACGGCGCCATCCTGACGGATTCAGGCGGCTTTCAGGTCTTCAGCCTCCAGGGTCTGCGAAAAATCAAGGAAGAAGGGGTGACCTTCCAGTCGCACATCGACGGCTCCCGCCACCTCTTCTCCCCGGAAAAGGTCGTTTCCATCCAGCGCAATCTCGGCTCGGACATCATGATGGTCCTGGACGAATGCGTGCCCTATGGCGCGGACAAGGAATACACGGCCAAGTCCCTGGAGCTGACCACCCGCTGGGCCCGCCGCTGCCGCGAGGCGCATCCGGCCATGGACTGCGGGCAGATGCTCTTCGGCATCGTCCAGGGCGGCTTCTTCCCCGAATTGCGCGCCGAAAGCGCCCGCCAGCTGATGGACATCCCGTTCGAAGGCTACGCCATCGGCGGCCTTTCCGTGGGCGAATCCCGCGAACAGATGGTGGACATCCTGGCTGGCGTCACCCCGCTCCTGCCCACGGACAAGCCCCGCTACCTCATGGGAGTGGGTACGCCGCAAGATCTTTTGGATGGCATCGCCCTGGGCGTGGACATGTTCGACTGCGTCCTGCCCACGCGAAACGCCCGCAATGGCACGCTCTTTACCAGCTTTGGCAAGACCAATATCAAGCTTTCCAAGTATGCCGAGGATTCCCGGCCCCTGGACCCGGCCTGCAGCTGCTACGCCTGCCGCACCTTCTCCCGCGCCTACCTGCGGCACCTGTACATGGCCCGGGAACTCCTGGCCTACCGGCTCAACACCATTCATAATATCCACTATTACCTCGACCTGATGCGCCAGGCCCGCGCGGCCATCCTCGAAGACCGCTTCGACACCTTCCGCCGCGACATTCTCGCCCGCTACGAAGACGAGACCACCCCGCCAGGAGATGATGCATGACGCCCCAGCCCAATGCGTTGATCCGCGAAAAAAGCCCCTACCTCCTGCAGCATGCCCACAACCCGGTGGCCTGGCTGCCCTGGGGCGAGGAAGCCTTTGCCCTGGCGCGCGAGCAGGACAAACCCGTCTTCCTCTCCATCGGTTACTCCACCTGCCACTGGTGCCACGTCATGGCCCATGAGAGTTTTGAGGACGAGGAAGTCGCCCGCCTGCTCAACGACTGGTTCATCCCCGTCAAGGTGGACCGCGAGGAACGGCCGGACATCGACTCCCTGTACATGACTGTCTGCCAGCTTATGACCGGCGCCGGGGGCTGGCCGCTCTCCATCTTCATGACGGCGGACAAGATGCCCTTCTTCTCGGCCACGTACATTCCCAAGATGACCCGCTTCGGCCGCACGGGCATGCTGGAACTGCTGCCCCGCGTGCACGAGATCTGGGGGCAGCGCCGGCGGGATGTCCTGCAGTCCGCGGCCTCCATCCTGGATCATCTGCGGCAGTTCGTCAGCGGCGATCTCCTGCGCCAGCATCAGACCCAGGACACGCTGACTCCGGCCGTGCTGGACAAGGCCCTGGAACAGCTGCTGGAACGCTTCGACCCCGAGCACGGCGGGTTTGGCGGCGCGCCCAAGTTCCCCTCCCCGCACAACCTGCTCTTTCTGCTGCGTCGCCATGCCCACGCCACTTCCGGTACAGGTTCGGCCGACGCCCTGCACGCCGTGGAGCGCACCCTCACGGCCATGCGCCTGGGCGGTATCTTCGACCAGCTGGGCGGCGGTTTTCATCGCTATTCCACAGATGAACGCTGGCTCCTGCCGCACTTTGAGAAAATGCTGTACGATCAGGCCACCCTGGCCCGGGCCTACCTGGAAGCATACGCCGTGACCGGCACCCCCCTCTTTGCCGAAACGGCCCGCAGTATCTTTGCCTATGTGCAGCGCGACCTGCAGGACCCCACTGGCGCATTCCACGCCGCCGAGGACGCCGACAGCGAAGGCGAGGAAGGCAAGTTCTACGTCTTCACCACAGAGGAACTGGTCGGGATTCTTGGTGAGGAGGACGCCACCCTGGCCGCCGAACTCTTCAATTGCCAGCGCGAGGGCAACTTCCTCGAAGAAGCCACCGGGCACGCCACCGGGGCCAACATCCTGCACCTGACCGCCCCCCTGGAACAGCTGGCCCAGGCCATGGATCTGACTGCTGAAGAACTCCGGCTGCGCGTGGATTCCCTCAAGGCCCGGCTCTTCGCCGCCCGTGGCCGCCGCGTCCGCCCGCACAAGGATGACAAGATCCTGGCCGACTGGAATGGTCTGATGATCGCCTCCCTGGCCTACGGCGCACGGGTGTTGCAGGCGCCCGAACTGGCCGACACCGCCGCCCGCGCCGCAGACTGCATCCTGACCCGCATGGCCATGCCCGACGGCGGTCTCTACCACCGCTACCGCGACGGCGACGCTGCCGTGCCCGGCCTGCTGGACGACTACGCGGCCATGCTCTGGGGCCTCCTGGAGCTGCACCAGACCACCGGGAACGCCGCCTGGCTGGGCCATGCCGTGCGTCTGGCCGGACTGCTGGAGGCCAAGTTCCTGGACGCCGAACGCGGCGGCTTCTTCCTCGCCGCCAGTGATGCTGAGCCCCTGCTGGTCCGGACCAAGGACGTTCACGACGGCGCCATGCCCTCGGGCAACTCCCTGGCCTTTTTTGCCCTGCTCCAGCTGGCCAAGGCCACGGGCAACGCGCATTGGTCCGCGCTGGCCCAGGGCATGCTCGCCGCCTTCGGCAGCGACATCGCCGCCATGCCCCTGTCCTTCACCTTCTTCTGCTGCGGACTGGAAGAGCTGTACCACCCGGACGTGTCGGCACCCACCGCATAACACGGGAGGCAGGAACAACACGACGAGAGAGGATTTCCCATTGCCGATTCCTCTCTCGTTCCAGTTCGCTTTGGTTGATGGCGCGACGATGGGTCGGCTCAAGTTGCCCCGCGGGACCTGCTCTCGGACTTGTCATCGGCGCTGCCAGCGGAGTCTCCATGTTTGAACGCCTCGCCAGCGCCGGCTACGAATGCCTGCTCGTCTCCCACGCCCGGGCCATCCTGGCCGGGGACTTTCCCGCGGCCGTGGCCGAGATTGAGCACGCCCTGGAAGCCTTCCGCATTCCGGTCACCGAGCTCATCGGCTCCGGTGGCGGCGAGGCCGGCAGCACCCAGCGCCTGCGCCGGGCCCTGAACACCCTGGGCTGGGAAAAGCGGCGTGTGGAAATCAAAAAGATCGTCAACGGCGTGGAGCGTGAGAGCATCTCCCACGAAATCGACCACATGAAGTCTTTCCAGGTGGAGGACCGGGCCGCGAGCATTGCCCTGGAAATCGAATGGAACAACAAGGACCCGTTTTTTGACCGGGATCTGGAGAACTTCAAGCGCCTGCATGCCGAGGGGGCCATCTCCGTGGGCGTGATCATCACCCGCGGCAGTTCATTGCAGGATCAGCTGATCCCCCTGGTGCAGCGCTTCGTGGCCGACTGCGGCATCCACACCTTCGAGGATCTGACGCCCTACGGCATCTCCCCCACCCCCCGCCAGCGCGAGCACGTCCTGCGCAGCATGGCCCGCGGCAGGCCCTTTGCCGAAAGTTGGCCGGCCCAGTTTGTGAGCGACAAATACGGCGCCGCCACCACCCACTGGAAAAAGCTCATCGACCGCGTTCACCGCGGCGTGGGCAACCCCTGCCCCCTGGCCCTGATCGGCCTGCCGGCCACCATCATCTCCTCCGCCCCCCACGGCCCTGCAGAGGCCGAAGCCTCGGGACAAGAGACGTAATTTCCGCTGGTGGTTACTCCGGCAGATCAGCCCTCCCCAACCATCTTTGGCAGGGGGCGAGGGGATACCTTTCTCCAAGAAAGGTATCCCCCCGATTCTTTTACTCTTCCCCTCCGGCCTGGGAGTGATTGGCATAGGTGTCCCAGGTAGGGGTGTAGTCGTCGGCGGCCTGGTTGCCCCAGCAGTCCCAGCCCGGGCGCACGCCGCGGGCAAAGAGTTCCAGGAAGGGGCCCGGGGAGCAGGCCTCAATGAGCGGGTATTGCTCATCGGGCTTGCGGCTGTGTTCGCGCTTGCGGGAGCTGAGGTAGTTGACCTGACTGCGGCCGGCCTCCAGGGTGCGGGCGTTCTTGCCGCGCACGCCAAAGAGGATCAGCTCGGTGACGTTGCGGAAGTAAAAGCCCACGCCGCGGCCGTCGGAGCCACCGTCCTTGCGGACCTTGTGCCAGACGAGGTTGGACTTGTACGTGAATCCCCAGGCCTCCAGCACCTGCAGGCCCTCGGGCAGCAGGGCATTGGGCACCCAGAGGTACAGATGGGCCACCTCCGCGGTGATCTCGGCCACGGGCAGGGCCTTGATCTGCGGCAGGGTCATGGTGGGATAGCGGGCGAGACGGCGGTGCTCCGGGGCGACCTTGCCGGTGCGGTTCTGGAACTGCCACGGCGGATCGGCCAGAATCGTGGCGTACCGCTTTCCCGTGCCGGCCACGAACTGGAGCAGATCGGTCCCTGGATCCATGCCTCGCACCATAGTCTTCAATGATTCCACTTAAAAAAAGGAAGAGCGCCGGGGCCAGCACTCCGAAAACGACAGCGCTCGTTGTGGCCTGCCTGCGGGGGGTCTGTCAACGTGTTGTCGCCAGACGCCCCTGTTGAACTCGACCTGGAGCTATTTGATGCGTACGACCTGTGCGAGAAAAGAAACTTTTTGAAAAGTCCTCCTCCCCCGCACTCTCCCTTTCCAATAGGCTGATCGCATTGTGGAACACCCATAAAAAGTCTTTGGAAAGGGGGGGGCGGGGGAAGAACCTTTCTCCAGAAAGGTTTTCCCCCGAAAAGTCTCTGCTACAAAAGCCTTAGTCCCGCTAGTCCCGTTTAGTCCCGTTTGCCGCGGTGCAGGCGGTCGAAGCGGGTGTGGGCCTGCTCCATGAAGGTTTCCAGCTGCAGCCGCGAGGTGGGCGAGGCCGTGCCGTCAAAGGGCATGGCCACGGCCGGCGCGCCGAAGCGTTCCGAGAGCCGGCGGAGCATGGCCGAGACGATGGAGCCCGGCATACAGCCAAAAGGCATGGCATTGACGATGCCCACGGCGCCCCGGTTGAGCATGTCCACGCTCTTGCCCACGGAGAGCACGGCCTCGCCGCGGAAGGTCGGGTGCAGGTAGTGCATGGCGTTGTCCAGCACCTCATGCACGTCCGGCTCCTGCATGGTGGGATGGAAGGCCGCCACCACGCTCTCCTGCTTGTGAGCAATACGGTCCTGGAACCAGTGCTTGAGGGAGAGCTTGAGGAAGCGGGACCAGTCCTTGGCCATGCGGGCATCCACGCGCGCGCCCCAGTTGATGTATTTGACCCATTCATCAATGGGCGCGGTCCAGACCTCGCCGCCCATGGCCTCGATGCGGCCGATGAGTTCTTCGTTGGCGAAGCGGTTGGAGCGGACATAGATTTCGCCCACCACGCCGACGCGCGGCTTGAGCGGGGCGTTTTTGTCCCGGATGTCGTCGAATTCCTGGCGGAACTGATCAAGCAGGGGCAGGAAGTCCACCTTGCCGGGGGTGGCGATGTGCTTCTTCAACCGGGCAAAGGCATCGTCATAGAGCTGGTTGGTGGAGCCGGCCACCTTCTCATACGGCCGGGTGGCGTAAAGGAACTTGAGCAGGATATCCACGGCCACCAAGCCTTCCCAGCTGCGCTTGGCAAAGCCTTTGCCGATGGCGCCCAGGGTCTTGTACAGGTTGGCGTCCTGCACCGGGGAGACCATGGGCACGTCGCCCAGGCCGGCCTTGGCCAGAAGCATGCGCTGCAGCACGTTGTACTGGCCGAAGCGGCAGGGGCCCGTGCCGCCCCACATGAGGAAGGCCGCGCGGGAGGGGTCGAAGTCCTTCTGCATGCCGCGGTGAATCATATCCCCCAGAGTGACGCAGAAGGGGTAGCACTCCTTGCCCGAGACGTGCTTGCGGCCCACGGCCAGGCTCTCGGGCGTGGTTTCCGGCAGCACCTCGGATTCCACGCCGCAGGAGGCGAAGGCCGCTTCCAGGGCATAGGCGTGGTTGCACATGTGCGGGATATACACCGTGCGGCGCACGCCCTCGGCCAGGCCGGCATGAGAGCCGGTGACCGGCGCGGGAGGGGTGATGCGGCGGGAGGTCTGGGCCCGCTCCTGCATTTCCAGGCTGTCGAGAAAGGCTTCGCAACGGGTGACCACGCCGGCATCGGCAGAGTGCTCGTCAATTTCGATGTGCAGGGAGGGTTTGCCGCCCAGCTCGCGCTCCATATAGGGCTCGATGAAGGAGTCCGGCCCGCAGGAGAAGTTGCCGATGATCAGCGGGTGCAGCTTGGGATGCTTGCGGATGTGCCGCACAGCCGAAAGCATGCGCTGGCCGGAACGCCAGTACATCTCGGGCCAGTCGCCGTGAATGTCCTCTGGAGGAAGGAAGTCCATGGGGATGGCCTGGACATTCAGCGTGGCCAGCTTCTTGGGAATCTCCAGGTTCAGGCCCATGTCGAAGGCATTGTAGGGCCGGCCGACGATAACCAGGGTCCGGGCCGAGGAGGCGTCGGCCTCTTCCAGGGCCTGACGGCCGCGAGCCTGGATGCGTTCCTTGAAGGTCCGCTGGGCGTGCTCGGCGGCGTCCATGGCGTTCTGCAGCTCGTCATCCTTCACCCGGAAGGGGGCCAGGGCTTCCCTGAGCCCCTGCAGCAGCTGCTTGCGGCCAAAGCGGTGGGCCTGCACCGGGGCCAGGATGTTGGCCGCGGGCAGGGCGTCGCCCTCGCCTTCCGCCAGGGCCTGCCGGACCTGATAGGGGAAGCTCTGGGTCAGCGGGCAGGCGTGACCGTACTGGAACGGCCCGTGTTCCTCGGCCATGTTGGTAAAGCTGGGCAGGAAGATCTGGTCCAGCCCTTGGGCGATGAGGTGCCGCACATGTCCCAGGGCGGCCTTGATGGGGAAGCAGGTGTCGGCCATGGTCGCCTGCACGCCCAGGCCGATGACCTGACGGTTGGTGCGCGGCGAGAGCACGGGTTCAAAGCCCAATTCCCACAGCAGGGTGCTGTAATAGGGCAGAAAATCGTGAAAAAAGAAGACCCTGGGCAGGCCGATGCGGCCGCGTCTGGCCGGCCGGCCCACGGCCTCGTGCCGGCTGGCATAGGCCTGATGCGCCGCCTCCAGGGCTTCCTCGCGGAAGCCGAAGAGATCCGGCAAGGTGGATTTGACGGACTTGCGGACGTCGTACTTCTCGCAGCGGCCGCCATAGAAGAGGAACCCCTCTTCGCCATCGATCTTCAGCCTGTTGATTTCACACTGGTTATCGCAGGATTTGCAGGCAAAGCTCGTCTGGGTGTAGCCGCGGTCAGCCACGGCAAAACCCTTGAAGGTGGAGTCCTGGCCCGTGATCTGATGGTTTTCCCGTGCGATGAGGGCCATGCCGATGGCGCCGGTATTGTCGTGATGCGGCGGGACGGTGATCTGGCGGTCCAGGAACTTCTCAAACGCCGCGACCACGCCCTTGTTGAAGGCCGTGCCGCCCTGGAAGAAGATGTTCTTGCCCACGGGCCGGCCCTGGACCACGCGGTTGATGTAGTTCTCCACGATGGAATAGGAGAGCCCGGCCAGGAGGTCATCCTTGCCCGCGCCCTGCTGCAGGGAGGCCTGCAGGGAGTTTTCCATGAACACAGTGCAGCGTTCGCCCAGGCGGCAGGGGTTGCCCGCGCCCAGGGCCATGGGCGAGAACTCCGTCTTGACGCACACGCCCAGCTTTTCGGCCTGTTCTTCCAAAAAGGAGCCCGTACCGGCGGCGCAGGCCTTGTTCATCTCAAAGTCAACGATGACGCCGTCCTTGAGCTGGATGTACTTGGAATCCTGCCCACCGATCTCGAAAATGGTATCCACCGTGGGATCAAGGTGCACGGCGCCCATGGCCTGGGCGGTGATCTCGTTCTTGACCACGTCGGCAGCGATGTAGTCGGCAATCATGTAGCGGCCGGAACCGGTGGTGCCCACGCCCTTGACCACCACCTTCGCTCCCTTGCGCGCGGCCAGCTCCTGGCCAATCTCGCGCAGCCCCTGGCGCACGGCTTCGATGGGCCGGCCGGCGGTGCGCAGGTAGCGGGTGGTCAGCACGCTGCCGGCGTCGTCCACCAGGGCCAGGCAGGTGGAGATGGAGCCGATGTCGATGCCCATATAGGCCGGCAATTCACCGGTGACGGTTTCGTCCACCGGGGCCAGCTCGTGCCGGCCGCCGTTCAGGTGGCGGTTGCCAAAGAGGTCGCCATGAATAACCAGCGGGGTACGGCCGCTTTCGGAGAACTCCTCGGCCGCGGCCAGATTGGTCAGCAGGGCCGGCTCCAGCACCACGGCGGTGTTCTCCTGCAGGGCCTTCAGGGCCACGCCGGCAGCGCCGTAGATGGTGGGCGGATCGGGCACAAAGAGATCGGGCTGGCCCAGCACGTCGGCCATGGCCGCGACCACCCCGGCGTTCAGGGCCACACCGCCCAGAAAGGCCACGCGCGGCAGCACGGTACGGTTGCGGATGATGGCGCCCAGATAGTTGCGGGCCACGGCATAGCACAGCCCGGAGACGATGGCCTCCACGGGCGTGGCGATCTGCTGCAGGTGAATCATGTCCGACTTGGCGAACACGCTGCAACGGCCGGCAATGCGCGCAGGCACGCCGCCCTTCTCCAGATAGCTTTTGGCCATGGCGGAGAAGGATTCGATGGTCAGCTGCAGGCGCTCGGCCTGCTGGTCCAGGAACGAGCCCGTGCCGGCGGCGCAGACGGAGTTGAGGGCAAAATCATGCACCTGCCCATCGCGCAGAAAGATGCACTTGGCGTCTTCCCCGCCCATTTCGATGATGGTCTGCACGTCCGGGTGCAGGGTCTGCATGGCCAGGGCCAGGGCGGCCAGCTCATTGACGGCGGGAGCATCCAGCTTTCTGGCAATGAAGGCGCCGGCCGTGCCGGTACAGGCCAGTCGGGCGCCGGGGAACCGGGCGGCGAAGTCGGCCAGCAGCGTGGCAGCCAGATTCAGGGGCTGGCCTTTGTGGCGCTGGTAGACGGTCTCCAGAATCCGGCCGTCTGCTGAAAGGGCGGCGAGCTTGACGCTGACGGAACCGGCGTCAAGACCAAGGATCACGGGTGCGGGCACATCCATGGAAAACGTCCTTCCTCAATGAAAGTCGGGTGATACGGCTGGTTCGTGTGCTCTGGGGCATGGCGCTGGCCAAGTGCCGGGGAGGCTGCAGCCCGGTGTGACCAGGCGGTCAACAGCGATCCTTCGGCAGGCAGCAGGACCATATCCACAAGCCGGCCGGTGTGCAACACGAAAAATGACCGAGTGGTCATAGTGGTTCTTGTCAATTTTCCGCCGCCGTTCGGCCTGCCACTGCCGCAATATTCGTGCGAGCCCCGGCCAAGGCAGTGCTTCCCTTTGCCGGACGGGACTCTTCAGCCATTGGCAAGGGTTTTGCTTCTGCCCAATCGCTTCCCGTAAGCGTCTTCATGCAACCCGCACTACCCCCGAGGAGAGGCGCCATGCTCTTCCTGATGAACGGCTCCGACAAGGCAAAGAAGCAGAAAGAATCCTGCGTTGACGAAACCACCGTCCGGGTCAAGGAACTCTTTGGCGCGGGCCGGTTCCCCGTGGTGACCACCAACGATCTCGAAGGCCGCATCATTGAACGCGTGCTCGGCCTGGTGGCCTGCCGCGGCTATGATTCCGAAGAGGCCTTTTTCGGCATGGCCTCGCGCGCCGTGGCCAAGGGCGCCCAGGGCATCGTGGGCTACAAGGAAAACGTGGCCTTCCATCCGGACGGCAGCAAGTATTTTTCCTGTTATGGCACAGCCGTGCAGTTTGCCCGACCCAATGCCACCCAGGGCCAGGGCGCCCAGGCCCTGCCCGGTGCCCCCGGCACCTCCGGCACCATGCTGCGCCGCAACGCCTGAGCTGGCGGCAGGCGCGGCCTTCGGCGTTCCCGTCCCCTCTGCCCGGGTGGATCATTCCGGAGAGAGATTCCGGCCGATTCATCCCGCCAGCCGGGGACGGGCGCGGGCCGTGTGTACCGCCACGCGATCCATTGCAGGGTTGGGGCCTGCTCTTGACCAACAGGATGGTCCTGCGTCATGCATGGTGGCAGGAGATTGAACCGCCATGCCCACCTTGCATGACCAAAGCCGCGCCGTGGCCGCCTTTCTGCAACATGCCGCCTGGATTCCGGGAGCGCTTTCCGCGCCCCTGGCCCCGGGTGACGTCCGCTTTCTGGCTGCTGGCGAATACAATGAGAACTACCAGGTCATCGCGCCCGACGGCGCGTGCTACGTGTTCCGCCTGAACCACGGCAGCCAGATTGGCCAGGACCGGCAGATCGAATACGAATACAATGTGTTGCACGCCCTGCAACACTCCGGCGTCACCCCCAAGCCCCTGATGTGCGACCCCCGGCCCCACGGGCTGGTCCATGGCGCGCTGCTCATGGAGTTTTTGCCCGGCCGCCCCCTGGACTACCGGCGAGACAGCGCCCTGGCGGCCTGGATCTTTGCCCGCATCCATACCCAACCCGTTCCCGCCCCCGGGGATTACGACCCGCCCATCCTCTGCCAGCCACGGCCCGTGGCGGCCATTGCCAAGGAAAGCCTGGGCCTCTTGTGGCGGCACCCCGAGCATCCCCGGCGGGATCTGTTCACCCGGCTGATGGCCTATCATGACGAGGTGATGGAGCTGGACCGGACCATGGGCGACCTCTTTGACAACGAGCCCCTGACCCTGGTGAACACCGAGGTCAACTCCGGTAACTTCCTGATCGACCCCAGCCCCTACGGCGACCCCGAGCAGGACCGCGGCTGGCTGGTGGACTGGGAAAAAGCCGTCATCTCCGTGCGCTATCAGGATCTTGGCCATTTCCTCGTGCCCACCACCACCCTGTGGAAGAGCGATTTCCGCTTTACCCCAGACACGCGCCGGGAGTTCCTGAAGGCCTATCGCGAAGCCCTTCTGGAGGCTGGCGGGCCGGACATTCCCCTGGACGAGCTAAGCGCCAAAACCAGACTGCTGGAGCGCACCATCCTGCTGCGCGCCCTTTCCTGGTGTTATATGGCCTGGTTCGAGTATGTGCGCATGGACCGCGGGCTCAAACACCCCGCCACCTTCCAGGTCATTGAGCGCTATCTTGGCCAGATGGAAGACTTTCTGGCCCTGGATCCGGCCCTTGACGCCGCGTGAGGGAGGGGGAGACTGCGGGAGCGCAAGAGGGTGATGCCGCGGGATGTACGGTTCTTTTCCGGACCGGCTTGACAGTTCGCACCGATGCCGTCAAATAGAAGATGCTGAAGATCTCTCGTGTGACCTGTTCACACCTTTCGCAACACGCAAGTTAAGGAGACGGCATCATGCATCCCTGCTCTTCCGCCTGTCTGCCCCGCCGGGAATTCTTCAAAACCGTGGCCGTGGGAGCCGCCGTGGCTGCCGTGGCCACCTCCGGCCTGTCCTCCATTGCCTTTGCCCAGGACGGGCCCGTGACCCTGCCCGCCCTGCCCTATGCCTTTGACGCGCTGGCTCCGGTCATCTCGGCCAACACCATCAGCTTCCACTATGGCAAGCACCACGCCGGCTACGTGGCCAACACCAACAAACTGCTCAAGGACAGCGGCATCACGGCCACCACCCTTGAGGAGATTGTCCTGGCCGCGGCCGAGCAAAAGAAGCAGGGCCTGTTCAACAACGCAGCCCAGGTCTATAATCACAATCTGTACTGGCAATCCCTTTCGCCCAAGGGCGGGGCCATTCCGGCCAAGATGCAGGAAGCCCTGACCAAGAGCTTCGGCTCCGTGGACGATGCCAAGAAAGCCCTGGCCGCCTGCGCCGTGGGCCGCTTTGCCTCGGGCTGGGCCTGGCTGGTGTCGGACAAGGGCGCCCTGAAAATCGTGGACACCATGAACGCCGACACGCCCCTGACCCAGGGATTAACGCCGCTGCTGGTCATCGATGTCTGGGAACACGCCTACTACCTGGATTATCAGAACAAGCGCGCGGATTACGTCACTGCGGTCATCGACAAGCTGCTGGACTGGGACGGCGCGCTCACGCGGCTGGAAGCAGCCGCCTGAGCCGGCGTATTGTAAAGTTGCGCAAAGGGGCGGGATGGCGCGCCACGGCACGCCCCCGCCCCTTACGGATCGTATTGACCATGACGCCGGCCGGGGCTATGGTTGGCCATCATCAACGATGCTGGCTTGCACGCCTATGATAATGCCTATCAAATACCCCCCGCCCGGCCATGCTGCCTGCCTGGCCTTTCTTGTGGTGGACGATTCGACCGTCATGCGTCGCGTCGTATGCAATCATCTCAGGGAGATGGGGGTGCAAACCATCCACCAGGCCGGGGATGCCCAACAGGCCTGGAACCTGCTTGCCACCACCCCGGTGGACTGCGTGCTGTGCGACTGGAACATGCCGGGGATGACCGGCATTGAACTGCTGACCAAAGTCCGCGCCAGCCCGCAGCTGCGCGCCCTGCCGTTTCTGATGGTCTCTGCCGAGGCGCAGCCGGAATACATTCTGGAAGCCATCGGTCGCGGGGTGACCAATTATCTCACCAAGCCCTTCACCGGTCCGGCCCTCAAACGCAAGGTGGCCGCCGTGCTGCAGCATATGCACTGCCGGCCGCTCATTGCGGCAGGGCAATCTGGAACAGACGGGGCCAGCGTTTCCCAGTGACAAAAAGCCGGCGGCCGGCGGCGTCCCAGGCCACGCCGTTGGCCACGTCGTCCGGTCCTATGGAACCGGCGGGCATGGCCCGCTGGCAGGGGGTCAGATCCAACAGCCGTTCCACCACGCCTGTGGCCGGGTCCACGATGGCAAGATACGGCGCCTGCCAGATGTTCACATAAAGCTTGCCTTCCACCCATTCCAACTCATTGAGCCGAGGCAGGGGCCGGCCGTTCAAGGTGACGGCCAGGGTGCCTTGTTGCTGAAACGTCTGCGGATCCAGGATGGCGATCTCCGGGGTGCCCTGACTCAGGTACAGCACTTCGCCCTGTGTGCCGCGCATGTCCCGTCCCAGGGCCAGCCCCCAGCCCTCGCCCTGCACCGCAAAGGAGCCGGCCGGCTCCAGGGTTTGCGCATCATATAAAAAGCCCCGGCCCTCGCGCCAGGTCAGCTGGGCCAGCCGCCCATGCACCAGGGTCAGGCCCTCGGCAAAGTAGCGGTGTTCCAGGGACCGTTCGGCCAACACGCGCCCGGAGGACGGTTCCACCTTGCGCAGCCGGGAACGGCCATAGAGCCCGGTGCTTTCATAGAAGATGCCGTCATGAAACAGCAGCCCCTGGGTGAACGCCTCTGGATCATGCGGAAAGCTGGCAAGTATCTCACATGGTGTGATCGGCACGGCAGTGTGCCCCGCCTCCTGGGCCAGGGCAATTCCGGATACGCTGAGCCAAAGATACAGGGAGAACCCCCACGCCAACAATGTAATCTGCCGCATCTGCTTTACGTCCTTCGAGAAATTGCTTAGTCTCATCAGATGGACTCCGTCTTCCTGCCCTGGACTCCCGCCACACGTTTTTTTCACCAGCGGCCCAGGCGAGGCCATCGCGCCTGCCCGGGCCCCGCAACCCATGACAGGACCCTGCCCATGCCCATTCTGCCTGCCCGAGTTTTTCACACGTTCCGGCATGCCATCTTTCCGACGGTCTCGTCCTTCTCCCTGCCAGCACTTCTCCTGATGGCCCTGCTGACAGGCGCCGCATCGCCGGCCCTGGCCGGGGAAGACCCGGAAATCCTGCAGCTCAAGCACCGCATCCTCAACATCCAGAACAACGGCACCCTGGGCATCCAGAACCTCACGCTGTGCAGCAAGGTGGATGGGTTTTCGTCCTTCACCCCCCTGAGCGGTGGCATCATCCCGCCCGACGGCAAGTTCATGGTCTACTACGAGCCCATCCACTGGCGCACCAACGCTGCCGCCGACGGCGGCTACGAAATATCCGTGGTCCAGGACATGCGTATCAAGCTGGGGGAAGAAGTCATCTACTACCGGGAAAATCTGTACTCCCACTCCCTCAGCTCCAAAAGCCCGGTACTGGACTTTTTTGCCACCAACACCCTGGATTTGCACGCCCTGCCCGCCGGCAACTATACCTATGAGGTGATTTTCAAGGATCTGCTCAAGGCGCAGGAAGTCACCGTGGCCACGCCGTTCCAAATCGTCAAGCCGCCGACTCCCTAGTATTTTTTCCCTCCTGCGCATCCGGCCAGCACCGGACGCCCAAAAGCCGCGCCAGACGAGACCTCTCTTGGCGCGGCTTTTGCTTCCTCCTGGCATCCTGTCAATTCGATGTCAAGGAGACGTCCCATGTCCCACGCCATGCCTCCTTTCTTCCTGCCTGCCCGCAACGCCAGGCAGCCCCTGCACGAGCAACTGCGCCGTCAGATGCTGCAACATATCAAGGACGCCGGCCTGCGCGAGGCCATGCTCTCTGAATACAAGGAGATGGCTTCCACCATCAGCGCCCTTCTGCACCTGCTGGCCGGGGAAGGCGTGCCCGACAGCCTCAGTGCCGCGGCCCAGGCGGTATACGGGGAATGCATGGCCCGGCTGACCCAGTCCAGCATCCGCTGCCAGTCCCTGGCCCTGGAATCCAGCAATGTGGACGCCATGCTGCACCTGGCCACCGCCGACGCCAATGGCGACCGGGTCCAATAAGGAGAACTGCCATGTCTGCCATTACCAGCGTCGCCAGTGCGACCGCCCAGCAACCTGCCGTCCAGCAACACGAAATCCAGGAGTCGGTTGCGGCTCAGGAAGAACGCCTGCTCCAGCGGCCCGATACCATCACCCTGCAGGGCAAGGCCCTGGCCGAAGAGGCCGAGGCCATGGACGGCAATGACGCCCAGGCCCTGCTGCAGCGTATCCAGGACGAGCCCCAGGCCCTGCTTGAGGCGCACAATGCCATCTCCCCGGCCCGCCTGGCCCGCCTGCTGGAACTGACTGTCTGATCCCGTCCGCGCGCTGCATCCGCATGCCGCGTGCGTGGAACCTGCCAGGGAAGGCGGGTATCCTCGCCCCGCAACCCCGATGCTGCCTCAGCCCGGCAATGCGCCCGTCGCTGCCGCTCGCCCCGCAACCCGCGCGGGACTTGCATTCCCTGCATTTATGGATTAGATCGCCTAGCCTTGGGTGCAGCCCAACACGCCCCCGGGCCCTGGCGCTGCACCGAGGACCGGCCTGGCGCGCATGCCCAGCGCCTCCACATCTGATTCATTTTTTCGCACCAAGAGGCAACGCATGCATACGCTGCTCGTCACCGGCGGGGCCGGCTTCATCGGCTCCAACTTTGTCCGCTACTGGCACGCCGCCCACCCGGCCGACACGATCATCGCCCTCGACGCCCTGACCTACGCCGGCAACCGCGCCAGCCTGGCCGACCTGGATGCCTCCCCCCGTTTCCTCTTTGTCCACGGCAACATTCTGGATCAGCCCCTTGTGGAAAAACTGCTGCGCGAGCATCAGGTGGACACCATTGTCCACTTTGCCGCGGAATCCCATGTGGATCGCTCCATCCTCGGCCCGGATGCCTTCATCGAAACCAACATCGTCGGCACCCACAGCCTGCTCAAGGCCGCCCGGCAGGTCTGGCTCGCGGAATGGGAGGGCACGCGCCCGGTGCGCTTCCACCACGTCTCCACGGACGAAGTCTACGGCACCCTCGGCCCCACGGACCCGCCCTTCGCCGAAACCAACGCCTACCTGCCCAACTCCCCCTATGCCGCCAGCAAGGCGGGCTCGGATCACCTGGTCCGCGCGTACATGGAGACCTACGGCCTGCCCGTCACCATCAGCAACTGTTCCAACAATTACGGCCCCTACCATTTTCCCGAAAAGCTGATCCCCCTGATCATCACCAACATTCTGGAAAACAAGCCCCTGCCCATTTATGGCGATGGCAGGCAGATCCGGGACTGGCTCTTCGTGGACGACCACTGCCGGGGCATCGAGCTGATCCTGCAGTCGGACAAGGTGGGGGAATGCTTCAATATCGGTGGGCACAACGAGTGGACGAACATCGACATCGTCACCCACGTCTGCCGGCTGATGAACCAGGCCCTGGCCGAGGAGCGCTGGCAGCAGGCCTACCCCAATGCCGTGGCCGCCCGAGAGGGGCGCGCCGAATCGCTCATCACCTACGTCGCCGACCGGCCCGGCCACGACCGCCGCTATGCCATCGACCCGCGCAAGGCCATGGACGTGCTCGGCTTCAAGCCCAGGGAAAGCTTTGAAACCGGCATCGCCAAAACCGTGACCTGGTATCTGGAACACGAGGCCTGGTGGCGCGCCGTGCAGAGCGGCGCCTATCGCGAGTGGATCGCCACGCAGTACGGTGCCTGAGGAGTATGGCCGGGAGGGGGGCGCATCCCAAGCCCCCCCGCCCGGTTCCGGTTACTGCTGCAACAGCCTGGCCGTAAAGCCGCCCGGGCTCAGTTCAATGCGGGCATACCCGCCGCCAGCCAGGGCGCCGGGGTTGATGAGGATGGTCCGGCCCAGGCGGTCCTCGCAGGCGCTTTCGTGGATGTGCCCGGTCAGGCAGACATCGGGCTGGACACGCTCCAGAAATTCCCGCACCGCCGGGCTGCCCACGTGCACGCCGCCCCCGAGGGAGTCGGCCAGGGTATCCTTGGGCGGATTATGAATAACCACCAGTAGATGGCGGAAGGTCTGCGCCTGGGCATACGTCGCCTCGATCCACTGCCGCAGTTTATCCTCGCTGACCTCGCTGGGCGTGCCGAAGGGCGTGAAGGTCGAGGCCCCCACCCCCATGACGCCCAGGGCCGGATACTCGGGATCCAGCATCCGCGCGGCGCAATGCAGGTTGATGCCCTCGCGCTGCAACAGGCTGGTGACCACGGGCATGTCCATGTTGCCAATCTGGGCCAGCACGTTGGGATTGGCCTTGCGGGCCGCAGCCAGAATCCTGGCCGCCTCCTTCTCGCCGCCACGGTTGGTCAGGTCGCCGCTTAAGATGATGCCCCGGGCCGCGGCCACGCCGGGAATGCTGGCCAGACGGTCGCTTTGCTGGTGAATGTCTCCCACGCCGATCCAATAGCCGTTTCCTGCTTGCTGCATGGCGCCTTGCTCCGGTATGTCTGGTGCGACTTCACCACGAGACTGTTCCAAAATAGACGCCAAGATGCAAGTGAACCCTGCCGCTCCATCCCCCGAAACCACCCTTCGTCAGGCTGCACGCAAGGCCGCCCTGCGGCGGGAGATCCTCGCACAGCGCAAGGCCCTTTCCCAAGTCGAGCACGCGACCCGCTCCCTGGACGCCCAGGCGCTTGTTCTGGCCCTGGACGCCTGGCGCAACGCCGGCGAGATCCTCTGCTACTGCGCCGTGCGCGGCGAGGTGGACACGCAACGGCTCCTGGACGACGCCTGGGCCCGCAATCTGCACCTGCTGCTGCCCCGTTGCGTGCCCGGCGCACCCGGCGTCATGGAGCTGGCCGGCGTGGCCTGCCCGGCGGAGTTGCGCCCCGGCGCCTTCAACATCCCGGAACCCGATCCCGCAACCTGCCCCATGCTCCCGGCCAGCGCGCCGGACGTGGCCGTGATTCCCGGCCTGGCCTTCGACCGCGCCGGCCACCGCCTGGGCTATGGTGGCGGGTATTACGACCGTCTCCTCGCCCCCGGCCGGGTCCAGCCCCGGCTGCGCATCGGATTGTGCTTTTCCTTTCAGCTTGTTGCAGATCCACTGCCGGCCGATCCCTGGGACGCGGCCATGGATGTTCTCGTTACCGAATCGGAGGTTGTGTGGCCATCCAGGTGATACCCTTTGCTTTCCCGAATATTCCCGGTGTGCGCTGCGCCTTTTCCACCCGCCTGGGCGGCCATTCTGCGGCCCCCTTCGACCGCGCGAACATGAGCTTTGATGTCGGCGACCATCCGGACCACGTCCGCGCCAATCGCCAGGCACTCCAGGAAACGCTGGGCTTCCGCTTCTGGACCGAATGCAGGCAGGTGCACGGCGACACCACCCTCTTTGACCCGACTTTCGGCGATGCAGCCACGCCCGGCAGCATCGAAGCCGACGGTCTGGCCACCGCCGAAGCCGGCCGGGCCCTGGTGATCAAAACCGCGGATTGCCAGCCCCTGCTCCTGGCCCATGCCAACGGCCGCCACCTCCTGGCCCTGCACGTGGGCTGGCGCGGCAACCGCATTGGCTTCATCCAGACAGCCATCCGCGAATTCTGCGAACACTACGGCCTGCTCCCGGCCGACCTCTCCGCCGTGCGCGGCCCCAGCCTGGGCCCGGCAGCCAGCGAATTCATCCACTTCGATACCGAATGGGGCGCGGCCTTCTCCTCCTGGTTCGATCCCAAGACCCGGCGCGTGGACCTCTGGCAGCTTACCCGGGACCAGCTTCAGGCCGCCGGCCTGCCCGCCAGCCAGATCTATTCCCTGGACCTCTGCACCGCCTGCCTGCCCTCCCACTTCTTCTCCTACCGCCAGTCCCGCACCTCCGGCCGCATGGCCAACGTGATCTGGAGAAAAGAATAAGATGAGGAAGAAAGAAAACGAAAAGTCCTGAGAACCAGGGGGGATAATCTCCCCTGGTTCTCCAATAGTGTTGGCCCCCTGGCCCTGTGCATACACAGGGCCAGGGGGCCAACACTATTGGAGGGGGGTTGGGGGAACTCAGTTCCCCCAATCTCTCCCTTGCCGTTTTCTTTTCTTCTCTTCTGCCTTCCTACCACACCTGGCGGACTTTCACGCCCTGGGCGGCGATGTGGTCCTTGAGCTGGCGGATGGTGTAGGTGCCGTAGTGGACGATGGAGGCGATAAGGGCGGCGGAGGCGCGGCCTTTGGTCAGGGCGTCCACCATATGGTCGGGGTTGCCGGCGCCGCCGGAGGCGATGACGGGGATGGTCACCGCGTCGCTGATCATGCGGGTCAGGGTCAGCTCGTAGCCTTCCTTGGTGCCGTCGGCGTCGATGGAGTTGAGGCAGATTTCGCCTGCGCCCAGGGCCTCGCCGGTCTTGGCCCAGTCCAGGGCGTCCAGACCGGTGTGGGTGCGGCCGCCGTGGATGACAATTTCATAGCCGCAGGGAATTTTTTCGGAAACCGGCACCTTGAGCACGTCCATACCCAGGACCACAGCCTGGGAGCCAAAGGCGGCCGCGCCCTGGGAAATGATGTCCGGATTCTTGACCGCGCCGGAGTTCACGGAGACCTTTTCCGCCCCGGCCAGCAGGCAGGCGCGCATGTCTTCCACGGTATTGATGCCGCCGCCCACGGAGAAGGGGATGAAGATCTTGGAGGCGACTTCGTTGACCACGTCCAGAAAGGCCATACGGCCTTCGTGGGAGGCGGTGATATCGTAAAAGACGATCTCGTCCGCGCCCTCTTCGTAGTAGACGCGGGCGGACTCCACGGGGTCGCCGATATCCACGTTGCCCACGAATTTGACGCCCTTGGTCAGGCGGCCGTTGCGCACGTCCAGGCAGGGGATGATGCGTTTAGAGAGCACGGCGATCCTCCAGGCAGTATTCCCAGAAATTTTTCAGGAGCTTGAGACCAGGGCGGCCGCTCTTTTCGGGATGGAACTGCACGGCCCACAGCCCCGGCGCGCCGTGTACGGAGCAGAAGGCCTGCCCGTAAGTGGTGGTGCCGATGACAAAGTCCGTCTTGGGGTTGGGATAGTAGGAGTGGACAAAGTAGAATTCGCTTTCCGGGGCAATGCCCTCGAAGAGCGGACACGGGGCATGGAGGGCGATGCGGTTCCAGCCCATGTGCGGCACGCGGATGGGCGCGCCGGTTTCATCAGTCCAGGCGCTGTTAAACAGCACGCACTCGCCGGGGATGATGTCCAGGGCCTTGGTATCGTTCTCCTGGGAATAGGAGAGCAGAATCTGGCAGCCCACGCAGATGCCCAGCAGCGGCTTGTCGGCCTGGACCATCTCCTTGAGCAGGGTGTCCAGCCCGCGGGACTGCAGCTCGCCCATGGCCTGCCCGGCCGCACCCACGCCGGGAAAAATGATGCCCTTGGCCTTGGCGATCTCGCCGGGATCATTGGTGATGGCGTTGGGGATGCCCAGGTGATCCAGGGCGCGCTTGACGCTCGTCTGATTGCCGGCTTTGTAATCTAGGATGGCAAGCATGCGGCTCCTCCCGAAATGTTAGGCCTCGTGGATAGCAGAGGAGCGCCCCATGGGCAATCCGTCAAAGCAGGATTGCTCCGGAAAACGGCCGACGCATTCACTGTCCGGCACGATCAGTCGCACATTTCCCGAGTATCCTGCAAAAAAAGCATGGCCGTGTCCGGCTCCAGCACATGGCCGCCCTCATGCAGGCGCAGGCAGAGTGTATTCTCCGCAACACCGTCATGCACACGCCAGATGCGCTTCAGTACGGCAATGTCGGCGGCAATCTCCGTGGCCATGACGGGCCGCGTCGAGCCGCTGAATGCCGAGGTAGCCTGCATCGGCGCCGGGCCCGCGAAGAACGGATCCTGCCGGCCCATCTGAAACATGACCGGCCGGGGCGCAATGAGTGCCTGAATGGCCGAATAGGAGCGCAATTGAGGGATATCCCAACAGTTTGGGTGCCCGGCAATGCGGTATTCCCGCCGCAGAAACTCCAGGGATTGCAAGGCCCCCGCAAACACGCCCCGGCTGATGTCCTGGCGATAGGCCATGAGGCAGTAGCCGATTGTTCCCCCAGCCGAAAGACCAGCCACAGCCAGACCCTGATGCGGTATGGCCGCAAGCACTGGGTCGGCAATGGCGTCCAGCGTGTCCGAGGCCAGCCGGGTCCAGGTGAGCGGGTAACTGTACTGTTCTGCAATATCGGCAATTTCTTTGTGATACATGCTTATGGGTGCGAATACCACATAGCCGGCCTCAGCCAGGGCATGCATCCATCGGTGTTCCAGGAAGTTGCTGTAGGGCAGCCGCCCCCAGGCGTACTCCTCATGCCCATGCAACGCCAGAACCACCGGGCGTTCCGGATGCACGGTCCGGGGCACCGCCAGCAGGCCGCCATAGGGCAGGGTCCCGTTGCGCATGGGGAGTGCCACTTCGTGGAGCACGTAGGACGCGCCCTCGACGGTGGCGTTGGCATCGCCCAGGTGGACCGCCTCAATGGGGGGCAGGGGGATTTCGCTGACAAGCGCACGATATTTCGGCAAAAACAACTCGCGCCATGCCGTGTAACCAGGCTGACCCTGCAGTATTGCTTCGAAGGAGAGTTCGTAGACAGCTTGCGAGTAGTCATACGGGAACGGGCCAGCCGGGTGTAGCGCCGGGGACGATGCCACGGCTGACGGCGCAGGGGTGGTGTCCGTAGCCACGGCGGCGGTGTCCGCAACCGCAGTCTGCCGCAGCGCAACGCCCCGGCTCGGGGACTTGTCTCCTGCAAGGGTCCACAGCAGGCAGGCAACAGCAAATACGCCCAGGAGGGCCAAGCCTGCGCGCCTGCACAGACGACTTGCCCGCAAGGGCTCGGGGGTGGGCATTTCGGGCGCTCCTTCTGTTCGGGCAGATATTGCACCAGAGCGCGACCGAGCACAAGCCGCCTCTGGCGCCTGCGCCAGAGGCGGCGAAGGGAGCCTTCAGGCTCTTCCCCTTTTGGCTACTGGCTGACCTGCGTCTGCGTATTTGCCGTACCACCCTGGGGGCCGGTGGTGGTTCCGGTGCGGGTCCAGGTTTTGGTGACCGGATCCCAGACGCCCTGGCCCTGGTGGGTCACGCTGTTGCCCTGAGGGCCAGTGGTGGTGCTGGAGCGCGAGTAGCCGTTGTCAGTCTTCTGCACTGTGGAATCACGCGTTGCCGTGTTGCCCTGAGGGCCGGTGGTGGTGGCCTTGCGTTGCCAGACACCATCTTCGGCGCTGCCGGTGACGCTCTTGGATGCGGATCTGCCGCCAGAGCCTGTGACCGTGGTATTGCGTTTGAAGGCCTCTGCCGGGCCAAATGCCAAGGCAACACAGAGGATCGTCAGCATGAGGACTCGAGACGTGAACATGATGATACGCCTCCTGGGCGTGGGGCTCTGTGCAGCACACAGGGAATTACGCGTCACGAAGCAAAAGGAATGCCGAAGCAAACCTCTAACAATTTCAGCATGTCTTCCCCATCCATGCAGCATGTGGTGCAGTCCCTTGCACTGGCGGCCACTGTCCCGGTGCACATGCTGCGCAACGTCACGCCCGCCCGGTGCTGCGTCCTGAGTTGAGCTATATTGTGAGGACGCAACACCGGGCCGCCTTGCAGGCTCATGCATCGTCCGAAATCCGCGCATTCCGGCTGACGACCCTTCCCGAAATCCGCCACCATTCGGATCAGCTTATTTCGCGGACATCATCCTAGTCCTTGCGCACCAGGAGTACGGCCACCTCCACGTGCGGCGTGTGGGGGAACATGTCCACAGGCTGCACGGCCTGGACCTCGTACGTCTCGCCCAGGCGGGCCAGATCGCGAGCCAGGGTGGCCGGATTGCAGGACACAGCCACCAGCCGGCCCGGCCGCTCCTTGAGCAGCCAGTCGATCACCGCCGGTTCCATGCCGCCGCGGGGCGGATCCACCACCACCACGTCCGGGACAAAGGGCAGCCCCTCCAGCCCACGCCGCAGGTTCACGGCCTTGAAGGACAGCTGCACATCGCCGAGCGTTTCCTTGTTGGCCTGGGCATTCTTCTGGGCATCGCGCACGGCTTCGGCCGAGGCATCCGCACCGGCCACGGCCGCGGCATGCCGGGCCAGCCACAGGGCGATACCGCCGGAACCGCAGTACAGGTCCAGCACCTTTTCCGTCCCGGTCAGGCCGGCCATGTCCTTGATGGTATCGTACAGAAGCACCGCGCCGTGGGTGTTGGTCTGGAAGAACCCGTCGGCAGATACGTGAAAGACCAGATCTCCCAGCGGCATGGGCAGCCGCAACGCGCCGCCATGCCGACGCAGCTCCTCACCCTGGGCCAGAGGAGTGGGCGAGGTGCGCACGTGATGCACCACCGCGGCCACGTTGAGGAACAGGCCCTTGAGCACGCGGCTCAGTTCAGCCACGGCCAAATCCGCATCTGGATGCCGGGCGGTGATGATCTGCACAAACAACTGCGCCGGCAACCCGCCCATCGGTTCCGACTGCCGCACGGTGCAGAAACGCCAGCAGCCGGTGCGGGTGCCCTCGTCCCAGGCCGGAAGGCCGCTTTGGGAGGTCCAGCGACGAATCTGCTCCAGCACGTCCATGACCTCGGGCCGCATCAGCTTGCAGGCCGTGACGTCAATCACCTCATGACTGCCCCGCTTGCGCAGGCCCAGGTTCAGGTGCGGCGGAAGCGCCACGCGGGGCTGCTCGCCGGGCTGGGCGGGCACAAAGGCGAATTCCATTTTGTTGCGGTAGCCATACTCCAGGGGCGAGGCCAGACATGGCTGCACCAGAGGCGCGGCCGCCTTGCCCGTGGCGCCGCCCAGGCGGGAGAGCGTCTCCTGCACCAGGATTGTCTTCCAGCGCAACTGCTCGGCGTAGGCCAGATCCTGCCAGGTGCAGCCGCCGCACGGGCCGAAGTGCGGACAGGCCGGAGCAACCTCGTGTTCCGAGTGCGAAAGCACGGCCACGGCTTCGGCCTCGGCAAAGCGCTCCTTGACCGTGCCGACCAGGGCCTTGACGCGCTGGCCAGGCAGGCCGCGCTCCACGAAGACCACACGCCCGTCCTCGGCATGCCGGGCCACGCCACGGCCTTGCAATTCCAGAGAATCAATATTCAATTCGACGATATCACCGGTGTCCATACCACTCCCGGGCGGGTGCATCCCGCCGCATCTTGATTCTTGACAGATCGGGCCATTCCGGCAAAGATGCCCAACCAATCCCTGTATGTGAAACCATTCACGTCCACTGCTCAGGCGTGTGGACAGTTCGAGGAGCTCTCCCCATGGAAACGCTGTCTGAACTCTGGCACAACATGCTGCAGTCCACCCTGCCCGGCACTCTGGGCGTCATCGGCATTTTCACGTACATGGGGCTTATCCTCACCACGGCCATGTACCGCATTTTCAAGGGCGACCATATGCATCATTAAGAGGCTCCGTATTTGCCCCTCCGGTAGTTAAGGATGGGACCCGGCGGATGGCCCTCTCCTGAGGCTCCGTATTTGCCCCTCCGGTAGTTAAGGATGGGACCCGGCGGATGGCCCTCTCCTGAGGCTCCGTATTTGCCCCTCCGGCCGGTGCGAGGACGAGGTGCCTGATCCTTTTCCAGATACAGACCTGCGCTCCTCCGAGGTGTGAAGAGGGAGGCGCGTTGGTCTGTTGCTTGCCATGTGCGTCCCTTTGGTCTGACGGTATCATACCCACGGGGATGAACGCCCTCGCCAAGGATCTGAAAGGGGAAGCCCTGCCTGAGCGCGGAGCTTCCCCTTTGCCTGAGCAGCAGCCGGGACAGGCGCCGCCTGGATCGCCGGATTTCACCGGCCCCTGCGGCTGCGCTAGGCGTCCTTCCACCACAGGCAGCCTTCCTGATCCTCGGCCACCTGCATCAGATATTTCCCGTATTCGTTCTTGATCATTTCCTGGGCCAGGACTTTCAGCTGGGCGGCGTCGATGTAGCCCATGCGGTAGGCAATCTCCTCCACCGAGGAGATGCGCGTGCCCTGGCGGGACTGCACGGCCTGCACAAAGCTGGAGGCCTGATGCAGGCTTTCGTGGGTGCCCGTGTCCAGCCAGGCGAAACCACGGCCGAGGAATTCCACGCTCAGCTCGCCGCGCTTGAGGTATTCGTTGTTCAGGTCGGTGATTTCCAGCTCGCCGCGGGGCGAGGGTTTGAGCCCCCTGGCCAGCTCGACCACCTTTTCGTCATAAAAATACAGGCCCGTGACCGCGAATTTGCTCTTGGGCGTGGTCGGCTTTTCCTCGATGGACAGCACGCGGCAGTCCTGGTCAAACTCCACCACACCGTAGCGTTCCGGGTCATTGACCTTGTACCCGAACACGATGCCGCCTGCTTCCAGGTCGGTGCAGCGGCGCAGGATGGTGGGCAGGCCGTGGCCGTAGAAGATGTTGTCCCCCAGGACAAGACAGGCCTTGTCCCCGGCCAGGAACTCCTCGCAAAGCAGAAAGGCCTGGGCCAGCCCCTCGGGCTTGGGCTGGACGATGTATGTAAAGGACAGGCCAAACTGCGAGCCATCCCCGAACATGGCCTGGAAGCGGGGCAGGTCAACCGGCGTGGAAATGATGGCAATCTCGCGCAACCCGGCCAGCATGAGCACTGAAAGCGGGTAGTAGATCATGGGCTTGTCGTAGATGGGCAGGAGCTGCTTGCATACGCCCCGGGTGACCGGGTACAGCCGGGTGCCGGAACCGCCGGCCAGGATGATCCCTTTCATATTTCCTCTGCGCGTTGGTAGTTGCAATCACTGCCAAGCCTGATACCCTGTTTCCCCATGGAAGGAAACCCCGCCCGCACCGCGTCCCCTGCGTCTTCTGGCCCTTGGGTCCAGCTGCGCTGCCGTCTTGTCCGTGGCAGCTCCTTCGACGTGGGCGACGTGTTTCTGATGGCCAATTCCCCGGCTGCCGGCGGCGACCTGCTGGCGCTCACCCCCATGCCTCCCCTGCCCGTTGGCAGTTATTGGGGCGATGGCAGCACCCCCTGGCTGCAGATTCTCGGCCGGGTGTATTTGCCAGGCTGCACGCCCCACACCTGCCTGGGCTGGTGGTGCCGCTGTCTGGACCCCACTCCCTTTTTCCATGAGCATATTGTGGAAGGGACCCTGTGGAAAACCGGACTCTCCCTGGCCTGGATCACCATGAGTGACAAGGGTGCAGCCGGCCAGCGCGAGGACCAGGGCGGCCCGCTCATCGAAGAGGTGGCGCGGTCCCATGTGTCCCTGTGTCATGCCGCAGGCTATCTGCTGCCTGACGAGCCGCGCGCCCTGAAGGCACTGCTGACGGATCTGGCCCTGACCCAGGGCTACGACCTCATCTGCACCACGGGAGGCACCGGTCTCTCCCCGCGGGACACCACGCCCGAGGCCACCCTGGAAGTCATCGAACGCCGGCTGCCCGGCTTTGAGCAGGCCATGATGCAGGCCAGCCTGGCCAAGACGCCCATGGGGGCGATCTCCCGCGCGGTGGTCGGCACGCTGGGGCAGTCCATCCTCATCAATCTGCCCGGCAGTCCCAAGGCCATCCGGGAAAACTTCGCCGCCATTCTTCCGGCCCTGCCGCACGCCCTGGCCAAACTGCAGGGCGACCCGGCAGACTGCGCCCGCTAACCTGCAACCCTGCTCCTCATTTCATGAAACAAATCCTTCATGCTGTCCTGGTGTTGTGCCGGATGGTCAAGATCGAGCATTCGGTCTTCGCCCTGCCTTTTGCCTATCTGGGGGCGTTCGTGGTCGCCGGAGGCTGGCCGGGCTGGCGGCCCTTCCTGCTGCTCACCGTGGCCATGGTGGCCGTGCGCTCCTTTGCCATGGCCTGCAACCGTCTGGTGGACGTGCGCTTTGACCGCGAGAATCCCCGCACCCAGGGCCGTCCGCTGGTCACTGGCGAGATCACCCCCACCCAGACGCGGCTCTTTCTCCTGGCCACGGCCCTGCTCTTCCTTGCTGCCTGCGCCGGGCTGAACCCACTCTGCCTGGCTCTGGCCCCTCTGGCCCTGGGCCTGTCCGTGCTGTACAGCTACACCAAGCGGTTCACCTGGCTGTGCCATTTTGTGCTGGGGGTGGTCATCGGGCTCTCACCCTCGGCAGGCTGGATTGCCGTGGCGCCCACGTATTCCCTGCCGCCGGCGCTGTGGTCCCTGGGCGTGCTGTTCTGGATCGCGGGCTTTGATTTGCTGTATGCCTGCCAGGATGTGGAATTCGACCGCCGCATGGGCCTGCATTCCGTACCCGCCCGGTTTGGCCTGCACACCACCCTGGCGATTTCGACCTTCAGCCACGTGGTCACGGCCATTTTCTTTCTGCTGGCCGGCTGGGCCGCGCAACTCGCCTGGCCTTACTACGCCGCCTGGGCCGTGTGCAGCGTGCTGCTGCTCTGGGAGCACACCCTGGTCAAGGCCGACGATCTCTCCCGCCTGACCCTGGCCTTCTTCACCCTGAACGGCATCATCTCCATCGCCCTCTTTGCCGGCGCGCTCTGGGCGCTGTGGGTCTGAAATGAACCGGAGGCGAGCCTTGTCGGACAAGGCTCGCCTCCGGTTCTCCTGCACCTATTTTCCAGAATAAGCCTGTCTTGACGCTCGGCAGCTGATGCGCCTGCCACGCCTGACCGTCCGCTCTCAGCCCAGAAATTCCAGTTCCCGGGACTCAGGCCCCTCGCCCCGGCGGACCCGACGGTAGGTTGCCACGGTATGACGGGCCACCACCACCATGTCGTGCAATGAGGGCATGGAGGCCAGGAATCCCCTGCGCGGCCGGGTGCGGGGTTTGGGTTCCGGTTCGTGCATGATTTCCAGGTACATGTCCGCCGCCGTTTCCCCGGCACCGGCCTTGACCAGGGCGTTTGCCAGCTCGCGGGCCGTGACCTGCGGCGAGGGGGTGAAGCAGCAGGCGCGGCGCGCGGCGTCATAGACCAACGCCGGACGTTTGCTGCGGCGCAAGGTCTGGACCATCAACCCGGCGGCAGCCTCCAGCTCGCCTTCGCGCACGCAGGCCTCGGCCACCACGCAGGCCGGTTCCACCTGTGGATTGGCCTGCCGCAAGGGGTCGAGCATGGCCCAGGCGCTGGCGCCACGACCGGCCCTGGCCAGTTCCCGCGCGCCTTCCTGCAGGTGATGGCGAACCTTGTCCGGCCGGCCCTGTTCTTTCCATTCCCTGGCCATGGCCCGGTGCGTTTCAGCCACGCCGCCTTGCACTGCCCTGACGGCTGGCGCAGGACGCGGCGCAAAGGCCCGTTCCACTTCGACCTGAATCGCCGCCAGGGCGGCCAGTTTGTCCTCGAACAACCCCTCCGAGCAGGCCGGACCCTCCAGACTTTCCAGGATATCCGGCGCCAGCACCGGCGCACGCAGAATGGCCCGCCGGCTTTCCCGCAACAGGGTTTCCGGCGAATACGGCCGCACGCAAAACCCCGAACACCCCGCAGCCATGGCCTGCAGGACTGTGGAAGACCGGCCGTTAATGGAAATGGCCACCACCGGCAGCACGGCCAGACGCGGATGCAGCCGGATGAGCCGCACAAATTCCACACCGCTCATCTCCCGGCACTCCTCATCCACATACACCATATCTGCCCCGTGCTCCGCCAGATACCGGGCCGCTTCCAGACCCGAGGCGAACCAGCGCGGCTGCGGCAGCCCCAGCCGGCGCAACACCTTGGCATCAATCCGGGCGTGGGTTTCCGCCTTGGAAACACAGAGAATCCGCGGCTGGGCCGGCAGACCGTCCAGGATGGACGGTGCGGGGGACTGGGCTGCGGGAACATCGGTAGGCAGGTGGCGGGAGAGCTGGCTGGTCATGGGAAGACTCCGTGGCGAAAGGTCGAGCTGCTTGCGCGGCGCCTCAGGTCGCACCGTGGCCGACATCCTGTTCATCGACCACCCGCGGCAAGAGTTTAGGGTGCACCTGCTGTCGCCTGTTCGTCACTGGTTCTGCGGCCTCTGCCCTGTCTTTTCGGGAGCGAGGCAAAAAGGGCATAAAATCGCCAGGATCGGAAAACTTGTGGAGGAGCCGCCCTTTTTCCATTCCGCCATGTGCCTGTAACAACGCCTTGGTACAAGGTTCCATCCTTTCAATCCGAGGAGGAACACGGTCATGACGCATTCCCATCTCCAAGAAATCCGCTCCTGGCTGGATGCCCAGCTTGCCCGCCTGGAATCTGAACGCTACGACCTGGAAGTGGAATCCTGCGCCGACGAGAACGAATTCGCCTCCCAGGTGGCCGAAGCGCACATCAAGGTGGCGGTGCGCGAACGGGTCTCCCAGCAGGTGCGAGAGATTCAAACTGCCTTGCGCCGCCTCGACAGCACCGACTTCGGCTGCTGCGAGGAATGCGGCTGCGAGATCGGCGTTGCCCGACTCAAGGCCCGGCCAACGGCAACCCTGTGCGTGGATTGCCAGACCGAGCGCGAAAGCCAGGCAGCCGGCTTCTAGCTCGGTTTTTTTTCGCCCGGCGTCCGGCTTGGCCGGCGTGCCGCCTTCGCCCTGCGCTTTTGGCAGGGCCTTATAAATGTTATTCTTTTTAGCCCCCCCGGGTCGCTTCGGCGTTCGGGGGATTTTTATGGTGGAAAAATCAGCACCCGGGCTTGACGATCCCCTTGGATGTGATACTATCTAGGAAACATTCCTGATCGATCCCAAGCGCGAGGAGGCACACCATGCAGCTTGACGCATACAAGGACTGCCAGATCAACTGGGAACTGACGCCCGAAGAAGCAGTCACCCTGTACCTTGAGTGGGGAAACAACAACTGGCACGGCAAGCATGCCCCCGTGCGCTCCAAGAATGACGTGGCCCATTATTTTGTGGTGGACACGTGGGGAGAAACTCCCACCATCCGCTTGGTCCGCCGCAGCAGTGAGGACGCAGAAGACTTGGCCTGCCTGCCGCTGCCCCAGGAATTTACGGAAGGATTCCGCGAAGAGACCGGTGGGCACAAGGGAATTTATCATCCCACCGAACCCATCAAAAACTGGCTGAAGGGGCAACTCCATCATTGACGAGACCGGTTTGATGTCGGAGTATAAAGGGAGGCGCAAGCCTTCCTTTTTTTTGATAATCCAACAGGACGCAGCCCGTCCGGGTGTCCCATGCCCACCCCTCTGCTCCGGCCTGCCACCATGGCAGATGCCGACTTCCTGGCGCAGGCCACCCTGGCGGCCTCGCGCTCGCACCTGCCCTCGGCCTATTTCGACTCCTTTTTCCCCGTCCCGGACGCCCGGCTGCTGGCGCTCCTGGCCCGCGTGCAACTGCACCCTGCCCGGGGCTGGGGCCATTGGACGGAATATCAGGTGCTGGAATCCCGGCCTGTGGAGACTCCCGCCCCCCTCCTGGGAGCCATCTGCGCCAGTCCGGCGAACACCCTGCCCGACTTCCCCTTCCCGGCCGTGGCCCTGCGCGAGGCCGGCACAGCCCTCGGCTGGAGCCCTGCAGAACTCGACACCGCGCAGGATCGCATCGATCTCTACCTGCAACGTCTCGAAGACATTGTTCTTTCCAACGATGCCGAGACGCTGTTTGTCCAGTTTCTCTATGTGCCAAGACCCCACCGCCGCCAGGGGCATGCCCGACGCATGATGGAGGCCGTCACGGCCCAGGCCCGGGCTGCCGGGCGCCAGCGCCTGGAGTTGTTCACCGATATGGGCAACACCCCGGCCGAAATGCTGTATGCCAGCCTCGGCTTTGTGCTGGTGGACGAGTACCACTACCACGACTTCCCGCCCCAGGAGCTTGCCCGCATCGGCCCCGGGGTTCGGCGGTGGCAGCGAGAGATCGAATAATCTCCAATAATACAGGCTAGTCCGCCAAAATCCGCCGCCCATGCGCCCCCTGCAGGAGCGCTTCGTAAATCGCCACCGTCTGCCGGGCCAGGACGCGGGCGTCAAAGGCTTCCTCGGCCTTGCGGCGGGCGGCTGTGGCCATGGACAGGCGCAGGGATGGCGTTTCGGTCAAAAGGCGCATGGCCTCGGCCAGGGGCGGCCATTGCCCGGCCGGGATCAGCAGGGCATGCTCGCCAACGGACTTCCCCAGGGCGGCCTCCTCAATGGTGGGCCTGGCGATTTCCCGGCAGCCAGGCACATCGGTGACGACCACCGGCAGTCCGCAGGCCAGGGCCTCCTGCATGCTCACGGGCAGGCCCTCCCGGTAGGACGGCAGCACCGCAAACTCCGCGAGATTCCAGAGCCTTTCCATATCCTCCTGCCAGCCCACAAACAGGACGTTCCCCAGGGCGGCGAAGGTGCGCGTGTCTGCTTCCGAAAGGGAACAGGGATTGCCCGGATCCGGTCCGCCGGCCACCACCAGACGCAGGGCGGGGGTGGTCCGGGCCAGGGCTTGCGCGGCAAGCATGGTTTCGCGGATGCCCTTGTCGAACAGCAGCCGGCTGGCCATGACCGCAAGGACATGGTGCGGGGCAATGCTCAGGCTGGCCCGCCGGGCCTGGCGTTCCGCGTCCGAGAAAAGGTTCGGACGAAAACGGGTCAAATCCACGCCGCTGCCCGGCACCACCTGTGTGGCCGCCCGGCCCGTGAGCCCATGCAGGGTGAAATAGTTGCGATCGTCCTCATTCTGAAACAGCACGGCCTCGCAGCGGCGGGCGGTGCTGGCGTAGGCCTGATGCATGGCCAGCCGCAGGGCCGTCCCTTTGAGTCCCGGCCGCAGAAAACCGGAGCCCAGACCGGTCACGGAGTTCACCAGCACAGGCCGGTGCCGCAGGGGCAGGGCCAGACGGCACAGCAGGTTCGGCAGGTGGGTGAAGCTGTGCACCAGATCGAACCGCCGCGCCCGAAACAGCCGGGTCAGGGCCGCCCGGGCGTGCCAGTGCCGGCGAAGGCCCCGGCCCAGGCCATGCCCAGGGCCGTGCGCCATGCGAGAGGTCGGGTAGTCGAGAAGTTCCACCCCCAGCAATTCCAGTTCCCCGGCGTATGGCCCGCGAGGGACCACCGCATGCACCCGCCAGCCCTCTTCCACCAGCAGCTGCATCAGGGTGCGGCGGAAACGGGCCAGGTTCAGGTCGATATGCGAAACCAGTGCGATGCTGCGCCCGGCTGGAGATGAGTTGATCACGGCCGCCAGACCTCCAGCCAGCGTTGAAACATCAACACCGTCCAGAGTGCATACTGCCGGTTGCGCCGGCCGGACTGGTGCTCGTCCCAGGCCCGGCGAACCGCGGCCACGTCCAGCATCCCCTGGGTCTTGAGCAGGCGCGGGTGCAGCAGATCGTCTGCCCAGGATTTGAGCGGCCCGCGCAGCCAGTGCTCCAGGGGTACGCCGAAACCCTGCTTGGGCCGGTCCAGGTGTGGCAGCTGATGAAGCGAGGCCAGGATCCGCCGCAGCAGCACCTTGCCTTGCCCGTCGCGAATACGCGCCGCCATGGGCAGCCGCCAGGCCGCCGTAGCCACACGCTGATCCAGATACGGACAACGGACCTCGATGGACGCCGCCATGGACGCCCGGTCCACCTTGGGCAGAATGTCCCAGGCCAGGTAGCCGGCCTGATCCATGGCCTGCATCCAGAAGGCGAAGGGCATGGCGAGACCGGCCAGCTCCCGCGCCATGCCGGCCAGGGGGTCTGGGACCTCGCCAGCGGAGGCCAGGGGCGACCGTTCCCATTGGCAGAGAAAGGAATGGTAGAAATCGTGCGGGGTTTCGGCCCGGAGTGCGCGTCCCAGCTTGTGGAGCTTGTCCCGAAACACCGTCTGCCGCCAGCGCGAGGGCATGCTCGCGGCTACGAGTTCGTACAACGAAGCGCCCAATGCCTCGCCGCCATGGGCCAGCGCGTCGGCAAGCAGGCGGCGCAGTGGCAGGGGAACCGCCGCGATGCGCTGCCACAGCCCCGGCGCCCGCACGTGGCGGGTGTAGCCGGCAAAGAGTTCGTCCCCGCCATCGCCGGAAAGCAGGACCACGGCGTGCTTCCGGGCCAATCGGGAAAGCAGGAGCGCGGGCAGCTGGGAGGCGTCGGCAAAGGGCTCGTCATAGATGTGGGGCAACTCGGCGAGACAGGCCATGGCGTCAGCCTCGGTCACCATTTCCACTATATGCCGCAGGCCCAGGGCGCGGGCGGTCTGGCGGGCCGTCTCGACCTCGTCGTAGCCGGCATGCGGGGACCCCATGGTCAGGGCGATGAGCCCGGCCGCCCTGCCTTCGCGCACCGCCGCCGCAGCCAGCGCGGCAATCAGACTGGAATCGATGCCGCCGGAAAGAAACACTCCCACGGGCACATCGGCCTGCAACCGGCAGTGCACGGCGTCGGCCAGGAGCGGCGCCATGGCCGCTTCCGCAGCGTCCGGCGAGGGAAAGGGGTCGGCGAGGCCATCGCGAATGATCCCCTGCAGCGACCACCATTGCCGCGGCGATGGCAGCCGGTGATCCAGCAGCTCCTCCTCGGTCATGGACAGCATCGCGCCGGGAGGCAGGGAACGCAGGCCCTCCCAGATGCACCAGGGCGCGGGCACGGCGGCGTAGCGGAAAAAGAGCCCCAAAGCCTCGCGGTCCAGGGCCGGCGGCGCGGCGCGCCAGGCCGAGGTGGCGGCCAGAGCCTTCAGCTCCGAAGCAACCCCGAAACTCCTGCCCAGCCATCCATAATAGAGCGGTTTCTTGCCAAAGGCGTCCCGGGCCAGATGCAGGGTCCGGGTGTGGGCGTCCCAGCAGGCCAGGGCGAACATGCCGCGAACGCGCGCCAGGGTCGGTTCCAGACCCCAGGCCGAGATGGCCGCCAGCAGCGTTTCGGTATCGCAGTGCCCGGCAAATGGGGGGCGGGCAGCGGCGCCAAGCTCGGCGCGCAGGTCGAGATGGTTATAGATTTCACCATTATAGACAAGGTGCCACCGTCCATCCGCACTGGCCATGGGCTGTGCCCCTGCAGGCGAGAAATCCAGGATGGCCAGCCGGCGATGGGCCAAAGCCAGGGCGCTGCGGTGCCTGGCCGCAGCTGGCTCCACCCAGACCCCCTGGCCGTCCGGCCCGCGATGCAGCAGGGCGCAGGCCATGGCCTGCGCGTCCTGCTGCAGGGAATCCGGATCAAGGGCGCACGGATCAGGCCGCCACAGGCCGGCTATGCCGCACACAAATCACACGGGGTGGGTCGAAAAAAAGCGGCGAGACTCACGCCGGCCGCCTATTCGAGAATGTAGCGCATGGGATTGACCGGCGCACCGTTGAGCCGGACCTCGTAATGCAGGTGCGGTCCCGTGGAGGTGCCGGAGTTGCCCATGGCCGCGATGAGCTGGCCGCGCTCGACCTTTTCGCCAACTTTCACATTGAATTCAGAAAGATGGGAATAACGCGTCACCAGACCGCCGCCATGCTGGATGACCAGGGTCTTGCCATTGGCAGCGTCGTTGTCGGCAAAGGTCACCGAGCCCTGGGCCGGCGCATAGACTGGCGTGCCGATCTTGTTGGAAATGTCCACGCCCTGGTGGAATTCGTTGCGGCCGGTAAAGGGCGAGCGGCGCGGGCCAAAGGCCGAGGTCACCCAGCCCTGGGTGGGCCAGATGGAGGGGATGGAGGAAAGCTGATCGAGATTGCCCCGAAGCGCATCAAGAATCTGCTCCTGGCGGACCAGTTCCAGCTGGGCGTCGGTGGAGAGGGTGTCCAGAAAATCGTGCATGCGGCGGGCCAGACGCTCCTGGCGGAGCATGGCGGCCTTTTCGGCAAAGTCTTCGGTCTTGTGCCCGCCCACGGAGCCCACGGCTTCCACCTGGGAGTCCAGGTTCATCATCACGCGGAGCTGGGAGTCAAAATCACGGATGCGGGTCAGATCCTTTTCCAGCAGGCCCAGTTTGCTGGAAAGCGCCATCATCTGCTCTTTCTGCTCCTGGACCTTCTTTTGCGCGTCTTCGACGCTTTCTTCCATGTACTTCACGCCGGTCAAGGAACGGATGAACAGCACATTCCCCACGGCCAGCAGGACAAACAACCCGCCCACGAGGAAGAACATCCATGAGTGCAACCGCAGTTTGCTGCACGAGCCCTGGTTATCCTTGAAAATAACGACGTGATATTTACGAAACAGCATAGGCCTCCCGGGTGCGGACGGTTCGGGGCTGCCGAGGCACGGCCGGACCGCGGCAGCTTCGGCGCCTCCAACGAATCGCGCCAGCCTGCCACCGCAATGTCTGGGTGAAATGACTATCTGCGTGAGAAAACTACACTCCGCAGCATAGCGTTTGAGAAAAATCTTCTAGTTGTCATGGTCGTCACTGTCAAGAAACAAACCATTACAAATTATTCATATTATGGCTGTATCACTCTACAATATTTCATGATTCTTTTTTAATTATCCCCGTCCATCCGGGCCCCGCGGGACAGGGCATGGCGGCGCAACGCGTTGTAGACATTGGCCTTGCGGCCCGGGTCTCCAGCCAGTTGCTCCCGGATCCAGCGCGTGGTCCGGGCCCGGTTGCTCAGGGCCAGGCCCTGGTCATCTTCCTTTGAGGCCGGGCAGGGATTCTCAAAAACCGGCAGATCCCAGGCCCGGGCCGCGCGTCTAAGCTGGCTCTTCTCCAGCCACAGCAGTGGCCTGATGACCTGCAACCGGCCGTGAAAAAAGGATTCCACCGGAGCGAGCCCGTCCACGCGGCCGTTGTCGAACAGATTCATGAAGAAGGTCACGGCCTGATCGTCCGCATGGTGGCCCAGGGCCAGATGGGTACAGCCATACTGCCGGCAGAGGTCGAAAAGCCGGGTCCTGCGCCAGGAACTGCACAAAAAGCACGGGGAATTGCTGCGGTTTTCCTCGGAGAATGCCCGGGGGCCGAACTGCGTCAGTTCAAAGACCCCGGCCAGACCCAGGCTGGCCGCCCAGTCGCGCAGCTTCAGGTGCAGGGAGGGATCAAAGCCAGGGTTGATGTGAAAACAAATCAGTTCGATAGGAAAGGGAAGGATTCGCTGCCGCTGCCGCAGCACCTCCAGCAGCACGGCGGAGTCCACCCCGCCGGACACGGCCACCCCCACGCGCGCGTGGGCAAAGAATGTGCCGGACTGATGCAGCAGTTTGCCGGCCGAGGCGATGCAGTTTTTCTGGACGTAGTTGAGTCGCTGACGCATGCTGTTGACGTTACCTGGGGCTGATGGGTATAGAGCGGTGCTGTTCGGGAAAGCCTGCTGGCCTGCTCCGGCGTCAACCGGTTTCAGCCACCGGCCTGCCCGGCCATCTGCGCGGCAACACGCCGCATTCGTTTGCAAACACACACCACATGCAAGGGGCGCACGGCCTCGAAGAGCCTTGCTCGGCGCGCCCCGATCTGAAGGAACGGCCTATGTTGGAAGTCCGCAACCTACGACATCGCTACGGCCCCGTCCAGGTGCTGCATGACGTGTCCTTCACCCTGGGCAAGGGCGAGATACTCGGTCTGCTCGGCCCCAACGGCGCCGGCAAGTCCACCACCATGCGCATTCTCACCGGCTTTCTCATCCCCACCGCCGGCGAGGTGGCCCTGAACGGCGTGAACATCCGCAAGGACCCCATCGGCCTGCGCAAGCGCCTGGGCTACATGCCGGAGAACATGGCGCTGTATCCCGAGCTGCGCGTGGGCGAGTACCTGCAGTGGGTGGCCCGGCTCAAGCAGAGCGCCGCGCCGGCCACTCAGGTGAACGAGGTCATGGCCCGCTGCGGCCTCACGCACGTGGCCGGCAAGCTCATCCGCCACCTGTCCAAGGGCTACCAGCAGCGCGTGGGCCTGGCCCAGGCCATCCTCGGCCAGACCGAGCTGCTCATTCTCGACGAACCCACCGTGGGCCTGGACCCCTCGCAAATCCGCGAAATCCGCAATCTGATCAAGGAAATGGGCCAGGAGAAGACCATCCTCCTCTCCACGCACATCCTGCCCGAGGTGGAGCTGACCTGCAGCCGGGTGCTGATCATCAACAAAGGCCGCATCGTGGCTGAAGACACCCCGGCCAATCTGGCCCGGGCCTTTGGCGGCAAGGGCCGGCACCTGCTGCGTCTGGGCGTTTCCGAACACATGCAGGACAAGGTTCTGGCCCGCTACCGCCAGGAAGCCATCGTCAAACAGGTGGAGCCGGCTGCCCAGACCCACGGGCCAGGGACGTATCTGCTGGAATGCGACCCCGCCAGAGTGGACCGGGACCAGGACGAGCGCGACCTGCTGACCCGCGTGGCTTTTGCCGAGGGCTGGCCGGTCCTGGAATTCAAACCCGCCGACGTCACCCTGGAAGACGCCTTTGTCAACCTGGTGCGCACGGAGCCTGAACCCGAAGCATCCGAAGCACCCAAAGCGCAGGA
Source organism: Megalodesulfovibrio paquesii (assembly GCF_054653055.1). Taxonomy (NCBI): domain Bacteria; kingdom Pseudomonadati; phylum Thermodesulfobacteriota; class Desulfovibrionia; order Desulfovibrionales; family Desulfovibrionaceae; genus Megalodesulfovibrio; species Megalodesulfovibrio paquesii. The sequence goes on along the minus strand of NZ_BAAIGQ010000008.1, from coordinate 36,394 downwards.
GGCCGCGGCATGAGCAAGACCCTGCTGCTCGCCCAAAAAGATGCGATGATTCTCTTCCGCTCACCCCTGGCCTGGAGCATTCTGGGCTGTCTGTTTGTGGTGTGCGGGTATTTCTTTGCCTCGTCGGTGCAGTTTTTCGAGCTGGTCAGCCTGCAGCTGCTGCAGAATCCCGGCGTCACCGGCGTCACGCCCTTCGAGTACATCATCTCGCCCTATCTGCAGCAAGCCAGCGTGATGCTGCTCTTTTTCCTGCCGCTGATCACCATGCGCACCTTCAGCGAGGAAAAACGCATGGGCGCGTTCGAAATGCTCATGAGCTACCCGGTCAGGGAATACGAAATCGCCGCCGGCAAGCTGGCCGCGGTGGGGATGTTCCTGCTGGCCGCCTGCGCCGGGCTGGCCCTGGGGCCGGCACTGCTGATGACCATGACCAGCGTGGAACCCCTGCCCGTGCTCTGTGGCTGGCTGGGGCTCCTGCTCATGGGCCTGGCTTTTGCATCCCTGGGGTGCTTCATCTCCTCGCTTACGGAAAGCCAGATCATGGCCGCGGTGTTCACCTTTGCCGCGCTGCTGCTGCTGTGGGTGCTCTCCTGGCTGTCCGAACTGAGGGCCACGGGCCCGGCGGCCATTGCGGCCTCGCTTTCGCTGCTCACGCACTTCGAGCCTTTCACCAAGGGGGTGATTGAGCTCAAGGGTGTGATCTATTATCTGGCCTTCACCGCAGGCTTTTTCTGGCTGGCGGTGCTCTCCCTCGAAAACCAGCGGTGGAGGAACTGATCCATGGCCGCCTGGAAGCGTTATTCCCAGACCATCCTTGCCGGCATCCTGGGCCTTGGGCTCCTGGCCGGCTGTTACGCCCTGGCTGTGAAGCAGGGCTGGCGCTATGACACCACCGCCGCCAAGCAACACTCTTTGGCTGCGGAGTCGATGACCATTCTCCAAAACCTGAACGCCAGCGTGGACGCCGTGGCCTTCTTCAACCCCGAGGATCAGGCCCTCAAAAAGAAGCTGGAAGATCTCTTCGACCTGATTTCCCGGGTCACGGACAAGGTCAAGGTGGACTATGTGGATCCGGACCGGACCCCCTTCCGGGCGCGGGACCTGGGCGTCACCGTCTCGGGCAGCGTGGTGCTCTTGGCCGGGGAACGCAAGGAAACACTGACCCTGGTGGATGAGGAAAAGCTGGTCAACGGCATTGCCCGGGTGGCCAGCGCCGGCAAGGCCGTAGTGTACCACGTGACCGGCCACGGCGAGACCGAGCTGGAAGGCATGCAGGAAACCGGCGCCGGCCAGCTGGCCCAGGCCCTGCGGCAACAGGGGGCGGAACTCAAGCCCCTGACCCTGGCCGCCATTCCCGAGGGCCAGGGCATTCCGGCCGATGCGGATGTGGTGGCCATCCTGGCGCCCACGCGCAATTTCCTGCCCAAAGAGCTGGATATGCTGACCAGATACGTCGAAGCCGGCGGGCGGGTCTTCCTTGCCTTTGCTCCGGAGAACACGGTGAATCTGGCGGACTGGACCGCCGCGCACCTGGGTGTGCGTCTGGAACAGGGGCTGGCCGTGGACGTGGCCGCGCAGTCCATTCTGGGCGACGCGCTGACGCTACTCGTCCAGCAGTATCCCATCCATCCCATTACCAAGGATTTCAACCTCCTGACCCTCTACCCCACCGCCGGCGCGCTCACGGAGACGCCAAACGCCACCCTGGGCAACCAGACCCTGGAAGTCATGCCCCTGGGCATCTCCACCCAACAGGCCTGGCTGGAGCGGGACGTGGAGGGCATCAAGGCCGGGCAGGCGGACCTGGACGCCAGGACCGATCTGCAGGGACCATTGTGGATCGGCGCGGCCGTGTCCACAGTCAAGCAGCTGGAGGCCAACGCCACCACGTCGCCCCTGGATCACCTGCGGGCCGTGGTGCTGGCGGACCAGGATTTCCTGACCAACAGATACGCCAACATTTACGGCAACCTGGATCTGGCCCGCAACGCCATGAACTGGCTGCTGGAGCGCGAGGGGCTCATTGTGGTCCGCAAGCCGGATGTGCCCAACGTCTTTTTGACGCTGACCGGCCCGGATCGGCTGCTGCTCTCCTGGGGACCGGCCGTGCTGCTGCCCCTGTTCATGTTCGGCCTGGCCATCCTGATGACCATGGTCCGCAAACGCTCGCGCTAGAAGGAGCATGCTCGTGAAACGCCTGGCGATTCTCTTCGTCCTGGCCGCCGTGGTCTGGGGAACGTACAGCCTGCTGCCCGAGCCGCAGGCCGAGCCCGACGGCACGGCTGCCTCGTCGGGCAAGGCTGCGGCAAACTGGCCGCGCCTTGCGCCGGAGCTGCTCCAACGGGTGGAATCCTCCGCGGGCAACTCCACCTTTGCCCTGCAAAAGGACGGTGGCGAATGGCACGTCCAGGCGGGCAGCGCCCCTGCCCTGCGGGCCGAGCGGGCCAAGGTCGAGGCACTGGCGAACTTCTTCAACGCCAATCCACCCCGCCGCAGCCTGGACGGCGTCAACCTCGCCGCCCCGGAGCAGGCCAAAGCCTATGGCCTTGATGCCCCGGTCAAGCGCCTGACCCTGGCCGACAAGGCCACGGCCTACACCCTGACCTTCGGCGCGAAAAATCCTGCTGGCGATGCCGTGTATGCCACGCTGGCCGGCGGCAACGCCACCGGGCAGCTCCTGCTTCTGGGCGTGAACTGGCTGGAGCAGGCCGCCTCGGCCACGGCCTATCAGGACCTGCGAATCACGGATCTGATGGCCCAGAATATTACTCGTATCCGTGTGGACAATCAGGATAATCCAGTGGAGCTGGAACGCAGTGGCCCGGCGCAGTACCGCTTTCTGCAGCCAGAGGGCTACGGCAACTACACTGTCTCTTCCCTGGATGCCGAGCGGCTGCTCTATGATGTGACCGCCATAAAGGGGCAACTGGCCCCAGCCGGCGCGCATCTGGGCAATGCCACCCCCACCCTGACCGTGTCCCTGTGGCCCACGGGCTCGGAGACGCCGCAAACGACCCGGTTTTACGCCATCCCCGGCAACCGGACGCAATACCTGGCCCAGAGCGACTGGCAACCGGCGCTCCTGGCCGTGGACCGCGTGGACGTGCTCAAGGCCGCGCCGGATCCCTTCCTGCTGCGGGACCGGCGGGTGCTCTCCTTTGAACCCTCGGACGTGCAGACCCAGCGGCTGACTTTTTTTGCCGCAGAGGATTTGACGCCGCAGGAAGTCGTGCTTATTCGTGGCAATGGGACGCGTCCGGCGGAGGAACTGCCCTCAAGAGACTGGACGCGGCAGGATTCCAACGCTACAGTGCCCGGTCTGGACATGCAGCTGTGGCAGCTCTCGGAGGTGGCCTTCGAGGGTGATGCTGTGACCACCCGGCCCGCCGAGGCCCGGGACGCCCTGCGCTGGACCCTGCTGGACGCCCGCGGCAACGTGCTGGCCACCGCCACCTTTGCCCGGGACAAGACCCTGCTGGACGGCCAGTGCTGGTTGATCGTACAGGACACGGAAAGCCAGGGCAGTGGCGAGGAGAGGTTCTTCCCCGTGGCCGACGATGTGCTGCGGCAGACCGAGTCCCTCGTCCTTCAAGGCAAGGCTGCGGATTCGTTTTAGATTACCCCCGCGCATCCCAGCGATGCGCTGTTTTCTCAAGGAGCATACATGGCCCGCATCACCGTTGAAGATTGCCTGGAAAAGGTCGACAACCGCTTTCTGCTGGTGCAGATGGCCATCAAGCGCGTGCGCCAGTACCGCGATGGCTACGAAGCGCTCATCGAATCCAAGAACAAGGAAATCGTCACCTCCCTGCGCGAAATCGCAGAGGCCAAGGTCCTGGTGACCGACGAATCCTACATGCCCCAGCACTAACCCCGCGCGCCCCGCGCCCGACTTCCAGCATCCGCAACATTATCCGGCTGTTCCATGACCACCACTCGCGATTATTACGAAATCCTCGGCGTCGAACGCGCGGCCACGGAGGATGAGATCAAGAAGGCCTACCGCAAAAAGGCCTTTGAGTTTCACCCCGACCGCAACCCTGGCGACGCCGAGGCCGAACGGCAGTTCAAAGAGGCCGCCGAGGCCTACGAGATCCTGCGCGATGCGGACAAACGCGCCCGCTACGACCGCTTCGGCCATGCCGGCGTGGACTCCAACGGCTTCCACGGCTTCTCCTCCACCGAGGACATCTTCTCCACCTTTGGGGATATCTTCTCGGACTTCTTCGGCTTCTCCTCCATGGGCGGCGGCCGGCGGGGCCCCAGGCCCCAGCCCGGCGCGGACCTGCGCTACAACCTGCGCATCTCCTTCCGCGAGGCTGCCAAGGGCACCGAGGTCACCCTCAATATCCCCAAGGATATTCCCTGCGAACGCTGCGGCGGCAACGGCGCCGAGCCCGGCCACCCGCCAGAGACCTGCAAGCAGTGCGGCGGCGTGGGGCAGATCCAGCAGTCCCAGGGCTTTTTCCGCATCGCCGTCACCTGCCCCATCTGCCGCGGGCAGGGCACGGTGGTGACCACGCCCTGCACCGAATGCCGCGGCCGCGGCGTGGTGCAGCAGACCAAGGAACTGGCCGTGCGCGTGCCTGCCGGGGTGGATAACGGCTCCCGCCTGCGGCTGCGCGGCGAGGGCGAGCCGGGCATCCACGGCGGCCCCCCCGGCGACCTGTACGTGGTCATCAGCGTGGAGGAGGACAAGGTCTTCCGCCGCCAGGGTCAGGATCTGATCTACGGCACGGAAATCACCTTCGTGCAGGCAGCCCTGGGCGACAAAATCGAAGTCCCCACCCTGGATGAACCCCTGCGCATGGAAATTCCCAAGGGCGTGCAGTCCGGAGAGGTCTTCAAGCTCAAGGGCAAGGGCCTGCCTTACCTTGGCTCCACCCATACCGGCAACCTGCTGGTGGAGGTGAAGGTCAAGACACCTACCGGCCTTTCCAAAAAGCAGGAAGAACTCCTGCGCGAGTTCCAGCGCCTGGAAGAGGAACGACCCCTGAAAAAGGTGAAGGACTTCATCAAGAAAGCCGGTGAGGCCCTGGGGGGCTGACTCCCGGGGCGCTAGCCGCCGCACTGCAGACGAAAGGGAGGGGATGTGAGCGATTCCGGCACGCCGCTGAATGCGGACACGGCCCAGGCAGGCTTCACGCACCTGGATGAACAGGGGCTGGCCCGCATGGTGGACGTGGGCGCCAAGGCCGACACACGCCGCCGCGCCGTGGCCGCCTGCCGGGTACTGCTCTCCCCGGCCACCTACGACCTCCTGGTGCGCCAGGCCCTGCCCAAGGGCGACGTGCTCACCGTGGCCAAGGTTGCCGGCATCCAGGCCGGCAAACGCACCTGGGAGCTCATCCCCCTGTGCCATCCGCTGTGCTTGTCCCATCTGGACGTGTCCTTCAGCCTGGATGACGCGGCCCATGCCGTGAACATCCAGGCCGAGGCCTCCCTTTCCGGCCCCACGGGTGTGGAAATGGAAGCCCTCACCGCGGCCTCCGTGGCGGCCCTGACCATCTACGACATGTGCAAGGCCGTGCAAAAGGACATTCAGATCACGGATCTGCGGCTGGTGCACAAGTCCGGCGGCAAGAGTGGTGCGTTCAATGCAGCCTGAGGCTGCGCCGATCAGCTGCTGACCTGCAGCCCCTCAGCCCCCTGGCGGATTCCATGCACGCATCCACAGCCTCTGCAGCCTCTTCGACGCCTGGAGCGTCTGCTGCTTCCGGGGCGCCCACGGCCCTGATCTTCGGCATCACCGGGCAGGATGGCTCCTACCTGGCGGAGCTTCTGCTGGAAAAGGGCTACCGCGTCACGGGCATGGTCCGGCGGGTGGCCCTGGAAGACAAGGAGCACCGCCTCTCCCGCATCGCCCACCTGCTCGACCGCATTGAGCTGATGCCCGGCTCACTGGAAAGCTATCCTTCCATTTACAAGTGCATGCTGGCCATCAAGCCGGATGAAGTCTACAACCTCGCCGCGCAGAGCTTTGTGGGCTACAGCTTTGACGACCAGTTCTCCACCCTGCAGAACAATACCGCCGGCGCGCATTTTGTGCTCTCCGCCGTGGCCGAGGCCTGCCCGAAGGCCCGATTCTACTTTGCCGCCACCAGCGAAATGTTCGGCATGGCCAAGGTCGTTCCCCAAAACGAGCAAACGCTCTTCCACCCCCGCTCGGTCTATGGCATCTCCAAGGTGGCCGGCTACCACCTGACCCAGTACTATCGCGAGGCGCACCACCTCTTTGCCTGCAACGGGATCATGTACAACCACGAATCTCCCCGCCGCGGCTATGAGTTCGTCACCCGCAAGATCACCTCCCACGCCGCGCGCATCAAGCTGGGGCAGCTCAACCGCCTGGAGCTGGGCAACCTGGACACCCTGCGCGACTGGGGCCACGCCAAGGACTACGTGCGGGCCATGTGGCTGATGCTGCAGCACCACACACCGGACGATTTTGTCATCGCCACCGGGGTCTGCCACAGCGTGCGGGAGGTCTGCGATATCGCCTTCGGCCATCTTGGCCTGGATTACCGGGACTATGTCCACGTGAACCCAAGCTTTTTCCGGCCCACGGAACCAGGTGCGCTGCGGGGTGACGCCTCAAAAGCACGCCGCGAACTGGGCTGGGAGCCCGGCATCTCCCTGAAGGAAATGCTTGTGGAGATGGTGGAGCATGACCTCGCCGTGTATGGTCATGCGCTGGCGGGCCAGCCCTGATCGTCAGCGCGCGTGGCTGCCGGCCAAGGCTGGCACTCCCGAATCCGACGCCTCAGGAGGAAGATTCCGCCATGGATTCATGGCCGACCTTCTCCGCCTCGGCCAGCCGCTCCCGCAAAAATTCCACGGTGATGTCGCGCTCTTCAATCCTGCGCAGCAGTACCTCGTTGTCGTTGGTCAAACGCGTGCATTTGACTTCCCAGTGCCGGAGCACCCGCTGGTAGCCCTCCACCGACCGCTTGTGCACCACGAGAAACACGCCCAGCATAAAAAACGTGTACACGCCCAACGCCACCCATTCCATACTGTCCCCCTCACCCTCTTCCTGCGGCACATGCCGCTTCAGTTGCGCCCCGAATAGCGCTCTTCTTCGAGTCCGGCTCCCTGGGGCCTCACCCGCCCAAGGGATACCGTGGACGGGAGCGAATCCGTTTTGTATACTCCACCTGTTGCAAATTTTCCAGATACCACCTCACGCATGACCATGGAGCACTCGATGAAATTTCGTGTGACTGCACTGCTGGTGATCATCCTCTGTGCATGGACAGTCCGCGCCCAGGCTGCGGAGCCGCTCTTTTTTGCCGACTTCAATTCCGGTCCCCGGCCAGAATTCTCCGAATCCCGTCTTTTCCGGCTGGACAAGGCCAAGGTGCTGGGCATTTTCAACAACAAGAACCGCAAGCTCCCCGGCGGCACGGTGCTCACCCTGGACCACCTGCCCACCGGCAAGCCCCTGGAGCTGACCTTCGACCTCTACCTCATTGGCAACTGGGAGAGCCGGGGCCAGTCGCTTTCCGACAGCTTCACCGTGCACGCCGATGATGAACAGGTGCTCTTGCTGAACCAGTTCCCCTGCAAAATCAATAATAATGATGAAGCCCAGGCCGTGGACTCCCTGGGCCTGATCACCATCAGAGACCACACGCTGGGCTATTGGATGGTCCCGGTCAACGTGGAAATTCCGGCCGCCCTCGTGGCCGACGGCAAGGTGGAAATCCGTTTTCACGCCCGCCTCACCGGTCAGGGCACGGAATTCTGGGCCTTGGACAACGTCCGCGTGACCGTCGCCAACTAGGCGCACGTCTTCAGCCCCGGAAGCCCTGCCGGGCCCGGGACCGGCAAGCGCATTGACCACCCCGCGGGAATTCCGTATCGCTTGTTGTTCCGCATTGTTCACGTTCAGCCCCAGCCCGCTTTCAGGATTACTGTATGGACACCCGAGACCCCGCCGCGCCCGCCACTCCCGAAGCCGCCTGTTCCCCCGCCGCCACCGTCGAAACGCCTTCCAAGGACTTCATCCGCCTCATTGTGGACGAAGACAATCGAACCGGCCGCTGGAACGGTCGCGTGCAGACGCGTTTCCCTCCCGAGCCCAACGGCTACCTGCACCTGGGGCATGCCAAGTCCATCTGCCTGAACTTCGGTCTGGCCAGGGAGTACGGCGGCAACTGCAACCTGCGCTTTGACGACACCAACCCCCTCAAGGAAAGCGACGAGTACGTCCGTTCCATCCAGGCCGACGTCAGATGGATGGGCTTTGAGTGGAGCGGCATGTTCTATGCCTCGGATTACTTTGAGCAGCTGTACCAGTTTGCCGAGCAGCTCATCCTCAAGGGCAAGGCCTATGTGGACAGCCAGACGGCCGAGGAAATCCGCGCCACCCGCGGCACCCTGACCGAACCCGGCACGGACAGCCCCTGGCGCAATCGCAGTGTGGAGGAGAACCTGGATCTCTTCCGCCGCATGCGGGCCGGCGAATTTCCCGATGGGGCCCACGTGCTGCGGGCCAAAATCGACATGGGGCATCCCAACGTGGTCATGCGCGACCCGACCATGTACCGCATCCGCCACGCCCATCATCACCGGACTGGCGATGCCTGGTGCATCTACCCCATGTACGATTACACGCACTGCATTTCCGACTCCCTGGAAGGCGTGACGCATTCCCTGTGCACCCTGGAGTTTGAAAACAACAGACCCCTGTACGACTGGGTGCTGGACGAACTGGGCGTGTACCATCCCCAGCAAACCGAATTTGCCCGCCTCAACCTGACGTACACCGTGCTTTCCAAGCGCCGGCTCATCCAGCTGGTGGAGGAAGGCCATGTGGACGGTTGGGACGATCCGCGCATGCCCACCCTCTCCGGTGTGCGCCGCCGCGGGGTTCCGGCGGCGGCCCTGCGCAACTTCTGCGAAAAAATCGGCGTGGCCCGCTGCGACAACCTGGTGGATATCGCCCTCCTGGAACACTGCATCCGCGAGGAGCTCAATGCCAGCGCCCCCCGGGCCATGGCTGTGCTCAAGCCCCTCAAGGTCACCATCACCAACTATCCGGAAGATCAGGTGGAATGGTTCGACTTCCCCTGGCACCCCGAAAAGCCGGAAATGGGCACGCGGCCCCTGCCATTCTCCAAAACCCTCTGGATTGAGCAGGACGACTTCCGCGAAGAGGCTCCTAAAAAATGGTTCCGCCTGGCGCCGGGCAAGGAAGTGCGCCTGCGCTACGCCTATTACATCACCTGCACCGACGTGGTGAAGGATGCCGAAGGCAATGTGGTGGAACTGCGCTGCACCTATGATCCGGACACCAAAGGCGGCTGGAGCAAGGACGGCCGCAAGGTCAAGGGCACGCTGCACTGGCTTTCCGCCCAGCACGCCAAAACCGCCGAGGCCCGGCTGTACGACAGGCTCTTTACCGAGGAAAACCCCATGGACAAGAAACGCCATGGCAAGGAATTTCTGGAGTGCCTGAACCCGGACTCCCTGGAAATTCTGTCCTCCATTTTCATCGAGCCGGCACTCCTGGAGGCCAAGCCGGGATTCGCCTGTCAGTTCGAGCGGTTGGCCTACTTCTGCGTGGATAGCAAATACAGCCAGCCCGGCGCGCCGGTCTTCAACCGCACCGCCACGCTGAAAGACTCCTGGGCCCGCGCCGAACGGGCCGATCAGGCCAGATAAGCCGCAGCGCACAACAGGCATGCACTACCTCTCCCTGTGCATCATCGTCAAAGATGAAGGGCGGGCCATCCGGGAATGGGTGGCCCACCACGCCCTGCTTGGCGTGGAACACTTCTATATCTTTGACAATGAAAGCCAGGAGCCCGTCCCCGAAACACTCAGGGACTTCCCCCAGCACCTGTTTTCTTTTGCCTCCATTTCCGGGCAGCAGATGCAGATCCCGGCCTACCGGTGGTGTCTGCAAGAGCACGGCGCCAACAACCGCTGGATCGGCTTTCTGGATGCCGACGAGTTTTTGTTCCCCTGCCAGGGGCAGGACCTGCGACCGGTTCTTGCCGAGTTCGAGCCATATGCCGGCCTGGCCGTGCCCTGGACCATGTTCGGCGCCTCCGGGCATGAGACCCGGCCGCAGGGCACGCTCATGGAAAGCTACCTGCATCGCTACCCGGAATACAGCACAGGGTGGCACAAGGTGATCAAGTGTCTGGTGGATCCCTCACGCATTGAACGCGTGGACGACCCCCACCGTTTTTTCCCTGTTCCGGGGCAGCATCTGGTCACCGAGCACCATCTGCCCGTGACGCCGGGCAGCAACCAGGCCCTGCGCTCCTGCACCCGGCTCCAGTTGAACCACTATTTTTTCAAGTCCCGCGAAGACTGGGACGCCAAGCTCGCTCGTGGCCGGGCCGACCGTGCAGACGAGCAAAGCCGGTACCCGGTTTCAATGTTTGAGCATCAGGCCCGCCACGCCACGCAACTGGACAAGAGCATCCTGCGCTTTCTGCCCGGCGTGCTGCGGGCATTGCGGACACCGGCATCCCTGGCTGCCGTGGAGACCGGCCCCTTGCTCCTGCACGAGGCCGTGCGCCGCTGTATGACGCTGCTCCAGCATCCGCAGCCGGATCGAAAAGCCCTGGAGGAAGCCGGGGCGCTGCTGTGCCGGGCTGCAGCCGATCCCGTTCAATCCAAGGTTGCCTGCATCTGGCTCATGCGGGCCATGATGGCGCGCGTGGCCGGCCAGCTGGAGCAGGCCCGACGGTTTGCGCTGCAGGCCCTGCTGCGGGAAGAATCGGCCGAAGTGTTCCTGGAGCTGGTCACCATCGCCCGCGCCTCCGGCCAGCGTGACGACGCCCGGGCCGCGCTGCTGTGCCTGACCCATGCCGTACGCGACATGCAGGACCAGGGCGACTGGCCGGCCCGTCTTGCCGAGACCACCCGCCAGGTGGAAGAGATGGCGGGGTAAGGGTTCTTCTTCCCTGACGCCATTGCAACAGTTTTGTCCCTCTCCCCGCTTCCGCTCTCCGCGAATTTCCGCTACCTTGGCGCTGGAGCTCTGTAGCCGTCAGCCAGGACGCGCCATTGTTGTCAGCAGCATGGGGCGCTGGCATTCTGACACCACCTGACGACATCTTCCATCGCAAGCACAGGGGAGTTGCACATGCCCTCTCGGTACATTTGCATTCACGGCCATTTTTACCAGCCGCCGCGGGAGAATCCCTGGATTGAGGAGGTGGAGGTTCAGGATTCCGCCGCCCCCTATCACGACTGGAACGAGCGCATCACCGCCGAATGCTACGGCCCCAACGCCACCGCCCGCATCCTGGACGACAAGGGCCGCATTCTGGAAATCGTCAACAATTACTCGCGCATCAGCTTCAACATGGGCCCCACCCTGCTCTCCTGGATGGAGCGCGAGGCCCCGGATGTCTATGCCAGCATCCTGGAAGCCGACCGGCTTTCACTGGAGCGGTTTCACGGCCACGGCTCCGCGCTGGCCCAGGTCTACAACCACATGATCATGCCCCTGGCCAACGCCCGGGACAAACGCACCCAGCTGGTCTGGGGCATCAAGGACTTCCGCAGGCGCTTCGGCCGGGAGCCCGAGGGCGTGTGGCTGGCGGAAACCGCCGTGGACACGGAAACCCTGGACGTGGCCGCCAGCCTGGGGATTCGCTTCACCATCCTGGCCCCACGGCAGTGCGCCCGGGTCCGTCCCCTGGCTGGCAAGACCCTCGCCGCGCCAGTGCATGAGGAATCGTGGCAGGATGTTTCCGGCGGCCGTGTGGATCCCACCACGCCGTACAAGGTGTTGCTCCCTTCTGGCCGCAGCATTGTGGTCTTCTTTTATGATGGTCCCATCTCCCAGGCCCTGGCCTTCGAGGGGCTGCTCAAGAATGGCAGCCAGTTCTACCACCGCCTGAAAGGAGCCTTCAACGATTCTCGCCCCTGGCCCCAGCTGGTGCACATCGCCACGGATGGCGAATCGTATGGCCACCATCATGCCTTTGGGGAAATGGCCCTGGCTTGGTGCCTGGAGGCGGCGGAACAGGATCCGGATGTTGAAGTCATCAACTACGGGGCGTTCCTGGACCTCCACCCTCCCATCATGGAAGCGCAGATCGTGGAGGATTCCTCCTGGAGCTGCATCCACGGCGTGGAGCGCTGGCGTAGCGACTGCGGCTGCAACACTGGCGGGCACCCCTCCTGGAACCAGGCCTGGCGCAAGCCCCTGCGGGAGGCCATGAACTGGCTCCGGGACCAGGCCGCCAGCATCTTTGAGGAACACGGCGCGCCCTTGCTGAAAAATCCCTGGGCCGCGCGGGACCGGTATATCGACGTCATCCTGAACCGCTCTCCCGCCGCGGTGCAGGCCTTTCTGCAACAGGAGGCCCGCGGCGCAGTCACCCTGCATGATAACGTCAAAATCCTCAAGCTGATGGAAATGCAGCGCTTTGCCCAGCTCATCTTCACCAGCTGCGCCTGGTTTTTTGACGAGATTTCCGGCATTGAGACCGTGCAGAACATGCAATATGCCGTGCGGACCATCCAGCTGGCCGAGGACATTTCCGGCAGGATTCTGGAGGAGCCGTTCAAGGCCTTGCTCAAACAGGCGCCGAGCAATGTCATGTCCAGCGGTCTTGAGGTGTACGAGTCCCAGGCCCGGCCGGCCCAGGTGGACATGTTGCGCGTGAGCGCCCACTTCGCCATCGTCTCCCTCTTTCAGGAAGCGGATCAGGATCACGACTTTGCCTGCTATGCCATCGAGGCCGATGTGTACGAACGCACCCGCTACGGCCGCTCCAAAATGGCCACGGGCAAGGCCTCCATTACCAGCCGCATCACCGGCGAGCATGCGGTCATCCAGTTCGCCGTGTTGCACCTGGGCGACCACACCGTGACCTGCGGCGCCACCTTCTATAGTGATCCCGTGACCTTCCGTAACATGGTCCAGGCCCTGCGCGAGCCCTTTGACCGCGGTGATATCGTCGAGGCCATCCGGCTCCTGGACAAGCATTTCGGCCGCAACACCTATTCCATCAATCACCTGTTCCGCGATGAGCAACGCCTGGTGGTCAATCAGGTCCTGGCCCCGGCCTACTCCCTGGCCAAGGCCAGCTACCGCCAGATCTTCGAGTCCAATTATTCCGTCCTCAACTTCCTGGACTGGCTCCACATCCCGCCTCCAGCCCATGTGATCGACGCGGCGCGCTATGTGGTCGGACGCGATTTGATGGCCCTTTTTGCCGGCGATTCGCTTTCCCTGGAAGAGCTGCGCTCCGTGGTTGCGGAATTCCGCCGCTGGGGCCTGACCGTGGATGATGAGGAAATGAACTTCACCATTGTGGACTGGGTGCGCCGGCAGCTGGCCGCCTGCCTGCGCGACCCGGATGATCTGCCCAGACTGCAACTCGTCCGTGACGCGTTGGAACACGTGGCAGACCTGCCTTTGAACCTGGCCTCCTGGAGAGCGCAGACCTTTTTCTTTGCCTTGTGGAACCAGCAGCAGCGCATCATGCGCAAAAAGGCTGCGGCCACACCGGCTGACCCCAATGCGCAACAATGGCTGGAAGCCTTTTCCCGCATCGGCAAGCAGTTGCGCGTAGAGTTCGCCTGAGCCCGGCGGGTTGCACGTATGGCGCAAGGCGTTGCGCATGATGTCTTGCGCCATTGTATCGATTGGTGTATTTTGGGGCAATTGTCTGTTGCATCGGGGGGTGCATGGCCGAGCCAGAAGACATCATGCCGGAGCTGCCCTTGCGGCCTGCATCGGAACGCAGCCAGGGAGCCGGAACGAATTGCGAGGCCCCTCCAGAACTGCACCTGAATCTGGTGGATAGCCTTCCCATCTCTATCATGGTCTTCAATGCGCAAGGCCGGGTGGTGTCCGTCAACCGCTGGCACGTCGAGATCTTCAATCACAACAAGCTGCCGGTCTCCTTTTTCCTGGGGCAGACCATGCACGAGCTGCCCGGCCTGAGAAGCGCCGGCGTGGCCGATGCCCTGGCCGTGGCGTTCCAGGGCAAGCGGGTGTTCATGGACGAGGTGCATGTGCCCCGCTTCGCCAGTGGCCGCAGCGGATACCAGCGCATTCGGTGCTTTCCGCTCTTCGAAAACAATGATCCTCAGGCGGCCATCTCCGGCGTGGTGCTGATCCGCGAGGATATTACCGCCCAGGTACTCAGCAAACGCCGGCTCCAGGAAGCGGAGGCCAAGTACCGCTCCCTCTTCGAAACCGCGCCGGTGGGCATTTTCATGACCACCATGGAAGGCAGATTCCTGGAGGTGAACCGGGCCATGGCGGCCATGATGGGCTACGACTCTCCCCGTGAGGTCATCGAGCACATCACCGACATTGCCAAAGAGTGCTATGTGCGGCCCGAAGAGCGCATCTCCTTGTTGCAGGAGATCCAACGCCGGGGCGGGGCGATTCTGGGCGTGGAAAGAGAGTTCAAACGGCGCGACGGCACTGTCTTTACCGCCACCCTGCACGCCCGCTGCATCGCAGACGAGCAAGGCCTTCCCCTCCGCCTGGAGGGCCTGCTCACGGATACCACGGCCCGGCGGCAGGCCGAGGAGGCCCTGCGGCAGGCCAAGCGCGAGGCAGAGAAGGCCAATACCGCCAAAAGTGCCTTTCTGGCCAGCATCAGCCACGACCTGCGTACGCCCCTGCATCACATCCTGGGCATGGCCGATCTGGCCGCCGCAGAAGCCACCAGCCCAAACCAACGGGAATATCTGCACCTGCAGCAGGCCGCCGGGGGCCACCTGCTGGCCCTTGTGGACGATCTGCTCGACCTCTCGGTCATTGAATCCGGCAAGCTCGAGCTCACCATCGCGCCTTTATCCCTGAAAGCCCTGATGGAGGATGTGCGCAACCTGTTCCAGATGCAGGCACAAGCCAAGTCCCTGGAGTTTTCCGTTTTTCTGGAACAGAATCTGGCCGACATCCGCCTGGGGGACAGCTTCCGGCTGCGTCAGGTGCTGGTGAATCTGGTGGGCAATGCCATCAAATACACCGTCAAAGGGTCTGTGCAGCTCTACCTGGGCGCTGACCCGGGCACCCCCGGCCGGCTGACGTTCCGGGTGCAGGACACCGGCCCCGGCATTCCCAAACGCAAGCAGCGTGAGATTTTCGCCCCATACGTCCGCCTGCAGCCCTCGGCCCGCACTGGCGGCACGGGGTTGGGCCTGGCCATTGCCCGCCGGCTGGTGCAGCTCATGGGGGGGGAAATCCTGTTGCACAGCGCCGTCGGCAAGGGATCAAGGTTTGAGCTTCTCCTGCCGCTGCCCGTGGCCCAGGCCCCGGCCGCGCCCATCGTGGCCAGCGCGCCCGGTGTTTCGGAGCAGGCCAGTTCCCGCCGGCCCCCCTTGCCCGGCACCCCCTCCACGCCCCTGCCGGAACACCTGCCGGCGCGGGTGCTTGTGGTGGAGGATGAGCCCGTCAGCCGGCTGTACAGCCGGACGGTGATGGAAAAAGCCGGCCTCCGCGCCGATACCGTGGCCGACGGCGCAGAAGCCCTGCAGCGCCTGACCGCCTATCACTATGATGCGGTCATGCTGGATATGCACCTGCAGGACATGGATGGCCTGGCCGTGCTGCGCAGCCTGCGAAACGCCGGCAACTCCTGGGCCACCCCTTCGGATGTTCCCGTGCTGGTGGTCACGGCGCTGGCCATGCGGGGCGACCGCAAACGCATCCTGGCCGCCGGGGCGAACGGGTATCTGGCCAAACCCGCCAGTGGCGCCCAACTGCTGGAAGCCCTGGCCAGATTGTCTGGTGCTGCCCCCTCTTCCTGAGGCGGCTGCAGCGCCCCGGCCAGCTGGGTGTCAGGCTTTGGCTGTGCGCCTGTGCCCCCACGCGCTGGAGGCCCGGGCCCGCCCGGAGCGTTCCGAATTCGTGTGTCGTCGTGGGGCCGCGTCTTGTTTTATGGAGATGTTGTCTGTTTTTTCAGACACTCGCCCTTCTCCGGCGGAGCCAGAACCATGTAACCGCCCTTCTGTCAGGCATTTTCTCCAATAAAGCGCTTGCATGGATTTTGCTAGCATGAGATTTTTGCCTTACTGTACTGTGAAACCCATTTCGCCGACCAACGGGATCCAGGGGAGGACTGCATGATCGACAATATCTCTGTCCAGACACGGGTGCTCTGTCTGCTCGGACTGATGCTGCTCAGCGTGGCCGGCGCCATGGTCCTCGCTTCCAGAGCCATGGACGAGATTGCCGACATTGGCGTGGTGGAGACTCAGAATACCATGCTTTCGGGGGAGCGGCAGAAAATCAAGGTGGCCACCGACGCCATGGCCGCATCCCTGGGGGATTTGCTCAAGGCCGTGCCCGAGGGCGAGGCCCGCATTGCATTCATTCGCCAGTCTGTGGACAGCTTCCGCTTTGAGGATGACCAATCCGGCTACTTTTTTGTCTATCAGGGTACGGTAAACGTGGCCCTGCCTCCCAAAAAAGAGCTCCAGGGCAAGGACCTGAAGGACACCAAGGACGTCAATGGCGTCTATTTTGTCCGCGATCTGGGCGAAAAAGCCGCGCGCGGCGGCGGGTTCGTGGAGTATATTTTTCCCAAGCCCGGCAAGGGGGACCAACCCAAGCTGGCCTATGCCGCCATGATCCCCGGCACGAACATCTGGATCGGCACCGGCATTTACATCGACAACGTCGAGGAAGCCAAGACCAGAATCCGTAACGACATCACCGCAGCCGCCAGCTCCTCGTTGCGATCCATCATCCTGCAGCTGGCCGTCTTCTTTTGTGTGCTGGTCCTGCCTGTGGCCGTGCTGCTGACCCGCAGTGTGGTGCGTCCCGTCAGGGAAGCCACCATCGCCGCCCAGGCCGTGGCCGCCGGCAAGCTGGACATCGTCATCACCCCCAAGGGGACCAGCGAAATGGGCCGGCTGCAGGCTGCCCTGCGGGACATGGTGGTGACCCTCAAAAAAAATCTGGCCGAAATCACCCAGCAAACCCGTTTGGCCGAGGAAAAAGCTGCCGCGGCTGAACGCGCCACCGAAGAAGCCCGGGCAGCCACAGCCCTGGCCGAACGTGCCAAGGCCGAGGGCATGCTGGATGCGGCCAACCGGCTCGATCAGCTCACCTCCCGTCTGGCCGCGGCCATGGAAGAAATCGCCGCCCAGTCCGACATCGTCCGCCAGAGCACCTCGCAACAGCAGGAACGCATCCACTCCACGGCCACGGGCATGGAAGAAATGCGCGCCACGGTGGTGGAGGTGGCCCGCAACGCCGCCGACGCCGCCCGGCAGAGCGCACAGACCCAGGACGAAGCCCGGCGCGGGGCGGACGTGGTCGGCAAGTCCATTGCCGCCATGAACGCCACCCGGCAGAAGGCCGAACTGCTCAAGGAATCCATGCGCCAGCTGGACCATCAGGCCAAGGACATCGGCTCTATCCTGACCACCATCAACGACATTGCCGACCAGACCAACCTGCTGGCCCTGAACGCCGCCATTGAGGCGGCCCGCGCCGGGGACGCCGGTCGCGGCTTTGCCGTGGTGGCCGACGAGGTCCGCAAGCTGGCCGAAAAGACCATGCAGGCCACCCGCGAGGTGGGCCAGAGCATCACGGCCATCCAGAACGCCGCCACCGGCAACGTGACCGGCATGGATGAAGCCGTGCAGGAAATTGTCCGTGCGGCGGAACTGGCCGACGAGTCCGGCAGCTCGCTTTCGGCCATTGTCCAGGCGGCCCAGACCACCGCCGGGCAGGTGCAGTCCATCGCCACCGCGGCTGAGGAGCAGTCTGCCTCCACGGAAGAAATCAGCCGCGCCCTGGATGAGATCAACCTCCTGGCCGAGGAGACGGCCACGCACATCTCCGGCACCACGGAGGTGCTGCACGAACTGGCCGAGCAGTCCAGCACCCTGACAAACCTCATTGAGAATCTCAAGCGCGAGAGCCAGGGCGCGTAAACCAGGCCCGGAGCCGCAGCCTTCATGCAACACGGGGAGCCGCATGCCGGGCTCCCCGTGTCTTTATGCGGCCCACATCGGGTGCCTCAATCCATACCCAGCACGGTGCGGGCCAGCACGAGCACCTCTGCCGGGCGGAAAGGCTTGGTCATGTATACGTCCGCCCCGACCTCCATGCCGCGCTGGGCGTCAAACTCCTGGCCCTTGGCCGTGAGCATGACCACGTATACCCCGTCCAGGGAAAGCTTGTTCTTGACCCAGTCGCACACGTCAAAGCCGTTCATGCGGGGCATCATCACGTCCAGAAAGACCAGATCGGGCAGCTCGTCCTTAATCAGCTGCAGCCCCTCTTCGCCATGTTCGGCGTAAAGGAGGATGACGCCTTCCTCTTCCAGGCTCTCCAGGGTTTCCTCAAGCAGCATGCGAATGTGCGGCTCGTCATCCACAATAAGCACCTTGCGCGGCCCCGCCGGGCGCGGGGCAGGCGCGGCAACCGCTGCCGCAGTGACGGCCTCCGGCCCTGGTCCGGGCGGCACCGCCTGGGCAGTGCCGGCAGCCATGTCCAGCGGCTCCCCGAACGGCGTCTGCTGCGGGGCGTCACCATCCAGGAAGAGCACCGGACCGCTGGCCTCCAGATCCTCGCACACCGCCAGGGAATCCACCTCCCAGATTTCCGGGCCTGCCTCGCCAGCGTCCGGCTGGTGCCAGTCCTTGCCGGTCAGCTCGGCATACAGGGCCAAGGCAGCCTCGTGGCGACCATCGCGCTGAAGCACGGCGGCCACATGCTCCAGGGCGTCCTCAATGCGGCCGGCCTTGCGATACAGCCGGGCCAGCACCACCCGCACCCCGGCATCATCCGGGTCCAGGGCCTGCGCTTTTTCGTAAATGGTCAGCGCCAGTTCCGCCCGCCCTCGCTGCAGCAGCACCTCCCCCACCGCCTGGTAGGGGTTCAACGCCCGGCAGCGGTGCCGGACCATGTTGCGAAACAGCGACTCTGCCTCGGCATTGTTCCCCCGCCAGACATACCCCTCGGCGGCCTTGTTCAGATAATGCGCGAACCGGGCCACATCCCCCTTGCGCTGCCAGGCGATGGCCAGCCCCCGGCACACTTCCGGAAACCTCCCGCGCATGGCCAGAATCTTGGAAAATGCGGCGATAGCCCGATCATGATCCCGGGACTTGAGCGCCTCGCGCCCTTCGCCAAAGAGTCGCCGGGCCTTGGCTGCAGGCGTCTCCTCGGGCTGGGATGGCGGCGGCGCCGGGGCGACGGCGGGCGGATCGACGGACAGTTCCGGAGAAAAAGAGGACGGCGGCGAGGGTCGCGTTGCCGACGACGACGGCGACGCCAACTGACTGGCCCCCCCCGATACGGGGGCTGATACCGGCGCCGAGACTGGAGGCGGCAGGTGGATCGGCATCAGCATCTCGGCCCCAGGGGCAAATGACGGGCCGGCGTGCGCGCTCATCTGACTGCCCGGCATTGCCGGCGCCACGGGCAACTCCCTCGCAGGGGGTGCAGGCGTCTGCTGCAGCTGGCTCTGCAGCCATTGCCGCCGGGCCGGCACTGCGGCCTCGGCCGCAGCCAGGACCATCCTGTGCAGTTTTTGCGAAGAAAACTGCCGCGGCAGCACCGTGTCGATCCCCATGCTGCGCAGTTGCTGCATGGGTTCCGCATCCGCTCCCGGTGCGGCCGACACATGCACAATGCAGGGAATGCGCAGACCCTCCGGCTGGCGCAGGAACTGCCAGACTTCGGCAGAATCCGCCATCAGGCTGCTCCATCCCAACAGCACCAGATCCGTTTCGGCTTCTGCGGCGGCCAACGACCGGGCCACACTGCCCGCTGTGCCGGAATCCACCGGCACCGGCCGGGCAGCCATGCCACAGCAGACCACAAGGTTGCAGAGAATCTTCTGAAGAACGGGCTGCTCTTCAATGACGAGCACCCGAAGGCGCGGCAGATGTTGCATGCGAATCCTTCTTCCGACACATCGGACTTGCTGCCCCCCGGCGGCTCCTGTTACCTAGCAGCAGAATACGTAGATTTGGTGACAACTCGTCTCACGTCCTCCGCATCCGCCATGCCAAACAGCCACTCCCCCCACACCCCGCTTCGCCTCCTGCACGTCATCACCGGCCTCAACCCCGGTGGTGCGGAAACCATGTGCGTGGCCCTGGCGTGCGCCCTGGCCCGGCATACTTCGCCGACCTTCGAGCAGACCGTCGTCAGCCTGCTGCCCGAAGGCCCCCTGGCCGAGCCCCTGCTCCGGGCTGGAATCCCTGTGGTTTCCTGCACCATGCGCCGCGCCTGGGACGCGCCGGCCAGTCTGCTGCGCCTGCATGAGGCCCTGGGCTTCTTCCGTCCCCATGTCGTCCAGAGTTGGATGTACCATGCGGATTTCATGACGGGAATAGCCCTGCGGCTGCGGCGCCGAGGACCGGATGGCGCACCGGCTCTGTTGTGGGGCGTACACAACGGCTCCCTGGAGCCCGCCGTGCTGCCGGCCTCCACCCGCCTCATCATCCGGCTGCTGGCCTGGGCTTCCTCCTGGATCCCAGATGCTGTGGTCAGCTGCGCCCAGGCTGCCGCCACGGCACACCGGGCCGCCGGGTACCGACCCACCCGTTGGGAGATCATCCCCAACGGCGTGGAGACGGACCGCTTTCGCCCCGATGCGACCTTGCGCCACGAGACCCGCCGCACCTGGGGCATTCCAGGGACCGCGCCCGTGCTGGGACTGGCCGCGCGGGACCATCCGGTCAAGGATCTGCCCACCTTTTTCCGCGCTGTGGCCCCGCTTCTCCAGCACGAGCCAGACCTGCGCTGCGTCTGCTGCGGTCCGGGGCTGACGGCGGACAACTCCCGCCTGCGCGCTCTCTTCGGGGAACTGCACCTGGGCGAGCGCTGCCTGCTCCTCGGCCCACAGCAGGACATGCCACGCTTCTGGAATGGCGTTGATGTGGCCGTCTCCAGCTCCCGGGGCGAGGCCCTGCCGCTGGGGCTGGCCGAGGCCATGGCCTGCGGGGTGCCGGTGGTCGCAACCGATGTGGGAGACACGGCGCAACTCGTCGGCAGCACCGGCGCCATTGTGCCAGCCGCCAACCCCAGGGCCCTGGGCGAGGCCATCCGGCGGATGCTGACGCTTCGCCCCCCCGGACAGCTGGGACAGGCCGCCCGTGCCCGCATCCTTGAACTGTACAGTCTGGAAACCTGCGCCGCCCGCTACGCGACGCTGTACGCCACAATGGCAGGTTGCCGATGAGCCTTCCGCAGTCGTCCGAAACCGCTGTCACTCTTGCAGTGCAGGAGGAAACGCGGTAGGAATCTGGATCAATTCACGAACGCTTCACAAGGAGCGAGCATGGCTGATCCCAAGGAATTCACCCTGTTCAGTGGCGGCGCGGCTGGCGCGGAAGCCTGCTTTGGCGAACTGGCCGCCCAGTACGGCCTGGCTGAAGTCAACTTCACTTTCGACGGGCACCAGCTGGCCCGCACCCACGGCGCACGCATGCTCACCCCCGAGGAGTTGGCCCGCAAGGACGTGAGCCTGGCGTACGTCTCCAAGCTGCTCAACCGCCGGTTCACCAACGCCCCCCTCATGCGCAAGGTGCTGCAGACCATCATGCATATGGTTGAAAGCGGCCACGAGATCTTCGTCGTCGGCACCATTCAGGACGACAACACCGTCAAGGGCGGCACCGGCTGGGGCGCGGAGTTCGCCAAAATCTGCAACAAACCGCTGTACGTGTACGGCCAGGGCCGCAACTGCTGGTTCAAGTGGGATGGCGATGTCTGGCAGGCTGTGGAAGCGCCGGTCGTCACTGCCCGGCATTTCTGCGGCACGGGCACCCGTTTTCTGGAAGACCAGGGCCGCAAGGCTATCGAGGATCTCTTCACCCGGTCCTTCCGTTAGCAGATCCGCCTCGCGCATCGCGTGTACCATGCAAAACGCCCGCGGGAGCAGCACTCCCGCAGGCGTTTTCCATTCCAGGCCCAGCTCCCGGCTTGATTTCCGGGTGCACAAACACCGCGCTAGCTGCGGGCCTTCAGTTCCAGGCGGGCCACCACGGCGGCCGCGGCTTCCTGGGTATAGGCCTCAGGCGAAAGCGCCTCTTTGCGGGCCGGCGCAATGACCAGCTCCGGCAGGTTCTGCAGCGCCTTGCGCGGGAAGATCTGATAGTCCATGGGGAAGGAATCCTCAAAATACATCCGCTGAAAATCGATGAACTTCAGGGAATGCGCCGTGGCGTCCAGAATGGCCAGCTCGCCGGGCTCCAGGATGCCCTTGGCCTTGGCCTCGATGAGCCCGGCCAGACACTCCCCGCCCTGGGTGCAGACAATGTGCCCATGGCGATTGGCCCGCAACATGCCTTCAATGACCGCCTGCTCCGTCACCTGCACCACCTGGAAGCTGCCGCTGCCGGCCACCTTTTCGTACTGCTCCTGATAGTGCCTGACCCGCGGGAAGGACACGGGATTGCCGATCATGGCCGCCTGGGCCACGCTGGGCTGCACGGCCACGGCCTTGTACTCACGCGTGGCCGGATCCTGCGCATAATACTTGTAAACAGGATCCGCATGGTGCGACTGCACGCCCACAATGCGGGGCAGGTGTTCAATGATGCCCAGCCGATGCAATTTAAGGAATCCGGCCATCACTGCAGTGATGTTGCCGGCGTTGCCGATGGGAACAAAGATTGCGGTATTGTCCATGTTCCAGTCGCGCCACTGGGCCACTTCAAAGGCATAACTCTCCTGCCCCAGGATGCGCCAGGCATTCTTGGAGTTCAGCAGGGCCACACGATAGCGTTCTGCAAGGTGCTCCACCACCTTCATGCAGTCATCGAATACGCCGGGAATCTCCAGCACCACGGCCCCGCTGCCCAAGGGCTGGGCAATCTGCTGGGCCGTCACCTTGCCTTGCGGCAGCAGCACCACGCTTTTGAGCGGTTCGCCCACGTACGCGGCATAGAGCGCGGCAGCTGCGGAGGTGTCGCCGGTGGAGGCGCAGATGGTCAGCACCTCATCCCAGTTATTGATGCGAACCAGATGCTTGAGCACGCTGAAGGCGCAGGCCATGCCGCGGTCTTTGAAGGAGGCGCTCGGATTCTGGCCGTCATGTTTGAAGGCGAAAGGGTGGCCGACAAGGTCGGTCAACTCGGCATTGGCCGGAATGGTCGGCGTCAGCCCCTCGCCGAGGCACACGATGTCGCCATCTTCAAGAATGGGGGCCATCAATTCGTAATAACGGAATATGCCGCGCAATTCCGGGCGCTTGGTGGCGGCACGGGCGTCAAAGAGATCCCGCCAGTCCTGGGCTGTAGTCTGCTGCAAGGAATCAAAGGTGGTGTCTTCGAGAATAAAGACGCCGCCGCAGGAAGGGCAGGTGTAGAGCAGCTCATCCACGCCGTACACCGCCTCGCAACCCAGACAGCGGTATTGCATCCGACCGCGATACTGCGGAAACATGTAGAAATCGCTGGAGAAATACATGAACTATCCCGTGGTGCCAAAAGGTGGAAAGGCGAAACAATCTCAGCTGGAAACAATACCTTCGGCCGTACCCGGACGCAAGCGCGAAAATTCCTCAAATTTCCCGTTGACATCCCCAGGCCAAATCCGTAAACACCTCTTTCTGCACGGGGCTGTAGCTCAGTTGGGAGAGCGCTTGAATGGCATTCAAGAGGTCGTGGGTTCGATTCCCTCCAGCTCCACCAAATTTCCTAAGGGTTTCGGTTAATTACCGGGACCCTTTTTTCTTGGTTTAGGGCGGATTTTCGCCGTGTGTCCGCTATGTGTCCGCCGGGACAGTGGGCTGTACGCCAGCGATTGCTTTTATCACAACCTGCACGTGCTTTTATCACCTCCTGTTGCGGGATGGATTATGCACGGCATGGTGTTTGCTCAGTTTCCCATCCCCTCTTCCGCCTGTCTGATCCGGTCTGCCGCCAGGGCTGCGTACTCTGGTGACAGCTCCACGCCCACGAACTGCCTGCCGGTCTCGATGCAGGCCAGGGCCGTGGTGCCGCCGCCCAGGAACGGGTCCAGGACGGTGCCGCCCTCGGGCGTTACAGCTAGCAGATCCTTGATGAGCGGGATGGGTTTGCTGGTCAGGTGCACCTTGGCGGCGGTGTTGACCGCGTGGCGGAAGATGCCGGGCAGGCAGCGATCGTGCACCCGCTGAAACGGCGGCTTGACCGCATACACCACATATTCGGCGTCCCGTCTGAACTCCCCGAGCATGGGGCGGGCGCTGGGTTTGTGCCAGATAACCAGGCCGCGCCATTCCCAACCCGCGGCCTGGACCACGTCCGAGGCCAGGGGCAGTTGCCGCCAGTCCGTGAACATAAGCAAGGGTGCGCCAGGCCGGGCGATGCGCCAGCACTCTGCCAGCCAGAGCGTGGCCCACAGGGCGTAACTGCGCTGGTCTTTGCTGTCGCCCAGCATGGCTGGGTAGCTCTTGGCAGTCCCGGTGTTTTGATATTTCGTCGCCGGATCACGCCGCCGGGCGCTCGCATGGGTGCCGCCGCTGGAATACGGCGGGTCTGTCACCACGGCATCCACCGAGGCCGCCGGCAGGTCCCGCAACACCGTGACCGCCTCTCCTTGAAACACTTTGCCATTGTCAAAGATCATCCGCACTTGCCTGCTCCCGTTGGAGCCTCTCGGGCCTCTTGCCTGGGGCTCGCGGCCCGCACGTGATTCATGGCCCCGCAGCGGGGGCATTTGATGGCGAGGTTCAGGGCTTCGCCTTTGGCCAAGAGTTTATTGCACTGTCCGCATCGGATTTGGTCCATATCCCTGCTTGATTGTTGGGCCTTGGGCCTGCTACCCATGCGGCGTCCGGGGGTACGCTCTGGACTCCGCATGGCGCAGCGGCCTCGGCCGTGGTCCGGTGTTGTCGCACCGGGCCGGTGGGGTGTGTCACCACCCCGCCTGCGCCTCCGTTTTGGCGGGCGTTAACGCGCTGTTAACGCCCGCAACTCATCTCACCTCATGCCAGCACCTGTGCGGCCCGCTCGCTGGTCAGCACCCCGGCCTGTACGGCCACAGCCAGGCCGGCCTGGGTTTGGGCGTCGTCCAGGTCGATTTCCGCGGCCGCTAGAACCAGGTCCGTGAAGTACATCACTTCCGGGAGGCTGCTGGTTTTGGCCGTGGCCCATTCCTGGGGCGACAGGCGGCGGATGAATTCGACCCGCGTCAGGATGCGCGAGCGGTCCATGGGTTCGGGCTCGGTCGTGTCGGGCTCTGGCTCCGGCTCTGGAATGGCCTCCAGGATCCAGGCCCCGCCGGCCTCCCCATTCTCCCCGGCTTCCCCGGCCTCCCAGCGCGCCCGCTGGCCCTCAGGGATGGCCGGCGGGGGTGTTTCCACACAGCCGGCCGGGATGAGCCATACGCCAGGCTCCAGGGGCGATTCGTCGGCCACCGCCTCGCCGAGGTAGTAGCCGGCGGCGTCTAATTGGTACACGATCACAAGAGGCTCCTTTTTAAGAGTTTCTTGGGGAAACTGAGTTTCCCCAAACCCCTTCCAACTATGGGTTCACGCACAACACTTGCCTTTCCTTCCCCCCCTATCCGGGGGGTTCGGGGGGACGGTGTTCCCCCGAGAGCCGTTTCTTTTGTGCCGTTTCCTCAGTATTTCACGCAGTACAGCAGCGCGATGTTGCGGGGCCTGGCCTCGGACGCGCCGTTGGCCGCAATGGAGATGCCGGTGACGCTGAATTCGCTGACACTGTTGACGCCGAACAAATAGTTGCCGACGCTGGTCATCACCTGGTTGGCGGGGGTGCTGCCGGGGTTGTAGCCGCTGTAGTTGGTGGTGTGCCGGTGTGATGGATCATTCACTCCATGGGAGTGCGAGAGGTTGGCCGAGGCCTGGGCGCTGCCCAGCGTGCGCCCGGCGTCGGCCCCGCGCCCGTCATCCCAGCCGCGCACGAACTCGCCGCGCAGGTCCGGCAGATTGAAGGTGGTGGAGCCGTCGCCCGCGCCGAATACCGTGCCGATGGCCGCGAACAGGGCGGCATAGGTGGTGCGGCTGATGGCCGCGCCGTTGCATTTGAGCCAGCCCGCCGGCGCGGCGGCCATGGCGAAGGCCAGCACCGCGCCGGCGGGCAGGATGGCGGCCAGTGCCGTGGCGGCGGCTTCGGCAGTGGCCACGGCGACGGCCACGTCCTGCCGGGCCTGGTCCACGCAGGCGGCCACATCGGCCTGGGCCTGGGCAATGGCCGCGGCCAGGTCCGCCGTCAGCTGGGCCTGGGCGGCGTCCACCTCGGCCAGCTTGGCGTCCACGGCCGCGCCCCAGGCGGCCAGGGAATCGGTCACGGTGCCGTTCCAGGCCTCCAGGTTGGCGTTGCCCACCTCGATGAGGGCGTCCAGGTCCGCGGCCAGATCGTCCACCAGGGGGATGACGGCGGAGTTGATGCGTTCCAGGCCGGCGTTTTGCAGCTCGGCCACGGCGGCCTCCCAGTCCACCTTGAGCTGCTCCAGCTCATGGAGCCGGCGGACCAGGCTGTAAAAGCGCCGGTTCAGTTCCTCGGCACTGAGGGGCGTCTTGCCGTCGATGAAGACGAATTTTTCCAGGTCCAGCGTCATTGCGGCCTCCTACAGCGCCACGTCCATGCGCTGGGCCACGTGGAAGCAGCTCAGGGGCGTGGTGGTGGTGCCTTCGATCTGGATCTTGTAGGAGGCGATGCCGTCCGGGACTTCCGGAGAGGTGGGGGTGAAGGTCACGGTGCGGCGGATGGTGGTGGCGTCCAGGGCCTGATCCTGCACCGTGCCGGTGTAGGTTTCCGCGCCACTGCGCAGTTTGACCTCGCAGGTGTGCTTGGCCGCGTCCCAACCCTCCAGACGCAGGATGACCTGGATTTCCGCGCTGGGTTGGGTCAGCGCCCGTTCGGTGGAAATGTGCCGGAAGGAGGTCCCGGCGCGCCTGGCCCGCAGCTTGCTGCCGGAGCAGCCCAAGGCCGGCATGACGTCGGAAGAGCCATTGAACACGGCCCGCAGCCGGCACATGGCCGGCAGGCCCAAGAGGCCGTCGGTGGTGCCGTCCACCAGGCGCACCCATTCGGCACTACCGCTGGCCTGGTATTCCAGGGTCAGGTCCGTGGCGTCGGGCACGATGGCCTCGTGCAGCAAGGAAAAGACGGCGATGCCGTCGGACAGGGAGACCGGGGTCAGGTCCAGCACCGTGCGCGGGTTCTTGAACTGGGCATAATACAAGGAGAACATCAGATCCTTGGTGAAGTCGCCCTGGAAGTATTCGCCATCGGTGGAATAAAACAGCGTGCCTTGGCTGTACTGGGTGCCCGAGACCAGGGCCACATAATGGTTGCCGCCGGTGACCAGCACCAGGGCGTAGCGCCGGCCGTTTTGCAGGTACACGGGTTCGGCGAACTCGAAACGCGTCTCGCTGCCGAGCTTGATGGCCTCGGGCTGGACCACGGCCCGGCCGATGGTCCGGTGGTGGTTGGGCAGGCCGTTCAGGGTGTCCATCAGATAGAGATAGACCGGGCCGGTGGAGGCCTTGGCCGTGAAGGTCAGGCCCACGCCGGTCAGCCAGCCGTTGGAGCTGTTCAGGAAGGTCTGGGCGTTGGTCGAGCCGTTGACGCTTTCGGTCACCGAATCGATGACCGTGTACTGCTCCTGCCAGGTGTGCACCCAGACCTGCCGGCCCTGGGTCAGCTCATGGCCCGGCGCGCCGCCCGCGCCCCAGGCCTCCATGTAGGTGGCATCGCCCAGGGTGACGCCCGCGGGCACCGCGCCTTCAAAGACCTCTTCGACCACCCGCGCCTGATCCACCTCGGCCCAGTACTGACCATTGGTACAAGATTGCCACGTGGGCGAGTACTCGATGCGCCGCCGGGTGCGCGTGCACTGGCGGGTGGTCACGGTCTGGAACTGGTACTGGCTGAGCGCCAGGCTGCCGGATTGGCCCGTCAGCTGCACGCGGGGCACCACCTCGTAGGCCGGCAGGATCAGGCCGTTGTGGTCCTTGACGCTCGTATCGTTGGGGTTGAAGGGGGCCAGCTGCATCTCGGTTTCCCCGGCCCAGGGGAAGCGCGCCCCCATCTGCACCAGGGCGTGGAACTCGGGATTGGTGGTGTCGGATTCGTCCTTGACCAGGAAATTATCCGCCTCATACTCCATGAACGTGGCCGGGAGCGCCAGCTTGTCCCGGATCACGGCCACTTCGGCGGCCAGCTGGGCCAGCAGGGGGCTGGTGGACTGGCTCTTGATCAGGGCGGCCAGGGCGGCCAGGTCGCTCATGATGGCGGCCAGTTTGGGGCCGGCCTCGGCAATCCAGGCGGCGTTGGCCAACGTGCTCTGCCAGACGTCGAAGAGGCGCATGAGCCGGGTGTTGTCCGCAATGCGCACCTCCTGAATGCCCGAGACAGTGAGGAGCACGGCGGCCACCTCGGTGTAGCCCGTGGGCGCCACGGGCTGCTGCGGGTCCGTGGACTCCAGGCCCGGCGTGACCAGCACGGCGATGGTCCGGGCGCGCTCCATGGCCACCACGCTGGGCTCGGTCTGGCCGCTTTGCAGATCGATGAGGAAATCCCGCGGCTGCAGGTCGGTTTCCACCTCCTGGCCGATGACGGACAGGGTCAGCCAGCGGGAATCCTGCAGGGGCAGGTGGCTGAAAATGCTGATGGTCTCGGCCTGATCCTTGCGGTAGATGATGCCGGCCTGGCCGTCCCAGAGGCGGCCGGCGGCCATGTCCAGCTCCGTGGCGCTCTTCTTGGAAACGGTCAGCCCGACGAACATGCGCTCGGCGGTGATGGCGTCCATGACCAGATGCTGGTGCATCTCATCCATGAAGGTCTGGGTGTTATTCAAATCAGCGGCCTGGAACTCCTGGCGGTCCCGGAAGACAACGAATCGGGATGGCATGTTAGACAACCTCCAGTTGTCGCTCGCCCACCACCGTCGCGCCGGCCTTGAGGCTGGCGCTGCAGGTCACGGTGCGGCGGTTGGTGATACGGACGTCAATTTTGTCCGAGAGGCGCACGGCCTCGCGGCCCACGCGGCGCATGCGGTCAATCCAGCCCTGGGCGTCCACGGTGGCCAGGAAGCGCCGGCCGGAAAAATGGCGGCCCACAAAGGCCACGTGGCGGGACTGCGGCCGGAGCAGGTCCACGGCGGCCTCCCCGTGATGCGCCGGGAAGCCGCCCAGGCGGAAGGCCCCCAGGAACAGGGAGGCGTCGCGGGCCGGGAAGGCGTTGCGGGCCGGGTCGAAGAGCCTGGTGCGCCGGTAGATGCGGTCCGCGGCGCGGCTGGCGTGGGGAAAGCACCTGGCCAGGCAGGCCCCGCCCTTGTCGGGAAAGACGTCTGTCCAGCGATTGCCCAGGAAGACCACCTGGCTGCGGTGGCCGGGCTGGGCCACCAGCTCGTAGCCCACCCGCACGGGCTCCAGGGAGGGCTGCACGGCCAGCGCCCGGCGGCGGTCCAGCTCATCGGCATACGGCGCGGCCTGCTCCAGCAGGTAGTAGCGTGATGCGGCGTCCAAGTTTGCCAGGAAGCCATGGAGCAGCCCGCCGCACATGACGGCGCGGCCACGGCTGTCTCCGCGCCCGGCATCGCCCGGCAAGGCCACCTGCACCGTGCGCGTGGCCTGGCGCTCCAGGCGCTGGCGCTCGGTCTGCAGGCTGTGCAGGGGCGTTTCCCGTGCCGTTTTGGGATCATACAGCGTCACCTGATCGCCGATGCGCAACAGGGCATCGCCCCGCGCCAGGAACCGCGCCCGGCCATATCCGAACGTGTCCCCCACATGCGCCCCCACGGCCACCCCGGCATGCCGGTACGGGTAGACCCGCACTTCCGGATGCGGGGCCAGCCAGGCGGCCCGCTCGTCCGCCGTCAGGCTGCCGCCCAGATAGCTCTTGGTGGGCGGCGAGGCGGCGAGCAAGTTACGTTTCAGGAAGGTGCGGAAATAGAGGGCCAGGCCGGCCTTGGTGCCCTTGAGGCGGTGGAATTCCACAAACCGCCGCGTGACCTCCAGGCGTTCCGGGGTGGACTCCAGCAGGTCATACAAATCCACGTGCCAGCCCCAGGCCACGGCGTCGAGGACCTGGCCGCCCAGGCGCTGGGCATAGCCGGACAGGTCCGCATAAATGTCCAGCAGGTCAATGGCCGCAGTCACCCCGGCCAGCTCGCCCTGCACGGCCGCGGCCGAGGTCTGGATGGTCGGGTCCGCGGCGATGGAGCCGGGCAGCAGGTCCGCAAGGGCCAACTCTCTGATGGAGGTCTTGACGGCAGGCGTCATGCTTCCATCCCTCCGAAGACCACTTGCATCTCATCCACCTGGGCCACCTCCCAGGCGGCCAGGGCGCGGGGGGCGGGACTGGTCACCTCCACCCGCGTGGCCCCGGCGTCCATCAAGAGCGCCGTCAAGCGGCTGGGGTTCAGGTCCCGCCCAAGCTTCGCAGCCTGCCAGGTGACGTACTCCTGGGCCGCCTGGGCCACGCGGGCCGTGATGGTCCCGGCCTGGGCCGCCTGGGCCGGGTCCAGCCACCAGGTGGCCGCCACGCCATAGGCCACGGCCACGGGCGTGCACACCTGGACGATGTCCGTCAGCGGCCGGACGTCCTCACGGTTCAGGGCCGCGGCAATGGCCGCGATGACCTCGGCCGCGGGCAGCGCCCCGCCGCACAGGGGATAGACGTCCACCTGGCCCGGCGAGGGCGAGACCACGGCCACGTCCGTCACCCCCTGGTGAGCGGACAGGGCGTGGTAGCGGTAGGCCTCGGCCGGGCCGCAGATGCCCAGGGCCTCCGGGGCCAGCTGGACGCGGACCCGGAAATGGTCGTCAGACTCGCCATCGCAGCCGCCGTAGGACGGGGTGACGTTGGCCACGCGGTCCACGTAGGCGATGGGTTCCACCATCTTGTTGATCTGCCCCGGCACAAAGCCGTTGCCCACCGCGCCGGCCGCGCTGCAGGTGGCCACGCCTTCGGCGGCCAGCTGGCCGGGGGCGATGACCAGCGTTTCGGCCAGCACAAACACGGCCGCATCCGCGCCATTGCCGGCCACGGCCCGCGCCCCCGCCGGCACGGCCACGGCCCATTCCAGGGGAGCCACCAGGCTGTAGCGCAGGGTGGTCCGGGCCGGCTGGGACGGCAGGCGCACCGTCTGCAGCAGCTCGCCCAGGGCGTCCAGGTACGGCCCCGAGGCGTACCGGACCAGATTCTGCTTGGCCGTCCAGTCGATCAAAAAGCGCTGGTGCGACAGGGTGTAGGCCACGCTCTCCAGGAACAGGCGCACGGGGTCGCCGGGATAGAGCGTCTTGCCCGCGGCCAGTTCATAGGCGGCCATGACCTCGGCCTGCACCCGGCTGGGGTCCGTATCCACGAACATGAGCTCGCTCATAGCGCCCCTGCCTTGATGGTGATGGTGACCACGGGAAAAAACGCGCCGTCAGCATTGGCGGCCTGGTCCGCGGGCAGCTCGATGCGTTTGACCCGCACCCGCGGTTCATGGCGCTCGATGGCCTCTGCCAGGCTGGCCATGGCCCGCGCCGCGCCCATGGGGCCGGGCTGGTCGATGTAGCTGCCGTCCCCGGCAAAGGTGCGGTCCAGGACCACGCTGCCCAGATGGGTCAGGATGATCAGCTGCACGCACTGCATGATATCTTCCACGCCCGTGGCCCCGATGAGCAGCGCCTCGGGCCGGCTGCGCAGGATAAGCGTCGTTTCCATGCCCATCTTAATGGTGTTCCTTCAGAGACAGGTTCACCCGCAGCACCTGAGGGCGGCCCCGGCCATCCGTGCGCAGGCGGGTCTCGGACAGGCTCTCCAGGACATAGCGCCCCCACAGCTCGCCCCCCAGCACCAGATAGTGCGGCGCGCCGCCGTCCTGCAGGCCGCGCAGGTGTTGCAGCTCCTCGGCGGGGTCGCACCAGGGGGCGCAGAGCAGGATGTCCAGCCGGGACGTTTCCAGGCCGTAGCCCAGCCACTGCAGCCGGGCCTTGCCGTCCACCACGGCATGCTCGGCAAACTGCACCTTGCGTTCCCGGGAACAGGCTTCCCAGGTGCGGATGGTCTCGCTGGAAACCTCAAAGGCCACGCTGCCCAGGCTGCCGACGTTCATTGCCCACCCCCGCCGTCATCAATCTTTTCCGACCAGATGCCTTCCTCCAGCAAATCTTTGCGAAAGGCGGCCTGGGACATGGCCCCCATGATCAGCACCTGCGGGGCGTTCAGGACGATCATCCGCGGGGCCTCGATCACCACGTAGCCCTCGCCCTTGAGCGCCCGCCAGTCCTCGGCTGCCGGTGGTTCCGGCGGTTCCGTGGGCAGCTGTTTTTCTTCCTTCAATTTGATGAGCAGGTTTCCTTCAACAATGCGCAGGGTGCACAGGTCGCCCTGCAGCTGCTCGTCAATACCGCCACCCTCCGCAGCACCCTGGACGTGCCGAAACAGCCGGTGGGACCGGCGGTCATACCCGGTTCTTGAACCGTCCTTGAAGGCCCGTTCCTGGACGTCCGCCCCGCCCGCCGCGGCCAGGGCCGGCACCGGGTCCGGCCCGGAAAAGATGGAGCCCAGGTAGACGCCCTGTTCCTGGCCATACGGCAGGGACAGGATCACGCCCTGGTCGCCCACGTCGGGCAGCCAGGCGTCCTGGTCCGCCGTGGCCTTGCGGCAGAGCACGGGCACGGTGTGCGTGACCAGGCCGTCCTGATCCTGCATCTGCACCCGCACCCGGTGCCGGGCCGGCTCCAGGCCCACCACCAGACCAATGCGGATGACGTGGTTGGTCTCGCCCCGCTGGCGGTGCAATGCGTCCATCAAGGTGCCCAGCATGATAGCCTCAATAGTTGAGCGTTTTGCGGATGGAGATGGAGGTGGTGTAGCCGGCGGATCGGTTCAGGGTGTGCGTGGCCGTCTCCACCATCCAGGCGCCGTCAAAGCGCCCCCAGCCCTGGACCTGCACCACCAGGCCGGCGTACAGGCGCGGGTCGCCCATCAGGTCCAGGCTGCCCGTCCATTCTTTCTGATTGGCCTGGCGCAGTTCGTTGGCCGCCACGCGCTCGGCCTCGGCCTGGCTCTCCACCCGCGTGTTGATCTTGAGCGTATGGCCCACCTGTTTGTCTGTTTCGGCCCGTTCCGGGGCGCAGCCTGCGGACTTGAGGGCCTTTTCCTCGGGCTCCCAGTAGTCGCACGAGGCGTCGCCGTAGGTTTCGGAGGATTGCGTGGAAAACTGGAAGCGGCTCACGGCCGTCACCCCGCGGGCAATGGCCAGGCTGGGCGGCTGGGCGTCGGCCTCTTTGGCCGACCGGATCACCAGCCGGTCTTCGCAGACCTTGACCGTCAGCCCCTGGCGCTCGGCCACGCGCTTGATCAGGGCCAGGTCGCTTTCCTGGCGCTGGTCCAGGCGCACAAAGGCGCATTCGTCCCCCTCATAGTGCAGGGCGAGCCCATGTTCCGTGGCCAGATCCCCGGCCACGGTCTTCAGGGATGCGTGCTCCCAGGCCCGGCTTTTGGCCTCGCGCCTGAGCGGCGTATCCACCGCCGCGGACACGGCCCGCACCCGGACCACATCCGGCGGGCCGCTCAAATCAATCTGGTCGATGGTGAAGCTGCCGCAGGCAAGCTCCAGGCTGTCCCCGTCCGCAAACCAGTTGCGGCACTGGATGGCCGCGCGCAGGCGGTCGCCCTTGTCGGGCATCCAGCCCATGGCCCAGGCGTGGTCCCGATCCTCGAATTCCAGCTGCAGATCATCGGCCTGGCCGTGGGCGTTGTCCGTGTAGGTCACGGACAGGCAGTACGGGGCCACGTCCTGACTGACGTCCGCCAGGTCCGTCTTGGATGCCGAGGCCTGGGCCATGAGGGACAGGACGGCGTGGCGGGATAAAGAAGTGGAAGGAAAGGACGGGGGAACTGAGTTCCCCCGCGCCCCCTCCCATTGGGTGGACGTTTGGGTGGACGCCGTGGAAGAAGTGGATGAAGCCGAAGGGTTGCCTTCGGGCGTCTGCTGCGGCGCGGCCACGGGCACGGCGTCCGCCCGCTCGGAGGCCGAAAAGGAAAACGGCTCCCGGCTGCCGGTGGCAGGCGTGGTCCCTTCGGATTTGGAAAAGGAAAAGTCGCTCACCGCCGCCTCCTACCGCCGCCATGGCGGGCGGGTGTCCGCCGTGGTCAGTTGGGTGCCGGCCGGCAGCTCGGGCACCGTGAGCACCACCCCCGGCCCGAAGACCACGGCCTCGCGGTGGGCCGGGTTGGCGGCCAGCAGATGATGGAAGAGCGTCTCCCGGCCCCAGAGCCGGAAGGCGACCAGGTCCCACATGTCCCCCTGCTGGGTGGTGTAGGTGCTAGGCATAGGACAGCCTCCGCTCCTGGTGGAGCAGCTCCCGGATCAGCCGGGCCAGGGCCTCCTTGTCTTGCGCCAGGGCCTGGGCCAGGCCTCCGGCCGCGTCCTGTCCCGTGCCCTGTCCCGAGCTCTGCACGGTGATCTGCGGGGCATAGTGGATGGTCAGGCCGCCGGGGCTTCCTGCCCCGCCGGCTGCTCCCGGGCCAGCCGGCACGGCTGCGCCGCTGCCCGCCGCATCACCAGTCGCCGCCCCCATTGCACCACCTGACGCGGGGTCAAGGAGCGCTGCAACCGCGCCCAGGTGTTGCCCCAGGGGATCCACCAGCGGCCCGGCCCCGGCACCCTGGATGCCGGCACCCAGGGTGCGCACAAGCATGCCGCCCTGGTGCGTCACGTTGGAGAGTGGCCCTTCCTTGGCATCAGATCGATTGAATAAGCTTGGAATTTTGGACAGCACGCCCTTGACGGCGTCATAGGCCGCCCCCCCCATACTGGTGATGCCCGAAATAAAGGTATCGATCAGCCGCCGCCCGGCCCCGGACAGGTCCAGGGTGGAGAGGTACTGCAGCGCCTGGCCCAGTGAGGTCTCAATCTTCCCGGGTACCCCTGCCAGACTGGCCAGGGCCGAATCCCACATGCCGGTTACACTTTTGCCCAGCCCGCTAAAAAATCGCCCCACTCCGGCCCAGGCATCCTGGATGCCCTGCACGACACTGAACACCGCATACACACCCCAGTCGATGAGATTCACCCACCCCGAGATGGCTGCGCCCAGGGTCTGCCCCACGGCCTGCCCCCAGGTCCGCGCTCCTTCCGAGGCCTGCATATTCGCTGGTCCACCAAAAAGATCACCCAGGAAATTGGTCACACTGGAAAACGCGCTCTTGACCGGGGCCAAGGCCTCCCCCCAAGCAGAGAGCGCCTTGCCCACGCTCTCGAGGGCTGGACCAGCCTCATCCTTCAGGCCTTGCCAGACACCCTGAAAAAAACTCTTGAGCGGTCCCCAGTGTTGGTAGACCAGGTACCCAAGCCCCGCCAAGGCGAGCACCGGCAGGAGCGCAGGACTCAGCGCCAGGAGCCCGGCCTTAAGACCGGAGAGCGCTGCCCCGACAGACCCCAGCGCCGGCACAGCTCGGGTCAGGGAAGACAGCCCCCCGGCGGCCGAGGCCAGGCGCATGGTCTGCAACAGGGCGAGGCCCGCGCGCAGCGAATGCAAGGGGCCGGTGACAAAGGTCAGGGCGTAGCCAAGGCCGATTGAAGCCACCTTGAAGGCCATCAGTCCTGCTACCGCGCCCACAACCACCTTGGTCAGTTCAGGATGCGCATTGGCAAAGGTGTCCACAGCGCTGGCCGCTCTGGTCAGGATCGCAGTCGCCCCCCGCACCACCGGCGCAAGCACATTGCCAATGCTGATCGCCAGGGACTCCGTGGCGCTCCCCAAGGCCTTAAACTGCCCCATCAGCGTTTCCTGCTGCTTGCGGGCTACTTCGGCCGCGGCCCCTTCCTCCTTGATTTGTTCGATAAACGCCTGCAGCTCTCCGGAACTGGACTTGTTCATCAGTTCCGTGGCCGCAGCCAGGGCTTCCACGCCGAATATGGTGGAAAGCACATCCGCGCGCTGGGCCGTCCCCAGGCCCCGCTTGGTCATGGCGGCGTTCATTTCCGCCAGGATGGTCGGCATATCCCGCAGGTTGCCTTTGGCATCTTTGGCATGTACGCCCAGCCGCTGCATCATTTTCGCGGCTTCCTTGGGCGGCGAGGCCAGACGGGCGTACATGGCCCGCATTGCCGTACCAGCCTCAGAGCCCTGGATACCCACGTCCCCCAGCTTGCCGGCCATGGCCGCCACAGTCTCTACCCCCACCCCGAGACTTTTGGCCACCGGGGCCACATACTTCATGGTATCGCCCAGCATCGCGAGCGAGGTATTACTGGACGTGAAGGTGTTGGTCATCACATCGCCCAGGTATCCCATCCGCTCGGCCGGCAAACCAAACCCGGACAGAATATTGGAGGCGATATCCGCAGCCTGGGCCAGATCAATATTGCCGGCTGTCGCCAAATCCAGCATGCCGGGCATGGCGGCAATTATGTCGTTGGCCTTGAATCCGGCCATGGCCAGATACTGCATGCCACCTGCGGCTTCCGAGGCGCTCCAGGCCGTGGTGGCCCCCAGCTCCCGGGCCGTGGCTGTCAGACGCCTGAACT
>NZ_BAAIGQ010000007.1:0-419112 GCF_054653055.1 Megalodesulfovibrio paquesii | reverse complement strand
GGCAACCTGACCAGCTTCCGCAAGTGGGTGGGCGACCGCGTGATCCAGAACTTCAAAGAGCACAAGATGACCATCGTCAACGAGCCCTTTGAAAACACCATCGGCGTCAGGCGCACGGATATCGAAGATGATCAGTATGGCGTCTACAATCCGCTGTTCCAGCAGCTGGGCTACGACGCCAAGACCCACCCCGGCGAGCTGGTCTGGGGCCTGCTCAAGCAGGGCTTCGACACGCCTTGCTATGATGGCCAGTATTTCTTCGACACCGACCATCCGGTCATCCTCAAGGACGGCAGCGTGGTCAGCGCCAGCAACTACGGCGGCGGCTCGGGCACGCCCTGGTACCTGTTTGACCTGCGCCGGCCCATCAAGCCCATCATCTTCCAGAAACGCAAGGACTACACCTTCGTGTCCCTGACCAAGGAAGACGACGAGAACGTCTTCATGCGCGCGGAATTTTTCTACGGCGTGGACGCCCGCGTCAACGTCGGCTTCGGGTTGTGGCAGGTGGCCTACGCCAGCCGCCAGCCTCTGACTGCGGAAAACTACGCCGCCGGCCGGGCCGCCATGCAGAACCTGCAGGGGGACATGGAAAAGCCCCTGGGCCTGGCTCCCAACCTGCTGGTGGTGCCGCCTTCCCTGGAGGGCGACGCCCGCGAGGTGTTGCTCAACGAACGCACCGCGGCCGGGGCCACCAACACCTGGCGCAACACGGCCGAACTCATGGTCACGCCCTGGCTGGCCTAGCCCGGAAATCGGAGGAACAACACAATGCCCATTGTCATCATTGCCAAGAAGGACGGCTTCCGCCGCTGCGGCGTGAGCCACAGCGGCCAGCCCACCACCTGGCCCGACGACCGATTCACCCCGGAGGAACTGGCCATCCTGCAAGCCGAGCCCCAATTGGTCGTGCAGGTCGTGCAGGTGGTGCCCGAAACGGAAGCCAAAAAGGCCAAGGGCTAGGCCATGTATTGCACGGCTGCGGACCTGGAGGAGCGCTATGGCGCGGCCGCGGTGCTGCTGCTGGCGGACCGCGACGGGGACGGCCTGGCGGATGCGGGCGTCATCGAACGGGCCATCACTGACGCTGCCGCGGAAGTGGATGGCTGGGTGGCGGCCCGGTACACGCTGCCCCTGGCTAGCCCCTCGCCCGTGCTGGCCCGCTGCGCCTGCGCCATCGCCTGGTACCTGCTGGCGGGCAACCGGGCGGGCGGGCCATACGAGCAGGAACGCAAGGGCTATGAAGACGCCGTGGCGCTGCTCAAGGCTATCAGCAAGGGCGACGTGCGCCTGGGGCCGGAGCCGGAGTCTCCGGCACCGGCCCAGGCCGGCGGCGCGGCCATCTACGCCGGGCCGCCACCCATGTGGAGGCGGCGCGCATGAGCGGCGTTACCTTGCAAATCCACGGCCTGGACAAGCTGCACGCCATGCTGGACCGGTTCGCCGCCAGCATCCAGGGCCGGCGGCCGGAACTCATGGAGGCCATGGGCGCGGAGGTGGAAAGCCAGACCCGGCGGCGCATCCAGGACGAAAAGACCGCCCCGGATGGCGCGGCCTGGCCCGGTTGGTCCCCCCGATACGCCGCCACCCGGCACGGCGGGCAGAGCCTGCTGCAGGCCGAAGGCGGCCTGCTGGACAGCATCCAATCCTTTGCCGACGGGGACGGGGCCGAGGTGGGCTCCAATCTGGTCTATGCCGGCATCCAGCAGTTCGGCGGAGCCGAGGTCGGGTCCAACATCCCGGCCCGGCCGTATCTGGGCGTCTCCGACGCCAACGCCGCGGACCTGGAGCAGGTGGCGCGGGACTGGCTGGCCGATGTGATTGGCCAGGCGGGGGGGCGCTAGATGGACCGCCTGCGCGCCCACCTGGACGCCGTGGCCGCCCACCTGGCGG
Organism: Megalodesulfovibrio paquesii; assembly: GCF_054653055.1. Classification (NCBI taxonomy): domain Bacteria; kingdom Pseudomonadati; phylum Thermodesulfobacteriota; class Desulfovibrionia; order Desulfovibrionales; family Desulfovibrionaceae; genus Megalodesulfovibrio; species Megalodesulfovibrio paquesii. The sequence goes on along the minus strand of NZ_BAAIGQ010000007.1, from coordinate 417,219 downwards.
CTGCGGCCCTGGAAGCCGGGCTGCCCCTCAGGCACTGCGCAGTGCATGCCGGACGGTTTGGGGCGGCGGATGAGATCACCCGCATGGCCCCGCAATGCCCGGCGGTGCTGGTGGCCAGCCTGGGGGTGCGGGAACTGCGGCGCGGCGAGCTGGGCGAGCTGGACGCCGTGGCCGACCTGGCCGCGTACCTGCTGGCCACCGACGCCCCCCGCGCCCCCCGGGCCGAGCAGCTGGCCCGCCTGGTGGAACTGGCCCTGGTGGCCGTGGCGACGCAGGCCTTTTCCCCGCGTGCCTCCTGTGGGGGCCTGGACTATCCGGCCTCCATCCGCGCGGACAACCTGTGGGCCGGCGAGACGCGCGAGCGTGGCCTGGGAGTCTGGGGCGTGGCCTGGCGGCAGCGCATCCGGATCAAGGATCCAGACCTCGCCGAACCGCTGATTACGGATGGGTAACGGCGGATTGACGCCACCGCGAACCCCCAAGCACCCATTCGGCCTGACACGCGTCAGGCCGGGCCAATGGAGGAAACCATGGCAAGAAAGCATCAAGAGGAAACGGCCATGCCTGAACAACTGCTCCCTGAATCTACGCCCCCCGCATCTACGCCGGCAGACTCATCGCCGGCAGACTCTTCACAAGCTGTCGCCGGGCCGGTCGTCCATGTCGGCCCTGTTGTTTATGTGGGGCCGACCCTGGGACGGGATGGCCTGGCGCAGTACCGGGTGTTCAAGGCCGGCCCCTTGCCGCCCGCTGTGCTGGCCCTGGCGGCCCGGTATCCCGAGCTGTCCGGTCTCATGGTGCCCGTGGCCAGGCTGACCCAGGCTCGCGCCGATCTGCGGCGGCCTGGGCACCCCCTGCAGGCAGCCGCCCAGGCCCTGCTGACCGCGTACCGGCAGGCCGGCCGCACTTCTTAAGGAGGCCTCATCATGGCGACTCTTGGCTACAAACATGGGGTATACACCCAGGAAGTGCCCACGGCCGTCCTGCCGGCCCGCAAGGTGGAGGCCGGTATTGCGGTGGTGGTGGGCACGGCCCCGGTGCACCGCGCGGCGGACGGCGTGCACGTCAACGCCCCCAAGCTTTGCTACAGCTACGCCGAAGCCGTGGCGGCCCTGGGCTGGCTGGATGGCCGGCAGACCCGGTACGGCCTCACGGAATACGCTTATGTGACCTTTGCCCTGTACAACGTCGGGCCGGTCATCTTTGTCAACGTCTTTGACCCCGCGGTGCATCGGCAGGTGCTGGACGCGCCCGTGGCCCAGGTCGTTTCCGCCGCCGGCACCCTGCAGCTGGCCCATGACGATCTGATCCCCGGCAGCCTGGTTATCAAAAGCCAGGACGGCGCGACCACATACGCCGCCGGCACGGATTACATGGTGGATGAGGCCACGGGCCTGGTGAGCCTGCTGGAGGGCGGGGCCATCGCCGCCGGGGCCACGGTGTCCGTGGCGGCCTATGCCTGGGCCGACCCGTCCGCCGTGACCGCCCAGGACATCATCGGCGGCATCGACGGGGTGACTGGCGCACGCGAGGGCCTGGAGCTGGTGGAGGCCATCTTCCCCATGTTCCGCCTGGTGCCCGGCTCCATCTGCGCGCCGGGTTACAGCCACCTGCCCGAGGTGGCCGCGGTCATGGCCGCCAAGGCCGGGAGCATCAACGGGCATTTCAAGGCCGTGGCCGTGCTGGACATGGATGCCCAGACCCTGACCCGCTACACCGACGTGCCTGCGGCCAAGGAGCTGGCCTCCCTGGCGGACCCGCAGCAGATTTGCTGCTGGCCCAAGGTGGCCCTGGGCGGCACGGTCTACCATCTGTCCTGCCACCTGGCCGCCACCATGGCCCGTGTGGACGTGGAGCACGGCGACATCCCGTACAAGAGCCCGTCCAACGAGCTTCTGCGCATGGACGCGGCCGTGGCCGGCCCGGCCGGCGCGGAAGAACCGGTCTGGCTGGGGCCGGATCAGGCCAACTACCTGAACGGCCAGGGTATCGTCACGGCGCTGAACTTCACGGGCGGCTGGCGCAGCTGGGGCAACCGCACGGCCTGCTACCCCTTCAGCACCGATCCCAAGGACGCCTTCATTCCTCTCAGACGGATGACTAACTGGAAGTCCAACCAGCTGGTGCTGACCTGGTGGCAGAAGGTGGACTACCCCATCACCAAACGACTCATCGAAACCATTGTGGATAGCGAGAACATCGCCCTCAATGGCCTGGCGGCGCGGGAAATCATCCTGGGCGGGCGGCTGGAGTTCCGGGAAGAGGAAAACCCGGTGACGGACCTGCTGGACGGCATCATCCGCTTCCACCTCATGTGGATGCCCCCGCCGCCCGCGAGGCAGATCGAGTTCCTGGTGGAACTGGACCCGTCGTATTTTGAGACCCTCTTCGTCTAAGGAGCGGACATGCCATCCATCAATAAAATCCCGGACGTCCTGCAGAACTTCCGATTGTACAAGGACGATGTAGCCTTGCTGGGCACGGCGGACATTGAACTGCCAGACCTGGAGGCCCTGACGGAGACCCTTTCCGGCTCCGGCATTGCCGGCGAGGTGGAAAGCCCGGTGGTGGGGCACTTCAAAAGCCTGGTCTGCAAGATCAAGTACCGGGTGCTGACCAAGGATTTGCTGGCCCTGGCCGCGCCCAGGGGGCACCTGCTCACGGCCCGGGGCAGCGTGCAGGAATACGATGCCGGCGGCACGGCCTTTGACAGCTACGGCATCAAGCTGGTCATGCAGGGCACGGTCAAGAAGCTGGGGGCCGGCAAGATGGAGACCGGCAAAAAGCAGGAAAATCAGGTGGAAGTGGAATGCTTTTACCTGCGGATGGTGGTGGCCGGGGAAGACCTGGTGGAAATCGACAAACTCAACTGCAAGTTCGTGGTGGAAGGGGTGGACTACCTGGCCCAGACCCGCATCCACCTCGGCATGGAGGCCTAGGCAATGAGCATCGCAGCCAAAGTCGTGGCCCAGGGCGTGCCCCTGGCCTATCCTGTGGTGTTTGACGGCAAGACCGTGGACAGCCTGACCATGCGCCGGCCCACGGTCAAGGACATGCTGGCCGTGGAATCCCTGGGCAGTGAGCAGCAGCGCGAGCTGCATCTCTTTGCCAGCCTGTGCGACGTCAATCCCGAGTGTTTGGAGCTCTTGGACCTGGCCGACTATGGCCAGCTGCAGGAGGTGTTCAGCGGTTTTTTGCGGCGTCCTGCCGCGGCCCGGACGTCGCAGCCCAGCTCCGCGCCGCCTGCCTGAGGCTGGCCGCGGCCACGGGCTGGAGCCGGGCGGAGCTCCTGGCCCTGACCCTGGAAGAACTGGCCGCCTGGCTCACGGCCCTGGCCACCCTCGACCCCATCCCCACCCGCACGTAGGACCCCATGAGCAAGCTCGCCGTCTCCCTCCTCATCGGGGCTGCCCTGGCCGGCAGCTTCGGCTCCACCCTCGGCCAGGCCAAGCGCGGCCTAGCCGGGCTGGGCAAGGAGCTGGGCGACGGGCTGGAAAAAGGTCTGGCCAAGGCCCGCCTGGGCCAGACCCTGGCCAAGGATCTGCAAGCTGCCCAGCGGCGCATCAATGAAGTGCAGGGCGCGGCCAGCCGGGCCTTGCAGCCCAACCCGCGCATCAAGACCGAACTGGCCGCGGCGCATTTGGCGTATCGCAAGGTCTCGGAAGAAGCCAAAAAGTACAACTTCACCCTGACCGACGGCGCGCGGGACGCGGCCCGGTTTGCGGCGGAGGAACGCAAGCTGGGTCAGGCCATGCAGGCCCACGCCCGCATGGGCCAAGCCCTGGCGGCCCGGGATGCGGTGACTGAACGCCGGGGCGAGTTGCGGGGGCAGATGCTGGGCGCGGTGGGCATGGGGTTGACCCTGGCCGCGCCGGTGCGGGTGGCCGCCAATTTTGAAGCATCCATGGCCAGGGTCGGTGCGGTGGGCAAGCTCGATCTGGCGGGTGAGGAGTTCAGGCGTCTGACAGCCACGGCCCGGGAGCTGGGGGCCACCACGGCCTGGAGCGCCTCGGAAGCCGCAGGTGGCATGCAGTATCTGGCCATGGCCGGATTCAAGGCCAACGACATAATTGCCGCCATGCCCGGCATGCTGGATTTGGCGACAGCCGGCAATATTGATCTGGCCCAGGCTGCGGATATCGCCTCCAATATTCTGTCCGGGTTTGGTTTGCCGGCCGAGCGGATGGGATACCTGGGCGATGTGATGACCAACACCTTCACGTCCAGTAATACCTCGCTCGCGATGCTGGGCGATACCATGAAGTATGTGGCCCCGGTGGCCAAAAGTCTCGGGGTGGGGGTAGAGACTGTGGCGGCCATGGCCGGCAAGCTGGGGGACGTGGGTATCCAGGGCTCTGAGGCTGGTACGGCAATGCGGGCCATGTACGCCCGTCTGGCCTCGCCGCCCAAGGAAGCCGCGAAAATGATGCAGCGGCTGGGCGTACATGCCAAAGATGCCAAAGGCAACCTGCGGGATATGCCGACCATCCTGGCGGAAATGAACGCCGCCATGACCAAGCGGGGCCTGGGGACGGCCCAGCGCGCGGATGTGCTTTCCACCATATTCGGCGTGGAAGCCCTGGCTGCGGCCACGGAACTGATGAACAAGTCCAGTTCCGGAGAGCTGCAGGCGTTTATCGAACAAATCAAGGAGGAAGGGGCCGCGGCCGAAGTAGCCCGCAAGCAGCAGGAAACGCTGATGGGGCAGTTTAAGGCCTTGGGGAGCGCCACGGAGTCCCTGGCGATCAGCATTGGCAATGTGCTTGCGCCGGTGGTGCGGGGGGCGACTGCGATCCTGACCAGAGCGGCCAGCGCTGTGGACACCTTTGCCAATGCGCATCCTGAACTGACCAAGGTGGTTGTGGGCGCGGTAGCAGGACTGATGGCCTTCAAGGTGGCTTCAATCGGCCTTGGCTACGCCCTGACCTTTGTCACCGGCCCCTTGCATTCGCTGCGCGCGGGCCTCGCCCTGTTGCAGACCATGCGCCTGGCCTCGGCCGCCGGGGGGCTGTCTTCCCTGACCCGAGCTGTGCCGGCGCTGGGGTCTGTCGGGGCAGCGCTCTCCGGTCTTAAGGCCGGGCTCCTGGCGCTGAGTCCTGCGCTCCTGCCGGTGCTCGCCTTGGCGGGGCTTGGGTACCTGGTCTACCAACACTGGGGACCGCTCAAGAGTTTTTTTCAGGGTGTCTGGCAAGGCCTGAAGGATGAGGCTGGTCCAGCCCTCGAGAGCGTGGGCAAGGCGCTCTCTGCTTGGGGGGAGGCCTTGGCCCCGGTCAAGAGCGCGTTTTCCAGTGTGACCAATTTCCTGGGTGATCTTTTTGGTGGACCAGCGAATATGCAGGCCTCGGAAGGAGCGCGGACCTGGGGGCAGGCCGTGGGGCAGACCCTGGGCGCAGCCATCTCGGGGTGGGTGAATCTCATCGACTGGGGTGTGTATGCGGTGTTCAGTGTCGTGCAGGGCATCCAGGATGCCTGGGCCGGAGTGGGGCGATTTTTTAGCGGGCTGGGCAAAAGTGTAACCGGCATGTGGGATTCGGCCCTGGCCAGTCTGGCAGGGGTACCCGGGAAGATTGAGACCTCACTGGGCCAGGCGCTGCAGTACCTCTCCACCCTGGACCTGTCCGGGGCCGGGCGGCGGCTGATCGATACCTTTATTTCGGGCATCACCAGTATGGGGGGGGCGGCCTATGACGCCGTCAAGGGCGTGCTGTCCAAAATTCCAAGCTTATTCAATCGATCTGATGCCAAGGAAGGGCCACTCTCCAACGTGACGCACCAGGGCGGCATGCTTGTGCGCACCCTGGGTGCCGGCATCCAGGGTGCCGGGGCCGGGCCGCTGGTGGATCCCCTGGGGCAACACCTGGGCGCGGTTGCAGCGCTCCTTGACCCCGCGTCAGGTGGTGCAATGGGGGCGGCGACTGGTGATGCGGCGGGCAGCGGCGCAGCCGTGCCGGCTGGCCCGGGAGCAGCCGGCGGGGCAGGAAGCCCCGGCGGCCTGACCATCCACTATGCCCCGCAGATCACCGTGCAGAGCTCGGGACAGGGCACGGGACAGGACGCGGCCGGAGGCCTGGCCCAGGCCCTGGCGCAAGACAAGGAGGCCCTGGCCCGGCTGATCCGGGAGCTGCTCCACCAGGAGCGGAGGCTGTCCTATGCCTAGCACCTACACCACCCAGCAGGGGGACATGTGGGACCTGGTCGCCTTCCGGCTCTGGGGCCGGGAGACGCTCTTCCATCATCTGCTGGCCGCCAACCCGGCCCACCGCGAGGCCGTGGTCTTCGGGCCGGGGGTGGTGCTCACGGTGCCCGAGCTGCCGGCCGGCACCCAACTGACCACGGCGGACACCCGCCCGCCATGGCGGCGGTAGGAGGCGGCGGTGAGCGACTTTTCCTTTTCCAAATCCGAAGGGACCACGCCTGCCACCGGCAGCCGGGAGCCGTTTTCCTTTTCGGCCTCCGAGCGGGCGGACGCCGTGCCCGTGGCCGCGCCGCAGCAGACGCCCGAAGGCAACCCTTCGGCTTCATCCACTTCTTCCACGGCGTCCACCCAAACGTCCACCCAATGGGAGGGGGCGCGGGGGAACTCAGTTCCCCCGTCCTTTCCTTCCACTTCTTTATCCCGCCACGCCGTCCTGTCCCTCATGGCCCAGGCCTCGGCATCCAAGACGGACCTGGCGGACGTCAGTCAGGACGTGGCCCCGTACTGCCTGTCCGTGACCTACACGGACAACGCCCACGGCCAGGCCGATGATCTGCAGCTGGAATTCGAGGATCGGGACCACGCCTGGGCCATGGGCTGGATGCCCGACAAGGGCGACCGCCTGCGCGCGGCCATCCAGTGCCGCAACTGGTTTGCGGACGGGGACAGCCTGGAGCTTGCCTGCGGCAGCTTCACCATCGACCAGATTGATTTGAGCGGCCCGCCGGATGTGGTCCGGGTGCGGGCCGTGTCCGCGGCGGTGGATACGCCGCTCAGGCGCGAGGCCAAAAGCCGGGCCTGGGAGCACGCATCCCTGAAGACCGTGGCCGGGGATCTGGCCACGGAACATGGGCTCGCCCTGCACTATGAGGGGGACGAATGCGCCTTTGTGCGCCTGGACCAGCGCCAGGAAAGCGACCTGGCCCTGATCAAGCGCGTGGCCGAGCGCCAGGGGCTGACGGTCAAGGTCTGCGAAGACCGGCTGGTGATCCGGTCGGCCAAAGAGGCCGACGCCCAGCCGCCCAGCCTGGCCATTGCCCGCGGGGTGACGGCCGTGAGCCGCTTCCAGTTTTCCACGCAATCCTCCGAAACCTACGGCGACGCCTCGTGCGACTACTGGGAGCCCGAGGAAAAGGCCCTCAAGTCCGCAGGCTGCGCCCCGGAACGGGCCGAAACAGACAAACAGGTGGGCCATACGCTCAAGATCAACACGCGGGTGGAGAGCCAGGCCGAGGCCGAGCGCGTGGCGGCCAACGAACTGCGCCAGGCCAATCAGAAAGAATGGACGGGCAGCCTGGACCTGATGGGCGACCCGCGCCTGTACGCCGGCCTGGTGGTGCAGGTCCAGGGCTGGGGGCGCTTTGACGGCGCCTGGATGGTGGAGACGGCCACGCACACCCTGAACCGATCCGCCGGCTACACCACCTCCATCTCCATCCGCAAAACGCTCAACTATTGAGGCTATCATGCTGGGCACCTTGATGGACGCATTGCACCGCCAGCGGGGCGAGACCAACCACGTCATCCGCATTGGTCTGGTGGTGGGCCTGGAGCCGGCCCGGCACCGGGTGCGGGTGCAGATGCAGGATCAGGACGGCCTGGTCACGCACACCGTGCCCGTGCTCTGCCGCAAGGCCACGGCGGACCAGGACGCCTGGCTGCCCGACGTGGGCGACCAGGGCGTGATCCTGTCCCTGCCGTATGGCCAGGAACAGGGCGTCTACCTGGGCTCCATCTTTTCCGGGCCGGACCCGGTGCCGGCCCTGGCCGCGGCGGGCGGGGCGGACGTCCAGGAACGGGCCTTCAAGGACGGTTCAAGAACCGGGTATGACCGCCGGTCCCACCGGCTGTTTCGGCACGTCCAGGGTGCTGCGGAGGGTGGCGGTATTGACGAGCAGCTGCAGGGCGACCTGTGCACCCTGCGCATTGTTGAAGGAAACCTGCTCATCAAATTGAAGGAAGAAAAACAGCTGCCCACGGAACCGCCGGAACCACCGGCAGCCGAGGACTGGCGGGCGCTCAAGGGCGAGGGCTACGTGGTGATCGAGGCCCCGCGGATGATCGTCCTGAACGCCCCGCAGGTGCTGATCATGGGGGCCATGTCCCAGGCCGCCTTTCGCAAAGATTTGCTGGAGGAAGGCATCTGGTCGGAAAAGATTGATGACGGCGGGGGTGGGCAATGAACGTCGGCAGCCTGGGCAGCGTGGCCTTTGAGGTTTCCAGCGAGACCATCCGCACCTGGGAAGCCTGTTCCCGGGAACGCAAGGTGCAGTTTGCCGAGCATGCCGTGGTGGACGGCAAGGCCCGGCTGCAGTGGCTGGGCTACGGCCTGGAAACGTCCCGGCTGGACATCCTGCTCTGCGCCCCCTGGTGCGACCCCGCCGAGGAGCTGCAACACCTGCGCGGCCTGCAGGACGGCGGCGCGCCGCACTATCTGGTGCTGGGGGGCGAGCTGTGGGGGCGCTATGTCCTGGAGAGCCTGTCCGAGACCCGCCTGCGCACGGATGGCCGGGGCCGCCCTCAGGTGCTGCGGGTGAACCTGTCTCTGAAGGAACACCATTAAGATGGGCATGGAAACGACGCTTATCCTGCGCAGCCGGCCCGAGGCGCTGCTCATCGGGGCCACGGGCGTGGAAGATATCATGCAGTGCGTGCAGCTGATCATCCTGACCCATCTGGGCAGCGTGGTCCTGGACCGCACCTTTGCCGGGGACGGCAGCTACATCGACCAGCCCGGCCCCATGGGCGCGGCGCGGGCCATGGCCAGCCTGGCAGAGGCCATCGAGCGCCATGAACCGCGGGTGCGGGTCAAACGCATCGAGCTGCCCGCGGACCAGGCCGCCAATGCTGACGGCGCGTTTTTTCCCGTGGTCACCATCACCATCAAGGCAGGGGCGCTATGAGCGAGCTCATGTTCGTGGATACGGACCCCAGCCGGGTGCAGGCCGAGGTCATGGCCGCCTATGAACTGGCCGCGGGCAAGACGCTCTATCCCGGCGACCCCGTGCGCCTGTTCCTGGAGAGCGTGGCCTACACCCTGTCGCACCAGCGCTTTTTGATCGACTGGACGGCCAAGCAGAATCTGGTCCGGTACGCCTCGGGGCCGTACCTGGACGCCCTGGGCGAGCTGCTGCAGACGGTGCGCCTGCCGTCCCAGCCGGCCCGGACCACCCTGCGCTACAGCCTGGTGGCTCCCCTGGAATGGGCCGTGGCCGTGCCGGCGGGGGCGCGGGCCGTGGCCGGCAATGGCGCGGATGCGGCCGTGTTTGTGCTGGCCGAAACGCTGGTCATCGCCCCCGGCCAGCTGGCCGCCGAAGGCGTGGCCACCTGCAGCGCGGCCGGCGCGGTGGGCAACGGCTTTGTGCCGGGGCAGATCAACAAGATGGTGGAACCCATCGCCTACGTGGACCGCGTGGCCAACGTCACCCCGTCCTACGGCGGCTGCGATGGCGAGTCTGACGACCATTTCCGGGTCCGCGTCCAGCTGGCCCCGGAGGCCCTGGGCATCTGCGGCCCGGCCGAGGCCTACCGCTACCACGCCCTGTCCGCTCACCAGGGGGTGACGGACGTGGCCGTGGTCTCGCCCTCGCCGGGCCAGGTGGACGTCTATCCCCTGTGCGGCGGGGCGCTGCCCGCGGCCGAGGTCATCGCGGCCATTGCCGCGGCCCTGAACCGTGAGGACGTCCGGCCGCTGACGGACATCGTCCAGGTGTGCACGCCCGTGGCCGTGGCCTATGGCGTGGCGGCCACCTGGTGGCTGGACCCGGCCCAGGCGGCCCAGGCCGGGACCATCACGGCCCGCGTGGCCCAGGCGGCCCAGGAGTACGTCACCTGGCAGGCTGCGAAGCTTGGGCGGGACCTGAACCCCAGCCGCTTGACGGCGCTCTTGATGGACGCCGGGGCCACGCGGGTGGAGGTGACCAGTCCCGCCCCCCGCGCCCTGGCCGCCTGGGAGGTGGCCCAGGTGGATGAGATGCAAGTGGTCTTCGGAGGGATGGAAGCATGACGCCTGCCGTCAAGACCTCCATCAGAGAGTTGGCCCTTGCGGACCTGCTGCCCGGCTCCATCGCCGCGGACCCGACCATCCAGACCTCGGCCGCGGCCGTGCAGGGCGAGCTGGCCGGGGTGACTGCGGCCATTGACCTGCTGGACATTTATGCGGACCTGTCCGGCTATGCCCAGCGCCTGGGCGGCCAGGTCCTCGACGCCGTGGCCTGGGGCTGGCACGTGGATTTGTATGACCTGCTGGAGTCCACCCCGGAACGCCTGGAGGTCACGCGGCGGTTTGTGGAATTCCACCGCCTCAAGGGCACCAAGGCCGGCCTGGCCCTCTATTTCCGCACCTTCCTGAAACGTAACTTGCTCGCCGCCTCGCCGCCCACCAAGAGCTATCTGGGCGGCAGCCTGACGGCGGACGAGCGGGCCGCCTGGCTGGCCCCGCATCCGGAAGTGCGGGTCTACCCGTACCGGCATGCCGGGGTGGCCGTGGGGGCGCATGTGGGGGACACGTTCGGATATGGCCGGGCGCGGTTCCTGGCGCGGGGCGATGCCCTGTTGCGCATCGGCGATCAGGTGACGCTGTATGATCCCAAAACGGCACGGGAAACGCCCCTGCACAGCCTGCAGACCGAGCGCCAGCGCCTGGAGCGCCAGGCCACGCGCACGGTGCAGGTGGCCTTGCCGGGCGATGCCGGGCGCGGAGACAGCCGTGGCCGCGCCGTCATGTGCGGCGGGCTGCTCCATGGCTTCCTGGCAAACTTGGACGCCGCATCACGCTACTACCTGCTGGAGCAGGCCGCGCCGTATGCCGATGAGCTGGACCGCCGCCGGGCGCTGGCCGTGCAGCCCTCCCTGGAGCCCGTGCGGGTGGGCTACGAGCTGGTGGCCCAGCCCGGCCACCGCAGCCAGGTGGTCTTCCTGGGCAATCGCTGGACAGACGTCTTTCCCGACAAGGGCGGGGCCTGCCTGGCCAGGTGCTTTCCCCACGCCAGCCGCGCCGCGGACCGCATCTACCGGCGCACCAGGCTCTTCGACCCGGCCCGCAACGCCTTCCCGGCCCGCGACGCCTCCCTGTTCCTGGGGGCCTTCCGCCTGGGCGGCTTCCCGGCGCATCACGGGGAGGCCGCCGTGGACCTGCTCCGGCCGCAGTCCCGCCACGTGGCCTTTGTGGGCCGCCATTTTTCCGGCCGGCGCTTCCTGGCCACCGTGGACGCCCAGGGCTGGATTGACCGCATGCGCCGCGTGGGCCGCGAGGCCGTGCGCCTCTCGGACAAAATTGACGTCCGTATCACCAACCGCCGCACCGTGACCTGCAGCGCCAGCCTCAAGGCCGGCGCGACGGTGGTGGGCGAGCGACAACTGGAGGTTGTCTAACATGCCATCCCGATTCGTTGTCTTCCGGGACCGCCAGGAGTTCCAGGCCGCTGATTTGAATAACACCCAGACCTTCATGGATGAGATGCACCAGCATCTGGTCATGGACGCCATCACCGCCGAGCGCATGTTCGTCGGGCTGACCGTTTCCAAGAAGAGCGCCACGGAGCTGGACATGGCCGCCGGCCGCCTCTGGGACGGCCAGGCCGGCATCATCTACCGCAAGGATCAGGCCGAGACCATCAGCATTTTCAGCCACCTGCCCCTGCAGGATTCCCGCTGGCTGACCCTGTCCGTCATCGGCCAGGAGGTGGAAACCGACCTGCAGCCGCGGGATTTCCTCATCGATCTGCAAAGCGGCCAGACCGAGCCCAGCGTGGTGGCCATGGAGCGCGCCCGGACCATCGCCGTGCTGGTCACGCCGGGCCTGGAGTCCACGGACCCGCAGCAGCCCGTGGCGCCCACGGGCTACACCGAGGTGGCCGCCGTGCTCCTCACTGTCTCGGGCATTCAGGAGGTGCGCATTGCGGACAACACCCGGCTCATGCGCCTCTTCGACGTCTGGCAGAGCACGTTGGCCAACGCCGCCTGGATTGCCGAGGCCGGCCCCAAACTGGCCGCCATCATGAGCGACCTGGCCGCCCTGGCCGCCCTGATCAAGAGCCAGTCCACCAGCCCCCTGCTGGCCCAGCTGGCCGCCGAAGTGGCCGTGATCCGGGACAAGCTGGCGCTCCCGGCCACGTTCATGGAGTATGAGGCGGATAATTTCCTGGTCAAGGACGAATCCGACACCACCAATCCCGAGTTCCACGCCCTGGTGCAGATGGGGGCGCGCTTCCCCTGGGCCGGGGAAACCGAGATGCAGCTGGCCCCCTTCAACCCCAACGATACGAGCGTCAAGGACCACAACGGCCTGATCCTGCCGGCCTACGAGGTGGTGCCCCGCGTGCAGCTGACGGGCCAATCCGGCAGCCTGGCGCTCAGCCAGTACCAGTTCCAGACCGTGACCACCCGCCAGTGCACGCGCACCCGGCGGCGCATCGAGTACTCGCCCACGTGGCAATCTTGTACCAATGGTCAGTACTGGGCCGAGGTGGATCAGGCGCGGGTGGTCGAAGAGGTCTTTGAAGGCGCGGTGCCCGCGGGCGTCACCCTGGGCGATGCCACCTACATGGAGGCCTGGGGCGCGGGCGGCGCGCCGGGCCATGAGCTGACCCAGGGCCGGCAGGTCTGGGTGCACACCTGGCAGGAGCAGTACACGGTCATCGATTCGGTGACCGAAAGCGTCAACGGCTCGACCAACGCCCAGACCTTCCTGAACAGCTCCAACGGCTGGCTGACCGGCGTGGGCCTGACCTTCACGGCCAAGGCCTCCACCGGCCCGGTCTATCTCTATCTGATGGACACCCTGAACGGCCTGCCCAACCACCACCGGACCATCGGCCGGGCCGTGGTCCAGCCCGAGGCCATCAAGCTCGGCAGCGAGACGCGTTTCGAGTTCGCCGAACCCGTGTACCTGCAAAACGGCCGGCGCTACGCCCTGGTGCTGGTCACCGGCGGCAACCATTATGTGGCCCTGGTCTCGGGCACCCAGTACAGCCAAGGCACGCTGTTTTATTCCACCGATGGCGAATACTTCCAGGGCGACTTCACCAAGGATCTGATGTTCTCCTTGTATTATGCCCAGTTCAAGAACCCGCGCACGGTGCTGGACCTGACCCCGGTCTCCCTGTCCGACGGCATCGCCGTCTTTTCCTTGCTGCACGAGGCCATCGTGCCCGACGCCACGGACCTGACCCTGGAATACCAGGCCAGCGGTAGTGCCGAATGGGTGCGCCTGGTGGACGGCACCACCGACGGCCTCTTGGGCCTGCCGGCCATGTGCCGGCTGCGGGCCGTGTTCAATGGCTCTTCCGACGTCATGCCGGCCTTGGGCTGCTCCGGCAGCAAGCTGCGGGCCAGGCGCGCCGGGACCTCCTTCCGGCACATTTCCACCGAACGGGCGCTGACCCAACCCAGCGCGGAAATCCAGGTCATCCTGCGTCTGGAGGGTTGGGACGCGGCCAAGCACACCTGCGAGGTCAAACTGCGCAGTGGCGCGGAAACCTACACCGGCACGGTGCAGGATCAGGCCCTGGACGCCACCACCATCCGCCGCACCGTGACCTTCACCCCCACCTCTCCGGAAGTCCCGGACGGCATCGCCTCCTACAAGATCCAGATCGAAGGCACCACCACCACGCCCCTGAGCTGCTTCCACGTGGCCCAGCGCATGGACGTGGCGCTGTAGGAGGCCGCAATGACGCTGGACCTGGAAAAATTCGTCTTCATCGACGGCAAGACGCCCCTCAGTGCCGAGGAACTGAACCGGCGCTTTTACAGCCTGGTCCGCCGGCTCCATGAGCTGGAGCAGCTCAAGGTGGACTGGGAGGCCGCCGTGGCCGAGCTGCAAAACGCCGGCCTGGAACGCATCAACTCCGCCGTCATCCCCCTGGTGGACGATCTGGCCGCGGACCTGGACGCCCTCATCGAGGTGGGCAACGCCAACCTGGAGGCCTGGAACGGCACCGTGACCGATTCCCTGGCCGCCTGGGGCGCGGCCGTGGACGCCAAGCTGGCCGAGGTGGACGCCGCCCAGGCCCAGCTGACGGCGGACCTGGCCGCGGCCATTGCCCAGGCCCAGGCCGATGTGGCCGCCTGCGTGGACCAGGCCCGGCAGGACGTGGCCGTCGCCGTGGCCACTGCCGAAGCCGCCGCCACGGCACTGGCCGCCATCCTGCCCGCCGGCGCGGTGCTGGCCTTCGCCATGGCCGCCGCGCCGGCGGGCTGGCTCAAATGCAACGGCGCGGCCATCAGCCGCACCACCTATGCCGCCCTGTTCGCGGCCATCGGCACGGTATTCGGCGCGGGCGACGGCTCCACCACCTTCAATCTGCCGGACCTGCGCGGCGAGTTCGTGCGCGGCTGGGATGACGGGCGCGGGGCCGACGCCGGGCGCACGCTGGGCAGCGCCCAGGCCTCGGCCAACCTCTCGCACTCCCATGGAGTGAATGATCCATCACACCGGCACACCACCAACTACAGCGGCTACAACCCCGGCAGCACCCCCGCCAACCAGGTGATGACCAGCGTCGGCAACTATTTGTTCGGCGTCAACAGTGTCAGCGAATTCAGCGTCACCGGCATCTCCATTGCGGCCAACGGCGCGTCCGAGGCCAGGCCCCGCAACATCGCGCTGCTGTACTGCGTGAAATACTGAGGAAACGGCACAAAAGAAACGGCTCTCGGGGGAACACCGTCCCCCCGAACCCCCCGGATAGGGGGGGAAGGAAAGGCAAGTGTTGTGCGTGAACCCATAGTTGGAAGGGGTTTGGGGAAACTCAGTTTCCCCAAGAAACTCTTAAAAAGGAGCCTCTTGTGATCGTGTACCAATTAGACGCCGCCGGCTACTACCTCGGCGAGGCGGTGGCCGACGAATCGCCCCTGGAGCCTGGCGTATGGCTCATCCCGGCCGGCTGTGTGGAAACACCCCCGCCGGCCATCCCTGAGGGCCAGCGGGCGCGCTGGGAGGCCGGGGAAGCCGGGGAGAATGGGGAGGCCGGCGGGGCCTGGATCCTGGAGGCCATTCCAGAGCCGGAGCCAGAGCCCGACACGACCGAGCCCGAACCCATGGACCGCTCGCGCATCCTGACGCGGGTCGAATTCATCCGCCGCCTGTCGCCCCAGGAATGGGCCACGGCCAAAACCAGCAGCCTCCCGGAAGCGATGTACTTCACGGACCTGGTTCTAGCGGCCGCGGAAATCGACCTGGACGACGCCCAAACCCAGGCCGGCCTGGCTGTGGCCGTACAGGCCGGGGTGCTGACCAGCGAGCGGGCCGCACAGGTGCTGGCATGAGGTGAGATGAGTTGCGGGCGTTAACAGCGCGTTAACGCCCGCCAAAACGGAGGCGCAGGCGGGGTGGTGACACACCCCACCGGCCCGGTGCGACAACACCGGACCACGGCCGAGGCCGCTGCGCCATGCGGAGTCCAGAGCGTACCCCCGGACGCCGCATGGGTAGCAGGCCCAAGGCCCAACAATCAAGCAGGGATATGGACCAAATCCGATGCGGACAGTGCAATAAACTCTTGGCCAAAGGCGAAGCCCTGAACCTCGCCATCAAATGCCCCCGCTGCGGGGCCATGAATCACGTGCGGGCCGCGAGCCCCAGGCAAGAGGCCCGAGAGGCTCCAACGGGAGCAGGCAAGTGCGGATGATCTTTGACAATGGCAAAGTGTTTCAAGGAGAGGCGGTCACGGTGTTGCGGGACCTGCCGGCGGCCTCGGTGGATGCCGTGGTGACAGACCCGCCGTATTCCAGCGGCGGCACCCATGCGAGCGCCCGGCGGCGTGATCCGGCGACGAAATATCAAAACACCGGGACTGCCAAGAGCTACCCAGCCATGCTGGGCGACAGCAAAGACCAGCGCAGTTACGCCCTGTGGGCCACGCTCTGGCTGGCAGAGTGCTGGCGCATCGCCCGGCCTGGCGCACCCTTGCTTATGTTCACGGACTGGCGGCAACTGCCCCTGGCCTCGGACGTGGTCCAGGCCGCGGGTTGGGAATGGCGCGGCCTGGTTATCTGGCACAAACCCAGCGCCCGCCCCATGCTCGGGGAGTTCAGACGGGACGCCGAATATGTGGTGTATGCGGTCAAGCCGCCGTTTCAGCGGGTGCACGATCGCTGCCTGCCCGGCATCTTCCGCCACGCGGTCAACACCGCCGCCAAGGTGCACCTGACCAGCAAACCCATCCCGCTCATCAAGGATCTGCTAGCTGTAACGCCCGAGGGCGGCACCGTCCTGGACCCGTTCCTGGGCGGCGGCACCACGGCCCTGGCCTGCATCGAGACCGGCAGGCAGTTCGTGGGCGTGGAGCTGTCACCAGAGTACGCAGCCCTGGCGGCAGACCGGATCAGACAGGCGGAAGAGGGGATGGGAAACTGAGCAAACACCATGCCGTGCATAATCCATCCCGCAACAGGAGGTGATAAAAGCACGTGCAGGTTGTGATAAAAGCAATCGCTGGCGTACAATCCCCGAAAAATTTCCGGGACCGGCCGTGACGGGCAACCGCTGCGGCCACGATCCGCGTGCCCCGAAGCTGCAGCCGACCCAGCCCATTCGCACGGGCAAGGGCGGGCTGCCGCGTATCCTCTCCCTGGCCGCCGAGCGGGCACGGGCCTGGTATGGCAGGCCTCGCAAGTGCCCTCCCTTGCAGACCCGCCCGGACAGGCAAACTCGCAGCGAGCGTCGCGAGGCGGTGATCGTCGTCCTGGAGACGCTCCTCTCCCACCTCGACCTAGCGTCCCTCTGCTGCGGCACACCGACGTTGGCCGAGGGCTTCATCGACATCGACATGAAAATGCTCGTCCGCGACTCCGGCCTGGGCCAGCGGCGCATCGAGCGGGCCATCGCCCAGCTCAAGGACGCCGGCTTCATGGAAGTCACCCAGCCCCGCGGCCAGAACGAGGAAGGCAAGTACTTCGGTTGCCGGGCCATCCGCGTCGTGAAAGCAGCGCTCTTCGAATGGCTGGGCCTGGGACCGATGCTCCGCCGCGAACGTGACCGCGCCTCGCAACGCCTGCGCCGCAAGGCTAGGCAGGCCAATCGCAAGTTGGCCGACTTCATGCGCCGGGCAGTTTCTGGCTTCCGCCCATCGACCAGGAAACCGGCCCTGCTCACCCAGGTGCAGCGCATGGCCTGGAGCCAGGAATGGGGCCGGCAGGTCAAGGCCGGCTGCGACATCCGCGAGGCCCAGCGACGAACCAACGCCGCCTTCGGCCTGCCCCCCGACTACCAGCCCGGTCTGGACGCATAGCGCCAGAATCCCGAACTGCGTCCATCGTCCGGCCAGCATCCCGATTTCTTCCTTCCAAGACGCTATTCCACTGCATTCCGTTGCCCCTGGTTCCTCCCAAGGGCGGCTTGCCACTCCCCCCGGCCTACCCTCAGCCTAGTCCTGCCCGTCCGGTAAAAAATAGCTGTCGCAAGGTTGGGCCGCAGGTGTCGGGCATTAATCCAAGAGACAAGAAATCAAGACAGCCTCAACGCCGTCCTCTTCCGCTTCGAGCTTGGAGAAGGAAAGAAACGGCTTCTGTGAGGGCAACGTCGGGAGGCAGTTCGTCCATGTGCCTGCCATATTCAATGCATCTTGCTTCGTATGCCTTGCGTATTGAAAGCAGTAACCTGCCAATGCTTTAGCAAATGGCGATCTGTTCAATCATATTCAAACCATTTCAAATCCTAGGCTACTGCTTGCAGTGAACCGAACTGCGTGGAATAAGATCGATCAGACGCTGAAGGCAGGACAGGTGAAGTAGGCCCACCTTTGGGGTGGTCTCCTTCACGTCCTGGCCCCCGTCTCGGGGGCGTGCTTATTCGCCCTTCGGGCTCAACGCGGATACGCCAGCAAGGAATGAGTGGATGCCCTCGAAAAAGCCGGCCATGAAGGTCTATCTCAGCCCCGAGGAGTACCGGCAGGTCATCGATCAGGCCGAGCGCCATGGCCTGACCGTCTCGGCCTTCGCCCGCCGGGTGTGCCTGGGCCAGCCACTGCCGGCCCGGGATCATCAGCAGGCCGTGCGGGAGCTTTCTCGGGTCAATGCCGACCTTGGCCGGCTGGGCGGGCTGTTCAAGTTGTGGCTCGGCGATGAACGCCGCCCGGCCCCGGAACTGACGTCCCAGGTCCGCCGCCTGCTGCGGGAAATCGAAACCCGGCAGCGCGAACTGCGGGCCGCCGTGGGCAGGATCGCCTGATGATCAGCCGCCGCATCACCTGCAAGCCGGGCAACGACAACTACCGCCGCCTGGCCAATTACATCGCCGGTGCCGGGTCGCACCCGGAGCAAGACAAGGTCCTGTTTTGCTGGGCCGAAGGCTGCTGGGCCGGCGACGATTACGAGTGGGGCATTCACGAGGTTGTGGCCACCCAGGACATGAACCTGCGCTCGCAAAAGGAGAAAACCTACCACCTCATCGTCAGCTTCCGTCCGGAAGACAACGACAAGCTGACGCAAGAAATCTTCAAGGAAATCGATCAATCCTTCGCCGCGGCCCTGGGCTTTGCTGAGCACCAACGCCATTGCGGCGTGCACCAGAACACCGGCAACCTGCACCTGCACATCGCCTACAACATGATCCACCCCGAGCGCCTGACCCGCCACGAGCCCTTCCGGGATTTCCACACCCGCGACCGCGTCTGCCGGGAGCTGGAACAACGCTTCGGCCTGGCCATGGACAACGGCCGTGGCCAGAGCCAGACCCCCGAGGCCGAGCGCCTGGGCGACAAGCCCTCCACCATGGAAGCCCATTCCGGCCTGGAATCCTTCGAGAGCTACGCCAAGTCCACGCGCAAGGCGCTGCTGCACGCCATGCAGGACGCCACGTCATGGCGGGACGTGCATGTCGCCCTGGCCACCCACGGCCTGGCCATCGCCCCCCACGGCAACGGCCTCGCCATCAGAAACCGCCACGGCAGGCAGGCCTGCAAGGCCAGCGCGGTGGATCGAAGTCTTTCAAAATCCAGGCTGGAGGCCCGTTTTGGGCCATACCAACCTCCGGGGCCGCCAGATCTGGGGGCCGCAGCAATCCAGTCCCTGGAGCGTTACTCCCCCCGCCCCAATGCCCGGCACAGGGACGCCGGCAACGGCGAGCTCTTCAAAGCTTGGCAGGCCGCCATGGCCGCCCGCAAGGCAGAGCTGCTGGGAATCCGCGATCAGGCCCGGACCGAGGTCGCAACCATCACGGCCCACTGGCAGAAGACCCGCCAGGATATCGGCCGTTTGCCTGTCTCCCGCCGCGACCGGGCGGCCTTGCTCCATCGCGCCCGGCAGAACGAGCGACAGGTCAGGCGAGCCCTCTACGAAAGGGCGATGCAGCAGCGCGATCATATCCGCAACGAGATGCCCTTCCTGACCTGGGCGGCGTTCCGGGAGGTGACGAAGGAGCGACAACAGCGGCAGGGGCGGGAGCAGCGTCAGGGCCTTGAGCGCTAAGCATAGGCCGACCGCTCAGAACTCTTCATTCCCCGCCTTGTTCACCCCCATCCCCACCGCCTCCTGCTGCATGCCCTCGGCCGGGAAGGGGGTCAGCAACGAGGGGAGCGCGGCCGGATTCGTGGCCGGGTCCAGCCACGTCGCCCAGGCGTCCGGCGGAAGAATGACCGGCATGCGGTCGTGGATAGGCGCGATCAGGGCGTTGGCCGCGGTGGTCAGGATGGTGGCCGAGTGCAGCGGCGTTCCGGAATCAGGATCGTCCCAGACCTCCCACAGCCCGGCCATGGCAAAGGGCGCACCGTCGGCCATCATCAGCGCGAACGGCTGGTTGCGTCTGGCGTCCAGCTTCTGCCATTCATAAAAGCACGTCGCCGGGATCAGGCAGCGGCGCTTTTTGAACGCCGCGCGGAAGGCCGGCTTCTCAGCCACGGTCTCGCTGCGGGCGTTGATCATTTTCGCAGCCATCTTGCGATCTTTCACCCAAAAAGGGACCAGCCCCCAGTGGAAGCGCCGCAACACGCGGCCGGCGTCAGTCTGCACAATACCGGGAATGTCCATGGTGGGCGCGAGGTTGCGCCGGGGCTCGTAGTCTGCGTCAACCAGCTGAAAATACTCTACTGCCTGGGCCTTGGGGATGACAAAGCCGAATCGTCCGCACATGCCGACCTCCTTGCGAGCCGTCTGCGGGCACGATACACTGGTTCGACCATGACTGCACGAAGCATCCTTCCCCTTCCGCGCCCGCCGCGGCCGGCGCTACCCGCTCTCGAAGTCCTCGGCGTCCGCACCGAGACGAAGCTGGAGCTGCCGCTGTACTTGGCCACCGTGGCCGCGGGCTTCCCCTCGCCGGCCGACGACTACATCGACCAGAGCCTGGACCTCAACGACCACTGCATCGCCCACCCCGCGGCCACGTTTTTCGTCCGCGTGCACGGCGATTCCATGCGCGATGCCGGCGTGCACGACGGCGACCTCCTCGTTGTGGACCGCGCCCTGGAACCGGTCAGCGGGCGCATCGTCATCGCCGCCCTGGACGGCGAACTGACCGTGAAACGCATCAAGAAGACTGCCGACGCCCTCTATCTTCTGCCCGAGAATCCGGACTACGAGCCCATCCGCGTGGAGCCAGACTCCAGCTTCGAGGTCTGGGGCGTGGTCGCATATGTGATACACAAGGTCTAGGCCATGTCGCACGTCTTCTGCATGGTCGACTGCAACAATTTTTATGTCTCGTGCGAGCGCGTGTTCAATCCCACGCTGCAGTATGCGCCGATGGTGGTGCTGTCCAATAATGACGGCTGCGTCATCGCCCGCTCCAACGAGGCCAAGGCCCTGGGCATCAGCATGGGCGAGCCGGCTTTCTTGCGGGAGCAGTTCTTTCGTAAGCATGGCGTGCGCGTCTTTTCGTCCAATTATGCATTGTATGGCGACATGAGCCGCCGCGTGATGCAGACCCTGGCGCAGTTCTGCCCGTCCATGGAGGTCTATTCCATTGACGAAACCTTCCTGGCCTTTGAGAATCCGAAGCCAGGCGAGCTGACGGCCCTGGCCCGACAGATGCGAGCCACGGTCAGGCAGTGGACCGGCATTCCCGTCTCCATTGGGCTGGCCACCACCAAGACCCTGGCCAAGATCGCCAATCGTTTCGCCAAGAAGCATCCGCAATACGAGGGCGTGCTGGATCTCACGGCCATGACGCCGGCCGAGGTGGAGGCCCTGCTGGACCGGGTGGAGGTGGCGGACATCTGGGGCGTGGGACGCAAGCATTCAAGGATGCTGAAGAGTTTCGGCATCCACACCGCCCGGCACCTGCGCGACGCCCCGGCCGACTGGGTACGCAAGCGCATGACCGTGACCGGCCTGCACACGCTGCTGGAGCTGCGGGGCCGGCCGTGCATCGAGCTGGAGGACGTCGCCCCGGACAAGAAAGCCATCTGCGCCTCGCGGTCCTTTGGCAAATCGGTCACCACCCTGCCCGAACTGCGCGAGGCCGTGGCGGCCTACGTCAGCCGCGTGGCCGAGAAGCTGCGCGCCCAGCAGAGCCGGGCCGGCCGGCTCCAGGTCTACATCCTGACCAATCCGCACAAGGACGTGCCCCAGTACAGCAACGCCATGCAGGCGGCCCTGCCGCGGCCCACCGCGCACACGCCAGAGCTCATCGCCGCGGCCCTGGGCCTGCTGGAGCGGCTCTACCGCCCCGGCTACGTCTACAAGAAGGCCGGCGTCATGGCCACGCAGCTCGAGCCCGAGACCCCGCGCCAGCTCTCACTCCTCGACCCGCCAGAGGAAGAGGACGCCCGGCGCAAGGCCCTCATGACCGTGCTGGACCGGGCCAACGCCAAATGGGGCCGCGGCACCCTCAGCTACGCCGCCGCCGGCCTGGACCGGCCGTGGAAGATGCGCCAGGCGTCCAAGTCGCCACGGTACACGACCTGCTGGGGGGAGCTGCCGGTGGCGAAATAGGGCGAGCCTCGTTCCGAGGCGGCAGCAGGAGAAATTTTCTGACAGCTGGGAGCATGTTCATGAGCGAGAAGACACTGACTAAAGCCGACATCGTCGACGCCATCTACGAGAAGACCCATCGCAATCGGTCCGAGGTCAAGGCCATCGTTGATTCAATGATCGAGATTATGAAGCGGGCCATCCAGAAGGACCACGCCCTGCTTGTCAGCGGCTTCGGAAAGTTCGAGGCCTACGCCAAGCAGTCTCGGACTGGCCGCAATCCCCAGACGGGCGAGACAATCACCTTGCCCCAGCGGCATGTGGTGGTATTCAGGCTGTCGAGGAAGTTCAGGGAGGAATTGAATTCGTGAACGTATAGCAGCAAGGCACTAGGCGCTTTAATCGTCGAGGGCATATTTACTCAGTTGCGACATGGCAAGTTAAATCTCTCTCGCAATTCCTGGATGATCTAATACTCTCTGCAACTTGATTGAGTCTTCGTATCTCTTTATCACTAAATTTATATTCAGCCAGGTAGCGCAACAGTCGCATCGCTTCAAAATTACAACGAAGGAAGTCGACGAGTTCAGGGTCAGTGTAAGATGAAAGGCGAAAAAGGACATCTGGGTCCGCTGCCAATTCCTTCGCAAGCGCCTTGATTATTTCAGGCTTTGGAGGGCTTTCCTTTCCTCGCTCTATACGGCTGAGATAGGCAGGCGACATCCCAACCTTAGCAGCAACTTCACGCAGCCCAAGATCTTGAGCTGCCCGAAGAGCCCGTAGTGTTTCGCCAAAATTTTTCATGGATTTTTCATAGCGAATTGTTTAGTGTTTTGCAACACAAAACACAAGCCTACTCTGGAAGGGGTCAATTATACGAAATTGCTTGGACACCCAGAGAAACTCGTGCCAGATACCATCTGGCCACTTCTGCACTGACCTACACGCTTGATAATCTTGAAAGAGAACAGGCTGAAGGCGTTGCTCATCAGCGTTGTCATGATGGCTCTAACAAAGGTCTACAATGACCAAAAAATAAAATGAAGAAAATGACAAGCGAATCAACCATCCCGGCAGGATACACTCTCGACTACGTCTCCGGCAAGCGAATCAAGGAATCGAAGAAAGAGCTGGTCCGCCAACGCGTTGTTCGTGCCTTGATTCATGAATACGGATTCTCGCCGGAAGATATGGAGCTAGACTTTTCCATTGGTGGCCGCAAGAAAGTAGACATAGCCATCTTCCATCATGGCAATGAGCACACAATTGAGAATTTGGGCCGAGCCGTGCTCTGCCGCCAGGAGCCAAACGTCGGCAAGAATGCCGTACGTCTTCGGGATTTCGAGCAGGCCGCCAAGGACCTCGATGAGCTCGAAGCCATCATGCGTGAGGTCGAGGCAGTTCAGTATGGCCTGTGGACCAATGGCCTGGAGTTCTTCTTTGTAGAGAAGGAGCAGAGGCGATTCGAAATCAAGTGCAACCCAATCGGCGACTGGCCCATGGCCGAAGAGTCGGTCGGCACCAAGGAGGTCATCTCCGATGCCCATACCCGCGTCGCCGACACAGAGATGCTCAAAATCACGTTCCGACGCTGCCATAACTTTATCCATGGCAACGAGGGCATGCCCAAGGATGCCGCGTTTTGGCAATTCCTCTACCTGATTTTTTGCAAGATGCACGATGAAAACCTGCGCGCCAAGCAACGCCAGGCCTGGCAGCGGCGCTTTTGGGCTGGTCCGAAAGAACAGTTCGAGATACAGGGCCGCAAGGCCATTCGAGCACGAATCGAAGCACTCTTTATCGAGGTCAAGAAACAGTACGGGAACATTTTTCGGGGCAACGAGGAAATCACTCTCTCCGACAGGGCATTGGCGTTCATCGTTTCCGAATTGGCCAAATATGATTTCACTCGCACGGATGTGGATGCCAAAGGTGTGGCGTACCAGGAGTTGGTGGGGGTCAACCTTCGCGGCGACCGTGGCCAGTATTTTACCCCACGAGGGGTTGTAAAACTTGCGATTGAAATGCTTGACCCCAAGGAGAACGAGACCCTGCTGGATCCGGCTTGTGGCACCGGCGGCTTCCTGGTGGCTACGTTGGGGCACATGCTGCAAAAATTCCGCAAGGAGCAAAACACCCAGGCTGGAAACGAGGACACCTCAGAGTTTCTGAACGTCCACGAACGGCTGAAAGAGTACGCTGCAGCCAATGTATTCGGCGCGGATTTTGATCCGTTTCTTATCCGGGCCGCCCAAATGAATATGGTGCTGGCAGGCGATGGCCGAGGCCACATCTACAACATCAACTCCTTGGAATTCCCGCTCGGGCATCTGGCCGACCTGCCCATCGCAAAAAAGGATATTCCTCTGGGATCGATGGACATCATTGCCACCAACCCTCCCTTCGGCTCCGACATCCCGATTACCGACGAGCACATCCTGGAGCAGTACGAACTTGCCCACACCTGGGAACCTGACGGAGACGGAGGTTTCCGCAATACCGGCACACGCAAGGGGAGTGTTGCTCCCGAGATTCTCTTCATCGAGCGCTGCATCAAGTGGCTGAAGCCTGGCACTGGCCGCATGGGCATCGTTCTGCCCGACGGTATTCTTGGCAACCCGGCGGCGGAATACATCCGCTGGTGGATCATGCGCGAAACCCAGGTCCTAGCCTCCGTCGATCTTCCAGTGGAGGCCTTCATTGCCGAGGCTAACGTCAATATCCTCACCAGCCTGCTGTTCCTGCGCCGCAAGAGCGAAGAAGAGAAACGCGCCGAGGCCCTGGGCGGCATTGATGAATATCCGGTCTTCATGGCTGTGGCCGACAAGGTGGGCTTCGACCGCCGAGGCAACAAGCTCTACAAGCGCACCCCCGACGGCGAAGAGATTGTCGAGCCAAAACAGCACTCCGAGCGCATCCGCATTGGCGGAAGGTTCGTGGAGCGGACCTTGACTCGCAATGAAAAGATCGAGGATAACGATCTGCCGGTGATTGCAGAGAAGTACCGCGAATTTCTCCAGGAGCAAAACGGATGAGCGATCAGGACGACATCATCGAAGCCCCGCAGGAGGCTGCCGAAGAGGGCGGCCCGGACAATTTCTTCATCGACATCCTGACTGGCAACAAGGAGAGCGTTTCGGCCAAGAAGCTGCTGGTGCAGAAGGTGTTGCGCCAGCTCATTGAGAGCTACGGCTTTGACCGGAACGATCTGGAGGTCAACTACACCCCCCAGATTCCCGGCCAGGGGCGCAAGCGCGTCGATGTCGCCATTTTCCGCCCCGGCGAAGAGCACACCAACGACAATCTGCAGCGGGTCATCGTCTGCAAGGATCAGAAGAAGCGAGACAAGCTGCGCTCCTTTGCCGAGGCGGATGCTGATCTGCTCCCTCTCAGGGCACTGCTTGAGCACATTCCCAACGCGACGCTGGGCATGTGGACCAACGGGCAGGAAGAGTTCCTTCTTCAGGTTGAGCACACGCGGTTTGAAACGCTGATTAAGCCGCTGGGCGTTTGGCCCGCCCCAGGAGAAGCCACGGCGGTTCTCAACCGCACCGGCGGCGTCATGCAGGTCAGCGCCGAGGCGGATGACCTGGAGGAAGCGCTCCTGCGCTGCCGGCAGTACCTGAACCGCAACCTCGGCCTCGACCACAAGGATGCTTTCAAGCAGTTGGCCGTGCTGATGCTGGCCAAGATGTACGATGAGACCCTGCCCACCGGCCAACGCAACTTCTGGATCCGGGGCGACGAGCCGTTCACCGCGGCGGGCCAACAGGCCATTGCCCAGCGCATCAACAACGCCATTACCGCCGCAACTGCCTGGCAGCCGAACCTGTTGGCTCGTGGCTGGAATCTGACACTAGCGCCCCACGAGACCGCCCGCGTGGTCATGGAGCTGGCTCGCTATAACTTAAGCGAAACCCAGCCCCGTTACCGCACCGGGGCCTTCCGTGCGGTCGCCCGCAGCGTGATGGACGGCCGCGAGGGCCGCTACCCCACGCCGCTCAATGTGGCCGAGCTGGCCGTGGCCATGCTGGATCCGCAACCCGGCGAGCGCATCATGGACTGCTCCAGCGGCACCGGCACGTTCCTGGCCATGACCGCCGTGCATATCTTCAGAAAGAAGCTGGCGGCCATGGGCACCACGCCTGAAGAGGCCATCAACGAACAGATCCGCCAGGCGCAAAACGAAACCGCCGCCTGGGCGGCCAGCAACGCCCTGGGCTGTGACATCGATCCCTTCCTGGCCGTGACCAGCCGCATGAACCTGCTGTTCACCACCGGCAATCCTGGCCGCGTGTTTCGCATCGATGCTCGCACTTTCCCTGATGGCGATCTGGATGGCATCGAGGCCGCCCGCCCGGCCATGTCCCTGGGCAGCATGGATATCGTTCTGCTCAACCCCTGGTTCTCCACAAAGGATGTCATCGCCGACGAGTCCATCCTCACCCGGTATGACCTGGGAAAGATCTGGAACAAGGAGCCAGACGGCGACGGGTACGTCAACACCGGAACCATCAACACGGGGGGCGTGCCGCCCGAGGTGCTGTTCATCGAGCGCGCCCTGCAATGGGTGAAGCCCGGCACCGGCCGCGTGGGCATCCTGCTGCCCGATGGCGTTCTCGGGAATCCTGGGGATGAATACATCCGCTGGTGGATCTTGCGCCACTGCGAAGTCCTGGCCTCGGTGGACCTGCCGGTGGAGCCGTTCAAGGTCACCGTGAAGGACTACGGCTTGACGCCTGCCTTGCCGAGCCTGCTGCTCCTGCGCCGCCGCAGCCAGGAGGAGCTGCTCAACACAGCCCACCCAGAATACAAGGTCTTCATGGCTGTGGTGGATCGGGCCGGCGTGGATGCCCGTGGCAACCTGCTGTTCCAGCGTGCCCCAGACGGAGAAGAGCTCCTCTTTGAGGAAGCCGTTGTGGAGCGGGTTCGCATTGACGGCAACGTCACCATCCGCCGAACCACGCGTCGCGACCGCCGCATCCATGACGAACTGCCGCTGGTGGCAGAGAAGTACAGACAATTCCGCGCAACCGGCGAGGTGACGTTGTGAGCAGGAAATTTCAGGTGAAGGCGGTGCCAAGCACCTGGCTGGAAAGCAATGGACGGCGTCTGGACTGCGGGCCGTACATGTCGGGCGCAGTGGAAGCCAAGGAATTGCTCAAAAAAATGAAGGCGGAGAGCCTTAGTTCTCTTACCAGTGGCCACAACGGAGGAATCTATAACGGACCGCAATTTGTTCGTAATTACGTCGATGATCCTGCCTATGGAGTTCCTTTTTTAACGACCTCGACTATGCTTCAGGCAGATATGACGAACCTGCCGATGATTAGTGCAAAAGATGCCCACTCGCCAAAACTAAGTTACCTGAAAGTTGAAGAGGGCATGACTCTTATTACCTGCTCCGGAAGCATCGGGAGAATGGCATATGCCAGACAAGACATGGCTGACTGCTGGTCTAACCAAGACATAATGAAGGTCGTCGCTGATCCCAACAAGATTTCTCCTGGCTACCTTTACGCCTTCCTTTCCAGTCGGTTCGGCATTCCCATCATTGTTTCTGGCACCTACGGGGCGATCATCCAGCATATCGAGCCGCATCACATTGCCGACCTCCCTGTCCCGCGCCTTGGCGACGCCATCGAGCAGCAGGCCCATGCCCTGGTGGAGGAAGCGGCCGCAAAACGTGTTGCAGCCAGCAAGGCCGTAACCGATGGCATAGCTCTGCTCTCTCGCTCTGCCGGATTGCGAGTGCCAGGAAACGCAAAGCATGATGGCATTCCGTTTGGCTTTTCTGCTGTTTCTTCAGCTCACATCCTCAAGCGAATGGATGGCGGTTTTCATAGCCCATTTCACCAGGAGGTTATTACGGCTCTCGGCGAAGCGTCAGTGCCAATGACGACTGTGTCAGCCATGGCGCAGTCAATCTTTGAGCCCAAGCGATTCAAGCGCGTTCAGGTTGACGATCCCGAACACGGAATCCCATTCTTTGGCACTACGGCTCTGATGTGGGCAGAACCGCAAGCTGGTTACCTGATTCCCAAGCGCATGGAAGGAGTCGAGCAGTTGTTGGTTGACCAAAAAACGGTATTGATTCCAAGATCTGGTCAAATAGCTGGCATTATTGGAATTGCAGTCTTGCCTTATGGTTCTCTAACCGGAGGGGCTGTTTCCGAAGATGCGATCCGCATTCATTGCAATACAGACATTGTTTCAGGATTTCTTTTTATCTGGCTGAGGTCAGAATATGGGCTTCGGCAATTGAAAACAAGGGCATATGGCTCGTCTATACCACATCTGGACGTTGCACAGATAGGGCAAGTCCTCATTCCAAACTTTGCGAACAACATTATTGAGCAAGTTGGCGATATTGGACTTCAAAGCGCCAAACTTCGTCATGAGGCAATAGACTGCGAAAACCAAGCCCGCGCCCTTGTCGAACGCGCCATCGAGGAGGGAGGTCGCTGATGGCCAAGGTCATCCCCATCGGGCACCCCGCGAACGATTCTGAACGCCAAGCCATCGGGTTCCTGCGGGATCATCTGCCCGATGGCTGGCTGCTCTTCCACAACTTCGAGATGCGCCAGGGCGAGGAGGTGTTCGAAATCGACCTCGCCATCCTCGCGCCCCACGCGGTGTACCTGGTGGATGTCAAAGGGACGCGGGGCAACATCGATGTGTATGGCTCCAAGTGGTATCCCGAGGGGCGGCAGCCGTTTTTCTCGCCGCTGGCCAAGTTGCGCGGCCACGCCAAGGCCATGGCCACCATCATCCGGGAGAGCAACGCCGGGCTTATCGAGCTGCGCAAGGCCTATGTGCATGCCGCCGTGCTGCTCACCGCTGATGACGCCGCCGTGTTCGACCAGGCAGGCATCGACAGTCCGGACGTGACCGACCTCAAGCACTGCCTGAAATACTTCCGCGACACGAGCCGCATCCCCGACAACCGGCTGGATAACATCACCCGCTTCCACTCCCAGATCGCCAAGGCCATCACCGGCAACGCCAAGCCCAGGAGCGCGGCGCTGGTGTTCCGCGATTGGCAGGTGGAAGAGAAGCTGGGGGGCTCCGACCGCTACACCGAATACCGCGCCAAGCATAATCGAATGGGCAAAAGCGGAGGTGTTGTTCGACTTCGAGTGTATAAGGCGGACCCGTACCAGTCCGAAGAAGACCGCCAGCAGGAATACCTGCTCATTAGCAACGCCTTTCGAGCCGTCACGAACCTTCCGAGTCATGAATCCATCCTGAAGGTTCGAGAGTTCATAGAATCCGAGGAGCAAGACCAGTTTACGATCGTTACTGATGATATTCCCGGCCAAGCCCTGCGCCTGCACATCCACAAACCCTCCCTGGCGCTGACTTTCGACCAAAAGCTCCAGGTGATGCGCGACGTGCTGTCGGCCCTGGACCACGCGCACCGGCATGAGGTGATCCACCGCAATCTCACCCCGGACGCCATTCTGGTGACCAAGGGCGGGCAATCACGCGTCACGGACTATGATTACGCGCGGGTAGGAAAACATCGCACCTCGACCATTGCGCACCTCATCGTCGAGGAATTGGCCAGAAAGGAGCAGGAGCACTACCAGGCACCAGAATGCATACGATACCCAGACCAGGCCAGCATTGCATCTGACCTGTATTCGGCGGGCATCATCTTCTATGAGCTGCTGACTGGCGAGCTGCCCTATGAAAGCGTCGACCAGATGATGGAGGCCGACGGCAAGTTTTCGATGAAGCCCTCGGAACACAAGCCGGACCTGCCCACTGGGATCGACGAGTGGCTGCAGAAGTTCTGCGAGTTTGACCCAGAGGACCGCCATACCAGCGCGGCCATCGCCCGCAAGGGCCTGGATGACTTGATTCTGCCCGAGGCCAAGCATGACTCCGCCCCGGATGGAAACGCCCCGGTCGTGGTTCAGCCTCGGCTCCAGGATGACCTGATGGATTTGCCGAAGGATTGCATCCTGGGGGATCGCTTCCGCATTCAGCAGAAGCTGGGCAGCGGTGGCTTCGGTGTGGCTTACAAGGTGTTCGATTCCCTGGGCGACGTGGTACGAGTCATCAAGCTGGTGACCAAGGATCGCCGCAGCGTCTATGAACGGCTGCGCCGCGAATACAAGACCCTGACCAACCTGCCGGACCATCCGCATGTGGTGAAGGTGATCTGGGCGGACCGCATGGCCGACGCCAAGCAGACGCCATACATCGTCTTTGAGTACGTGGAAGGCCTGGACGTCTCCGAGCTGATCAATGCCGAAGCGTTATCCGTGGATGATGCCGTGCGCATCGTGCGCGAGGCCGCCGACGGACTGGCCCATCTCCACAAGCACGGCGTATACCATCAGGACGTCAAGCCCTCCAACCTGTTGTGGACCGACAAGGGGGTCCGCATCATTGATTTCAACGTCGCTGTCTCCGAGAACGACGAGGTTCAAGGCGGTGGCGGCACGCGCCGTTACCTGCCGCCGGATTACGATTACTCCTCCGAGCCGGATGCCTCGGATCGGATGGCTCGCGACCTCTATGCCCTGGGCATCTCGTTTTATGAGTGCCTGACAGGCAAGTATCCTTTCGACGACCCCACGCCACAAATCAAGACTCAGCCCAAGGACCCCAAGCAGTTCAAAGGGTGCGCCGACCTCAGCTCATCGCTGGTCCATGTGGTGATGAAGATGATCGCGCCGGAGCGAAAGGATCGCTTCGCTTCCGTGGAGGAGTTCCTGATGGCCATGGCCGAGGTCAAGCCCCCATATCGAAAGACTTTTTCGACAGGCGAGTTGGGGAACGGGACAAAATCCGTCGGCCTTTTAGGCTTCGAGCCAACCAGGCCCAACACCAACCCCTTTGTCACGCACCTTCTGACCCTCTACAGCCAGAGTCAGGTGTCCAACGCGGGCACCCGTGGCCTCGACGAGGTTGGCAAAGCCACCTACGTGCCCACCTATCTTGATGAAAAACTCAAGCCAGCGCTGCTTAAGGGGGAGTTTCGCCTTGTCATCATTAGCGGTAATGCCGGTGACGGCAAGACGGCCTTCATTCAGCAGTTCGAGGCCTTTGCCGAGAGCAAGGGCGCACAGATGCAGCGTGGCCCGAATGGGGCCGTGTTCCAGCTCAGGGGGCATACCTACCAGAGCAACTACGACGGCAGCCAGGATGAAGGCGACGAGCGCAACGATGCCGTGCTGCAGAAGTTCTTTGCTCCCTTCGCGGGTAAGGACGCCTCCGGTTGGCCCGCGAATCAGACCCGCCTGATCGCGATCAACGAGGGGCGGCTGGTCGATTTCTTCCTGGAGCATGAAGAGGAGTTCCCGCTGCTCGCCAAGCAGATCCAGCAGGGTTTGGCCGGGGCTGCTCCGGAGGGCGGTATCGCGGTCATCAACCTCAACCTGCGCTCGGTGGTCGCCGAACCCGAGGAAGGTCAGCCTTCGATTCTGGAGCGGCTGATTGCCCGCATGACGCAGCAGGAATACTGGCAGGCCTGCGAGAAGTGCGACCTCAAGGGCAAGTGCTTTGCCTACCATAACGCCCGAACCTTCCAGGACCCGGTTGCCGGACCCAAGGTGATCGAGCGCCTGAAGATGCTCTACACCATTACCCATCTGCGCGGCCGACTGCACATCACCATGCGCGACCTGCGTTCGGCGCTGGCCTTCATGCTGGTGGGCACCCAGGACTGCGACGGCATTCACCAGCTCTATCAGAACGGTGGTGAGGAGACTCAGAATCGCATCCTTGACGGTTTCTATTTCAACTCGTGGCTTGGCGGGGCGAACGGCTCCAATGACCGGCTGATTGCCTTGCTGCGCGAGATCGATGTTGCCGAAGTCAGCAACCCCGATCTGGACCGCGAGCTTGGCTTCCTCAATCCCAAGACCAAGGCCATGAGCCGCTTCTCGTTCGCGGAGCGAGCCGGGTATGACAATGAACTGGTGGAGACGTTGTTTGGCAGTCTGCCTCGCGATTACTCATCGAAGAACCGTGCCCGATTGATCGCCAAGCACCGGAATTACCTCTCGCACATGCGCCGTCGCCATTTCTTTGAACGACGCGACATCGGCTGGAAGGAGATGCTGCCTTACGGAAGCATCGATCCCTTCCTGGATGCCATTGAGCAGCCAGGCGCGAAAAGCGCCGATGAGGTGACCGCTATTCTCCGGGCCGTCAACCGGGGCGAAGGTCTGAGCGATCCGGCGCGGCTGGGCAACCAGTTGGCGCTGCGTGTTCGCCAGGTGGATAAAGGCACCATCCGCAGTTACCGCCTCTTTGACGGCGACCATTTTACGCTCCGCACCGAGCAGGAAACGGCGGCTCATCCTTTCCTCGAGTGCCTGTCTCAGGCGCTGGTGCTGCTTTACGACTCCGGCGACGGGCACAAGGCCAGCCTGCGCATCAATCTCGACATCTATGAAATGCTGATGCGGCTCAACAACGGCTACCGTCCCAGCATCGAGGAGCAGGAAGGTTTCTACCTGAGTCTGGCGGTGTTCAAGAACGTTCTATCCGCCGCTCCCTATCAGGAGGTGCTCCTCACTGAAAGCGGCTTCGAATTCTTCCAGATCCGGCGCGACGACAAAGGCATCCTGCATCTGGGAAAGGTAAGCAGGAGGGCTGAAGCATGAGCATCAAAGGCAGAGACAAGGAGTTCCGCACTCCCAAGACCACCTACGTCGATTTCAAGCACATCGAGATGGATCGTGTGCTGACCATGCTCTTTCCCCGGCTGAAATACGATGGTTATGCCAGCCGACGCCCGCCCCGTGGCGGTGACCTGACCGTTGAAGAGTTCATGGAGGACTTCCTTGAGCATCCTGAATGGTTTGCGGGCTTTGATCGCTTTCCTCAGGTGGTACACCGCTGGATCGAAACCGATCTGATGGATGTGGTCAATCGGGGCAAAGCCAATCAGGCCGTGGCCGCTCCAAGGCCGCTGCATGGCAATACCTATAAATTCCGCAACGCCAAGCATACCCGTGACTACGGCGCTGCCGAGCAGATCTACTGGATGCTTTTCTATGCCCGCAAAGGCAAAGGCCAAGCGGCGCGAGATGCCTTGAAGCGCTTCTTCTTCCCGGGAATCGACCTGGTGACGGACCGCTACGATCCCAACGCTTCCGTGGACGTGGAAACGCAGGCCATCCTGCGTCTGGATCATCAGGTTACCCAGGACATGAAGGACTCCAAGGAGCCCTCACGCTTCCAACCGCTGTGTATCGGCCAGGCCGATATTATGGCCGACGACATTCTGCGGCTACTGGCCTATGAGCCCTATATTCCGCGCTCGGTGCTGGTGGACTATCTCAAAACCCTGATGGCATTCCATCTGGCGCTTTACCACCTCAAGCTGCTGCAGATGCTGCCCAAGCTGGTGAAACAGCGCTCCGGCAACGATCTCTGCACCACCAAGGAATGCCCGATCAACCCGGGCCTCGACAATGCACTGGAAGGCTGTCCTTACCGCGTGGCGCTGGTCGTGGATATGGGCGACGTCAACAATCCGCACATGGCCGAGTTGGCTCGCAAGTCCACTGACCGGCTCTATCGTCAGATACCGGCCTTTGTGCAGGCCAATTTCGTCGTCAAGAAGCTCGATGAGATGGCGGAATACCTGAGCAAGAAGACGGGCAAGCTGGCTACCCCTGGGGGCGGCGTGTTCACCGTTGGCGACCTGGTATCCCTGCTCAAGCCCGAGCACGACGCCGAGCGCCAAGCCTACTTCAAATTCCGTCTGGCGAGCCTGATCGAGGAATCGACCTCCGGGAACGAGGACGTCGATCCGGAGATCCGGGAAGTCACTGGCATGGGCCTGGGCGAATTCGAATCCTTCATCGAAATACTGATGGCGTATCGCGGCAAGTATCACCGCCAGTACATCACCGAGTGTCTGGACTCGCTGATGCTGAAGAACAAAGAGAATGGCCTGCTGGCCCAATCCCGGACCAAGGGAAGTCCTCGGCGATTTGTGCTGGGAAGCAAACTGCTCGAAGTGCTCCTTCAGGTGGCCGTGCTCACCCAGGACGGCGGGCGTTTCGTGACCCGCGAGGTCCGCATCGAGGAATTGCTGGCCTTTTTGAGAAACCGCTACGGCCTTCACATCGACCGGCTACCGGAAGGAGCTCAGGGCAACAGTAGCATCCTGGATAGACGCGCCCTGCGCCTCAACCTCGAGGCCTTCAAGCGCCGCCTGCGTGAAATCGGATTCTACGAAGACCTGTCGGATGCCTACGTGACCCAGAAGGTATCGCCCCGCTATGCGATTGAGAGAAATGACGGAACTGATAAGAACGGGAGGCACGCATGAGTAACGCGTTCACCAAGCTTTCCCAGGATAAACTGAACGCGGCGGTAGCTGGTCTGCTGTGCCCTCGTATCGAAGCGATCCTGGGTGATCGTGGCCCAGGCCACTGCATGCGGGTCACCGATCTTGATGACGATGTCATGGAGTCGGTCTGCAAGGAACTGCGGCGAACCCGGCCCGACGGAAACATCTTTATCCTCGGCAGCCATGACCAGGAGGGTATGCCTTTCCGGGTGACCTCCACCAAGCTGGTGGAACTGCGTAACCCTGACGCGAATGGCGAGCTGCGCCAGCCATTGCTGGTCTTTATTCCGACCTCGCTCCGTACCAGCGCCGAGGACTCTTTTGGCGTGGCGACCTTCGAGGAGTTGGCTTTCACCGGCATCTACGAGGACCTGATCGACTCGCTGCTTGACCGGCTCCCGGCAACGCTGGTCGGCCATGTCAGTGATCTTTTTGGCATCTTCACCGAGGAGGGATGGCTGTTTGCCGACGATGTTTCCCGCGTGAGGTATCTGCTCACCGCGCTCGAAAACGGGATTGATGGAGAAACCCTCGGGGCCAGCCTCTATGAATTGACGTTGATTCCTGACTTCAAGCTCTTTGCCGATCCCGGCATGGTCAATGGCAAGATTCGCCGTAACCTCGGCAGCGTCCGCAGTCTGATGACCTCGCACAAGTCGGTTCGTGGCCGTATCGCTGATCTGGGGCTCAGCGATACGGCATTGGAGTCGCGCCTATTCGCCTACTTTGAAAAATACGATGTCCAGGAGCCCGAATCCTGGACGGCGCCCATCGCGACCGACAAGAGCTGGTGGAGCATATCTTTCGACAAATGGACCTTCCAGGAAGAGCTTTCGCTGGACAAGGTTCTTCTGACAGTGCTGGAGACCGACTTGCCGGTCGTTCAAGAGGATGAGTCCGACGACCAACTCTCCGGCCTCATCGGGCAACAGGTTCTGGTCCCGAACGATCGCCGCAAAATGAACGTGGTATTTGAGGTTAACCCTCACCCCGGCAAGGTCAGCGGGCTTGACCATTTTACGGTTCAGATCATTTCGCAGAATGACGGCCCGGTAGGAAAATCCAAAAAGGTCAAAGCCTGGACGCCCAACCGCCTGCAATGCAGGACCAACCTGGCCAAACTTAATAAAATCGAATTCGAGGAAGGATGGCATTTCATCCGTGTAATGCCTTGGACGGCCGATGGCGATCCGATTCCGCTGGAAGCGGATTCCGCCTCCGAGGGCGCTAAACGCTCTTATGAGAGCGAACCTTTCTACGTCCTGCCCGGTGGCAACATTGAGGAAGAACCGCCGCAACGCGCCATCCCCATTGAGCAGAGCCTGGAGCATGCACGTTTCCGGCTGCAACTGACTGCCCTGGGCGATGAACGCGATCCCGATGATATCGCCATCAGCGGTGTCGCCTGGGCCGTGGGCGGTCGTTCCAAGAAGACCTCCCGCCAGGAAACCCTGCACGCAAAATTCGGTCGTGAGGGAGCGGTTCAGATCCCGCTTTCGCGTATGCTCAAAACCATCGAGCAGCGCATCTTGGCGGAGCCCAAGCACCCGTCAGGCTGGCGAATGCAGATCAACCTGGATACCGCCGAGCCGCCCTCCGAGGTCGGACTCACGCTGCCACCTTCTGCTGCGATGGCTTCCTTCCTGGCTGCCCGCGAAGAGTTTTTTGCAGCGGTGCGCAAAGACACTGCCGAGCTGATCATGCAGGGGCTGTCGTTCCGGGACTCGGAAAAGGAATGCCTCGCCTATGCTGAAAGCTACCTTGACCTGGTCAGGAACCTCATCCGTCAGGCCGAGACGACTTCCGGTGCCGAGCGTCAGCAACACATACAAGCACTCAGAAATGTGCTGGCCGTTGATTCCATTCATGTCATCTTGACCGACTTCCGTGGAAGGCATCGCGAGGCTGTTTTGGTCTCACCAACCCATCCGCTCCGTGCCTTGTGGCTGAGCAGTTGGGTCACCCTGGGCAAGGATTGGATCGAGAAGATCAAGTCAGGTGGGAAAGATCACATTCCTCACGTCCGTTTCGCCCTGTTGGATGGCCTTGTGCCCTCTGCCTATCCGGTCGGTATTCCGGTAGAGGACGGCCGCATCTTCACGTCGGTAGACAACCTGAATGCGTTTTGGGCGCTCTACGCCCCGACCACCGAGGAGAATTCCCGTGGCCTGATGGCGGAGATCTGTTCGGCCCTCGGATTGTCCGAGCCCTCTGCGGCGGGAACCGATATTTCCGGAAAGGTCATTGCGGACAAGATCGAGCGCTATCTCTCACAGCATCCGTATGTGCG
The DNA here is from genome assembly GCF_054653055.1 of Megalodesulfovibrio paquesii. NCBI lineage: Bacteria > Pseudomonadati > Thermodesulfobacteriota > Desulfovibrionia > Desulfovibrionales > Desulfovibrionaceae > Megalodesulfovibrio > Megalodesulfovibrio paquesii. The sequence goes on along the minus strand of NZ_BAAIGQ010000007.1, from coordinate 380,556 downwards.
AGAGCTATCCCTGAACATCTTCAACCCCGGGGGCGGTTCGGTGATAGCGGAGGCCCTGATATCGCTCCAGCAGAAACGTGAGCATGCCGATTTGCGCTATGACATCCGGCTCTTTACCTCCGATCCCGACTCGCCTGTTTTGGGTGAGGCTATTGAATCCATGGTCCGTCCTGGAGCCAATGTGAACGAGGCAGCCGACGCGTTTGCGACTTCAACTGGCAGCCATCTGTTTTCCAAGCTGAACTTGGCCAAGCACGCGCTGAATGAATTCCATGCTAATTCCAAGGAGTTTCTGGCGCACATCAGCATTCTTTTGGATGTGTTCCCCGCCGAGGAGCTTTCCATAGCCGAGAGGCCAATGGGAGTGACTCCGCTGCATGGGTTGATACAGGACTTCGACACCGAATTCGTTGATGACGATTCGGGTACCTTCTGGAATAAGCGGCCGATTGTTGGGCGCTCCCTCGGCGCGGACAACCACGCTGGGTGTTTCGATTTGCTGTCATCACTTAGCCGTCACCTCTGTTTCGCCACCTCAGCGGTTGCTGCTTCTGGTGCCAGTTTCAAAGCCGTACCCGTCGTGACCCTTGGCCTCGACGTGGCCCAACGAGAGCTGATCTACGAGGTTCACCAGATCAGCGATTGGGTGTTCACCATCGACCGAAATATGGGGATTGAGTTTTTCGACCATGGCGGTCGGAAGAATAGACCGGACTATCTGATTGACTATGTGCCGGGAGCCAGCTCCCAGGCGACTCATAACCTGATCATCTCCTCGCGCTCGAACGATGAGCTGGAGGCCATGCTGAAGCCGGTGCTGATTGAGCACGGGTTGTCCGCCGACGGCGAGCAGTCGGTTCAAATCCTGGCAAACCTGCGGTCGCTTTCCGGCCAGCTTGCGCTGAAACTGATTTCCGCACGCACGCAACAGGCGGAGGCTCTTGGCCTGGCCCTGGCGCGGCTCTATCTCGAATATCAGGGCGCGTTGAGCAATCAGGTCATTGTGCCGCTGGATGCACACACGGACCTCTACCGCTCAAGCGGTGAATCAGACGACGTCAACGATGCCATCAGCCTGCAACGCACCGACTTGGGTTTGTTCGACCTGGATTTGAACACCAGGACGATCACTTGCAACCTGGTCGAGGTGAAGTGTTATCAAAGGGAAATGAGTTTTGCAGATTTCAATCGACTGAAGCAGGATATTTCTGCCCAAATCAATCAGAGTGAGCGCATCCTACAGCGCCACTTTGACCCGGCACTGAAAAAGCCGGACCGGCCGGATCGGTTGCTCAAGAGCCGGGAGTTGGCGCAGATCCTTCGGTTCTATCTGGAACGCTCACTGCGTTACGGGATCTTTGATGTCACCGCCGCGCAGGAAGCGCGAGGGCTACTTGAATCCATCGAACAGGGCTACTCGCTTCAATTCAGACGGTGCGCCCTGATCTTCGACTTTGACAAGGCCGGAACCGAAGCCCCGGACAACGAGGTGGGTATCGAATTCCACCGCATCGGCAAGGATCTCATTCACGCCTTGCTGGAGAACTGCCGCAAGCATGTGTCCATCGAGATTGAGGAGGAGCCGACCGCCCATCTCCTGAGCGAGCAGTTCATTCCGAACGTGCCGAAGCTCGAGACAGCCGCTTTCATCGCGCCCAAGAGAGCCCGGTCAACGTCCTGGACGGTGGATGAGCTCTGGGACGAAGAGCCGGAGCCACCAATCATCGAGACAACACATCCTGCCGCAGAGGAGACACCCGCACCTGCCCAAGAGGAAAAGGAAGAACAGGCGGAACCCGTCGAGCAAGCACCTCGACTTTCCACCATCGCGCCTGAAGAAGGCAAAGAAGCCGAACAGTCCGCTGTCGTCGCTGTTGAACCGGAAGCACCTGTTCAACCCGAGCATGAAGCGCCGGAGCATCCGACACCAGAGCCCGCGCCTCAAACCGAGGCCAGTTTTGACATCATGCTGGGTGTCAATGGTGACTCGCCTCAGTACGGTTTGCTCGGAGAGGTTTCCGGCAGAAAGATCGCCCTGGACCTCAACCACACACACACGATCAGTCTCTTTGGGGTTCAAGGCGGCGGCAAGAGCTACACCCTTGGAACCGTCATTGAAATGGCCTCCATGCCGCTCCAACACATCAATGTGCTGCCAAGCCCGCTCGCTACGGTCATTTTCCATTACAGCCCGACGCAGGATTATGCGCCGGAGTTTACATCGATGATCAATGCCAACTCGGTGGACGAAGAGATCCGCATCCTTCGTGAGCGTTACAAGGCCAACCCGGAGGCCCTGAAGGATGTCCTGATTCTTACCCCGGCAAACAAGGTGGATAATCGCCGGGCCGAGTACCCGGATATCGAGGTTAAGCCGATTGCCTTTTCTGCCTCCGAACTCAAGGCGGCTCACTGGAAATTCTTGATGGGAGCGATTGGCAGTCAGAGCATGTATATGCGGCAAATCAATCTCATCATGCGGGGGCTGCGGGATAACCTGACCTTGGATGCCCTGCGAGCAGGCATCGATAACTCTGGCCTGTCCGATCACCTGAAAGAGCTGGCCCAGACGCGTCTGCTGTTCGCCAGCGAATATATCGATGACAACCAGCGTCTCCAGGATCTGATTCGGCCAGGCCGGTTGATCATCGTGGATCTGCGAGATGAATACATCGAAAAGAACGAGGCCCTCGGTCTGTTCGTGGTGATGCTGCAGATTTTCTCGGAAGCAACCTACCAGGGAAGCGCCTTCAACAAGCTGGTGGTTTTTGATGAAGCCCACAAGTACATCGAGAACGATGACCTAGTTTCCGGCCTGGTAGAGGTTGTCCGTGAGATGCGACACAAGGGGACCAGCATCATGGTCGCCTCTCAGGACCCGCCATCGGTCCCAGTCTCGCTGATCGAGCTGTCATCGCAGATCATCATGCACAAATTCAACTCACCCGCTTGGCTGAAGCATATCCAGAAGGCGAATGCCGCCCTTGGCGAACTGACCTCCGACAAGATGAGCCATCTCGGAACCGGCGAAGCCTATGTGTGGTCGAGCAAGTCTTCGGAGGATGCATTTACAAGAGGAGTGGTGAAAATCAAATGCCGCCCGAGGGTGACTAGACATGGAGGAGGAACAAAAACAGCCGTTCGAAATAATACAATTTTTTGAACTAGCCTATACACTCGGCCTTCATATTATTTTATGGGCAAAGACTAAACGATACAATTCGGACAGTTCCCTTGTCTAACAAAAAAACGCATGGACGCATTTTTTGAGCTTACAATTATGCATCAACCTCCCCAGCCATTATTCGCCGGTAGCGATCGGTAAGTGCGATCCTGCCACCTTCCATGACTCGACATATCTCGTTTCTCACATCAATGTCTTGCAAAGCTCCCTTAGTTATAATCGTTGTCTGTCCTTCGCGCACATCAAGGGCGATAACATTTTCCGCATCACCATTCACAACAATGTTTGCATTGTGCGTAACCACCAAAACCTGACGATTCTGTTTGATCTCTCTTAGTTGTGTTACGATGAGGTCATAAATCAAGTGATTATCGAGGTCGTCTTCTGGCTGATCAAGCACCAGAGGCTCATTGCCATACGAAAGGATAAAAGCTAGGAGTGCAGCCGTTTTTTGCCCAGGCGATCCTTGCTCTATTGCATTGAAGCGCTTTTGGCCATTTATGCTATATTTTATATTTAGAGAGTCCTCGGGAAACCAGCACCGAATCCGATCCATTTGCTCTGGCTTTAATCCCTGAATGTGGATGGCAAAGCGTCGATCTTTGACTGCTGTCATCGTTGCCGTATCGTTCGCATGGATTGCCAGTAGCGATGATTTCAACGCCGCAATTTTTTCTTCCATGGTTTTGGAAGAGTTCTGCGTCAGTGTAGCCAGCAGACCCTCATCCCCGTCGACCACGCCGATGTCGCGGTCAAATCCGCCATTGCCTCGGTCGATTAGGTTACGGAACTCTTCCTCAACCGTGATCTTGTTTCCAAACGGAATGACATTGATCTGCACATATGCATTGCCGCCGAGGGTATCCTTAAGAAAGTCCTCTCGAAGCTTGGTTATCGTGGCACGATGCTCATGGAGCTTGGCCAAGCACTCTTCCGCGCTCGTCTGATGCTGCGCAAGAGTTTCTCTCTTCTTGTTGAACCCCTTGAGCTTCTCCTCGAGATCTTGCCGTTGCTTAACCAGAACACCATATGCCGAGGGATCGCCCGCACCTGCTGCGCTGAGTTGACCGAGGAGGTCGGTGTATTCCTGGTTCGCTGTTGTGATTTTCTTTGATATTTCCAGGCCAGGCCGCGCTTGATTCCATGCGCTCTTCGCATCATCAATCCGCTGCGCGATTGAATTCATCTCACTTTGGAGTTTCGCAAACGTCGCACGGATGTCCGCTGCAGCGTCGATCAGCTCTTTATCATCCGCATTCCCAACGTCGAAATGATGCGAATCCAATTCTGGTGGCAACAGGCTTCCTGAGATGTCCCGGACCTTTTCGGCGGAACCCTCCCAGATCTTTTCCCAGGAATCGATGGCCTTGCTCTGGTTCTGTCTGAGCTGGTAAGCCTTAAGGACGTCCGCATGGCCTGCCTTTTCAAAAACCTCGAGCATGCGTATGACGTCCGCAAGCTGACCTTTGATTACCGATTCTTCCTGAAGTCCGGCCTGAACTTCACGCTCCTGGGCGCGAATAGAGAGATATTTGGAAACCAGTTCCTCCCACTCAAGTTGCCAATCACGATGATTGACCGCAGGGGCATCATCGACCACCTTCAAGAGCGCCTGGGGATGCTTCGCCAGCTCAAAAATTTGTTTCTGGCTGTAAATCCTGACGGGAAATCGTTGTGCTATGTCTCCCTCGGAAGCACTCCAGGTTCCGGGAACGGTTTCTTCCTCTATGGAGTGTCTGTTGTCGGCGTTAGACCAGGTGATTCGAAAGCGGCCACCGTCTTTTCGAAAGCCGATGGTGATTTTTGTGGCATCTTTTAACAGCCCTTCATCCTGGCGGTTGTTCGACGTTTGACTGTATTTGGTAAAGTCCTTTTCAAGGCTCTTGGGGATTTCTTCCTTCCGTTTGAGAGCAATCCGCAGGAACTCCAACGAAGTCGATTTCCCGGTGCCTCGTCCACCAATGATGGTGTTGAGCCAGGGGTTCAGTTGACAAGAAAAGGATTGCCCTCTGCCCAGGTACTTCGCATCGTCAACCACGATGCTTTCGATGGCGAGTTGTCCATGGGTATTGGGGTCACCAGTGAAGTGATCCGAACGCTTCAGGGAGAGAGCTCCATCAATGAGTGCCAGCCGTAATCCGTCATAGGAAGGCTCTGACATCTTTACCCAAGTAAAATGACTCCCTGGGTAGCGCTGACCGCTGGTTCCGGACGGGTGATGGGAATCGGTTCCAAGAACCTCTGCCCAATTCAATTTCTTGTCGATGTAAAGCTGCTGCTTTGCACATGCGAGGTCCGTGACCTCCATGGCAAATACGCACTTGTTGTCGAGCACTTGCTCCAGTGTGTTGCCGGTACAAACCGTAAAAAGTCCGTTGGCCTTATCGACATGAGCAGGTATTGCAAGCCCGCCTGACCTTGCAATTTCGTCAATCACCTCAATAGCGGAACATTCAGAACAGCCATCACTCTTTCCCTTGGTGGCGCGATACCTCGCCGCACCGAGCAGCGAATCGATATCTGAGGTGGTCTTATTTGGGCCGAAAATGGCCAGGATATGAATATTCCCCTGAACGGTAATCTCAACGCCGGGGAAGAGGTAGAGCGGTCGATAATCCGGATGACCTTCGGATGCCAGCTCCTGGAGTGCCTGCTTGAGTGGATCAATCCAGGCACCTGAATTGTGATCCGTCAGCGCGACGCAATCGATGCCTTGCCGCATGTAGTTGAGCAGCCAATCCTTATGGGAGATCTGCCTATGCTGGGCCTGGTCTGGACCTTTCCCATAATCGTCCGATGCTGGAGTATGATTGTGGAAGTCGAACTTCCACCATCTCGCACCTGCCCAGTTCCATTCAGTGTTCAAAGTAGCTCCTGCACCAATGTGAACCTAGAATTTGTTCGTCATGATGACGGCAAAATATGAAGGCGCTCATTTTTTCCGTCAAATAGACAGTCCCTTCTTTCGTGATGTATAAAATAGATAATGTCAGATACGGTAGGACGCGACGCAGTCATGCTACAGCCGTCCCGCCACGAGTGCCCGGGGTTATTCCGACTTCTTCGGCGCAGAGCTCAATAGTTGTCAGGGGGGACCTGCCTTCAGCCAGAAATTGCTGCAAGGCCGCTGGCGGGATGAGCTTGTCCCGTGCGAAGACGCGGGCCTTTTATTCTGTTGCGACATCGAGCCCATTCCCTTCAATGGCCACTTCCTTGCAGCCGTGCTTGAGGACATGCCCAGTTTCGTTGAAAAGAAGGTGCTTTCTCGTGCGGAGTGCAGACCTCGAACATGTTCGGAAGCGTCATGGGATGGAGCTCCTTTCACATCGGTTTGGCCTACTGTGCCATCCGCATAGTCGGCGGTGAACACTGGCAGATATTGGCGTATGCGTTCACACGCACTTTTTGACCCAACCCCCCGAAAATGTCGAGGGGATATTGCACCTATCAATTCTGTATTGCCTTGGCAGCCCCGCCGGCAACATGAACCAGCCTACCTTACAGCGGCTCAGTCCATTGCCCATCCTCACCTTGACAAAGTAAGGAAAAATCCTTGCCCTTTACATCGTCCAACCAAGGAGCTTACCATGGGTGCCATCCGCGAAGTTGCCTCCATTACGTCTAAGGGCCAGATCACGTTGCCCAAGTCCGTCCGCCAACTGCTCGGCGTGGACGCTGGCGACAAGATTGCCTTTGTACTGCAGGGTTCGCAGGTAGTTGTCAGCCGCGCCGAGGAGCAGCCGCATACGGACCCGGCCATCGCGGGCTTCCTGGCGCTGCTGGAACAGGACATCCGAAATGGAAAGCATATTGGCACGTTGCCCGAGGGGCTAGCGCGCTACATGGACGAAGCTGCTGCATTGCCCCCTCCCCATGCTGCCGACGAAGACATTGATGGCGATGTGGCGTTGTGATGCAGCGTCACGGGTGGACACTGCTCTTCCACGAATGCCTGGTCGAACAACTGCAGCGACTGGAACAGGCGGCTGCGCGTGCCTTGGCTCGTAACCCCGAAGAGGCAGCCTCCAACGCCAACGTCAAACTGTTCCGCGCCTTGTCCCGCCTCATCCTGGAGACCATTCCCGAGGATCCCACTCGCGAGGGGTACCGGCAAGGCAACACCATGGGGCCTGCGTTCCGGCATTGGTGTAGGGTCAAGGTCGGTCGGCGCTTCCGGCTGTATTTCCGGTTTGACTCCAATTCCAAGGTCATAATTTTCGCCTGGGCTAACGACGAGCAGCCCCTGCGTTCGGCCGGCAGTCGGTCAGACCCATATGCTGTCTTCCAAAAAATGCTGCACCGCGGTCATCCTCCTGCCGGATGGGCTGCATTGGTCAAGGCCAGCAAAGAGGCTTGGGGGCCAACGGAATAGCTGGTAACAAGCCTTATTCCGGCTGTTCCAGCATTGTTAACTAAAACAGCAACATGCACTGCCACCACTGCATCAACACGAGGTCAGTTGTCCATTTGCACAGACTCCCCGGTCGTCCTGGGTCCCAGGAGCAACAGCGAGGCGAAGTCCAACCGCCTTGAGGACGGCCATCAGGGTCTTGAGCGTCGGGTTGCCTTTGGGCGACAAGGCCCGGTAGAGGCTTTCCCGCTTGATGCCCGCAGCCTTGGCGACATCGGCCATGCCGAACGCTTCGGAAACATGACGCAACGCGATGAGCAACACTGCCGGTTCATCGGTATCTTCCATGGCAGCCTGGAGGTACTCCGCCGCGAAATCCGGGTCGTTGCGAAGCTCTCGCACAAGGGCTTCGTCATGGCTGACGCTGGCACTCTCAAAATTCTTCATGATTGCACTCTCCTTTTGAAGTCAGCCAGATAGAAGACTGCTCTTTCGATGTCGGCTTCCTGTGTCCGCTTGTCCCCGCCGAGGAGCAGCAACACCACCGTCTTGCCTACGATGCCAAAATACACACGATACCCCGGTCCGTAGTCCACTCGCAATTCCGAAACCCCCTCCCGAAGCGCTTTGGCATCGCCGAAGTTTCCGGCCTTGAGGCGGTCTATCCTGGCAGCAATCCGCGCACGCGCACGGATGTCACGGAGGCTGTCCATCCATTCTGTGATGACTTCCCTTCCGTCCTGGGTTCGGTACCGGTGGACAATGTTCATGCCAATAGTGTAACTTTTAGATCACAGGCAGTCAAGAGCATGCCGCTTTGGCATACCCCACTTCTACCGACCCGGAAGCTCCGTCCCTCGCCCCATAATCTCGACATACCGCCAATAACTGAACACCCTGTTCCGCCTCTGCGCCGTGAGTTCGCGCACGATGCCGAGGCTTTGCAGGTGGGCAAGGGATTTGTTGACCGTGGCCGCGGTGAGGCCGGTCTGCGCCACCAGCCAGCCGGCCGTGGCGATGGGGTGCGCCAACAGCGCCTGGTGCACCTGGAGGGCGGAAGGTGCAGCGCGGCCGAGGGTGGCGATCTCCAGGCGGTCTGCATTGGCGAGGTCGTGGATCTGTCGGGCCGTCTCCACCGCCTGCGAAGCCGTGACGATGACTGCCTCTGCGAAGAAGTCCAGCCACGCCTCCCAATCGCCAGTCAGGCGCACGCCATTGAGCAGCTCGTAGTAGTACTGCCGGTGCGTCTTGAAATAGAGACTGAGGTACAGCATTGGCAGCTGCAATACCTGCTGTTCGCAGAGGAGCAGCGTAATAAGCAGGCGGCCGAGGCGGCCATTGCCATCAAGGAACGGGTGGATGGTCTCGAACTGGACATGCGCCAAGGCGGCCTTGAGCAGCACCGGTGTTGGCTCGGGCTGATCGTGCAGGAAGAGTTCAAGCTGGCCCATGCACTCCTGGACGCGCTCGGCTGGTGGAGGTACAAAGGCGGCGTTGCCGGGCCGCGTGCCACCAATCCAGTTCTGGCTGCGCCGGAATTCGCCCGGAGACTGTGCCGCCCCGCGCCCTTTGGCAAGCAACACCCCGTGAATTTCCTTGAACAGTCGCAGGGAGAGCGGGAAACCCTCGGCCAAGCGGCGCAGGCCATGGTCGAGCGCGGCGACGTAGTTGCTGACCTCGCGGACGTCGTCGAGGGGGACGCCCGGCTCCTGATCCAGCTCGAAGAGCAGCAGGTCCGAAAGCGACGACTGCGTGCCCTCGATCATGGACGAGAGCACCGCCTCCTTGCGGACATACATATACAGAAAGAGGGAGGTGTCGGGCAGCAACGTGGAGACGCTATCCAGCCGGCCCAGCGCCAATAGCGCCTGGTCGAACTTGCCGCGCAGCTGCGGAGTCCAGTCGATGGGAGGCCGCGGAGGCAAGGGCGTGGGGACAAAGGCCTGCACCTTTTCGCCGGCGGTGGTGGTCGTCTCGTAGTGGCCCTGGAGGTTGCGCTTCATAAAGGCGGTGCGAGGGTAAAATAAGGTTTCAGCTTGTTTCAGGAAGACGGCAAAATCTAAAATAGCGCGCCGGCTTGTTTTAGGCAAGGCAGCCCCGTGCCGAGCAGCTTTATTTCTGCCGGGTAAAACTCTTCCCATTGGTCAGCAGCGTGTCGTCGGCCTTCACGTGCGAGAACTGGACGGTACCGACACCGTTGGAGACGTGAAGGACGTCTCCGCTGAGGGTGGCGGGGAATTCCTTGGGCTGTTCCTTGCCGCGAAACATCACGAGGATGAAGGAGTCGCCATTGCGCTTGATTTCAATCGAGTAGGCCTTGCTGTGCCACGTGCCGATGAATTCTGAACCTTTTCCTGCAGCAAGCTTGTCTTTACTGCATCCGCTCATGAGAATAAGACAAAGCACCAGAATGATCGGTATGAATCTCCGCATCTTTCACTCCTTGCGACTGACATGAAATTACAGTTCCACTCCATTCTCTTGCGTCTTCGCTCGCAGTGTCTTCGCCTTTGCAATCTCCTGTTGCAGCTCCTTCCTCATTGCCTCCAACCCCCTCGCATGGTGCAGGTCGTTCCAGTCCGTCAGCCCCCTGGCCTTTTCCTGCGCCGAGAATTCCGGAGCGAGGACCTTGCCACCCACGGCCTTGGCGGCGCGGGTGGCTTTTTCGAGGCCCACGTTTGACGGTAGGGCGTGGTCGTTGTCGGCCATGAACAGGATGGGTGCGTTGGGGTACTTGTTGCAAAGGGCCTGGGCCACTGGGGCGAGGTTGCCGGCGTCGAAAGCGGTGATCGTGGGCAGGCCCGTGGCCTGGTGGATGCTGGCGGCGGTGGCAAAGCCCTCGGCAACGCATAAAGGCGTGTCGGGGGTACGGGCCAGGAGGCCTTCGGGGTCGATGAGGAAGAACGCGCCCTGTTTGCGGCTGCCGGGCTCGAAGCGCTTGCCCTCGGGGCTGATGGTCTGGAGGGTTTGGATTTTACCGTCAATGTCGCAGCCGGGAACGAGGAGACGGCCTTGCTCGTCCATGCGTGTGTCCAGAGGCGGGATGCCCTTGGCCGCCAAGTAGGCCTGCTCCGGCGAGGCCGGGGCGGCGCGGTCGAAGGTTTCTTTTGCGTGGGCTGCGGCCCTGGCGTGCTGTTCCTGCAAAGCGACCTGCCGGGCCTCGCGGCGCTGGGCGGCCTCGGCCTGGAGGGCTGCCTTTTGCTCGGGCGTCAGGACATGACCCGTGGCCTTCCAGGTCTGCTTCTCGCCGGTCTTGTGGTTCTGGATGAAGCCGGCCGGGACGCCATCCAGGTGGCCCTGATAGGCACCGTCCGGTTTATGAGACGAGCCGTCGAGGAGCGGAACGCGGTGGATCTGGCCATCCATGATCGGATCGCTTCCGCCAAGGTCCAGACCGGCCTCGCGCAGGGCCTGGCCGAATTCCGCATGCGGCGACAGCGTGGCTTCCACCGCCGGGACCTGCTCCGGCAGCCAGGGTTTCAGGGGAGCGAGATCCGCGCCAGCCGGGGCAAACCAAAGCTTGGCGGCAGGGTCCCACTTCGCGCCCAGGGCCTTGGCCTGGTTTTTCTGACGATACGGGACGGCCAGGAAGGTCTTTTCAGCTGCGGGCTCCGCCTGTGTGGACTTCTCTGAGATCTTGGACTCCAATGAGACATCCGAAGCGGGCCGGGTCTGCTGGCTTGTTTCGATGTGCTTCTGCTGCTCCAGTTCCATGACGAAGTGCTTGATTTTCTCCGCATCCCGGCAGGCGCGGACGATTTCGAAGGAGTCCTCCTTGAGGATCGAGACCCAGGAGTCGACATAGGCCAGGTGCTGGCCGGGATCGTGGCCGATGCCTAGGTCCTGGCCCAACATCCAGGAGGCGATCTCGGCCCGCAGCTCCTCGCGGGCATAGGTCTGGGAGCCGAAGGGGCCGAATTCACGATCCAGGCGCGAGGGATGGCCGGTCCAGTGGCCGAGCTCGTGCAGGGCCGTGGCATAGTAGCCGTCCGCGGCGGGGAACTGCTCGCGCGGCGGTAGCTCGATGCGGTCCTTTATAGGGCTGTAGAAGGCCCGGTTTCGTTGATTGTGCAGGATTTTCGCGCCGGAATTGGCCAGGATGGCCTCGGCCTTCTGGTGCGGATCCCAGTCGTGAGCCACGGTCTTGGGGTCGAAGGGCGGCACGTCGCCGTCCAGCTGGCTGGCGTGGAAGACCGAGGAGAACCGGATGATGGGTCGCGCCAGCTCGACTTCCTGCGTCAGGGGTGCGCCGTTGTCGCCGAGCACTGGCTTGCCGTCGCCGTCCAACACCTTTTCTTCCTTGGAGAACTGCCAAAAGACGATGGCCTGGCTTTTCTCGCCCTTGCGCACACGGCAGTCCAATGTGTTGGCCTGATTGAGGGTCATCCAGCGCGGGTCCTCGAAGCCGCGGCGCGAGAGCATGACGCGGTTGATGCCCTTGTAAATCGTGCCCGAGACGGGATTGAAGGGCGCGTGCAGCGTACCGGCCTGCCAGGGCCGGACCCAGGGCGCGGTGCCCTTCTGCAGGTCCTCAGTGATTTGGGCGGCGAAGGTCTCGTGGAAGGGCGGCTTTGGGGAGGCGTTCTTGGGAGACTTACCGGCCATGCCCGTTGCCTCCCGCAGCGGCTGGCACCGCCTTCAGGGTCGCCAACTCTGCCTCTATCGCTTCCTGCTCCTGCAGTAGTTGAGCATATTCGTCATTCATGCGCATGACGGCGCGGTTGTGATCGCCCATGCCGGAGGCTTCTCCCCGGCGCTCGATGGCTGTGGCGATGGGACCAAGATGGCTTGTTGCGGCTTTGTTGATCCCCTGATCCTTCAGGCTCCGGTGGTCGATCCGCTCTGGCCGCCCTGCCTGGGCAAGTGCGTGGTTGGCAAACTCGGCCCATATGGCCCTGAGGTGCAGCACTTCCCCTGGGCCGCGGCGATCATCGAGTTCGCGGACCTTTTCGGCGTAGCCCTGCTCCTCGACGCGCCTGGTGCTCAACATGGCAATGGCGTGATGGTTCCTTGGGTCGCCGCCAGCACTGGGAACGCGGATCGCCAGATCCACGACGATGCGGTATCGGTCCGCCACATGCTTGGCCATGCGCTTGGCCAGCGCTTCGCGAGCGTCTTGGGCAAGCTCTGCTGGCAGCGCGATGATCAGCATGCGTCCAACGCGGGAGTTGGTTCGACGTTCCGCGTGCTCCGCGCGGTTCCACAGTTCGCCGCGGTCAAGCATCCATGGCGCAGCGGAGACCCCGGCCGGCAACAGGATGCACGAGGCCGCTGCAGGGCCTCTGGCGCGGCAATCGTGCGTCAGACAAGTATGATGATCGGTCAACACGATGGCGTGCATGTTGGCGACCGCTTTGACGACGGAGTCGCCTGTGCTGCGGCGGACAGCCAGCACGGAGAAATGGAAAATTGCCATTTCCACCTCCTTGGGTGTGAGAATTTCGAGCGATACGTCGCAGCTACGAAGCGCCATACCCTGCGGCGCCTTCATCTGTGTCGTCATCAAGATCATCCAACTCCTCTAGATCCAGGGCGTCTTCGACGAACGCGCCCATGCAATCGGCGACGTCTGGATCCACGGGCACGCCCATGGCCGGATCAGCCGAGGCCTGGCGGTCCACCATGCGGGCCGCGGCGAGGAGGCGGTCCCGTTCCTGTTTTTCTTCACGATGCTGCATGCTTCCTCCTAGGGAATGGTCCAGAGGGGTTCGACGGTACGCAAGGAGTCGAGGGGCACAAGGCCGACGTAGCGGCCGTCGAAGCTACCGGGATGCTGGGTTGAGAGGGTCAGGGCCTGACCCTGTGGGATGATGCCGGAGTGCAGGGCTTGCTGCGGCAGCTCCCGGCCCTGGCGGTCAGCCTGGCGAGGGCGGGAGTCGGGCTGCAGGACGCCATTTATGCGGACGCCTTCCGGGCCGACTTCGACCAAGTCGCCCGGCAGGCCGGCCAAGCGTTTGAGCAGTGGCTGTGCGCCTGAGGGGCAACTGCCGGGCCGTAGATAGCCGCGGGCCAGAGCCAGGGCGGCAGTTTCGCCCTCCAGGCAGCAGGCCACCACATCACCGCGGCGCGGTGCGCGGTCCTGTACCTGGTAGAGTCCGCGGGGCATGGAGGGCGTCCCGTTCCAGCGCAGGTCCGCTAGCCAGCCGGCCAGCAGCGTCGCGGCCAGGACGCTACAAACGAGAACAATAGTCCGCATGAGCATCTTCCCTTGCTTCTGGCCGCGTCTTGAGGAGGGAATCCGAGGTCGCCGGGGCTGGGATTGTCGCCCGCTCGGCAAAGACCGGGTCCAGGAAGTACAGGATCTGTCGGCCGTAGATGGGCGGGCGTCCAGCCGTGAAGAGGAGCATGTCGCCGGGCGCGACGACCTGGCCGGCGGCGTCCTTGCGGGCCGCGGGCAGGCGCATGCACTCGTCCTCCGTCAGCAGCGGTCGCGCCGTCTCGGAGACGCTCACCGAGGCCGTCTTCAGGCCCCCGGAGCGCGCGCCGGATAGAGAGGTCCGTTCCTCCACCACCGTGGTCTTGCCGGTCATTTCCGAGAGCAGGCGGGCGGTCTCGATGGTGTTGGGGGCGTAGGCCGCGCGCAGGTGGCAGTTGGCCATGATGGCGTTGTCTTTTCCATAGATGGCGTTGAGTTGCGTGATGTCCTGGACGATGAAGTAGCCCTTGACGCGGTAGCCGGCCATGAAGGCGATGGCCCGTTCCACGGCGTCCAGGCGGCCCAGGGCCGTAAACTCGTCCAGCATGAGCAGCAGTCGATGGGGCGGCGTCTCCAGCGTGGCCGTGCTCCTGTTGAGGAGCAGCGTGACCACGATGCGGACGAGGGGACGGAGGCGGTCGATGTCCGCGGGACTGATCACCAGATACAGACTCACGGGGTGCACGTGGTGCATCAGATCCCGAATCCTGAAGTCGCAGCGGCTGGTGTTCCGGGCCACCACGGGATCGCGGTACAGGGCCAGGGTGGCCAGGGCGGTGGAGACCACGCCGGAAAATTCCTTGTCGGCCTTGTTGAGGAGCTCGCGGGCGGCGGCCTTGACGAAGAGGTCGATTTCCCGACCCGGATCGCCGGGCACAGCCGCGGCATGGTCCAGGGCCAGCATGCCCTCCACCACCTCGCGGATGGGCCGCTCGGGATCGGCCAGAAGATGGGCCAGGCCGTGCAGGGTGCCGGTGCGACCTTCCGACGCGCGGGTCATGACCAGGCAATGCAGGATGGCCCCGCCCAGAAAGGCGAAGGCCGCCTTGGCCCAGTAGTCCTCCAGGCCCTTGCCTTGTGGGTCCATGAGCATCTGGGCCAGGTTTTGGGCGTCCGGGATGGCCTGATGCGTGTCCAGACGGATTTCTTCCAGGGGATTGAAGCGCGCCGAGGCCCCGGAGGCGTCGGAGGGGTCGAAGCGCAGGACGTTTTGTCCCAATTCCCGACGAAACCCTGCCGTAAGCGCCCAGTTTTCGCCCTTGATGTCGAAAATGACCGCTGAATCGGACCAGGAGAGCAGCGTGGGGATGATCAGCCCCACGCCCTTGCCCGAGCGCGTGGGCGCGAAGCACAGGACGTGTTCCGGGCCATTGTGACGCAGGTACAGTTGCGTTTCTGTGCGGCACCGGCGCTGCACCCAGCCGCCGACATAGACGCCGCGGCCGTCCAGGAGCCCCATGCCCCGGATTTCGTCTTCCGTGGCCCAGCGGGCCGAGCCGTGGAGGTCCGGCCGTCCCTTGCTCAGGGAGCGCCGTTTGCTCAGGGCAACGGCTCCCAGCAGGGGAAACAGGAAGCAGGCCTGGGCCAGGGTGATGGACTGGTCCATGAAGCCATCGGCATCGGGCAAGGCTTGCTGCCAGACGATGACTTGCCAGGGCGCATGCCAGGCCATGCCGCCGGCACGAAACAGCGGCGCGCCCAGGGCCGGATGGTCACCAAAGTGTGCCGCCACACGCTGCGTGGCCAGGCCCAGGGACCCCAGGGCCAGCAGGATCGCAAAGACCAGCCAGCCCCATGGTTTCTTGCGCGGAATGGGGCGGGAGCCGCCGAGGCCGTAGGAGGTCATGGCCGAGGCCCCACACTCTGCCACCTCGGGCCTTGACGCAGGCCGTGGACGCGGTACCCTGCCGGCCAGGGAGCAATCTTATGGAACGCATGCACTGCGACGGTTTCGAAGGCCGCTACGAATTCGATCCTGAGGCCGACATTTACCATGGCGAACTCGTCTTGCCCCAGGACGTCGTGACCTTCCAGGGCCAGACCCTGCAGGAGCTGCGGCAGGCCATGGCCGATTCCGTGGCCGACTACCTGGAATTCAAGGCTACTGCCACGGCGCATAAGGCTCCTCAAAAACAAGGTCCTTCGTGACCACGATGTTGAAGCGGTAGCCGGGGCGGATCTGCAGCGTCGGCTTGACGCTGAGGTTTTTCTCCAGGAGTTTCGCGGTGGTCTGGCCCAGCTGGCTGGCCAGGGCCGTGCCCAGCTGGTCCTGCATGGAGGGGTTGTCCGAGTCGCCGCCGGCCCCGAACTGCTCCAGCGCGTACGACGAGGCCCCGGACACCAGGGACATGAGGGCGGCCGTGCCGAAGGTCCGCCAGAAATGCGTTTCCACCTGATCAGTGAAACCGGCGTAGCCGGCCGTGTCCGCGCCGGGCATGGCGCCTTCTTTAGAGCCAAGCGTCAGGGCCGAGCCGTCGGGGAAGATGATCCGGTTCCAGGCCACCAATACCCGCGACTGGCCGTAGACAACGCGCGAGTCATACACACCGTAGAGCTTCGCGCCCTGGGGAATGAGCAGGTGGCGGCCGCTGGCCGTGTCGAAGACGTTCTGCCCCACCTGGGCGATAAGCACGCCGGGGAGCTCGGAGTTGATGCCCGTGAGCAGCAGGGCCGGGATGACGCCACCGGTCTTGAGCTCCAGGGCCGCGCCGGGGGTGCGGGCATGGCCCAGGGACCAGTCGTCGGCCGCGTTGCGACGCAGGAAGGCTTCCTTGCCGCTGTCGGCCTGAAACTCATCATGTTCTTGACCCGTTTTGAGCATTTGTCCTGTCTGACCAGTCAATCCAGTCCCTCCCAGTTGGCCAGCCTGGGCGGCCACCCGCTGCGGACGTTCCTGGGGCTTGGCGTCGGCCGCCGGATCCGCCTCCTTGCCCTTGATGGCCTTGAGGGGCGAGGCCAGGGCGGTTTGTTGGAGCTTGCGGCGCTGCTGGCGGAGCTGGTCCTGCTCGCGGCGCAGGGCCTCGGCGCGCTTGTCTGTTTGCACGGGCACCACCGTGATCAGTGGCTGCGGCGTGGTCTGGTTTGCGTCCGGAGTTGCCCTGGCCGGCTCGGGCTTCTTTGGCGCGACCAGACCCGACCCGGCGGCCGGGGGCAGGAAGGGCTTCTCGGGCTCGGCCTTAATGGGCGCAGCAGGTGCGGCCGTCCGGCTCGATTCCTTGTGAATGGAATAGGCCAGGACCCCGAGAAGGCCCAGGCCCACCACCAGGACCACGGCCAAGGGGGCCTTGCGCAGGGCGATCTGCCCCTGCCCCGCGCCGGTTTGCGGGGCAAGATGGTTCGGGTTGTCGTCGGGTTGCATGGCGGTCGCCTATTGTCCTGCTGCTTGATGGGCCGGCGAGGCAGCCGGCGCACCGGTATGCGTCACGCCGGTCTGGGCCACGCCACCAAGGGGCTGCCCCTGCCCTGTTTGCGCCCCAAGCATGTACGTCCTGGAAAAGGCGAAGCCATCCGCCGCCGAGAGCTGCAGGTACCAGATGCCGGGCTCGTCGCGCAGGGCGTCCAGGACGAAGGCCAGGGCCAGACCGCCGGGCTCCAGGGCAAAGCCCTTGGCCCGCAGCTCCTGATCCAGGACCTGCCCGAAGACGCCGGGAGTTGCCGGCACCTGCAACGCAGTCCGGCCGGGCGGATAGGCCGCGGCCAGCCGGTCCGCCGCATCCCGGGCCACCAATCGGGCCTGCTCGGGAGCAAGGCCGTCGCCGGCAAAGGAGCCGTGTTGTCTGGCTGCGCAGCCGGACAGCACAATCAGCATGAGAAGAAGTGCGGCCCGCATCAGCTGTCCTCCCGGCGAATCTCGACCTTTTTCTGCTGACTGCCCACGCCGGAGACCAGGACCACGCGTGGGAAGACGCCGTCCATGATGATGGTCCGGTCCTTGACGCGGTAGTTCACCAGCACATCGGCGTCGGCCTCGCGCACCAGCAGCACCGGGATGCCCGCCGAGGCCACGGCCTCGGGCAGGCGGATGAAGGTCTGGCGGCCGTCGTCGTAGACCTGGGCCGGCTTCCAGGAGGCCTTGCCCTTGACGACATACCCGAAATTAAGCGCGCCCAGGTCAGCACCGGCCGGCGTGGTCTGCCAATGGCGCTGCTTCTCCTCGCGGGCCTGCTGCTCGGCGAAGCGCCGGATGTGGTCATCGCGGTACGCGAAGCCGACATAGGGCATGAAGCCGCCGTCCTCCTGGCGCTGGGAGACCAGCCGCAAATGGTAGACCCGGCGACTGGTGGTCACCACGGCGGAGGTCTCCAGGCCGGCGTCCACGGGCTTGACCAGCAGATGCACCGTGGCGTTGTCGCCTGTACCAGCCTTGGCCACGTCCATGAGCCAGCGGGCAGAATCGCCCACCACCACCTCGTGCAGGGCCTCGCCGGGCTGCAATTCCACATCGCAGACATGCAGGGGTGCGGTGACGATGGTCGGCACGCTGGCCCCGTGCACGAAGACGAGTCTGCCGCTGCCGTCCTGGAACGGTGCCGGTCCCTGGGCAGCGTGGGAATGGACGAGAGATAGTGCCTTTTTCTCCTTCGGAGACAAGGGGATGCGTGTATCACTGATGAGGGAGGGCAACTGCGTGGGCGCCAGAGCCTCGGATGTTTCCGGGGGGAATGATTCCCCCCGGCCCCCCTCAGGTTGGGCGAAGGCAGGGGTCGCCAACGTCAGCACCAGGAGGCCTGCGAGAAGCGGATGTCGTGTCATGGCAGATGGATACCTCATTTGAATATCTTGGAGAACGACAGGCCGGTGACGTAGATGCCGCCGGGGTTGCGCAGGATTTGTTCATCCGTCTCGGGCGGCTGGACCTGAATGGCGAAGGTCGCTTCCCAGGCCTGGGGCTCGTCCATGAGCGCGCCGGCATGGTTGCGGACGGTTTCCACCCATTCCACGCGCCAGGAATCCTTGCTGACCGGCAGGGGCAGGCCCTTGACCGCCACCTGGACGAGCTTGCCCTGGCGGGCGCGGTCGTAGGGGTTGTGGGCTTCGAACCACTGGCGCAGCTGGCCCTTGGCGCTGCCCGCGGTGAAGAAGGCCAGCCGGCCAACCATGCGCTGCTGGAGGTCGAGATCAGCCGTCACAGTGCGCCAGTTGGCCACGAATTCCGACAGCTCGGCCTGGATCATGCGCTCGGGCACGGGGGAGGCCAGATCGGCGCGGGCCATGGCCGAGGCCTTGCCCAGGCGGTCCACCTCCACCACATAGGGCACGACCTTGTACTGCCGGGCCATGAAGACGTTGGCCGCGACGGCAATGGCCGCCAGCCCCAAACAGCCCAGGGCCATCAGCCGCCAATGAGCCGCCCGCTGGATGTAGTCGCCGTAACGCTCCAGCCACTCCTGTCGGCCATTGCAATAGGGATTGTCAGGATGGTTCGTCATTGCCCTCACCGTTATGCGTCTGCGGGTGGATTTGCTGCTGCATGGCTGCGTCCATTTTTCGCTGTTGGAGCTGGGAGTTGAGTTTGCTGTGAATTCGCCGGGCATGGCTCGCGCCGGGGTGCTCTGCCCTGGCCTGCTCCGAGGCGGCGTACAGGGACTTGGCCATGTGCCCGAACCTGGCGAAACCGGACGCGCCTTCCGCGTCGGCCACTTGCGAGGCCTTGCGCACGGCACGGCCGGCCATGGCCATGCCGGCGGCGGTAGCCGCACCGCCGGAAACAGCTCCGATGGCCGCCCCGGCCACGGCGGCTCCGGCCATTTTCAGGGCCTGGCCCGAAGAGGTGTTGGAACCGTTGATGATCCCGGCGCAGATGTCCGGGATGGTCCAGACCAGGGCCAGGAAGACAATGGCCACGCCGACCACGACGAAGACGTCCTGCAGCGTGGCTTCGGCGAGCTCCAGATCGGTGATGAAGCTCATGCTCATGCCCAGGACGAGCTGCAACACAAAGAGTTTGAAAGCCACGGAGAGGACATAGCGCATGACGTTGACTGCATATTCCTTGAAGATGGCGCTGCCTCCAAGCCCAAGCAGGATGATGGCCGCATTCATGGCGATCATGGCCTCGGCCTTGATGAGCAGAATCTGGGCGGTCATCAGCGTGAAGCAGACGAGCACGATAAGCGCCGCGACGACGAATCCCAAGGCCTGCCCAATCTCCAGGGGCTCTATCTTGTCGAGAATGGTCTTCATGAGCGCCAGGCCGGTCTTGAAGGGGGCCTCCACGGCCTCGCGCGATGCACCCAACGAATCGGCCAAGCCGGCCAGACCGTTGACGAGATTCCAGGCCCATTCCTGGTAGTTCGTGATAACCGCGGCGATGAAGCCGGCGAAAAGCAGGACCATGACGAACTGCCCGAGGATGTCCGCCACCTGCGAGCGTTGCAGGGCCATCCGGATGCCGAACAGCGCGACCTCAAGCAGCAGCGTCCAGCGGAAGAGCGTGAAGGCCGCACCCTGCAGGGCCGAGCCCCAGGCCGAGGACCTGTCATAGAAGACCTGGGCGATCTGGGAGATGGCGTCCGGCGAGGGGGCCTGGGCATGCGCCGCGACTGGAATCGCGAGCATCAATATGAGAAGGAGGGCGGCCCGCATCTCAGAACGGGTCCGGGGTGGCGTGCTTGCCGCTGACACCCTCGAGCTTGTCCGTGCGGCAGAACTCCTGCATCATTTCCGCGGAGAACTGCTCGGCGCGTTCCTTTTTCATCTGGATTTCGGCGGTGAGCTGGGCCGAGCTGGTGATCACGGCGCGCAGCTGGCGGGCCTCGTCCAGGGACAGGGACGCCAAGGCGTTGGCAGCCTCGAGGGCTTCCATGTGGCCTTCCGGGGTAGAGAGCAGTTCCTGAATGTGATCGTTGAAGGCGTCGCCGTCTTCGGTCAAGCGCTTGAGCTGTTCGCCGGTGAGCTTGAACACCGACTCGCAGCCGGTCTCGATCTGGGCGGACCATTCGGCGACCTTGGCGTGGTATTCGCTGTTCTTCTGGGGCTGGCTCATGCGGCCGGCGGAGGCGACGCCTTTCAGGAAGTCGGGGTTGCCATAGATCTGTTCGACCAGGTCGCCGATGGCGGCGACATCGCCGATCATGCCGTGCAGTCCAAGGACGGTGTCGGCGAGGTCCTTGAACGGCCCGACGACGCTGTTGATCATCTGGGCCGGCAGCTTAATGGTATTCTTGACCATGTTCTCGTATTGCTTGACGGCATTGGCAACGAGCTCGATTTGCTGGATGGTCTGCTGGACGTTTTCCTCATAGATGGCAACCATCTCTGCGAGCTGTTCGAGGTTGGTCGCGTGCATCAAGCCTTGGGTTAACTGGTCGCTGCAGTTGACACAGGTGACGAACCATTGCGCGTTGCAGGGCATTGCGCCATGGGTGCAGGTGAGCAAGACGGCCATTGCAAGCGAAGCGATGCGTTTCCTGGTCATATTCCACGTTCCTTCAGCCAGAAGTGTGTCCAATTCGAACCATGCGCCGTGTGAAGTTCCCGTATGCGGGCCAGGCTGACCTTGTCCGAGGCCCCGACGAAGGCCAGGGCCTTTTTACCCAGCGCGAGCTGGATCAACCGGCGGCCGGCCGGGGTGGTCATGTAGTAGTCGCGCTTGGGCGTGGCCGAGGCGATGATGTCCAGCTGGCGGGCATTGAGGCCCATGCCGGTGTACAACTCGCGCTGGCCGTCCTGGCGGGCGGTGACGTTGGGCAAGAAGATCTTCGTGGGGCAGGACTCGACGAGCACGTCCAGGATGCCGGAGCGGGCGGCGTCGGACAGGCTCTGCGTGGCCAGGACCACGGCGCAGTTGGCCTTGCGCATGACCTTGAGCCACTCGCGCAGCTTCTCCCGGAACACGGGATGCCCGAGCATGATCCAGGCCTCGTCCAGCAGCAGCAGGGCCGGTTGGCCGTGGAGCGCGCGTTCGACGCGGTGGAATAGGTATGTCAGGACCGGGATGAGGTTCCTGTCGCCCAGCTGCATCAGTTCCTCGACCTCGAAGACCATGAAATCGGCCACGGTTAGATCATCTTCGCTGGCGTCCAACAGATGGCCCATGGCTCCGGCGGCGGTGTAGTGCTTCAGCGCCTGACGCAGCTCTGCATCCTGAATCACGTGGTAGATATCCGATAGGGACCGCATGCGGCGCGGGTTGGCGCGCAGGGCGTCCATGGCCGTGCGGATGGCCACCCGGTGGCCGGGCAGCACGGCCAGACCCTGCAGCTCGGCCAGGGTGGCGACCCACTCTTCGGCCCAGGCCTGTTCACTGGAAGCATCGTCGATGTGCTGCAGGGGCGCGAAGGCCAGGGCGTCGGCCCCGATGCGGTAATGACTTCCACCCGCCGCCAGGCAAAGCGGGTACAGGCTCATGCCCTTATCAAAGGCCACAATGGTCGCATCCCGGTAGCGCCGGAACTGGGCGGCCAGGAGGGCCAGGAGCGTGGACTTGCCCGAGCCCGTTGGCCCGAAAATGAGAGTGTGGCCGATGTCGCCATGATGGAGGTGGAAGCGAAAAGGGGTCGCCCCATCCGTGGTGCAGACCATGAGCGGCGGCGAGGCCGGCGGGTAAAAGGGGCACGGGCAGTGCTCGTCGCCGGTCCAGGTGGAGGCCAGAGGCAGCATGTCGGCCAGGTTCAGGGTGTTGACCAGGGGCCGGCGCAGGTTGGCGAAGCTGTTGCCCGGATGCGAGCCCAGCCAGGCCTCCAGGGCGTTGATGGTCTCCAGCCGGCAGCCGAAACCCAGCACCTGCACAGCCCGGCGCAGCTCCCGCGCCCAGTCCTGGAGGGTCTCGGCCTCCTCGTGCATCAGGATGATGGTGGAGGTCAGGAAGCCGGCCCCGACGAAGCCGCCCTGGACTTCCAACTGGGCCTCGTCGGCATCCTCGGCCATACGCGCGGCGTCGACGTTGGCACGGGCATTGGGATTGTTGAAAAACTGGTCAAAGAACCGAAAGACCTGCTGCTGCCAGGCCTTGCGGTAAACAGCGATTTCGCGCGTGGCGTCCAGCTGATCCAGGCACAGGAACCGCGTGGAAAATCGATAGGGCAGCGGCAGGGAATCCAGGGCCGCGAGCATCCCCGGCCAGCTCTCCTGGGGCAGGCCGTCAATGCCCAGCACGGCGAGGTGCCGGTTGCCCAGCCGGGGCGCGAGGCCGCCGAAGAGTTCCTCACCGCCGAGGAGCGCATCCAGGTACATGGGCGTGGCCGGGACGCGCACGGGCTGCTCCTCCCCGGTCAGACAGTGCTGCACGTGGGAAAGCAGCGCCGAGAAGGTCGCCCCTTCCTGCTCGTATTCCGTCAGGCGTTCGAGGCGCAGCACCGCGGCCAGGGCGTCTTCGATGGCCCGCAGGGAGTGGCCGAAGGACTCCAGGCTCTTTTCCAGGTGATTGCGCTCCGCCTGTCCGGACGTCGCGACTCGAGCCAGTTTCCCTTCGACAAGGCTGGGCTTCCAGCAGACCGTGAACACCGTGCGCGTGCTATGGCAGACGTCACCCTTGAAGAAGGCCCGGCGTTCCGCGTCGATCATTTGCGTCACCGGGTCCGGAAAATGGCTTTCCTCCGGTCGGGAGTAGGCCCGCTCCCGCGTGCGCAGAGCGTCCACGTGGAGCATCCAGCCCGTGCCCAGGATCTTGACCGCGGCGTTGACCTGGGCCGAGACGAAGGCCAGCTCGTCGGGCGTGCTGGAGGCCGTGTCCTGCCCCCGGAACTCCCAGGCCGCCAGCAGGCTGCCGTCCTTGCAGAGCACCACCCCCGGCGCGACAAGGGCCGCATAGGGCAGCAGGTCCGGCAGGCCCTTGGCATGGGACCGGTAGTCGCGCAACCGCAGCATCAGCGTCTCCAAATCCCGGTACGGACCGGGTAGTATTCTTGCTGCCGAACGTGCCGGAGATAGACTCGGCTCATGATCGGGTCTGCCTTGGCCATGCGGCGCAGGAGAGCCACGGCGACCAGCCAGAAGGCCAGGGCCGTGACGCCCGAGAGCAGGCTCAACCCACCCACGCCCACCAGGATGGCGACCAGGGCGGCGGTGAGCACCAGTTCGCGTTCCGCGCCCATGACGTGCTGGTGGCGGTGCAGGGACTGGTGCACCGGGAGAGTGCGCGGCGTTTGCATCAGATCACCGCACCCGAGAAGGAGAAGACCGAGTTGACGATGCTGCTGGCGAAGGCGATGAAGGAGATCCCGAAGACCACGCCCAGCAGCAGCTTGAAGCCGCCCGTGAGGTCGTCCTTGTTGAAAATGTAGAGGATGCCGCACAGGGCCATGGCCACGATGCTGACCCACTTGCCCGCGGGGCCGGTCACGGTATTGACCACCTTTTCCAGCGGGTCCGAGAATTCGTCGATGCCACCAGAGGCCCAGGCCACGGCAGGTACGGCGAGCATGCACAGCACCAGAAACAGCGTCCGTTTCATTCAAGCATCTCCGTCAGATAGGTTAGCGTGTTGGGGTCATACCGATTCACGCGCGCGATTTCGCGCACGCGGCGGCCAGGAGCCAGCGGGGTCCGCTCCAGGAAGACGACGAGATTCACTGCCTCGGCGATCAACATTTGCAGGGGCGCGGGTGAGGCTTCGGCCATGAGCTGCTCCAGGCGTAGCAGGCCGCCAGCCGCGCTGTTGGCGTGCACCGTGGCCACCCCGCCGGGGTGGCCGGTGTTCCAGGCCTTGAGGAGATCGAGGGCGGCGCCGTCACGGACCTCGCCGACCAGGATCCGCGTGGGCCGCAAACGCATGGCGGCCTTGACCAGTCTGCGCATGTCCACATGGTCCGAAGTCCGCAGGAAGACGTGATTGTCGCTGGCGGCCTGCAGCTCGGCTGTGTCTTCGATGAGGATGAGCCGGTCCTCGGGGCAGCGCTCGGCCATGGCCTGGATCAGGGCGTTGACGAAGGTCGTCTTGCCCGAGCCCGTGCCACCGGCCACGAGAATATTGCGGCGCTGCTCAACGGCCTCGGCCAACACATCCTTCATAGTGGCGTCCATAATGCCTGCCGCGACGTACTCGTCGAGGCTGAAGACCCGCGAGGCCCGCTTGCGGATGGCGAAGGTTGGCCCGGCCACCACCGGCGGCAGGAGCCCTTCGAACCGACTGCCGCCCCCGGCGGACAGCGGCGGCAGCTCGCCCTCGACGATGGGTCGCTCCGGCGTGGCCGTGGTGTCCAGGGCGCTGGCCACCAGGGAGATGATCAGCCGACTCTGGGCCTGAGGGAAGGTCCCAGCCTGCTCCATGCCGCGGCCCAGACGTTCGACCCAGAGGCTTTGGTCCGGATTGACCATGACCTCGACCACCTCGGGATCGCCCAGGGCGGCCATGATCACGGGACCGAAATTGTGTTCCAAACTCGCCCGCAACCGCTGCATCACCGCGCCCCCAGCCAGGCCAGGGCAGCCACGTTGACAAAGGCCGCCGTCATGACGATGGCCGTCAGCCAGGTAATGTCGCGCCGGAATCGCTGCAGGGCCTGGCCATGCGCCTGAAACGTCTCGCGGATGCTCTTCACCGAAGCTGCGGAGAGTTCCTTGCCGATGACGTCCGAAGCCCGTCCTACCTCGGCCAGGTACGCCGCGCCCTTGTCGGCAAAAAGTCCCGTCAGGGCCTGATGGTGCCTGGCTAACAACTGTTCGTAGTCCTTGAGAAAGGCGTTGTGCAGCGTCACCAGCATGAGCACGGGATCATCCGCGCTGACCCTGGAACCATGCTGCGCCTCCAGGAGCGACCGCGCATCCTGCAATGCCATTCCCACGCCTTCGGGCAGGCCCACCCCCTCGGGCAGGCCCGGCTTTGTGCTGTCCTGATTGCCGTTGCCCATGACCGCCTCAGCACAGCCTGGCTTCATCCAGCACAGCCACGGTGTCGCGCCAGAAGGTCTTGAGCCGTTGCCGCGTCATGATGGGCAGGTCAGAGGCGATGGCCGAGGCGAAGGTCTGCCGCCTGGCGAAGAGCTCTTCCAGATCCCGCCCGAACAGCGACTGTTTGCGGTGCGGCAGTTCCACCACGGCATGTATGCTCGCGGCGCATTCAGCGAAGATCTTGAAATCCCAGAATTCCTTGCTGTCCAGGACGATGTCTCCAAAGTAGCGATTCAGCCAGACGGCAACAGGAATGTCCGGGAAGTGCAAGGCCAAGGACTGCATCCCGGCCAGGGTTTCGAGGATGGCCTGGCCGCCGGTGACCACAGTATGGAGCATCACGTCGTGCCCCTGCTCGCCGAGCACGGCAATGCCCTGGGTCTCCAACAGATACGACCCAAGGGGCACGAAGGAGGAAGCGCCGTTGTCGACCACCGCGTGGGCGTCGTCGGGCAAGTTGAGCAGCCGGTCCATGAGCGAGTCAAAGCGGCGCGGGTCGATATCTGAGCCGTCCATGATGTCAACCGCTTCGGCCCCGAGTTCCGTATAGCCAGCCAGGGTAGCGTTGATAGGATCGGTGTCAAAGCAACTGACGTTCAGCCCCTTGTGGCGCAGGTACTGGGCCAGCAGCGAGGCAGTCAGCGATTTGCCCACGCCGCCCTTGCCCTGGAGGATGAAGTGGATGGCAGCCATCAGATCATCTCCCCTGCTTGCGGCGTCTTGTTCACGCCGAAGCCCCGTTGTCGCGGCGCAAGCAGCGACATGGCCGCCGTGGCGTTAGCCAGATTGTGCTGGGCCATTGCCTCCGCCTTTTCCTGTGCCTCGCGTTCCAGATGCCGGGCGAGGTGATAGCACATGGTGGAGTAGGACATGGTGATGCGTCCTTGCTTGCGCAGTCTGGCATGGATCTTCTTTGCATCGTATCCCCGCTCTTTCATGGTCAGGATGATCTTGCGGCAGGCAATGAATTCGATTCGCCCCACATTGCGATGGATTCGCGTCCGCTTCACTGTCATGTGCTTGCTCCTTGCATATCGAGTACACCTCAACACCGGTTCGCCTGGCGGATCGCCCTGCGGCAGAAATAAAAATTCTCCATTCATTCTAGGCTGCTGGCGCACAACATTGCCAGTGACCCACGCACAATCCGAAAGCTACTGAACGCTATTGCTTTACACAAGAAGAAATTTACTTTAATTACCGTCGAAATTTCTTACGTAACCGGGAAGCGGGGTGCGATCATGGGAGATTTTGCAGAGATGCTGGAACGATCCTTTGTGGAACTTGTAGACCAGCGAGCAGATGCGCGGGGTTGGGGCAAGGGCGAGTTCGCAAAAAAGGTCTGGCCCGAAACACACCCCCAGTCGGCCGCAGGCAAGTGGGCAGCCATTCGAACCAGAGCGACAAACACGGGCAAGCCGCAAGGCGTTCTTATCTCCGACGCTCATCGCATGGCCGAAGCCCTTGGCGAGGACCTGGCGTTTCTGCTGTCCTTGGCCAAGGAAAACGCCCGATTACAGGCTTCATAAAGGACTGCCGCCATGACTGAGACGCTGTGCGCCGACCCGAATCCTTTAGGAGTCCAGCATGTTGGACGAGCAGTTGAAGGAATTCGAATTGCAGGCGGAAAAGGTGGTGTCCATGGGGTATCAACTCTGCCAGGCGTGCCACCCAGAGGGTGGCAGAAAGGGAGACCCCTTGCCCATGCCCTACAAAGGACTGTGCGCCCTGGCGCTTGCGTCGCATCAGGCGCTCAAGGCCTTCATCGCCATTCTGCGCTCCCTGACCCAGAAATAACCAGCAACAAGCCCGCCCCTGGCGGGCTTTCACTGTCCTTGTATCCAAAGAAATTCTTATTGAATCTTATTAAGTTTTATAAGAATAAAACACGAAATTCTGATGGTGTGTTCTTTCACGGCCAGGTCAAGAATTCACTAACAGATCAACATCACAGCGTAATTATAACAACCACTGAGGCGGCCAATGCAGTGCCAGCATGAATTTTCCGCAGAGGAGCTGGAGTTCATCCATACGCTGACAAATAATTTGCCGCCCATCATCGCCCGCAAGGAAGTCGGGAAATTCCTGGGCGGCATCATCGCGCCGCAGACCCTCTCCAACGCTGATGCCGCGGGCGAGGGGCCGGAGGTGGCCTATCGGGTGGGGCGTTCCGTGGCTTATCGCACGGAGTCACTGGTCAAGTGGATCGTCGAACGGTACGGCGTGGTGCGCCTTGCAAATCTCAAGACACTGTAGACTTGGCCCTCGCCGGCCGCAGGTTGTTCACCGCGGAGCGCGTGGCGTCGGGGATGAGGTGTGCATAGCGCATGGTCATGGTGATGGTCTTGTGCCGCATCAGCGACTTGATGCGGTAGATGTCCGTCCCGGCCAGGGCCAGCCACGAGGCGAAGGTGTGGCGGAGGGTATGGAAGACGACCTTGTGGCGGGGATCCTCCACGTGCTCGTTGTAGCCGAGGGTTTCGACCAGGTCGGAAAACCGATGACACAGGGAACTCCGCTCCCTGCCTCCCTTGGGAGGCGCAAGG
This sequence comes from Megalodesulfovibrio paquesii, assembly GCF_054653055.1. Taxonomy (NCBI): domain Bacteria; kingdom Pseudomonadati; phylum Thermodesulfobacteriota; class Desulfovibrionia; order Desulfovibrionales; family Desulfovibrionaceae; genus Megalodesulfovibrio; species Megalodesulfovibrio paquesii. The sequence goes on along the minus strand of NZ_BAAIGQ010000007.1, from coordinate 352,450 downwards.
ACCAGGCGGTTGCCAGGAACCTTGCCGTTCGATTCCTCGCAAGCGGCTTGGGCGGCTTCGTAGCGATCCCTGAAAACCGCTTCCGCATCGGCGTTCATGAAAACCTTGCCCCCCGGCTTGCGACTCTGCTCTTCCCGGATGGTGACGATGCCGTGCTCAAGATTCACGTCCACCCATTCCAGGCGGAGGATCTCTCCCAGGCGCATGCCGGTGTTCAGGGCAATGACGATGGCCGCGTGCAAGTCCTCATGGCCGGAATCCCTGGCCGCCTCAACGAGTTGGTCCGCCTCGGCGTAGGAAAGAAAACGTTCGCGGGCGTTCTTCGGCTTGGGGATGGGCACGCCCTCCACCGGGCTCATGCCCTCGAACAGGGGCGCGCCATCGGCGATGGTCAGGCGTGCGAGGTTGTAAGCCCGGCGCAGGATGGCGAAGTATTGCAGGACGGTGGCTTCGGCGAGCCCCTGCTCGCGCAGGTACTCAAGAAAGGAGCGGACGTGCTGCCGGTTGATGGCTGTAAGGGGATACACTCCCAACTGGCCGAGGATGTGCTTCTCAATGCGGCTTTTGTCATCGGTCCAAGTACGCTTCGTCCGCTTGGCCTCGGGCAGGTAGTGATTGCGCAGGAATTCGGCCAGAGTGATGCCCTTGCACTCGGCCAGCAAAGCGGCTCTTTCTTCTGCCTCCTTGCGGGCCTCGGACTCGGCCCGCATCTGGGCGAGGCTTTTCGGCCCGTCCCCGGTTTTGATGCCTTCCCTGATCTTGGAGAGGAGCTTGTAAACCTTCTCGGCGTTCCAGCCTTCCGAGGCCCAGCCGACACCCTCTTCGTAGTCCTTGTAATTGGCCGAATACCGAATGCAGAAATAGCGGTCCGGCCGACCGTTGTGCTTGCGGGAGTCGTGCTCACGATAGCGCACCCCCGGAAAATTTGCTTTGCACCAGTTTCGCGACATGGTCCCGGAATAGTCCCGGAATTTTTCCGGGTCAAGGGATGCCCAGGGAGAGTGACCACATGCAACCAATTGAAATTTATTGCACAAGTATGCCCAGGTATACTCAAAAATTGTCTGAAATCGGACTACGAATCCGTAGGTCAGAGGTTCGAATCCTCTCGGGCGCACCAGAATTTCAAGGGGTTAGAGACTATGTCTCTGACCCCTTTCTTCTTGGTGTGGGACCGAGTGTGGGACTTTTCCCCCGCGTGCCTGTTCGAACACTTCCATGGCCTGTCTTTCCCCATCCCCAATGCCATGCAGGTAGATTTCCGTGGTCGTGCGGTTCTCATGCCCCAGGATGCGCTGGATTGACCCAATGGGGACGTTCAGGCTGTCCAGCACCGATGCCCCGGAATGCCGCAATGCGTGGAAGCGGAAGTATTCCACCCCGGCCTTCTCGCACAGCGTTTTCATGAACTTCTTGCGGTCCTGATACGGCCCCGCCTTGCGCTCCCCGGTCTTGCTGCTGGTGTACTCGTGCCAGAACACCCAAGGCTTGGACTGATCTCGACTGGCGTGGCGGCGGGACAGGATGTCAAAGAGCCGTTGGGGCATGGGCACCTTGCGCGGCGTCAAGTGCCCTCCCTTCTTCTTCCTGGTGTAAAGCACCACGAAGCGGCCTTCCAGGTCGATGTCATCCCAGGTCAGACGGTTGACTTCGCTGACCCGCGCCAGGGTTTCCCGCAAGGTCCAGAGATAATCCTGTGTGTCCTGGTCCGCAGCTGCGATGACCTTGTCAATGTCATCCGGAGTCGGAACTCGTTTGAGGCGTTTCTCCACCGGGAAAAAGGTCAATTCGTTGGCCGGATTTTCCCGCAGCCACTTCCACTTGACGGCGAAGTTGAAGAGCGCTCGCAGGTACCTGATCTCCTTGTTGGCAACGTGTGGCGAGACCTTCACTCTTTCGAGCACAAAGTCTTGAAGCATCTCCGGTGTGATTCGGGTAATGCTGAGGTCCCCCCACACTGCAACCCATCTTCCCGCCATGTAACGCAATTCTGCATAATGGCGCGCAGAGTTGTACGCCTGCACATGGTCAAGTCGTCTGTTTGCCAGCTCCAAGAAGTCCATGCCGGTCTGTGACGTGGCTTGAGTCACCAGCGGCGTCTGCGGCATCGCCTGGGACTGCATCTGCGGCAGCATCCCTGTTTCCTGCGCTTCCTGCAGGAGGGCCAGCTGTTCTTCCACCTCCTCTCTTCTTCGGGCTTCGGCGCGTCGAGCCTCGGTTTTGGTCTTGAAGCCCGCTGCGCTGAAGCGTTTGCCCTTGAACTGGAAGTCGTATCTCCATCCCTTCGCCTTGTCCAAATAAGCGCTCATACAGCTCCTCTCTTGACGGGAAAAAGAGTGAGCCTCCGAGCTTCGCACCGCCAAGCTCCTGCCAATGCCGATAGACCCATGAAGGGCTCTTGCGCAGGAACTGGGCGACCTCCTCAACGGTGAGGATGCCACAGCTTGGGGTGGAATTGAAGTCCGGGGTGCTCACGACAGGTTGATCTCCTGGTCGTGAACATGGCAACTTCAGGGGGCATAAACCATGAGGCCCAAAGCCTTGGGGGGGTGGGGATAGCCTAACCGTCTCCTCGTCGGTGGACTCCACCTTACAGAGCTGTCCAGAAATGCGCACCCACTTCTAAGAGTACATGATGGAGTACACCAACGCCGCATTCATCGTCGGCGAGAAGTTCTCCTTCACGGATGGCATCTTCTCCGGCTTCGACCCCAAGAAGAAAAAGTACGACAAGAGCGCCTGGGCCTTTGAAAAGGACGAGGCCGGTCTTCCCAAAAAGGATCCGACCCTCAAGCACCCCCGCTGCGTGCTCAACCTGCTGAAGGAACACTACAAAGGTTACACCCCCGAGCAGGTTTCCAGCATCACCGGCGTATCGGTCAAGGACATCCTGCGCGTGTACGAGGCCTTCACGGCCACGGGCAGGCCGGACAAGGCCGGCACCGTGGTCTATGCCCTGGGCTGGACCCAGCACAGCGTGGGCGTGCAGAACATCCGCCTCTCGGCCATGGTGCAGCTGCTGCTGGGCAACATCGGCATTGCCGGCGGGGGCATCAACGCCCTGCGCGGCGAACCCAACGTGCAGGGCACCACGGACCATGCCCTGCTCTACGGCTACCTGCCCGGCTACTACAACGTGCCCACGGCCAACTACCAGACCCTGGACGAGTTCATCAAATCCCAGACTCCGCTCTCCAAGGACCCCAAGAGCGTCAACTGGTGGCAGAACCGGCCCAAATACATGGTCAGCCTGCTCAAGGCCTGGTACGGCGAGCACGCCACCAAGGAAAACGACTTCTGTTATTCCTACGTGCCCAAGCTCGATCCGGACATGGACTGCTCGCACCTGTTCATCTTCGATCGCATGTACAAGGGGCAGATCAAGGGCGGCCTGTGCTTCGGTCACAACCCGGCCCAAAGCATGCCCAACGTGCACAAGGCCCGCAAGACCCTGGACAAGCTGGACTGGCTGGTCATCGGCGAGGTGTTCCACAACGAAACCACGGACAACTGGCAGCGCCCTGGCGTGGATCCCAAGACCATCAAGACTGAAGTCTTCCTCCTGCCCTCGGCCTATCGCGCGGAAAAGGAAGGCACGGTCTCCAACTCCGGCCGCTGGCACATGTGGCACTACAAGGCCGCCGAGCCCCTGGGCATGAGCCGGAACATGGGCGAGATGTTCGTGGAAATGATGACCCGCGTCAAGAAGCTCTACGCCAAGGGCGGCACTTTCCCGGATCCGGTGGTCAAGGCCGATTTCCAGGAAACCTTCGACGCGGATCTCGTCTGCCGCAAGACCAACGGCTGGTTCACCCGCGACGTCAAGATCGGCGACAAGGAATACAAAAAGGGCCAGCAGGTGCCCGGCTTCCCCACCCTGCAAGATGATGGCTCCACCGTCAGCCTGAACTGGCTGTACTGCGGCGGCTACACCGATTCCGGCAATCTGGCCAAGCGTCGCGACCTGACCCAGACACCCATGCAGGCCAAGCTGGGCCTGTACCCCGGTTTTGCCTGGGCCTGGCCCATGAACCGGCGCATCCTCTACAACCGCGCCTCGGTGGACAAGAACGGCACGCCCTTCAACCCCGAGCGCGTGGTCATCGCCTGGGAAGACGGCAAGTGGGTGGGCGACATCCCCGACGGCGGCGCGCCGCCAATGGCCATGGAAAAAGGCACCTATCCCTTCATCATGACCACCGAAGGTCGCTCCCAGCTCTATGGCCCCGGCCGCGCGGATGGGCCCTTCCCGGCGCACTACGAGCCGGCTGAAACCCCGGTCAAGAGCAACCCCCTCTCCAAGCAGATGAACAACCCCTGCATGAAGGTGATGGAAAGCGACATGGACAAGCTGGCCCAACCCGGCGATCCACGTTTCCCCATTGTCCTGACGACGTACAGCCTCACGGAACACTGGTGCTCCGGCTCCGAAACCCGCAACGGCCCGGCCCTGCTGGAGGCCGAACCCCAGCAGTACGTGGAGATGAGCCACGAGCTGGCCAAGGAAAAAGGCATCAAGAACGGCGACGTGGTGGAAGTGGAAAGCCTGCGCGGCAAGGTCCAGGCCGTGGCCATGGTCACGGTACGCATCCGGCCCTTCCAGGTGCAGGGCAAAACGGTGCATCTGGTGGGCATGCCCTTTGCCTTCGGCTGGACCAAGCCCAAATGCGGAGACTCCGTGAATCGCCTCACCCCCTCCGTGGGCGATCCCAATACCAGCATTCCGGAATACAAGGCCTGCCTGGTGAACCTGCGCAAGTGCGACAAGGTGACGGAACTGTAGGATTACAGGGAGAATCGAAATGCCCAAGGCGTTTCTCGTCGATACCACCCGCTGCACGGCCTGCCGCGGCTGCCAGGTGGCCTGCAAGGAATGGAAGGATCATCCGCCCGTGGCCACCAAACAGACCGGCACGCATCAGAACCCGCCGGATCTGAACCCCTACAACTACAAACTCGTCCGCTTCAGCGAGCATCTGCTCGATGGCGTGGTCAAATGGTACTTCTTCCCGGACCAGTGCCGCCACTGCGTCTTCCCGCCCTGCAAAAACACGGCGGACATGAGCGTGGAAGGGGCCGTCATCCAGGACGAAGCCACGGGCGCGGTGATCTTCACGGAAAAAACCGAGGAAATCAACAAGGCCGATCAGGAAGCCGTGCGGGAGTCCTGCCCTTACGACATTCCGCGGCTCAACGAGAAAACCGGCCTGCTCACCAAGTGCGACATGTGCATCGACCGCGTCCAGGCCAACCGCCTGCCCATGTGCGTCAAAAGCTGCGCCATGGGGGCCATGCAGTTTGGCGAACGCGAGGAAATGCTCAAAATAGCCCAGGCCCGTCTGGCCGAAATCAAGGCTGAATTCCCCGCCGCAAAGTTGTTGGATGCGGACGATGTGGCCGTCATCTTCCTGGTGGAGGATGATCCCAAACGCTACCACACCCATGCCGTGGCCCAGCTGAACGCACCTGCCGGGCCGCTCTCGCGTCAACAGTTCCTGGCCAGGGCCAATCCCTTGAAGGGCCTGGCCCGCACCCTCCACGGCTAGCGCATTCTGCCACCAGCGTTACACAAGGTCCGGTCCGGACACACACACCCGAATCAGGAGCACTCTCCATGAAATCCATGAACGATTCCCCCTCCGCAGCCCGTCTGCTGGCCGATGCGGCAACACTCTCCAGGGAACTGCCGGAATTGAAAGGACTGATCGAGAGTGTTGCTCCGCTGCTGGCCGCCCGGGCCGAGCTGCTGGAGGCGCTTCCCGGCTGGCAGGGACCTTTGCTTCAGGTGGAAGAGCCGCATTTCTGCCAGGGAAACTGCCTGCTGGCCGAGTCGGGATTTCAGGCCCTCGCCCCGCTGCTCCCTCTGGCCGCTCAGCGGCTGCTGCCGGCCATGACCGAGGCCTATCCCGGACTGACTGAGGAGCTGGGCACGCTGCAACAAGGCCTCGAAGACGGAACCCTGCCCTTTGCCGACCTGGAAACCGCAGCCCTGGACGAACAAGAAATCCATCTGGCCGGCGTGTCGCCAGAGGTGCTGCGCTTTGCCGCCTGGCAGCTGGTCAAGCCGTTGCTGGAGCGACAGGCCCAGGATCTGGCATCCCTCATCCGTCACTTGCCCTGGACGCAGGCCACCTGCCCCATCTGCGGCGGGGGGCCCGATTTCTCCCGCCTGCTGCGGCCGGTGGACAACGCCGAATTCATCACCGCCCACGGCGGCGCGCGCCACCTGCGGTGCGCCACTTGCGCCACGGAATGGAAATACAAGCGCATCAGCTGCCCTGCCTGCGGCAACGAGGAGCCTTCAACGCTGACTGTCCTGCGCAACGAAGCCCGTCCCGGCGACCGCGTGGACGCCTGCGACGTCTGCAAGGCCTACCTGCTCTGTCTGGATGCATCCGACATGATCGATATTCCGAATGCCTCCATCGCCATGCTGGCCATGCTTCCCCTGGACTTGCGCGCCCGTCAGGCCGGCTACACGCCCATGGCCCTGCAGCCCTGGGAACTGGAGGCACAGGCGTGCTGACGATCTCGTTGCGGGCTGGAGTTGGCAGTTCCACCATATTAGCCATCGCGCTGTCATAATAGTAGCGGGTGCGCCACTCGCGAGTCGTTCCCAAGGGTTTGCGCCAATGGCAGAAAAAAGACGGCAACGCCTGCTTCCTGTCCCGCAACATGGCCCGGACCATCCTCACCGAAGAAAGGACTTTCTGTGCGGGTGGTCCGGATGTGCCAAACCAGCTCGGGATCCGAATGGCGAGCGGGCCGGAGCGTTGCGCCTGAAATAGACCGTGGGCATTGCCATGTCCCACACGCGACAAGTCATCGCCACACCGTACTTTTTTCTGTGCAGCGCGAGGTGGCGCGGCTCGCTTCCTCGATCTCCTGCGGGCCAAAAGGCGGCCAGCCTCCATGCGGGCGATCTTCTCGCGCAACAATTCGTTATCCATGGACAACTCGCCGATTTTCGCCGTGAACCGTCTGGCCTCGACCACGTCGCTCGCCGGCCGTGGCGTGAGCACGGCCCCGCCGCGCAGCAATCGAAGTACCGCCTCGGCCTTGCACCTGGCCTGAAACCGCCCGGGCGCGCTCGTTCCCTTCTCCATCGGACTCCTCCTGGACGCACCTCGTGTATGTCATATTCGGTGTCCAAGAAAACCCTAGGGCACTCCACATCCTCCTAAAACGTACCCAGAACAGTATCTCCAAAAAGCGTCGGGGCGTAGACTCCGCAAGCCTTTTTGGGGGGGCTTTGGCCCCACGACCCTCCCATCATATCCCGCCTGCGCCAAATCTCCCTCTAGCTCACACTGCGGCCGCGAACCACCGCTGGTGCGAGGGGGGCAGAGAGAGAGACGGTATCTCGCAATGCTCCACCTTTGATTATGTGCTCAGCCTCCAATTGCGGCCTTGATGGGGCTAGATTTGACATGGTAGCCATTTTTTGAACGGCTGGTGATCTTTTATCACCACATCAAAAACAGGTGGCGCCATGCCTCAATACCTTGCGCATTCAAAGGCTGGTACGCTTGCTGCCGACTGGCAGCCCTTGGATGAGCACCTGCAACGTACCGCCGCCCTGGCCCGCGGGTTTGCCGAGGCCTTTTGTGCCGGGTCGTGGGGCGAAGCGGCTGGCTTGCTGCATGATCTTGGCAAATGTAGCCCGGAATTTCAGGAGTATTTGCGAGACCAGAACCCCGAGCGCCGCCGGCGCGGCGGGGATCATGCATCCTGCGGGGCGCAATGGGCCGCCGAGCAGTGGGGGGATCTTGGCAAGATGCTGGCCGCCTGCATCGCCGGGCATCATGGCGGCCTGCCCGATGGGCAAGGCACCCCCAACGTCGATCTTCGCAGCCGTCTCAAGCGCACCGTGCATCGCTGTCCGCCGGAAAGCCTGGGGCTACACCCCGTGCAGCCCACTTTCTGGCCTTTGGGCAATACCCCCTCCCCCTTTGCCATCTCCTTTTTCATCCGCATGCTGTATTCCTGTTTGGTGGATGCGGATTTTCTGGACACGGAACGCTTCCTCAACCCGGCGCAGTATCAGGCCCGGGCCGGCTGGGCTGCGTTGCCGGAACTGGCCGAACGCTTCTTTCCCCGTCTGGAAGCAAAAGCCGCCCAGGCCGCACGCGAGCACCCCGGCCCGGTCAACAATCTGCGCGCCCAGGTGCTGGAAGACTGCCTGACCGCGGCCGCACTGCCGCCGGGGCTGTTCACCCTCACCGTGCCCACAGGCGGTGGCAAGACCCTCTCTTCCATGGCTTTCGCCCTGCGCCACGCCCTGGCCCACGACCTGCGCCGCATCGTGTACGTGATCCCGTACACGAGCATCATTGAACAAAATGCCGACGTCTTCCGGGAGTTCCTCGGCCGGGAAGACGCCGTGCTGGAGCACCACAGCGCCTATGCACTGGACGAGGCGGATAAGGATGACGCCCCCCAGGACGAAGAGTCTGACCAACGCAATGGCAGGCAACGCGCTGCGCCGGCATCTTACGCCGCGGCCCGGCGGCACCGCCTGGCCGCGGAAAACTGGGACGCCCACGTCATCGCCACCACGGCGGTGCAGTTCTTCGAATCCCTCTTTGCGCACCAGCCTTCGCGTTGCCGCAAGCTCCACGCCCTGGCCCGGAGCGTGATCATCCTGGACGAAGCCCAGATGCTGCCCCAGCCCCTGCTGCGCCCCTGCCTGGAAGCCCTGCAGGAACTGACCCGCCATTACGGCGCAACCATAGTCCTCTGCACGGCCACGCAGCCCGCGCTGCTCAAACGGGAGGACTTCCGCTTCGGCCTGCCTGCCGGGAACGTCCGGGAGATTATCCGCGATCCTAACTCCTTGCACACTGGCTTGCGCCGGACACGCCTGGAATGGGCCGGCGTGCTGACGGACGACGCCCTCGAAGCCCGGCTGGCGCCCCATCCGCAGTCCCTGCTCGTCGTGAACACCCGCCGCCGGGCCCGGGAGCTTTTTCATCGGCTGCAGCATCGCGAGGGTTGCCGGCACCTGAGCGCCACCATGACCCCGGCCCACCGCAGCCGGGCGCTGGACGAAATCCGCAGCCGCCTGCGGGACGGGCTGCCCTGCCTTGTGGTCAGCACATCCCTGATTGAATGCGGGGTGGATATTGACCTGCCCATCGTCTTCCGGGAGCTGTGCGGCCTGGATTCCGCAGCCCAGGCCGCCGGCCGCTGCAACCGGGAAGGCCGCAGCGCCGAGCCAGGGCTGGTGGTGCTCTTCCGCCCCGAGACCGGTCTCCCGAAACACGGAGACGCCAGGCAACGCGCAGAGATCACCGAAGAAGTCCTCCGCCACCACGGTGACGACCCCTTTGCCCCGGCCGCGGTGGAGCAGTATTTCCGCCACCTCTTCTGGGTCAAGGGCGCTGAACAGCTGGACAAGCCCCGCATCATGAACATGCTCCAGATCGGCCTGTCCCAGAAGACGTACCTCGAATTCCCCTTCAAAGCCGTCAGCAACGCATTCCGACTGATGGACGACGTCATGCAGCCCGTGGTGGTGGCCCTGGATGCCGAGACACGGACGCTTGTGGATCGGCTGGAATTCGCCGAGTTCCCCGGCCCCATCCTGCGCCAGCTGCAGCGGCACACCGTGCAGGTGCACCACCAGGAGTTCCTGGACCTGGCCAAGGCCGGCGCGCTCCGGCTGGCAGGGGGCGGCGTGGCCGTGCTGGAGAATCCGGACCTGTATTCCGAAACCGTCGGCTTGGACTGCACAGATCCGACGTATAGCCGACCTGAAAACCTCATCAGTTGAACACTGGTTTTCCTCTTCTATTATTAAATATCATATTGACACTCTGGCCTCCTCCCCGTACATTGCTATCGTCAATCGGATTAAGTCTTTTGCGTGTTGTTATGAATTATATTTTCAATTAAGGCCAGGACGTGGGTTGAAACGATTACTTAAAGATCATCCTCTCTGCACCGTCGTCCTGGCCAGAGCCTCAAGGAGGTGCCCATGCCGTATGGCGTCACGATGCTTGTCTGGGGAGAGCGCGCCTGTTTTACGCGGCCGGAGATGAAGGCGGAGCGGGTCAGTTACGACACGATCACCCCTTCCGCGGCCCGCGGCGTGCTGGAGGCCATTTACTGGAAGCCGGAAATCCGCTGGGTGGTGGACGCGGTCACCGTCCTGAATCCCATCCGCTTCGAAACCGTCCGCCGCAATGAGCTGGGGCACAAACTGCCCTTCACAGCCATCACCGCGGCCATGCGCGACAAGACAAAAACGGTGGAGACCTTCATCGAGGACGACCGCCAGCCCCGCGCCACCCTGCTCCTGCGCGACGTCCGCTACCGGGTGGAGGCGCACTTCGAATTCACGCCCAAGGCCCAAGAGCGCAACGACGGCAAGCACCTGGACATCTTCAACCGCCGCCTGCGCGACGGCGCCTGCTTCCACCGGCCCTATCTGGGCTGCCGGGAATTCCCGGCCTTCTTCGCCCCGGACAATCCTTCCCTCCAGCCCGACCCCTCCCTGACCGGCACCCAAAACCTGGGCTGGATGCTCCATGACCTGGACTACAGCCAGAACACCCAGGAGCCGGAGCCGCGCTTTTTCCGGGCCACCATGGTCAACGGGCGCATCGTTGTCCCCCCCCTCAAGGAGGCCGTGGCATGATCATCCAATCGCTGGACGCCCTTTATGGGCAATTGCTTGCGGATCCCGAAGTCGACATCCCCCGCGCCGGCTTCTCCACCGCCAAGGTGCATTACGCCCTGGTCCTCAATCCCGAAGGCGAACTGGTGACCGTGCAAAATCTCCAGCAGCGCAGCGGCAAGAAAGTCGTGGCCAGTCAGCTGGTGGTGCCGGAGCAGGACACCCGGACCTCCGGCGTCAAGGCCTATGTGCTGTGCGACAAGACGGCCTACGTGCTGGGTGCGGATGAGGGCAAAGGCAAAGCGGCCAAGCTGGCGGAACAATTCAACGCCTTCAAGGCCCTGCATGCGGCCGTGACCGGGGACAGCGACGACGTCGGACTGCAGGCCGTCTCGAAATTCCTGGCAGCCTGGACCCCGGATCGCGCCGCCGCCCTGCCCGACTGGGCGGATCTGGCCGGCAAGAACGTGGTCTTCAAACTGGATGGAGAGCAGCAGTTCGTGCATGAACGCCCCGCGGCCCGGCAGGCCTGGCTGCGGTATCGCCACGCCCGGGAGGCCGGGGTCAGCGGCTTTTGTCTGGCACGCGGGGAACGTGGCCCCATCGCCGCGTTGCACCCCAATCTCAAGGGCGTGCGCGGCGCGCAGACCTCGGGGGCGTATCTCGTCTCCTTCAATCAAAACGCCTTCACTTCCTACGGCAAGGAGCAAAACTACAACGCCCCGGTCTGCGAGGACGCGGCCTTTGCCTACACCACGGCCCTGAACCACCTGCTGCGCGACGACAAACAGCGCGTTCAGATTGGCGACGCCACCACAGTCTACTGGACGGCCCGGCCCGCGCCCGTGGCCCTTGCCCTGTTCGGCGCCACCATGGGCGGGGGCCTGGGCGGGGATCTGGAACAGGACGAGGAAGATCCCGATGCCACCAGCACCCCGCCCTCGCAGGATGCCGGCCTGCTGCACCTCGTGCGGCTGGTGCTTGAGGCCTTCCGGGACGGCAAGACCGCCGGGGATCTGGACGCCGACTTGGACGAGCCGAACATTCCCTTTTATATTCTTGGCTTGAGTCCGAACAATGCCCGACTGGCCGTGCGGTTCTGGCATGTGAGCACCGTGGGCGAGATCACCGCCCGCCTGGGGCAGCACTTCCAGGATATTGCCCTCGACAAGCGCCATCCGCGCGACCCCGCCTTCCCCGGCATGTTCCGCCTGCTGGTGGAGGCCGCCCCCCTGCGCAAGGCCGAGAACATCCCGCCCCTGCTGGGGGGCGAGCTGGCCCGGGCCATCTTCAGCGGCGGGAACTATCCTTTCAGTCTGCTCAGCCGCCTCATCGGCCGCATCCGCGCCGATGGCGACATCAACTACCTGCGCGCCGCCATGATCAAGGGCCTGCTCGTGCGCAAGGCCCGTCTGGCCAACACATCGGAGGAGATCACCGTGTCCCTGAACGAAGATTCCACCAACATCGGCTATCGCCTGGGTCGGCTCTTTGCCGTGCTGGAAAAAGCCCAGCTGGACGCCCTGGGCAAGGTCAACGCCACCATCAAGGACCGCTTCTACGGCGCCGCCTCGGCCACGCCGCGGGCCGTCTTCCCCCGACTCATCCGGCTGGCCCAGCATCACATCGCCAAGGCGGAATACGGCGTGCGTTTGGACAAGGCCCTGGGCCAAATCCTGGACGACGTCCACGAGTTCCCGGCCCATCTGGGTCTGGACGACCAGGGCCGCTTTGCCCTGGGCTACTACCAGCAACGCAACGCCCTCTACGCCAAGAAAGAAGAAACCGCCTAAGCGCGAGGAACAGCATATGCCCGCCATTGAACACCGCCACGACTTCGTCTTCCTCTTCGACGTGACCAACGGCAACCCCAACGGCGACCCCGACGCCGGCAACCTCCCCCGCCTGGACCCCGAAACCAGCCACGGCCTCGTCACCGACGTGTGCCTGAAGCGCAAAATCCGCAACTATGTCCAGATGACCAAGGAAGAGCAAAGCCCCTGGCGCATTTACGTCAAGGAGAAGGCCGTGCTCTCCACCGTGCGCGGCGACGCGTACGTGGCCGTGGAAGGCAAGGCCAAGAACGAGGAGGAAAAAATCAAGCTCGGCCGGGACTTCATGTGCGCCAATTTCTTCGATGTCCGCACCTTCGGCGCGGTCATGTCCACCAAGCAAAACAACTGCGGCCAAGTCCGCGGGCCGGTGCAGCTGGCCTTCTCCCAGTCCATCAGCGAAGTGGTGCCCCTGGATATCTCCATCACCCGCATGGCCGTGGAGACTGAAGGCGAGGCCGACAAGCAATCCGGCGACAACCGCACCATGGGCCGCAAATCCATCGTGCCCTATGGCCTGTACCGCTGCCACGGCTTCGTGTCCGCCCCCCTGGCCCAGCAGACCGGCTTTTCCCAGGAAGATCTGGACCTGCTCTTCGAGGCCCTGGCCAACATGTTCGACCACGACCGTTCCGCCGCCCGCGGCGAGATGGCCGCCCGCAAGCTGGTGGTATTCAAACACGCCTGCAAGATGGGCAAGGCCCCGGCCCAGGCCCTCTTCGAGCGCGTGACCGTGGCGCTCAAGGACACGTCCACCCCACCCCGCAAGTATGGCGACTACGCCGTGACCGTGAACACCGCTGACCTGCCCGCCGGCGTGGAAGTGCGGGAAGTGTTTTAACGGGATGGCCTGCCGGGGGGACACCTTTCTTAAAGAAAGGCGTCCCCCCGGCACTCCCTTTCCAAAGATTTTTGTCAGTTTCATCAGGAACCTATAAACACTTTGGAAACACACAAGGCCGGCCATGCACCACTCGCGCCTGCCCATCTCCGCCCTGCAGCACTGGCTCTATTGCCCGCGGCAGTGCGCGCTCATCCACCTGGAGCAATGCTGGGTGGAGAGCCTGTCCACAGCCCTGGGGCGCCTGGAGCATCAGGCCGTGGACGTCAAACACCGCGACACCCGCCGCGGCATCAAGGCCGCCTTTGGATTGGAATTGGTCTGCGAGCGGCTGGGACTGACGGGCAAGGCCGATGTGGTGGAATTCCACCGCGAAGACGGCCAGCTGGTCCCCTTTCCCGTGGAGCACAAGCACGGCGCGGCCAAGACCCAGGATTGGGACCGTGTGCAGCTATGCGCCCAGGCCTTGTGCCTGGAGGAAATGCTCCAGGTGCCCGTGCCGCAGGGGGCGTTGTTTTATGCCCGGACGCGACGGCGCGAGGAGGTGGCCTTTACCCCGGCCCTGCGCCAGGCCACCGAGGCCGCCGTGCGGGACACGGCCGCCATGCTCGCCGCCGGCCGCACCCCGCCCGCGGTCTGGGGCAAGCGGTGCAAGGCTTGCTCCCTGCAGGAGCGCTGCCTGCCACAACTTTCGGGCACGCGCGCCGAGATGGGCCGGCTGCAGGACTATCTGGCCCAGGCGGCTTATCTGGAAGGAGAACTGGAATGAAGCAGCTGCTGAACACCCTGTTCGTCGTCACGCCCGGCAGTTGGCTGCACAAGGAGGGCGAGACCATCCGCGTTGTGCTCGATGGCGACGAGCGTCTGCGCGTTCCCATCCACACCCTGGGCGGCGTGGTGCTGCTGGGGCTTTCTTCCATGAGCGCGGAATGCATGGCCATGTGCGCCAGACAGAGCGTGGCCGTGAGTTTTTTGACGGACACGGGCCGCTTTCAGGCCCGTGTGGAGGGTGAGACCTCCGGCAACGTGCTGCTCCGGCGCGAGCAGTACCGCCGGGCCGACGACCTGGAACGCGCGGCGGCCATCGCCCGGTCCATCCTCACGGCCAAGATCGGCAACTGCCGTGCCGGGTTGCAGCGGTTTCTGCGCAACAATCCCGAGGCCGCCGGTCAGGAACGGGTGCAGGCCGCCGCAGCCCGGTTGCAGCTCCTGCTCCAGGACATCCGCCAGCCCCAATCCCTGGACTCCCTGCGCGGGTTGGAAGGCGAGGCCGCGGCAACGTACTTTGGCGTCTTCAATGAAATGATCCTTCATCCATCTCCAGCCTTTGCCTTTTCCGGGCGCACGCGGCGGCCGCCCCTCGATCCCGTCAATGCCTTGCTCTCCTTTCTGTACACCCTGCTCACCCACGACGTGCGGGCGGCCTGTTCGGCCGTGGGGCTGGATGCGCAGGTGGGCTTCCTGCATCGGGATCGCCCTGGCCGGCCAGGGTTGGCCCTGGACCTGATGGAGGAATTGCGCCCCTACCTCGCCGACCGGCTGGTCCTGACCCTGATCAATCGCAAGCAGCTCAGGCCAGAGGATTTCCGGCGGGAAGAATCCGGCGCGGTGCTGCTCAAGGATGAGCCGCGCAAGGAGGTGATCAAGGCCTGGCAGGAGCGCAAGCGCGAGGAGGTGCTGCACCCGTTTCTGGAAGAAAAAATGCCCGTGGGCATGCTGCCCTTTGCCCAGGCGCTGCTGCTGGCGCGGCACCTGCGGGGCGATGTGGAGGCCTACGCACCATTTTTATGGAGGTAAGCCGTGCTGGTGGTGGTGAGCTACGACGTGAAGACGGACACGCCCGAGGGCCGGTCGCGGTTGCGGCGCATGGCCAAGGCTTGTGAAAACATGGGGCAGCGGGTGCAGTATTCGGTATTCGAATGCCTGGTGGAGCCGGCGCAGTGGGTGGCCTTCCGCGGCCGGCTCCTGGAAATCATGCATCAGGAGGAAGACAGCTTGCGGTTCTATTTTCTGGGAGCACACTGGAAGCGCCGGGTGGAGCATGTGGGGGCCAAGGCCGGCTACGACCCGCAAGGAGTACTACTGGTATGACCCGTGCGCGGACCCCAAGTGACGGCGATTTTCCCGGGAGGTTCGCGAAGAGCTAGTATATTGTAATAAAGCAGATTATCCAATCAACCCACTGACAGTGTTCCATCCTCCTCCCTTTTGCCTCCCGGTCAGCGCAACGGGGCTTGCGAGCCCTGATAAAACCTGTAACGCTAACCCCGCAGTCGCCCCCCACACGGGGGCGTGGATTGAAACATTGTTGGCGCGGTCCAGCTCATCCCGCACATTGCGTCGCCCCCCACACGGGGGCGTGGATTGAAACCATCTGTTGCTTGACCTGCCGCACGGTCAGTTCCGTCGCCCCCCACACGGGGGCGTGGATTGAAACCCACGCACACTGCCGGGACCATCACCACAGGGTTGGTCGCCCCCCACACGGGGGCGTGGATTGAAACCGCAACACAGGGGACTGAAAGCAACTTGTATCCAGTCGCCCCCCACACGGGGGCGTGGATTGAAACAGCTCTGGCATGGGTCTCGTGCTTTCTCCATTGTGTCGCCCCCCACACGGGGGCGTGGATTGAAACTATTGTGCTCAATGACACGTGCTGACTCCCTCACCGTCGCCCCCCACACGGGGGCGTGGATTGAAACACCGGCAAAGGCGGGGCTATCGAGTTTGTAGAGGGTCGCCCCCCACACGGGGGCGTGGATTGAAACTTGAGCTGCACGGGCTCCAGTCGCGTGGCGTCCATGTCGCCCCCCACACGGGGGCGTGGATTGAAACTTGTGCGCCGGGACAGCGCGCCACGTGTCATGCACGTCGCCCCCCACACGGGGGCGTGGATTGAAACAACTCCTGGGGCAAATCCAACACGCCATGCTGTCGCCCCCCACACGGGGGCGTGGATTGAAACATCGGCACCATGCGCCAGAGGCGTCATGCACGTGGGTCGCCCCCCACACGGGGGCGTGGATTGAAACGATGGCCTCTCGCAACTCCGCACGAGTGACGGCTGTCGCCCCCCACACGGGGGCGTGGATTGAAACATGGGTATGATTACCGTCGTGACAGATGTGGTCCGGGTCGCCCCCCACACGGGGGCGTGGATTGAAACCCCGGTGGAGAAGTCCAAGGACGAATATTCCCGCGTCGCCCCCCACACGGGGGCGTGGATTGAAACCTCGTCATGTCTGACCACGCCCACACCACCCGACGTCGCCCCCCACACGGGGGCGTGGATTGAAACGACGTGCTGGTCAGCGGGCAGAACGTCTACCTGGTCGCCCCCCACACGGGGGCGTGGATTGAAACCAGTATCTGGGTCCAGGGGGACAACGATCCGTGGTCGCCCCCCACACGGGGGCGTGGATTGAAACCGGGTGGTGGAGTATGCCGACGGAGGATTCAAGAGGTCGCCCCCCACACGGGGGCGTGGATTGAAACGCGCTCAACGTCGCCTACAACGTCGCCATGCAGGGGTCGCCCCCCACACGGGGGCGTGGATTGAAACTGTTGCAGCCATTAGCCTCAACGGTGCCCCAAGGCGTCGCCCCCCACACGGGGGCGTGGATTGAAACTGTCCTGGAATGAGGTGGCCCTGTTGGGGATGACCGTCGCCCCCCACACGGGGGCGTGGATTGAAACGTCAACGTATTCATCTGCGAACGTGAAGCCAGGAGTCGCCCCCCACACGGGGGCGTGGATTGAAACATTCCTCATTGCTGACCAGGAGCTGCGGCGTGCGGTCGCCCCCCACACGGGGGCGTGGATTGAAACAAGAGCTGGGGGGAGTGGGTAGATGGGATCAACTCCGTCGCCCCCCACACGGGGGCGTGGATTGAAACATTCACTGCACCCGTGGTATGCAACTGTATCTGGCGTCGCCCCCCACACGGGGGCGTGGATTGAAACCTGAGCTGCCGTGAGCATGAGCAGCTCAACAGCCTGTCGCCCCCCACACGGGGGCGTGGATTGAAACAGGAAGTGTTCGTAGACGCTCACGCCGTAGTTGGGTCGCCCCCCACACGGGGGCGTGGATTGAAACCCGTGCCGCCCTGCGTGCCGCCAACATCGAATCAGTCGCCCCCCACACGGGGGCGTGGATTGAAACACCGCACGCCGCGCCTTGACGCCGCCGCACCATTGTCGCCCCCCACACGGGGGCGTGGATTGAAACGTTATTGTGACGCTGTTGCAGCCGTTGGGACAACGTCGCCCCCCACACGGGGGCGTGGATTGAAACCCAATCCTGCTGGCCCCATCCGAAGCCGTGTTTGGTCGCCCCCCACACGGGGGCGTGGATTGAAACTGCCAATCCCCACCATAGCCACGCTCGCTGGACGTCGCCCCCCACACGGGGGCGTGGATTGAAACATTGTCGGATATCTTGGAGACTGGCGATATCCCGTCGCCCCCCACACGGGGGCGTGGATTGAAACGAGAGCGAGACGTTTATCCGCGACCATCGCCTGGTCGCCCCCCACACGGGGGCGTGGATTGAAACGTAGCACTGCACGCAGGCCTCCAGGTCGCTGATGTCGCCCCCCACACGGGGGCGTGGATTGAAACCAGGTCCAGGGGGATCCACGTCCCGGCCCTGACGTCGCCCCCCACACGGGGGCGTGGATTGAAACTATGCAGGCGCATGAGCTGATGCGGATCGTCATCGTCGCCCCCCACACGGGGGCGTGGATTGAAACAGCCAAGAGATCGACGGGGAGGACCACCTAGGCCGTCGCCCCCCACACGGGGGCGTGGATTGAAACCGGCCTATACTGCCCGGCGCGCATAACGGAGGTGGTCGCCCCCCACACGGGGGCGTGGATTGAAACTGCGTCCCGTTGTGGCTCACGAGCGACACCCGCCGTCGCCCCCCACACGGGGGCGTGGATTGAAACTGACGTCCTTGTGGGCTGGCACGTGGATGGTGGCGTCGCCCCCCACACGGGGGCGTGGATTGAAACAGTACTAGACGATCAAGAGCACGTAGCAACCGAGGTCGCCCCCCACACGGGGGCGTGGATTGAAACGAGCACTCACTTCATTTGGGGACGTGAATGCTGGTCGCCCCCCACACGGGGGCGTGGATTGAAACCTTGCCTGCTGTCAGCCTGGCGCTCAATGGCAAGCGTCGCCCCCCACACGGGGGCGTGGATTGAAACTTGCTCCTCGCAAGAGCCGCCCTTACTGCAGCTGTCGCCCCCCACACGGGGGCGTGGATTGAAACGCGCATGAAAGAGAAGGTGAAGGCGTGGCACTCCGTCGCCCCCCACACGGGGGCGTGGATTGAAACGCACACATCCGCATAAATCCGCACACATCCGCACGTCGCCCCCCACACGGGGGCGTGGATTGAAACAATCTCTCTGGCCCCGTGCGTGTGCTTGTGGAAGTCGCCCCCCACACGGGGGCGTGGATTGAAACACCATCGTCAATGCCGACACCATGGAGCTGGATCAGTCGCCCCCCACACGGGGGCGTGGATTGAAACGCTGATGTCCTGATCACTCATTCCCCGCTCCCCGCGTCGCCCCCCACACGGGGGCGTGGATTGAAACGCGGCAAGACCATCCAGGCTGGATTTGAACTACGTCGCCCCCCACACGGGGGCGTGGATTGAAACTGGCAGGCTATCACCTGGGCTTGCAGCGCGGCGAGGTCGCCCCCCACACGGGGGCGTGGATTGAAACCAGTATTCGGCCTGGCCCTGGAGGCTGGTCGGGAGTCGCCCCCCACACGGGGGCGTGGATTGAAACTTCTTGACCAAAGCTATCATCCATATTCTACGTACAGTCGCCCCCCACACGGGGGCGTGGATTGAAACTTGAGCTTGGCCGGCTGCCCCTGGGCCTCAAACCGTCGCCCCCCACACGGGGGCGTGGATTGAAACCTGGTCAACGAGAGCAGCATCGACGCGGAGGCCTGTCGCCCCCCACACGGGGGCGTGGATTGAAACCCGCCTGCTGGAGATGACCCGGACCCTGCTGGCGTCGCCCCCCACACGGGGGCGTGGATTGAAACTCCGAGGAGGTCATATGCGAGGATCAAACCAACACGTCGCCCCCCACACGGGGGCGTGGATTGAAACCCGCCTGCTGGAGATGACCCGGACCCTGCTGGCGTCGCCCCCCACACGGGGGCGTGGATTGAAACTCCGAGGAGGTCATATGCGAGGATCAAACCAACACGTCGCCCCCCACACGGGGGCGTGGATTGAAACGAGCCCTGGCAGACGTCCACCGCGTTGGCTGTGCGTCGCCCCCCACACGGGGGCGTGGATTGAAACAGCTCGATGTGCGCGCCGTGCTTGCCGTGTAGTGGGGTCGCCCCCCACACGGGGGCGTGGATTGAAACAAGAAGAAGGAGTGTGCTTGATGCCCGTCGCAACGTCGCCCCCCCACACGGGGGCGTGGATTGAAACCCCCGCGCCCCCCTCCGGTTTGGGAGGGGCGACCGTCGCCCCCCACACGGGGGCGTGGATTGAAACAGCACGGCCAGGAGGGCGGCGGCCTCGTCCTGCGTGTCGCCCCCCACACGGGGGCGTGGATTGAAACACCGGCGGCCTGGGCGCGGCCTGCTGGTGCCGCGGTCGCCCCCCACACGGGGGCGTGGATTGAAACTGCCTAGCGTCGTGGAATAGCAGCCTAGCCTCTGGTCGCCCCCCACACGGGGGCGTGGATTGAAACTCTGGCTGGAGCGAGGAGAGCAACGTCTCGGAAAAGTCGCCCCCCACACGGGGGCGTGGATTGAAACCAGGCCGGCCGCGGCCAGGACCTGCCGGACTGGCCGGTCGCCCCCCACACGGGGGCGTGGATTGAAACAACAGCGCCGGGGAACTGGGCGTTGGACCGCTGGGTCGCCCCCCACACGGGGGCGTGGATTGAAACTCCATGGCCACCAGTGAAACCTACAAGGGCGCTGAGTCGCCCCCCACACGGGGGCGTGGATTGAAACCGCCGGGTGGCTGGTCTACAGCGTCTGCATGAAGGTCGCCCCCCACACGGGGGCGTGGATTGAAACCGCTGCGCGGTCGGCCATGTAGTCCGTCCGCAGCGTCGCCCCCCACACGGGGGCGTGGATTGAAACGTAGATGCCCTGAAAGGCGTCCTCAAAAGCAATAGTCGCCCCCCACACGGGGGCGTGGATTGAAACGTCGCAATTAAAACGTTAATAATGATCTTGCGAGGGTCGCCCCCCACACGGGGGCGTGGATTGAAACGCTATTGCGGGTGCTGCATTGGCTGCCGCTGACCGTCGCCCCCCACACGGGGGCGTGGATTGAAACTAGCCATGCAAGGCCGCAAAGACGATACCGGCAAGGTCGCCCCCCACACGGGGGCGTGGATTGAAACACCATCATCAAGGGCAACACACGTGACGCCGTGGGTCGCCCCCCACACGGGGGCGTGGATTGAAACCTCCAGACTCATCCACTGCCCAGCCACCAAGTGGTCGCCCCCCACACGGGGGCGTGGATTGAAACTCCGGGCTGCCCACAAGGGCCGGCGGGGTGATAAGTCGCCCCCCACACGGGGGCGTGGATTGAAACTGCTGGGCTCCCTGTTTGGCTGGAAGGTTAAACGTCGCCCCCCACACGGGGGCGTGGATTGAAACAGCCACAGAAGGCGGCGTACCGCCAAAAAGGGGCGTCGCCCCCCACACGGGGGCGTGGATTGAAACCGCTGGGATGCCCCGCCGCATGACGGGCACCCCGCAGTCGCCCCCCACACGGGGGCGTGGATTGAAACCGGGCCACAACCCTGCCTTCGCGCAGCAGGTCCGGTCGCCCCCCACACGGGGGCGTGGATTGAAACCCCCTACCGTATAACGTAAACGATAGGGGTTGAGTCGCCCCCCACACGGGGGCGTGGATTGAAACAGCTTGGGGGATACCTCGCTGGTGACGCGGACGGGTCGCCCCCCACACGGGGGCGTGGATTGCAGTGTGGTCGGGCCAGGAAGGGGGGCCGGGGCAGGTGCTCAGGTGCGCAGTGTCCATGTTGATGGAGCGCAACAGGCTGGCTCCCCCTCCTCCCCTGGCACTCGGCCAAGCCGGGGGCTCCTCAGGCAGCAGGCTTGAGAAAGACCGCCCCCACCCCGCCGGGGATGCGCTTCACGGCCAGGGAGAGCCCGCGCGCGGTGGCGAAATCGGCCAGGGCGCGGTCGCAGCCTTCCCAATACCCGAAGTCATCCACTTGAATGGGAGCCTGGGGCGTCACCAGGTCATAGAAATTATTCAGAATATCCATGGTGGATTCATACCAGTCCCCATCCATGTGCAGCAGCGCCAGGGCCGGAATCTCCCTGGCTGCCATGGGCAGGGTATCCTTGAAGAAACCCGGGAACGGGCGCACCAGATCTTCCAGGCCCAAGAGCCGGCAGACTTCAAGCAGACTTTCCACAGGCGCAGCGCAGGTCCCCGCGCCCCACCCGCTTTCCTGGGCGGTGATGCCGCGGTGGACATCCTGAGGGCCAGGATCGGGCATGCCGGAAAACGTATCAAAGCAGTACAGGGTCCTGGGCCGCCGGCTGTACCGTCGGATGGCATAGGCAAGCAAGGCGCTGGAGCCGCCGGCAGCCACGCCGCACTCGGCAAAATCCCCGGGCAGGTCCGCCAGACAGACCTGTTTGGCCAGGGAAAAGAGCGACTGGAGCCTGGGCAGGCCGACCATGGTATAGGCGCGGATGACCGGCAGAATGGCGGCCAGGTCGGGGTCTGCTACGGTCTCTGTCCGGCTGTCATGCCCCTGGAGCAGTTCCATCATGCGGCGGGCCGTCTCGTTGTCTGGAAAATAGCGCAGTTCTTCCTTGAGCGCCTCGCGCGCGCCCAGCGTGTCTCCCTGGGCGACAAAGGCCAGGGAGCGCAGCAAATCCAGGTCCTGCACGGGAATGCGCAGGGCCTTGGCCGCCGCTCCCAGGGTATTGACCGCATCGTGCTGGCCAGCCGCCACCAGCGACCGCAGCATGCTGACCACATCGTCAAGCAAGGGGCGCATCACCTGGGCGGGCGCATGGCTGCCCAGCCGGTACAGCCGGTTTGCCAGCAGTCTGGCCTGCTCCGCCGAGGCTGGCGGAGGACCTTGGACCTCGCTCCGATGCATGGAAGGGGTGGACATGAAAGGCTCCGCAATCGTGGAAAGGTGATCAGGCATCACGGCGCAACAAAATCACGCCATCACGCTGGAAATACTGCAGGTCATCGCACAGCACCGTCCAGCCCGCATCGCGGCAGAGGGAAGCCATGATGTTGACGGTGTTGCGGGGCCACCAGATCGCGTCATCCGGCTGGGTGCTGAACTCTTCCGGCACGCCACCGCGGGCAAATCCCCACGCGCCGAGCTTTTCCCAGGCGCCATAATTGTGGATGGCATGACCGCCGGGTTTCACCTTGCGCAGGGCGTGTTCCAGGATGGTGCGAATAGTGGAGGTGTTGCAATGGCAAAGCACCCCAAAGGAGAAGAACAGGTCGAACTGCTCATCAGCAACGCAGGAGAAGGTATTGTCTTCCACCTGATGGCATTGCAGCCGGCCGCCGTATTGGTCGGGTTTGAGCCAGGGCGTGGCATCCTGAAAGTCGCAGGTGTGCAGACTCCCCTCCGGCAGCTGGGCGAGCAGTGCCCGGGTCCAGGAGCCGCGCCCGGGCCCGAGCTCCAGCACCTGGGCGTCCGGTCGGAGCAGTGGCTTCACGGCTTTGTTGAAATAATTGAAATATGATCCGCCGCAGCGCCGTTCTTCATTCGCCCGGCAGGCATCGGGACGCAGTGCGAGGATGTCGCCGCTGTCGTACCCGTAATCAAACTCCTGCTTCAACCATTCGATCGTCGGCATATATCGTCCTCCAGATGAGCATCTCGAAATTTAATGCAAATATCATGCTTGGACAGCACGGCGCTGCAGCACTTCCTCGTACAGGGCTTTGTAGGCCTGCCCCTGGTGCAGCAGGGTAAAGCGGGTCAGCACCGTCTGGCGGCAACGCATCCGCAGCTGCTGTCTGGCTGGGGCGGGCATGTCCCGCAGTTCGGCAATGGCTGCGGCCAGGGCGCCGGTATCGCCCTTGGGAACAAGTCGTCCCGTGCCTGCGGGGCCGGCATCCACCATGTCCGGGATGCCTCCGGTGCTGAAGCCGGCCACGGGCACGCCGCAGGCCATGGCCTCCAGCACCACATTGGGCAGGTTGTCTTCCAGGGACGGAATCACAAGACAATCCGCAGTGTTGTAGGCCATGGCCACGTCTGAGGGCGCATGCAGTGTGCCCAGGTGCATGCACCGGAAAGGCAGCTTCACCTGGGCCAGCTGCCCGGGGGAGCCAAAGGTCAGCAGCATCAATTCCGTCGGGCTGGCCATGGCGCGCAGGTGTTCCAGGGCAGCCAGCAGTTCCGGAAAGCCCTTGCGACGCGTGTGCAGGGCGTCCGAGCCAAAGATCACCACGAAGGTATTGTCTGCAATGCCCAATGCCTGACGAATCGCACCGCGGTTCATGGGCTTGAATACGTCCGTGGGCACGCCATTGGGAATGACGTGCACCGCCGCCTTGCCCAGCAACGAGCTGCGGCGCACTTCTTCGGCAAGCCACTGGCTGGGGCAGACCACGGTGATGTCCAGCTCCCGGTAGGCGGCCTTTTTTCTGGCCCACTGCTCCCGGGAATAGTCGTTTTCCTCGCTGGAGCCCAGCTGCGGGCAGCGGCCGCAGTAGCGCTCGAACTCGCGGCAGCCTTCGGCGTAATGGCAGCCGCCGGTGATTGGATTCATGTCGTGCAGGGTCCAGACGATGGGCCGGCCGCGCAGGAATTCCACCTCGCTGGCCACATCCACCGTGCCGGGGATCCAATGCAGCTGGATGATCTGGGCCGTCTCCAGGCCTGGAATGGAAGAAATTGCCGTCTGCGCCTTGCAGTCGCTGAAGATTTCATAATAGTTCGGCCGGGCCGGGTAGGCAGCCAGCCGGGCGCGGGTGGTGGCAACATAGGCAGGCCAGCTGCTGTGCACCAGCTCACCGGTATGCGGTTCCCTGGCCACACGGGCCTGGCCGACGGCAGGGATGACCCCCACGCCAGGAGTGTGTTGTTTGCTGGAGGCAACATACAGGAACGAGGCCGCGTGCACCGCCTGCAGTCCCTGATGCAGCCGGAAGGCCGCACCGCCTGCGCCCCCGGCAGGTTGCATGCAGAAGCCGGCCACGCGCAGGGTCGTGGTGGTGCCAGCAGGTTTGCGGGCTTCCATGAAGAGGGAGTCCGGCTTGCGGACCTTGCCGTCGGCTTCCACGTCCAGACCATAGCGCGCGAAGCCGGGGATGGCCGACTCCGCAGCCGGCATGACGCGGATCTGCTCGAATCCCACGTCGTGCAACAGCCGCCTGAGGGAGAGGCGGTCGTACATCCAGAGATGGCATTCGCCGGAAAGCCGAAACTGTCCCACCTCCTGGGCGGAGGGCGGAGCGTCAGAGGCGGCCGGGCCGGGGTTCGGATCGTCAAGAACCTGGCGCGCCTCGGCCCCAACCCGCTCCAGGACGAATTCGCGCGCCGGAACAGGCCGGCGCTGCCAGAATTCCAGCATCTCCCCGCCACTGGCGTGACGGACCAGCTGATCCAGCAGCTCAATGGTCATCCATTCGTGCCGGGCTTCGGCCTCTGGCGTGTCGGCCTGGGCGTCTGCGAGCGTCTGCAGGTAGGCCCTGGCAATACCCTCCAGATCCGGCACGGCCACACGCAGGATGCCGCCGGGCAAGAGCACCCGCAGGCACTCCCGGAGAAAGGCCCCGGCATCCTTGCGAGAAAAATGTTCCAGCACATGGGAATGATACACGGCGTCAAACAGCTCGTCCTGGAAGGGCACGCCATGCCGCAGGTCATAGCCGAGGACATGCGGAGGCCTGGGAGCCACATCCACATTCACCCAATCGGGATGAAAGGTGCTTCCGCAGCCAAGATTGAGCAAACGCGACATGAACTCCTCCTCCGGAACCAGCCACTGTGGCAGCCACCGCCAGGGCCTGCGCGCCAGTGTGTTGAATGAGTGCCGCAGAGCCCGCGCACGGCGGCGGCCTGAGCCGCACTTCCGACGGGTTCGCCGGCGGGTTCCCTGCATCAACCTATGAGATTCTCTTGTAATGCCAAAACTGTTCCAGCCTTGCGAAGAAGGATGGTGCAATCCTTGCTATGCACGCATGGATGCACGAACAGCACCTCGCGTCAACGTGGCAGGTGCTCCTGCAACGCAATGAACAGTGCCTCGCCGTATTGCACCAGACCGCGCCGTCCGGCCGGTCAGGGGCGGGACGGCCCGGGTGAGCACTAAGGACCTGGGAGCGCGCAACAATGATCAAACCTATGATCAAACCTATCCGCATTGGCCAACGCCTGACGGGCCCGGACGAGCCTGTCTGCATCATCGCCGAGGCAGGGGTGAATCACAACGGCAGCCTGGAGCTGGCCAAGCGTCTGGTGGCCGAGGCCCGGCGCCAGGGGGCGGATTGCGTCAAATTTCAGACGTTCAAGGCCGAACGGGTGGTCACCAGGGCGGCAGCCAAGGCGGCCTATCAGCAGCGCCTCACGGATCCGGCAGAGTCCCAGCTGGCCATGCTCAAACAGCTGGAGCTGGGAGACAGCGATTTTGCCGCCCTGGCCCAGTGCTGCAGGGATGAAGGCATTCTCTTCCTGTCCACCCCCTACTCCTTTGAGGATGCGGATCTTCTGGATGAGCTGGGGGCGCCGGCCTTCAAGATCGCCTCCGGCCAGGCCGTGGAGCTGCCATTCCTGGCCCATGTGGCGACCAAGGGCAAGCCGATGCTGCTTTCCACGGGCATGTGCACCCTGGCCGAGGTGGCCAGCGCCGTGGAGGCCATCCGCCGGGCCGGCAACGAACAGATCATCCTGCTGCAGTGCACCACAAACTATCCCTCGGCTCTGGAAGACGCCAATGTGCGGGCCATGGTGGCCATGGGAGAGGCCTTTGACTGTCTGGCCGGCTATTCCGACCATGCCGAGGGGCTGGCAGCCTCCCTGGCGGCAGTGGCCCTGGGGGCCTGCGTGCTGGAACGGCATTTCACCCTGGACCGCACTCTGCCCGGGCCGGACCACACCAGTTCCATGGAGCCGGCGGAGCTGGGCGAACTGGTGCGACTGGCGCGCCAGACCCAGCTGAGCCTTGGGTCGAGCCACAAGGCGCCCTGTGCCCAGGAGCAGGCCAACCTGCCGGCCATGCGCCGCAGTCTGGTGGCTGCGCGGGACATTGCGGCCGGCGAGGTGCTGGACTGGAGCAACCTCTGTTTCAAGCGCCCGGCCGGCGGCCTCAGTGGCGAAACCGCCCTGCGCGTGGCTGGCTGCACGGCCCGGGTTGCCATTGCGGCCGATACGCGCATCCACTTCGGACTTCTGGCATGAACACCGCAACCTGCCCCCCCCCTGCGGAGCTGGATCCGGATTCTGGCCCGGCCATTGACGATGGCAACGTGTTCGCCTCCAACGTCTGCTTTGCCGCCTCCACGCTGGACGAGCTGGTGCATCAGGCGCGACAGGCGGGTGTGTCGGGTCTGGAACTGAGCGCCGGGCTGGCCTGTCCGGTTGCCGGGGACGGGCCGGCTGCCGTGGCGGGACTGGCCGCAACCCTGGCCCGGCACGTCGCCGAATCGGGCTTCCGCTTCCGCATCCACAACTATTTCCCGCCGCCGGCCAACCAGTTTGTCCTCAATCTGGCCTCCAATGATCCGGACGTACTCAAGGCCAGCCTGACCCTGTGCCGCACGGCCCTGCAGCTCTGCGCGGCGTTGGAGATTCCCTATTACAGCGTCCATGCCGGGTTTTGCGTGCATGCCTCGCCAGCGGATCTGGGGCGGCCACTGCGTTCCTTGCCGCGCATCCCGGCCGCACAGGCCCAGGAAATCTTTGTGCAGTCCGTGCAGATCCTGGCGCGGGAGGCTGCGGAGCTTGGTCTGGAACTTGCTGTGGAAAACAATGTGGTGGAAGACAGCAACTTTTTGCCGGGCGATCCCTTGCTGCTTGGTGGGGAGCCGCTGGAGTTGCTGATGCTTCTGGAAAGGATTGCTGCGCCAAACGTCGGGCTGCTGCTGGATCTGGGCCATTTGCATGTCAGCGCCCGGACCCTGGGATTCGAGGTGGATAGCGCCGTCCGGCTGCTGGCCCCGCATGTGCGGGTGGTGCATGTCAGCCACAACGATGGCCTGGCGGATCGTCACCTTCCCCTGCCGCCCGATGGCGGCCTGTTCCGGCGGCTGGCTCCGCTGCTGCCGGGGGGGGTGGATCTGGTGTTGGAAGCCTGGCGTGTGCCGTTCCAGGATCTGCGGCCGCAGCTTGATCTCCTGGAGGCTGTTTTTCGCTCCGGCCGGATTCCGCCGGACAACAGGGAGCAGATCGCATGAAGGACATTCGCAAGAACATTCTGCCGCACGACGCCGTCATCAAGGATGTGCTCACCGCCCTGAACGCCGGCGCGTTCGGGATTGTGTTTGTGGCAGACACCCAACTCACCGTGCAAGGCATCTTCACCGATGGCGACGTGCGCCGGGCCATCCTCAAAGGCGCGCATCTGGATTCCCCCGCCCGCGACCACATGCAGCGCAATTTTGTGTTCGCCCTGGCCGGGCAGCCTCGGGAGACTTATATGGACAAGTTGACGGACACCATCCGGCACCTGCCCATCCTGGATGATCAGGGCCGGCTGGTGGATTTCATCTCCCTGGCGGAACTGTGGCGCATGCCGGTCATGCAGCCCCACCTTGGCGGCAATGAGCTCAAATATGTGACGGACTGCATTGCCTCCAACTGGATTTCCTCCCAGGGCGCCTACGTCCGCACGTTTGAACAGGAGTTCGCCCGTTTTGCCAATGTGCGCCACGCCCTGACCACCAGCAACTGCACCACGGCCCTGCACCTGGCCTTGCTGGGCTTTGGCGTGGGCCCGGGCGACGAGGTGCTGGTGCCGGATGCCACCTTTGCCGCCACGGCCAATGCGGTGGTTCATGCCGGGGCCACGCCGGTCTTTGTGGATGTTTCCCCGGAAACCTGGACCATGGACCCCGACCGCTGCCGCGAAGCCATCACCCCGCGCACCAAGGCCATGCTCCCGGTGCATCTTTACGGCCACCCCTGTGACATGGACCCGCTGATGGAACTGGCCCGCGAGCACGGGCTGGTGGTCATCGAGGATTGCGCCGAGGCTCTCGGGGCGCGCTACAAGGGCCGCAGCGTGGGATCCATTGGCGATGCCGGCTGCTTCAGCTTCTTTTCCAACAAGATCATGACCACGGGCGAAGGCGGGATGATCACCACCTCCAACGTCCCGGCCATGGAGCGCATGAAAGTCCTGCGCGACCACGGCATGAGCCCCACGCAACGGTACGTTCACGAAACCGTGGGCTTCAATTATCGCATGACCAACCTCCAGGCTGCCATTGGTCTGGCCCAGCTGGAACAGGTGGACAAGTTCCTGACCCTGCGCCAGCGTCTGGCGGATACCTATGGGCATCTGCTCAAGGGTATCGCCGGGCTGACGATGCAACCCAAGGCTCCCTGGGCCCAAAGCATCTGCTGGCTGTTCACCGTGCTGGTGGAAGACTCCTTCCCCCTGACGCGGGACGAGCTGATGCGCTGGCTGAATCGCGAGGGGGTGGATTCCCGGCCCTTCTTCCCCCCCCTGCACAGCCAGCCGGTCTTTGCAGGGATGAGTCCGGTGCAGCCCGTGTCCTTGCGCCTGTCCCAGCGGGGCATCAGCCTGCCGTCCAGCAACACCATGACCGCCGAGGAGGTCGAACGCGTCTGTCGCAGCGTACGGGACAGCGTGGCCTACCATAATACCCTCAGCCTGCTGGAGGAGGTGGCATGAGCACCGGCCAATCCGTCTGCATCATCCCTGCCCGCGGGGGGTCCAAACGCATCCCCCGCAAGAATCTGCTGCCCCTCAATGGCAAGCCGCTGCTGGCCTACACGGTGGAAGCCGTGCTCCGGGCCGGGGTTTTTTCCGAGGTGTACGTCTCTTCGGACGATCCGGAGATTCTGGAACTGGCGGTGGCCGTTGGTGCGCAGGCGGATACCCGGCCGCAGCGACTGGCGGGCGATACGGTGAAGGCCGTTGAAATCATATCTGAATTCCTTGACCGTCCAGGACATGCCGGGCAGTACGACGTGGTGGGCATGTGTCTGCCCACCTGCCCCCTGCGCACGGCTGAAGACGTGCGCGAGGCCATGGCCCGTTTTGCACGGCATCGGGCCGAATGCCCGCGGCTGATCGGCGTGACACGGTACGAGTTTCCGCCCCAGCTGGCCTTGCGCGCCCTTGCACCGGCCAACGGCAGCCGACCGGGCTGCATCGAACGCATGGACATGCGCGAGCCGGAGGCCTATCAATTCTCCACCCGCAGCCAGGAAATCGAGCCCCTGTATTACCCCAATGGCTCCATCTACCTTGCCACCGTGGAGACCTATGTTCGGGAAAAAACCTTCTTTGGCCGCCCCATGACCGTGCACGTCATGCCGCCGGAACGCTCCTTCGATATCGACTACCCCTACCAATTCACCGTGGTGGAACAGTTCATGGCGCAACTGCAGGCGCCCGCCAGAGCGCAGGAGATGGAACCATGTCAGCCGTAAGCGCGCAGTTTCGGGTGGAAGGCCCTGTCTTTCCCCTGCCCGTGCCCTTTGGTGAGGACGGCAGCCTGGATCTGGATGGTCTGGCCGGCTATGTCCGCTACCTGATCGACGCCGGCGCCCGGACGGTGATGACCACCATCGGCACCAGCCGTTTTTCGCTGCTGACCGAGGCGGAAATGCTGGCCGTCAACGAGACGGCCGTGCAGGCCGCCGCGGGCCGGGCGACGGTCATCGTCACCACGCCCCCGGCTGGTCCGCTGGCCCGGGCGCGGGAATTCGTCCACCACGCGGCCACCATCGGCGCAGCGGCCATCCTGAGCGTTTTCCCCGACCGGTATTATGGGGAAGAGGCGGCGTACGAGTACACCAGGGCCGTGGCCGAGAACAGCCCCCTCCCTATTCTGCTGCATCTGGCCCCCATCCCCAATGGGTTTGGCGGCGCTCCCTATGTGCCCTCGGTGGCCCTGCTGCGCCGGCTGGCGGCGCTGCCCGCCGTGGCCGGCATGAAGGAAGAAAGCCACAGCCCGGCCATGAGCTACGCGTACAACCGCCAGCTCGGCCAGGATCTGTGCATCATCGGCGGGGCTGGCGGCATGCGCGCCTATCTGACGGCCTCCCTCTGGGGGCAGCCGGCCTATCTGGTGGGCATCGGGAATGTGGTCCCCGCCATTGAGCTGGAATTTTTCGAGGCCGTGCGGACCGGCAGACTGGACCGGGCCCGGGCCATCGTCTTTGAGGTGGAGGAGCCCTTTTTCGAGACCGCCTGCCGCCATGGCTGGCATCTCTCCCTCAAGGCCGCCCTGGCCGGCCGCGGCCTGATGCCGCCCTGGGAACGCGCGCCCATGCCCATGCCGGGCCAGACGATTCGGGACGAACTGGTGCACCTCTTACCCGCGGACTGATCCCATGCACTGCATTCGCCTTGGTTCCAAAGAAGTCGGCCCGCAGCGGCCCGCGTACATCATCGCCGAGATGGCCTGCGCGCATGATGGCGATCCTGCAAAGGCCCTCCGTCTGGTGGAAGCCGCCGCCACGACTGGCGCGGACGCCGTGCAGCTGCAGTTTTTTTCCAGGGACCATCAGGTCACCCCGGACCATCCGGCCTATGCCACCCTGCAACGCATTGCCTTTACCCGCGAGCAGTGGGAGCCCATCGTCGCCGCGGCGCGCGCCACGGGGCTGGATGTCCTGGCCTGTACCTTTGATGTGCCCAGCGCCCGGCTGGCCCTGGAGTTTCGGGTGGATGGCATCAAGCTCAACTCCTCGGACCTGTCCAATCCGGACCTGCTGGATCTGGTGGCCGCCTCGGGCACGCCCTTCACCCTGGGGACCGGCGCCTCCACGGTGGAGGAGATCTGCGCCGCAGTGCTTGCCGCGGAGCGCCACGCCCCCCTGCACATGATACTCATGCATGGCGTGCAGAACTTCCCCACGGCCATTGCCGATGCGCACATCCGCCGCGTGGGGCTGCTGCAGCGTATTTTCGACTATCCCGTGGGGTATGCCGACCATACCGACGGCTCCCTGCCGGAATCGCCCCTGATGGATCTTCTGGCCCTGGGCGCCGGGGCCTGCGTGCTGGAAAAGCACTACACCCTGAGCCGGGCCGAAAAAGGGGTGGATTATCAGGCCGCGCTGGAGCCGGAGGAGTTCGCCCGGTACGTGCAGCTGGTACGCACGGCGGAGGCGGCCCTGGGGCCGGCGCGGTTCAAGACGCTCTCTGAATCCGACCGCACCTACCGCCAGTTCCAGAAGAAATCCATCGTCGCCGCGCGGAATCTCGCGGCCGGGGAAGTACTGACGCGGGACATGGTGGAATTCATGCGCACGTCCGGAGAGCCCGGCCTGCCGCCCACGGCCTGGTCCGCGCTGAAAGGCCGGCGTCTGACCGCCCCCCTGGCCCGGTATGCCCAGGTGCTGCACAGCAACCTGGGTGCCTAGCGCCTCCACGGCAGGCTGCAGGCTCCCGGGCAGCCCCGGCCGGCAACATGGAACAAACATACCGATGAATCACCGCACCCTGACCGAGCAACTGGTCGAAATAGAACGCCGCTGCGATGTCAACGCGCTCCGGCATCACGGCCTGCGGGTGTGGCCGGTGATGCGCCTGGCCATTTGGCAGTGCATCGGCGGCCCGGCTTCGCAGTTTCTTCGCCTGCCCGGTCCGGACATCAAAAGTACCCGGTTTATCCTGTCTCCTCGCAGCCAGGCCGCCCTGACAGCCCGGCCTGCCCAAATCGGGCCGGCCGGGCAGGAACAGGCCGGCCCGGGCCCGGACTTTTTGCTGTTCTCGGCCAGTGGATACTACACCGACCGCTGCAATGGCCTGGCCTACAATCGCCATGTGGATCCTCTGCTGGATCTCTTCGGAGAAACATGGAACATGGTGCCGCTGGAACTTGCGGAAGGCCAGCGCGCGCCGGCCCTGCCGCGAAAATATCCGGGATTGACAATCAATTATACAACACAGTGCCGGGAGGTGCCCGTCTCCAAGGCAGGGGTGATCACCGGTTTTGATTCCTTTCGCCACACGACGCAGGCCGTCCTCGGCGAGGAGGTGAGCGAGGCGCGCTTCCTGGAAGAACTGATCACGCTGCGGGCGTGGCGGGCCTTGTACACGCAGATCCTGCAAGCGTTGCAGCCCCGGTGCGTGGGAATTGTCTGCTACTACCACGTGCAGGCCATGGGCCTGGCCTGGGCCTGCCGCTCGCTGGGAATCCCGTGCGTGGATTTGCAACACGGCAAGCAGGGAAAATACCACGGCATGTACACCCATTGGACCTGCATGCCCCCTGAAGGCTACGAGCTGATGCCCGATCATTTCTGGATGTGGGGGGAGGAATCCCGCCAGAACCTGACCGCCGGTCTGCCCGAAGACCGCACCGCCCCGGTGGTGTTCACAGCAGGCAATCCGTGGCTGACGCTGTGGCTGGATGGCCCGGGCTGCGAGCCGCCGCCAGAGGCGCTGCACCGGCTGGAAGCCCGCTGCGCCGGCCGGCATCCCGTGCTTGTATCCCTGCAACCCCTGGCAGAACCACTGCCGCCGGCCTTGCTGCAGGTCATGTTGCAGTCTTCGCCGTCCTGGCTGTGGCTGCTGCGCCTGCATCCCCGGAATGCATCAGAGGCCGGTCCCCTTGCAGCATGGCTTGCAGAAAAAGGCGTGCGCAATGTGGAAGTTACCCTGGCCAATGAAATGCCTTTGTACAGCCTGCTCAAACGCAGCGTACACCATGTGACCGGCTTTTCCAGCGTGGCATACGAGGCCCTGCAGTTCGGCCTGTCCTCCACCCTGTTTCATCCCACGGCCCTGGATTTGTATCCCACGTACCTCGAATGCGGGCACTTCCGGTACGCGGACCGTGCGGAAACCATCCTGCACAGCGTCGCCAGGGGCATTGTCGAGCCAAAGCGTCAGGAACACAATCCTTACATTCTCCATGGCCAGGAGAGAATGCGTCAGTGTCTCGCCAGTCTGCGTTCCGGGAAGCCCCCCTGCTGCTGACCGGCGAAACGGCCACGCGGGTGGCGCATTCTGGGCGCGCCCGCTTGTCCGCTATTGGATAGGGGGCGCGATCTGCTGGAGCAAGACTGTGGCGCTGGCACTGTGTGGAAACGCCTGCAACTCTTCCTGCAGTGCTTCCCGTGCGCGTTCCGACTGATTGAGGGCCAGGAACACCCTGGCCCGCAAGACATCCACACCCGGCGCGGCCACCGGCAATGCCTTTGCGGCCATGGCCAGCTGCATTGCCTTGCGGTACTCGCCGCCCTGCAACAGGGATTCGGCAAGCTCCATGGCCTGCTGCAGCACCGGGCCCACCAGGGCTTCCTGCGTGGTGCCCCTGGCAGCCAGACGGCCAAGGCTGGTGATGACCCGCTCAATGCTGTGCGCCGGGAGCGCGCGGGAATGCAGTTCCGGCGCGTGCGCGTCCTGTTGCCGGGCCAGATGGCGCTGGATGATGGCATGGAATTCCTGGATGCGCGCGGCCATTGAATGGTCGCGCTGGCACCGCGCCAGACCGGCCGCGGCAATCTCCTGGCGTTCCTCTTCGTGGGCGAGGTAGTGGCGCAGCTTGTCCACCATTTCCTTTTCCGAAGCGTAGGTGACGATCTCCTTGCCGGGCACAAACAGCTCATGCAGGTTGTCATAATGCTCGGTCAGCAGGCAGGTTCCAAGCCCCGTGGCCTCGAAGAGCCGCATGTTGGCCGTTTCGCGGCCGGCAAGGTCCTGCAGTTCGCCCTTGGCGTTCAGGGTGGCAATGCTGCCTCGCACATCAAAAATCAGTCGGCTGGCGCGCAGGAGTCTCCAAAGATTCATGCCATAGACCGCCCCCTGGCTGACTGCCCGCGTCAGCGGCGTGGCAGTCTCCAGCTGACCGCCCACATGCATGCGCAAGGAATACTGGGCTTGCAGGGAAGCCTCCACCAGGGTGTGGAGCATGCGGATGCGGGCCGGGTACTGATGCCCGTTGACCTGCCCGTAAAAACAGACGTCATGCCCCTGCGGCACGTCTTTTACCGCATCAAAGAGCACCTGCGGAAAACCCGGGTAAAAATGCACGGCCTTGCGGGCGCCTCGCTCCAGGGCAATGCGGCGCATCCCGGCCAAGCAGGAGAGGATCACGTCAAACTCGCTCACATCCCAATCGGCAGGCACATTGGCGGCGCGCCAGCCGAGCACCAGCCGCGGCCGCCGGGGCAACTGCCGGACAAAGCCGGAATCATAGTGGATTGGATCCGTGAGGTACAGAATGTCCGGATTGAAGGCCTCGATCTGCGCCAGCAGGATTTCCCGCATGGATGGGGCGCGGCGCGGTCCCTGGGCCAGCCCGTTTTCAAAGGCCCAGGCATACTGGGCCGGCAGGTTGTTGCCAATGACCACATTGGTCTCATACCCAAGCGAATCCATATGAAAGCCAAGCATATGGACGGCACTGAAGCCGTCTTCCTTCAACACCTGCAGCTGGGTTGCGTACGGAGCCTGCGCAAGAGCTGGAAACTGGCTGTACAGCTGGGCCAGATACTGGTCATAAAACGTATGGACCTGCATGAAACGCAAGGGGCGACCTGCAGCAGACTGTGCTTGCGAGGAAATCTGGTGGTCCATGAGGGCTCCATATGGTTTCCCGGGGTGACAAGACGACAACCCTGGGAGCGGACGTTACGCAAGCGCCGCAATCCGGCGCGGCCAGCCTGCATCTAATAATGCAAGAAATCTGGCTTGAGAACCAAACACTAGAACATGACCAACGTATCGTATTCCAGATGCATCCATTGCATGGGGTCAATGGGTGCATGGGCGCGGCGCAAGAGATCGCTGGTGCAGATCACCGGGGTGGCCACGCCCCTGGGCGTGCGCTTGGCGGTAAAGGCCACCGCCGCCACCAGTCGGCGCAGGTACAGATTACGCCCCGGGTTGGCCGCCACAAGCGTGCCAAGCATGGGCGCGAAGAACCGGCGAATCGTGTACAAGCCAAAATCGTAATACAGCGTGAAATCCCAGTTCATGGCGTGATACTGATGCATGGCCACTGGGGAATAGACATAGGCAATGGGAAATCCCGAGGCCATGGCCCAGTTTGGCAAAAAGATATCCCACCACGGCAACCCCAGGGCATATTCCGAGGCAGGAACCTGCGAGGCAAACGTCGGTGGGAAGAAAAACACATCAAAGCCCGGCTCATGCACCCAGCCGTGGGCGTCCTCCAGGCTGTGCATGTTCACGCGTGAGCCGTAGGTGAACGCCGTGCGGCCGGAATGGGCGATGGTGGCCCAGTCCTCCGGCGTGCCGCGCATCACGATATCTGCGTTCACAATGCCGCACACCTCGGCCCCGCTGGCGGCAAGGCATTCCATCACCGTGGACAGGTATTGGAAATCCTTCCCGAACTTCTCCCTGGCTGTCACCTCGCACAAATGGAAACGCACCTCTGGAAAGTGCGGCGCCAAAAGCTCCGCCTCGGCCTTTGTATTGACGGAATAGACCGTAAAGCCGCGTGCAAGCCAGGACGCCACCGCCTGCTGGGAGCGCTCAAAATTGCGCGGCGGCAGGCTGGTGCAGATGGCCGTGTTCGGCATGGCATGCCGCGGCAGGCGCTCTTTGGGCATGATGGCGGCCTTGGCCATGCCAAAATTGAGATTGGCAAACAGATCTCCCGGCTGCGCCCGCAAGGCCCGGCCGAACAGCTCCAGCGCGGCCCCTGAATCACCTTGCACAAAGGCAATGAAGGCCTTGTATTTTAGTGCCTGAAAATGATTGGCATTCCGCTGTAGAACCTCGTCAAACACCTGCACCGCCTCGGCAAAACGCCCCAGCCCGGCCAGCTGCACCCCTTTTTCCACCAGGTAGAACAGCTGCCCTGGATGCGTGCGACAGAGGCTCTCCGCGGCGCGCAAGGCACCCTCACGGTCATTTTTGCGCAACTGGCGCAGCACGGGTTCAAGCCGGTCACGCGCCGTGACGCGCGCGGGCGGCTCGTCAAAATCCGACCCGATCCTCGAAAACGCGACATCCTGGGGAAACAGCATGGCGCGTTGCACCTCCGTCAGGGCAGAGACGAAACCGGCGGCCTCGGGCCCGGCCGTGTGAGCAAGATCGTATGTCATAAGTGCAGCATGTTGGCTGTGGTGAACGAGGGGACGGCAAGACGGCAGTTGTCCGCCTGCCTGCCGGGTGTCAACTTTTGCACGGCTGCAGTTCCGCATGCGAGGATCATGCCGGACGGGTGTCCCACACCCAGGACAGGGCTGTTCCCTCGGTCTCCGGGATGTAATGGCCTGGAGCTGCTCGTAGGACCAGGGTGCAGCCTGGCGTGCGGCATTCCCAGACCTCCTCGCCGGGGCCGCCCCCTCCTCCGGCCCGAGCCGGCGATAAAATCAGGATCGTAGATTCGCCCGCCACGTATCAATTGACAATAGACAGCGTTTTATCTATTTATCTGAACAATAATTCATAATAGCACATGAGGGGCAAGCAGTCATGAATCGATCAATAGCTTTACTAATTTTCCTCTGCCTCATTCTCTTCTCCTTCGGCTGTTCAAAATATCAACAAATTGACTTGCGGCGAAACGGCAAGGACACTCCGCCGTTTATCACCGAGGCAGCCGTCAAGGCCGGCTCCTTTGCCGAACTGGGGGAAGGCGACACCATTGCGGTGTTCCAGGGCTCCGTGTTCAGACTGGAGGACTCCAACGAGGTGTTGATTGCCTTGATGGCCAAACCCGGCAAACCCGAAGGCGACCCTATGAAGAGCGAGAGCCTGGGCGCCGCCAAGCACAAGCCGGACCAGAGCAAGGCCGAAGGCAAGAAGGCTGAAAAGCAGAAACCCAACCCCATGAAATCCGAAGAAACGCGGGCGGCCAAGCAAAAGCCGGACCCGCTCAAGTCGGAACAGCTGGGTGCACGGAAAAACAAGGAACAGAAGCAGGAACAGCCGGAAAAGCATGCCCAGCAAAAGCAGTCCGCCCCGGGCAAGCACAAGCACGCGGCGCTGTCCATCAGCAAGGAAGTGGCCCTGGAAAAGGAAGGCCGGCAACGCTTTGAGCACGTTGTGGAGCTCAAGGTGGACAAGGATAAAAAGCAAGCCACCTTCCGACTCCGACTCTTCAATGACGGTGACCTGGACTTCCAGGGTAATGTCCTGGTGCTCGATCATCTGGTGCGGGGCCTGCGCTTCAAGAATCTGAAGGCCGTGCAACATGCCGAATGCAATACGGCCAAGAAGGTCATGGCCTTCATTCCCCTCCTGAACCTGATTGCCCTGGGCATGGATGACTACACCTATACCCCCATCGCCCCTGGTTCCTTGCAAATGGAACAGCAAGTGGATGGCAACGTGTTGCATTTCTCACTGCAGAAGGTCTCCATGCCCAAGGCAACCGGCATTGCAATCGACTTTACCGTAGACATCATCGACTAGGCGCTGCAGTGACGATGAGCCCTCCCTGCAGAGGGCTCATCGTCAGGCGCACAGGATATTCTCATGCATGTCATGCGCGTTGCCCTCACGGGCCTTCTCCTGGCCGTGCTGGGCCTGTCTGCCGGCTGCGCAGTGATTACCGTCCCCACGCATCTGGCGCCTCTGCACTCGCCGTTTGCGGTCCAGGAGGTCGCCGCGTCCCGCGAAGGGGCAGGCGTCGAAGCCCCCCCCGCAAGACCTGCGCCGTTTTTGGTGATTCTGGTCAACCCCATCGGGCTGAACTATGCCAACCCCGAAGGATTCTTCACCAGTTTGCACAAGCATCCGCGGGGCGACCGCAAAAGCAATGCCGTGGGCCATTCGTGGATCATCCTCTCCGATGGTGACAACTTTCATATCGAATGCGGGCATACCGGCGAGTATGGCTTCCACGACACCTCCTACTACCGCGAAGTGCTGCGGGCGGCGCAGCGCGGGGAGGAAAACCCGGCCAGGCATCTTTGGGAAGCCAAACGCGACGGGCGCTACGAACCCCACAATGGCGGCAACACCCCGGCCTGTGCCGTCCGCTTCCCGCTCACCCCGGAGGCCTTCCAGGCCGTCAAAGACTATGTGGAACAGTACGATTATTCAGTTTTTTCCTTGACAGGTCCGCAATGCACCGGCTTTGCCGTGGGCGCTGCGGACCGGGCCGGCATCCACCTGGGCAGCCGGGTGACCCTGGCCATCCCCCAGTGGGTGCGCTTCGATGGGCGCGATCTGCGGCTCTGGACCGATCCGCAATACGCATCCATCACCTTCCACTCGCCTGATGTACTGGAGCGCAGCCTCAAGCTGGCCGTCCAACGCGGGCTGGGGGAGGATGTGACCGCACAGTACTGACGCTGTTGCCAATCGGAATGACCGCGCCTGTGAAGTCCACGCGCGGTTGAGCACACTATCTACTCCTGCAGGGATTCTCCACCATGGCCAGATTCTCAATGCGAAAAAGGCGACGCCGCACTGTGGCTTCTGACAGTGAACTGCATAACAGTATTGCCAGACAGGAACTTTGGATCAGCGTCATAGGCACTTTTGTCTTACTGGCTGGAGCAGTATTTGTTCCGTTGTATTATAACCACCTCACCATCTCCTCAGAAATCAAAAAACAGCACCACTTCAGCAAACAAAAGGCTTTTGAGACCTTTGCCGCTGTGTTCACCACATCCCTCAGCAAGTACGAACTGTATGCTCGCGAACTCGCCAAGCACGCCATGAACCGCACAACCGATGATCAGGCCATGGTGGAGGCCTACAAGGCCTGGTGTGAGGCGGTTCCGCCCGAAGTGGGCATTGTACAGCTCAGAATCTTCTTTGATGATGACCCTGCGCTGTCGTGCAAAATCGATGAACTGGAGGCCAAGTACAAAGAACTTGAGGAGTTTGATATCCGCAAGCAGTCCTATGACGACTTCCTTAATAAAGTGGATGCGATCCGCTTACAATACTTTGCCATCCTCCATCATGTTTCCACCTCCCTGGCCAAATCCCAGCAGGAACTTCTTAAATTCGCCCGAGCCCCATGGAGCTGATCATGCGAATGGTTCTATGTCTGGCGTTGCTCTTGGCCCTCGCGTTGTGCGGCTGCTCCAAAGCCGGCGGCCCTCGCCCGTCACCGCCCATCTTCCCCAGCGCCCCTCCCCAGCCGCCCCCCATCTGTGGCCAGCCCCCAACATCCTCTTCGACCTCCCAGACTGGCCAAACCCCGTGAACACCTGGGCGCCCGAGCAGGGCTTCTTTACACTTTTCATGTAAAAAAAGCGTATTACACTGCAACACCCAATTTCGGAGAATACCATGAGCATGCTGTCCCGTCGTGTGATTCTGTGTCTGAGTGGTTGTCTCTTGCTGGCGGCTGCGGCCTGTGTCCATCGTGGCGTGCCGACCGGAGACCCCTTCATGAGCATTGTCATTTTTGACGGCAACGACCCCGTGGCCCTTGCGGAAGACTATCCGAACATCGCCACGTTCGATCCAAGGACGGCGTTCGCGGATACCGAGTATGTGCAACGGGCCACGCGGATTGGCCAGAACCGCTATTTTGTCGGCGCCAAAACGCCCGACTGCACTGTCCACAAGCAGCGTCCGAATGCGAATGATTGCTGGGCTGCCTCCTTGCGGACCATGTTTGAACATGGGTATGCCGGGTATGAGCGCGATGCGGAAGCGACCAGCATCTTAAGTCAATTGACGGCCCAGACGGAAGCCGGCGATTTTCTGGATATCCTGGAGCATTCGAAGAACCGCCGCTGGGGGATGGACATCAGCCATCAAACGCTCTCCTCCCACCAGATCACCGAGGCGCTTGCGCGCGGCAAGTATGTGCTGGTGTACTACAATCCCACTGGTGCCGAGCTCGGGCATGCCGTGCTGATCATCGGCGCCACCTTTGCCATGGGCTACCCCGGAAAATACCCTGGGCCGGCCTTTGAGACACTGTACATCCTGGATCCTGATCCCAATAAACCGCTTTACCAAGAGGTCCAGGCGTCGGAAATTCTGCGCACCGCCTCCCTGGCGGCCAGCTTCAACACCCAGACAAACCCCAGCTCGAACAGCATTTCCCGCCGCTACCAGGTCCACCTGAACGACCGCTGCAAGTTCCTGCAGCATACCGGCATTCAAAGTATCTATCGGGTGGGGTGTTTCTGATCTGCTCCCATCGCGGTTCCGGCGCATGGCCAATGTCGCCGAGGGACTCGGCTGGCTGGGCTGTACCGTGGAGAGCAACCACTGCCCCATGGTCAGCAATCCCGGCCAGCGACTGAGACCCTGGCACGCTGGTCCGCAACTGGTCCTGCGGGTAAGCATCCCCGGGACGAAGCCTGCCATGTTGCAGCAGCCATCTGGCGGCATCAGTTGGCTGCTCCATCTCAACGCCTGCGTGAGGGGGGAACTGACGAGCCCAGGGCCTAGTGCCCTGTCCATCTCATTCCCCCCTTGCGCGATCGCGACAGCAAGAGTAGCATCCCTGCGGAACACTTTGCGGATACATTTGCGGCCGCGGCGGACAAGCCCAGCCAGCGCCCTGCCACGCCGGCCCCAGCCAGGGTCATGCCCCCACTGGCCCGGCGATATCGGCCTAGCGATGTCGGCCTAGCGATGTCGGCCCGGCCTGGACGTTGGCGGGCGGCCTGTGCGTCTGGACGCGTGTGAACTCCCGGCGTCTGCGTCAGGAGTTCGCCACCGGGGTGCCCGCGCATACCCCGCGCCCTTCCATGCCATTTTCTTTTTCCTCACCCCCTGGAGCGCCTGCCATGCGGTTGCACACATTGGAGCATGTTCCCTTTGAAGGCCCCGCCGCCATTACCGAACTGGCCGTCATGCAGGGCCACACGCTCACGCGCAGCCGTCTGTACGCCGGCGACCCCTTGCCCGCCCTGGCGGAGGTGGACGTCCTCTTCGTCATGGGCGGTCCCATGAGCGTGCATGACGAAGGGCAATTCCCCTGGATGGCGGCGGAAAAGGCCCTGCTACGCGCGGCAGTGCATGCCGGCACACGGATGCTGGGCATCTGCCTGGGGGCGCAGCTCCTGGCTGAGGTCCTTGGCGGGCAAATCACGCGCAATCCCCAGCGCGAAATCGGCTGGTTCCCCGTGCAGCTGACGCCAGAAGGCCGGCAGGCTCCGGTGCTGGCGGGCATCCCCGATACCTTCCCCGCCTTCCACTGGCATGGCGAAACCTTTTCCATCCCCGAGCAGGCCATACGCCTGGCCTCCAGCGAGGCCTGCGCCAACCAGGCTTTTGCCGTGGGGAACCGCATCGTCGGCCTGCAGTTCCACCTGGAGACCACCCCGCTCAGCATGGAACAACTGCTCACCCACTGCGCCGACGAGCTTTCTCCCGCCGGCCCGTACATCCAGAGCCCCGGGCGCATGCGGGAGCAACTGGCGCAGACCGCCGCGACGCATCCTGTACTGGTCCAACTCTTCAGCAACATGATTCAGGAGTGATGCCGTGCGCAAGGAAAAACGTGCCATTCGAGACAACGCCCAGGTGGAAGCCCTGCTCAAGCAGTGCACCACCATGCAGCTGGGCCTCTGGGACGGCGAAGAGCCCTATGCCGTGACTGTGAACTTCGGCTACGCCGACGGCTGCATCTATTTTCACAGCGCCAGGGAAGGCCGCAAGATGGACTGCATCCGCAAAAACGGGCTGGTCAGCTTCATCACCGTGGTGGAAAGCGAGTTGGTCCGGGCGGAAAAAGCCTGTGGGTACAGCACGTTCTACAAGTCCGTGAGCGGGTTTGGCCGGGCCGAGGAACTGACGGATGCCGAAGAAAAGGCCCAGGCCCTGGATGTGATCATGGCGCATCACGAAGGCCCTGTGCGCACCTACGACGCCCGGGTGCTGGAACGCACAGCGGTGGTCCGCGTGACGCTGGAAAAACTCATCGGCAAGGGCAACCCGGCCTTTGCCGGCGATCCCCAGGTCTGAGCAGTCCTTGCATAACCGCCTTGCAACAGGGCCAAAGCGGATTCCGCTTCGGCCCTTTTTTTTCGCCCTGCTGGCACGTCGTGCCGGGTGTGCCCCGTACCGCAGAGCAACCGGCCAGAACGAAGGCACCTAACCTGCAGATTGAGAGCGCTGACTTTCCTGTTCTTTTCTTCTTCGTGAGCAATGCGTAACATCCTCTCCGCATGCAAGAGGAACTTCATGCATACAGATTTTTTTCATACTGCAGAGACATTGCATTGAGCTGCCGCAGGCGTGATGCCGAGAGAGGATGGCGCAAACCTGGAGTTGCGTCCAGGCATCACCCCAAAAAGACCAACAAAATCACGAATAATACTTTACTCGTGAATAGTGAAGTTAGCTCAATACGTTGGGAGCTTGCATTGATTTCTTCACGAATTAATTTAATTGCGTGTTGCACTTGCCTTGCGGTCGGAGCTTCCACACTCACGAAAATTCACCCCCGTGATTCTCCTGGTGCAGCTGCAATGATCGACTTTCCTGACAGCAGGACGCCCTCTGGAAAATGCTCATTTCCCGAGGCCGGGACTTACCGCCCCAGGCCGTTTTCGGCAAAATAGCGAGCCGGAGATTTGCCCATGGCCTTGCGGAACATGGTAATGAAGGCGCTGGCGCTTTCGTAGCCCAGCTCCATGGCCACGGCCTGCACCTGCGCCCCCTGTGTCAGCTGCTTCAGGGCGATGAGAATATGCAGCTGCTGCCGCCAGCGGCCAAAGCTCATGCCCGTGTCCCGATGCAGCTTGCGGGCCAGGGTGCGCTCTGCCGTGCCCACCCGGCGCCCCCACTCGGCAATGGTGGCCCGGTCTGCCGGGTTGTTGAGCAATTCCGTGGCAATGGCGCGCAGCTTGTCGTCCTGGGGCATGGGAAACTTCAGCTGGGCCACGGGTGAGGCGACCAGCTGATCCAGAATCACCCGGACCAGTCGGCCGTCGGGGCCTTGCTCATCATACAGCACGGGCATTTGCGCGGCATACAGCAGCAGTTCCTGCAGCAACGGCGAGACGGAGAGCGTGCAGCACTCCGCCGGCAGGGCAGGAACGGCAACAGGCTCCACAAACAGCAGGTACACTTCCAAGGAACCACTTGCGCGCACTGTCACCGGCATGTAGCTGGGTATCCACAAGGCGCAACGCGGCGGCACAATCCATACCGCATGCGCAGCCTCGCAGGTAACCACCCCGCGCAAGGTGAGCATCAAATGCGCCTTGCGGCACGGCAGAATGGTTTTTTCCACGCTTTTGACCACC
Source organism: Megalodesulfovibrio paquesii (assembly GCF_054653055.1). NCBI lineage: Bacteria > Pseudomonadati > Thermodesulfobacteriota > Desulfovibrionia > Desulfovibrionales > Desulfovibrionaceae > Megalodesulfovibrio > Megalodesulfovibrio paquesii. Next base: position 308,823 of record NZ_BAAIGQ010000007.1, on the reverse strand, counting down.
TCATCCACCCCCACTGCCACCACGTCTTTGGGGATTGCATCCGGGTCAAAGAACTCACAATCTGGCTTCAGAATCGGCATGGCTCGCGTCCGTCCTCAGTGGCGTGTGACATTTTTGAAACACATTATTGCCATGTTTATCCATCCAGTCAACACATTGGCGTATTTGGCTGTTTAAAGCAACAAAGTATGACCGGTTTGAAATATATTATGGCAAACTTTAGGAATGCCGCGACCCAAATTCGTTGTTATAGCAATTTTCCGTCAGCGACCCGAGCCGCACCCTTATGGACGCGTGCCGGCTGATGGCCAGTGAGGCTCACGTACCCTGCCTGCAACCATCCAGGCGTACACACCCTTGCGCGGCGCTGTACCCACGCCACCTTCCACTATTCAGTTCATAAGAGCCACCTCAAACACACGTCAGGATATCGTATGCGCACGAGCGCCATGTTTCTCCAGTGTTGTTGCCTTGCTGCCCTCCTCCTGCTCTCTGCGTGCAGCGAGGGTCCCCAGGCTGCGGACGCCCAGCCGGCCGGACCGGCCATGACACCCGAAGTGACGGTGTTGACCATTGCTCCCAGGCCTCTCACCCTGACCACCGAGCTGCCCGGCCGAACCTCGGCCCATCTGGTGAGCGATGTGCGGCCCCAGGTGAACGGCATCATCCAAAAGCGGATGTTTACCGAAGGGGCGGAAGTCAAGGAAGGCGAGATTCTGTATAAAATTGACCCCGCGCACTACCAGGCCACCTACAACAACGCCAAGGCCGCGGTGGTCAAGGCCGAGGCCAACCTCCTGCCCGCCAAACTCCGGGCCGAGCGCACGGCCAATCTGGCCCGCCAGGACGCCGTGAGCAAGCAGGACAACGATGACGCCCAGGCCACCTCTCGTCAGGCCGAAGCCGAGGTCCTCGCCGCCAAGGCCGCCCTGGATACCGCCCGCATCAACCTCGAATACACTGATGTGCGCGCGCCCATTTCCGGACGCATTGGCAAATCCGCCGTCACTCCCGGGGCGTTGGTCACGGCCAATCAGGCCGCCGCACTGGCCACCATCCAGAGCACCGACCCCATCTATGTGGATTTGACCCAGTCCAGCGCCGAGGTCCTGCGCCTGCGCCGTGAACTGGAGAGCGGCAAGCTCCATCGTGCCGAGGATGGCGGGGCCACCGTGACCCTGCTCATGGAAGACGGCCACCAGTACCCCCACGAAGGCAAGCTGCAGTTTGCCGACATCACCGTGGACCAGAGCACCGGCATGATCACCCTGCGCGCCGAATTCCCCAATCCGAACCGCCTGCTGCTGCCCGGCCTCTACGTGCGCGCCGTGCTGGCGGAGGGTGTGGATGAGCAAGCCATCCTCGTGCCCCAGGCCGCCGTCAGCCGTGACCCCAAGGGCACGGCCCTGGCCATGGTCGTCAAGCCTGACGGTGTGGTCGAGGCCCGCCCCCTGGTGGTGGACCGCGTGGTGGGCGACAGCTGGCTGGTCAGCGCCGGACTTTCCGCCGGCGAAAAAATCGTGGTGGACGGTCTGCAAAAGGCCAAGCCCGGCGCCACGGTAAAAACGGTGGAGGCCGCCCCGGCCCAGGCCCACACTCCCGCTGCGCTCAGCCAGGCCGAATCGCAGCCCGGTGCGGCCGCGAACGCGCCGGCTGTCCAGTAAGGATCCCTTCGGGACACGCCTTCCAGTCACTCCCCAAGGGACGACGCCCAGAGGTTTCAGAGGAACATCATGGCAAAATTCTTCATCGATCGCCCGGTCTTTGCCTGGGTCATCGCCATCATCATCATGCTGGCCGGCGCGCTGTCCATCCTGCGCCTGCCCATTGCGCAATATCCCAACATCGCGCCCACAGCCATCACCATCAAGGCCACCTACCCCGGCGCCTCGTCCAAGACTGTGGAAGACACGGTGACCCAGGTCATCGAACAGAAGATGAAGGGCATCGACAACCTGCGCTACATGACTTCCACCAGCGATTCCACCGGGCAGGCGGAAATCGAAATCACCTTCGATGCCTCCACCGACCCGGACATCGCCCAGGTCCAGGTGCAGAACAAGCTGGCCCTGGCCACCCCGCTGCTGCCGCAGGAAGTGCAGCGCCAGGGCATCACCGTCGACAAAAGCTCCTCCAGCTTCCTGATGGTTATCGGCCTCATCAGCGAAGACGGCTCCATGACCGGGCCGGACCTTGCCGACTACGCCTCCTCCAACCTGCTCGATCCCATCAGCCGCGTGGATGGTGTGGGCGAAGCCTCGATCTTCGGCGCGCAGTATGCCATGCGCATCTGGCTCGATCCGGACAAGCTGAACAACTACAAGCTCAACCCTGCCGATGTGGTCAGCGCCGTGGAGGCCCAGAATACGCAGACCAGCGCCGGCCAGATCGGCGGCACCCCCGCCGTGGCCGGGCAGCAGATGAGCTACACCATTCTGGCCCAGACCCAGTTCACCAACCCGGAGCAGTTTGAGAACATTCTGCTGCGCGTGAACGAGGATGGCTCCTCCGTGCGCCTGCGTGATGTGGCCCGTGTGGAACTGGGCAGCGAAGATTACAATACCCTCTCCCGCTTCAATGCCAACCCCGCCGCGGGGCTGGCCGTGAAGCTGGCCACCGGGGCCAACGCCCTGGACACGGTGAACAACGTCCGGGACATGTTGGGACAGCTCTCCACCACCTTCCCGGCCGGCGTTCGCGTGGTGTTCCCGTATGACACCACGCCCTTCGTGAAGGCCAGCATCGAGGAAGTGGTCAAGACGCTGCTGGAGGCCATCTTCCTGGTCTTCCTGGTCATGTACCTCTTCCTGCAGAACATCCGGGCCACCATCATCCCCACCATCGCCGTGCCCGTGGTGCTCCTGGGCACCTTTGGGGCCATGGCGGCATTCGGGTATTCCATCAACACGCTGACCATGTTCGGGGTGGTGCTGGCCATCGGCCTTCTGGTGGACGACGCCATCGTGGTCGTGGAAAACGTGGAACGCATCATGAGCGAGGAAGGCCTCTCGCCCCGGGATGCCACCCGCAAATCCATGGACCAGATCACCAGCGCCCTGGTGGGCATTGCCCTGGTGCTCTCTGCCGTGTTCATCCCCATGGCCTTCATTGAGGGCTCCACGGGCGTGATCTACCGGCAGTTCTCCCTGACCATCGTCTCGGCCATGCTGCTTTCCGTGGTGGTGGCCGTGGTGCTCACGCCGGCCCTGTGCGCCACCATGCTCAAGCAGCATCACAAGCAGCACATCCAGGCCCAGCATGGCTTCTTCGGCTGGTTCAACCGCATGTTCGACCGCAACAGCCACCGCTACCAACGCGGGGTGCAGGGGCTCATCACACGCAAAAAGCGGGTCATGGTGCTCTACGTGCTCATCGTGGCGGCCCTGGGCGTGCTCTTCATGCGGCTGCCCACGTCCTTTCTGCCGGATGAAGACCAGGGGATCATCTTCTGCATGGTCCAGCTGCCTGTGGGCTCGCCCCAGGAACGCACCGTGGAAGTGCTCAAGCAGGTGGAGAAGCATTTCCTGGAAGGCGAGGCGGCCTCGGTATCGTCCATCTTCACCGTGGCCGGCTTCAGCTTTGCCGGCCAAGGGCAGAACGCGGGCCTGGCCTTCATCCAGCTCAAGGACTGGGGCTTGCGGCATGATCCCTCCCAGCGCGCCCAGGCCATCGCCGGGCGGGCCATGGGGGCCTTCATGCAGATCAAGTCCGCGCAGATCTTCGCCTTCACCCCGCCGGCGGTGCTGGAACTGGGCGACGCCACGGGCTTTGACATGTTCCTGCAGGACCGCGCCGGGCATGGACACGAAAAGCTGATGCAGGCCCGCAACCAGCTCCTGGGCATGGCCGCCGGCAACCCGGTGGTGGCTGGCGTGCGGCCAAACGGCCTGGAAGACACGCCCCAGTATCAGCTGGATGTGGATCTGGCCAAGGCTGGCGCGCTCTCCCTGAGCATGGCCGACATCACCGATACCATGTCCGTGGCCCTGGGCGGCACCTATGTGAACGACTTTGTGGACCGCGGCCGCGTCAAGAAGGTCTACGTCCAGGGCGATGCCCCCTTCCGCATGATGCCTGACGACATCCAGCGCTGGTTTGTGCGCAATCTCCAGGGGGAGATGGTGCCCTTCCAGGCCTTCTCCCATGGCCGCTGGGTCTACGGCTCCCCCCGCCTGGAACGCTACAACGGGCTGCCGGCAGTGGAAGTCATGGGCTCTGCCGCGCCGGGCAAAAGCTCGGGCGACGCCATGAACGCCATGGAGCAAATGGCCTCCCAGCTGCCGCCGGGCTTTGGCGTGGAGTGGACCGGCCTTTCCTACCAGGAACGCATGAGCGGCGCCCAGGCCCCGGCATTGTACGCCATCTCCATCCTGGTGGTCTTCCTCTGCCTGGCCGCGCTCTATGAAAGCTGGAGCGTGCCCACGGCGGTCATGCTCGTGGTGCCCCTGGGCGTGATCGGTTCGGTGCTGGCCACCATGGGCCGGGAGTTGTCCAACGACGTGTACTTCCAGGTCGGCCTGCTGACCACCATCGGCCTCTCCGCCAAGAACGCCATCCTGATCGTGGAATTCGCCAAGGATATGGTGGACAAGGGCGCAAGCCTCTTCGACGCCGCCCTGGAGGCCTCCCGCCTGCGACTCAGGCCCATCCTGATGACCTCCTTTGCCTTCATCCTGGGCGTGTTGCCCCTGGCCCTGGCCAACGGGGCCGGCTCCGGCAGCCAGCAGGCCATCGGCACGGGTGTGATTGGTGGGATGCTCTCGGCCACGGTGCTGGGCTGTTTCTTTGTGCCCGTGTTCTTCGTGCTGGTGTACGCCGTGTCCAGCCGCAAAAAGCATGCGCAGCTGCAGGCCGCGGCCCAGCTGGAACCCCAGGCGCAGGATCTCTGACGCGCCAGGGATAATTGACCAACAACAACCAAACAGGCCTTGCGGTGGAAGCCGCAAGGCTTGTTTTCGTATGGACGCCCTTTGCCAAGATTGCGGCCGCCTACTCCAGCATCCCCCGATCCCGGATGAAGGCGATGATCTCCTCCAGGCCCTGGCCGGTTTTCATGTTGGCGAAGACGAAGGGCTTGTCGCCGCGCATGCGCCGGGCGTCATGGTCCATGACCTCCAGGGACGCGCCCACCAGCGGGGCGAGGTCGATCTTGTTGATGACCAGCAGGTCGGACTTGCAGATGCCCGGGCCGCCTTTGCGGGGAATCTTGTCCCCGGCGCTGACGTCGATGACGTACAGGCTCAGGTCGGCCAGCTCCGGGCTGAAGGTGGCGGAAAGATTGTCCCCGCCGCTTTCCACCAGCACCAGCTGCAGGCCGGGATGCCGGGCCTGCAGCTCTTCCACGGCGGCCAGGTTCAGGGAGGCGTCCTCCCGGATGGCCGTGTGGGGGCAGCCGCCGGTTTCCACGCCCAGGATGCGGTCCGCCGGCAGCGCACCGTGACGCTGCAGGAACGCTTCGTCCTCCCGGGTGTAAATGTCGTTGGTGACCACGGCCATGTTGCAGTGGTGGCGCAGGGCCATGCAAAGCTGCCAGACCAGGGCCGTCTTGCCCGAGCCCACGGGACCGCCCACCCCCACACGAAGACAATGCGCACTCATGGAATCTCCTGGAAATCAGCTCCGAAATAGTCTGGAATGTTGGGTTTCATGCAGACTGGAGGCCAGGGCCAGCCCCGGCAGCGCGGCCCCCAGTTCGTCATCGGGCACGTTCCCTGCGCCCTCGACGGTGCGGTACAGGGGGTCGGACAGGGCGATCAGGATTCGTTGCGCCGCGGTCTGGCCCAGGGGCAGGGCCTTGCCTGCGGCGGCCAGCTGGTTTTCCAGCCAGCTCCAGGCATAGGCCAGGGCCACGGCGGGGCCATCCTCAATGTCCTTCAGCCCCAGGGCGGCCGCAGCCAGGGCGAACATGCACGTCCATCCTGGTGACGCTGGCAACGCCAGCTGGCCTGGTGACGTTGACAAAGCCGGCTGGCCAGATGTCGCCGGCAACGCCAGCTGGCCTGATGACGCTGGCCGCGCCAGCTCCCTGGCCTCGGACAGCAGGCCCTGTCCGGCCAGGAGCCGACGCAGGGCCTGGCCGAGCTGGACTTCCTCCAGCAACAGTTCCTTCGTTTCCCGCGAGGCCTGGATCACGGCGTCCCATCGGGCAATGGCCGCACTGTCCCCGGCCTGCACCGCGGCGTGCAGCCGCAGGAGCACGGGCAGATCCAGCCGTCCCAGGCCGTGGACCAGCAGCCCCTCCAGCCAGGCGGCGATGTCGGCCTCGTCACGCAGCCAGCCGAGATCTATGGCCGAGGCCAGCCCCTGGGAATAGGCAAAGGCGCCCACGGGCAGGGCCGGGCTGGCCAGATGCAGGAGCGCCAGGATGCGGCGGTCCGGCAGCGTCATCCCACTATCCCTGCGCCGTGCCCGAAACCGCTGAAGTACGCGCCGGGTTCAGGGTTGAAGGCCGCCCGCACCGCCACGGCCCGTAGGCCCAGGTGGCAGACCAGCACCTCCACCACGTGATCAGGCTGAAAGCGAATCCGACGCTCGCCAATCTCGGCCACCACGTGCCGGTTGCCCAGATGAAAGCAGGCCTTGGCAAAGCAGTCCCAGTCCTCACATTCGGCGGAGATCAGATCCTCCAGGGCGCAATGCACACGCAGCAGCTCCCCGCTCTCCGCCCGCAGCAGTTCCCCTTCCTGCAGCACGTGGCCGCGCTCCAGGAACAGGCCGAGCGCCCGGCCGCCGTCGCTCACGGTCTTGAAGCGGCTGCGGACGCGCTGGTCAAAGGGCAGGGTCAGCGTATCCTGCACCGCCACCGCCGGGTCCGGTCTCAATAGCTCCACCAGTCGCAACATGAAGACGCTCCCACGCATCGCCTAAAACAAAAAGTACCGCTGGGCCATGGGCAGCACGGCGGCGGGTTCGCAGACCAGCAGTTCCCCATCGGCGCGGACTTCATAGGTTTGCGGATCGACTTCCATGTGCGGAGTGGCGGCGTTGTGACGCATGTCCGCCTTGCGCACGGTGCGGGCGTTCCGGCAGGCGACAAGCCGGCGGCCCAGGCCGAGCTGGCGGCCAACGTCATTGGCCAGACTGGCCTGGGAAACGAAATTGACGCTCGTGGCCGCGGCGGCCAGACCCAGCCCGCCGAACATGCGCCGGTAATGCACCGGCTGGGGTGTGGGGATGGAAGCGTTGGGGTCGCCCATGGGGGCGGCGGCGATGAAGCCACCCTTGATGATCAGGGACGGCTTGACCCCGAAAAAGGCCGGCTGCCAGAGCACCAGATCCGCCAGCTTGCCCACCTCGATGGATCCGACCTCGTGGCTGATGCCGTGGGCAATGGCCGGGTTGATGGTGATTTTGGCCAGATAGCGCCGGGCCCGGAAGTTGTCGCAGCCCAGGGCCGCATCCTCGGGCAACAGCCCGCGCTGCACCTTCATCTTGTGCGCCGTCTGCCAGGTGCGGATGCCCACCTCCCCCACCCGGCCCATGGCCTGGGAGTCTGAGGAAAGCATGGAGAAGGCGCCCATATCGTGCAGGATGTCTTCAGCGGCAATGGTCTCCTTGCGGATACGGGAATCGGCAAAGGCCACGTCTTCCGGAATGCCCGGGTCCAGATGGTGGCAGACCATGAGCATGTCCAGATGCTCGTCCACGGTATTCACCGTGTAGGGCCGCGTGGGGTTGGTGGACGAAGGCAGGACGTGCTCCAGACTGCAGGCCTTGATGATGTCCGGGGCATGGCCGCCGCCGGCGCCTTCGGTGTGGTACGTATGGATGGTCCGGCCCTTGAATGCGGCGAGGGTGTCTTCCACAAATCCGGATTCATTCAATGTATCCGTATGGATGGCCACCTGGACGTCGTATTCCTCCGCCACGCCCAGGCAGCAGTCGATGGCTGCGGGGGTGGTGCCCCAGTCTTCATGGAGTTTGAGGCCGCAGGCCCCGGCCTCCAGCTGTTCGCGCAGGGCCTGGGGCTGGCTGGCGTTGCCCTTGCCCAGAAAGCCGAAGTTCATGGGCAGGCCATCCACGGCCTGGAGCATGCGGCCCAGGTGCCAGGGGCCGGGGGAGCAGGTGGTGGCGTTGGTGCCCGTGGCCGGGCCGGTGCCGCCGCCAAGCATGGTGGTGACGCCGGACATGAGCGCCTCGTCCACCTGCTGGGGGCAGATGAAATGGATGTGCGCGTCGATGGCGCCGGGGGTGAGGATCTGCCCTTCACCGGCAATGATCTCCGTGCCCGGGCCGATGACGATGGTCACGCCGGCCTGGGTGTCCGGGTTGCCGGCCTTGCCGATGCCGGCGATGCGGCCGTTGCGGATGCCCACGTCGGCCTTGACGATGCCCCAATGGTCCAGGATGACGGCGTTGGTGATGACCGTGTCCATGGCCTCGCCGCCACCGCGCTGGCTCTGGCCCATGCCATCGCGGATGACCTTGCCGCCGCCGAACTTGACTTCATCGCCGGGGATGGCGAAGTCGCGCTCGATTTCGATCCACAATTCGGTATCGGCCAGACGGATGCGGTCGCCCGTGGTGGGACCATACATGTCTGCGTAGGCTTGTCTGGAAATCCTGCCCATGGCTCAGTCCTCCACCCGGTCTGCAAGACGGCCCATCACCAGGCCGCGGAAGCCGTATACGCAGCGTTCGCCGGCATAGGGCACCAGAACCACCCGGCGCGTCTGGCCGGGCTCGAAGCGCACGGCCGAACCGGCGGGAATATCCAGCCGCATGCCCAGGGTCTGGTCCCGGTCAAAGCGCAGGGCCGCGTTGGTTTCGAAGAAATGATAGTGCGAGCCGACCTGCACGGGCCGGTCGCCGGTGTTGGCCACCTCCAGCTCCAGGGAGGGCCGGCCGGCGTTGAGTTCGATCTCGCCGTCCTTGATGCGGAATTCGCCCGGAATCATGCGCTGCTCCTTAGACGATGGGGTTGTGGACCGTGACGAGCTTGGTGCCGTCCGGGAAGGTGGCCTCGACCTGCACGTCGTGGATCATCTCGGCCACGCCGTCCATGACCTGGTCTCGGGTCAACACCTCGCGGCCCAGCTTCATGAGCTCGGCCACGCTGCGGCCATCTCGCGCGCCTTCGAGGATGGCCGCGCTGATGAGGGCCACGGCCTCGGGGTAGTTGAGCCTGAGCCCGCGACCCAGGCGGCGTTCAGCCAGGAGGGCGGCAGTGAAGAGCAGCAGCTTGTCTTTTTCTCTGGGGGTGAGTTCCATGGTTTGCCTCGCCAATTCTCCTCGGTTCAGGTCACGTGGCCCAGACTCTGGGCGGACAGGCCGGCCGGTCCAGCACCAGCGGACGGATGGCCTGCCAGACAGCTTCGAACGCGGTGCGCGCCGCCAGGGTGGAGGCGCCGCAGTGCCGCACCAGCAGCACGCCGCGCCGGAAGGTGGCGGCGCTGACGCCCGGGCTGGCGCGGTCCAACACCTTGCGGGCCGCGAGCAGGGCAGCCTGGGCGGCTGGTTCCGCAAGCCCGGCAGCAAAAAAGGTCCCCAGCACGGGTTGGCCGGCCAGGCCAAAGCGGCCCAGGGCCACCGGTCCGCCGGCGTCCAGCGCCAGGCGTTCCAGCAGCAGGGGCACCCCGTCGCAATGAATGGCCAGCCGCTGGACCAGCCGGCCGCTGCCGAACGGGGCTGCGGATTCAGGCCGGCCCAGGCAGACGATATCCCAGCCCAGGACCACCGCCCTGCCCTCCAGCGAAATCTCCAGGCTGGTCATGGCATTGGCCCGGTCAAAGACGATGGTCTCCATGGGCAGCCATTCCAGCCGGCCGCCATCGCGGATCTGCAGGCGGACGTGCTGCTCCTGCGGCAGGTTGCGGCTGTCTGCGCCATAGATCTTGCCGGCCGAAGGCGTGGTCAGCAGCGCATGCGCCCCCGTCTCGACCTGGACGGCGATATCCAGCCGGTCGCCGCTTACCAGCCCGCCCGGCGGATGCAGGATGCAGCAGTGGCAGGGCGCGCCTTCCGGGTAAAAAGTCCGCTGCACCCGCAGGGGGCCGCGGAAGTCCAGCTCCCGCAACACGGTCCGATCCGGCCGGGCCTCGAACCCCAGGGAGAGCCGGGCCTTCCAGGAGCGTTCCGGGCTGGCCGATTCCATCGTCATACAGTCAGGTACTCTTTCACCAATCCATCGTCCAGTTCGGCCATGGCGCCCACGGCCACGGCGCGGCCGCGGTCCAGGATGGTGAAACGATCCCCCAGCTTGCGGGCAAAGTGCAGCTTCTGCTCCACAAGGAGCACGGTCAGGCCCTGCTCCTTGTTCAACAGGCGGATGATGTCCGCAATCTGCTGCACCACGTTGGGCTGAATGCCTTCGGTGGGTTCATCCAGGATGAGCAGGTCCGGCCCGGTGGCCAGGGCGCGGCCGATGGCCAGTTGCTGCTGCTGCCCGCCGGAAAGATCCCCGCCGCGGCGGTTCAGCATCTCCTTGAGCACGGGGAAAAGCTCGAAGATCATGTCCGGAATGCGCCGCTGGCCATTTCGTTCCTTGTGTCGGGTGCGGCGGGCAGGCAGGCCGATGCGCAGATTCTCCTCCACCGTGAGCAGGGGGAAGATCTGCCGGCCCTGAGGCACGTAGCCGATGCCCAGGGGGGCGCGGCGTTCGGCAGAGAGCTTCTGCACGGGCGCACCATTGTAGCGGATGGTTCCGGAGTCCAGGGGCAGCAGGCCCATGATGCACTTGAGCAGCGTGGTTTTGCCCACGCCGTTGCGGCCCATGAGGCAGTGGCACTCGCCCCTGGCCGCGGTCAGGTCCAGGTCCCAGAGGGTGCGGCTTTCGCCATAGCTCTGGTTCAGTTTTTCCACGCTCAGCATTGGGTTTCTCCCAGATAGACTTCCACGACCCGCGGGTCGGCCTGCATGGCGTCCATGCTGCCCTCGGCCAGGACCGAGCCCTGGTGCAGCACGGTGACCTTTTTGGCGATGGAGCGCACAAAGTCCATGTCGTGCTCCACCACCACCACGGAGTAGTCCCCGGCCAGGGAGGTCAGCAGCTCGCCGGTGCGGTGCATCTCCTGGGTGGTCATGCCGGCCACGGGCTCGTCCACCAGGAGCAGCCGGGGCTTTTGCATGAGCAGCATGCCGATCTCCAGCCATTGCTTCTGACCGTGGGAAAGCACGCCGGCGCGCAGGCCGCGCTTGTCCGCCAGGCCGATCAGCTCCAGGGTCTGTTCGATGCCGTCCTTCTCTTCGCCAGAAAGCCGGCTGCGGAACAGGGCCGGCACGGTCTTGGGGCCGGCCATGGCCAGTTCCAGATTATGAAAGACGGTGTGGTTCTCGAACACCGATGGCTTCTGGAACTTCCGCCCGATGCCGGCCTGGGCGATTTCCGGTTCGGACATGGAGAGCAGATCCAGCTCTTCGCCAAACAGCACGGTGCCGGTATCCGGCCTGGTTTTGCCGGTAATGATGTCCATCATGGTGGACTTGCCCGCGCCATTGGGACCGATGACGCAGCGCAGCTCGCCCTCGTCAATGTACAGGTTCAGGTTATTGATGGCCTTGAACCCGTCGAAGCTGACGGAGACGCTGTCCAGATAGAGGATAAAGCCGCGCATGGCGTCGGCAGCCTCGTTGTCGATGCGGGGATTGCGGACCGGGCGTCTGGGGGGCTTGCGTCCCAGGAGACCGGCTTTTTTCAGAGCGTCGGTGATCATGCGTCCTCCTTGCGGCGGACGAGCCCGGCCACCCCGCGGGGGAGGAACATGGTCACCAGGACAAAGAGCCCGCCCAGGGCAAACAGCCAGGCCTCGGGCATGGCCGCGGTGAGCCAGGTTTTGGCAAAGTTGACCAGCAGCGCGCCGATGACCGCGCCGTAGATCGTCCCCCGGCCGCCCACGGCGACCCAGATGACCAGCTCGATGGAGTTGAGAGGGGCGAACTCCCCGGGGTTGATGATGCCCACCTGCGGCGTGTACAGCGCCCCGGCCACCCCGGCGAGCAGCGCCGAGGCCGTGAAAACCCAGACCTTGATCCGCTCCACGCGATAGCCCAGGAAGCGGGTGCGGTCTTCGGCATCGCGCACGGCCACGCAGACCCGGCCCAGTTTGGAGGCCACGATGGCCCGGCAGAGCAGGCAGCCCCCGGCCAGGGCCAGGGCCGAAAGGACAAAAAGCGTGACCCGCATGCCGTCGCTCTGCAGGCTGAAGCCGAGGATATCCTTGAAGTCGGTCATGCCATTGTTGCCGCCAAAGCCCATCTCGTTGCGGAAAAAGGCCAGCATCAAGGCATAGGTCATGGCCTGGGTGATGATGGACAGATAGACCCCCGTCACCCGCGAATGAAACGCCAGCCAGCCGAACACAAAGGACAACAGCCCCGGCACCAGCAGCACCATGAGCATGGCGAAGGGGAAGCTGTCGAACCCGTGCCAGAACCAAGGCAGTTCCTTCCAGTTCAGAAAGACCATGAAATCCGGCAGCAGCGGATTGCCGTACACCCCGCGGTCGCCAATCTGACGCATCAGGTGCATGCCCATGGCGTAGCCGCCCAGGGCAAAGAACGCGCCATGCCCCAGGCTGAGCACGCCCAGGTAGCCCCAGACCAGATCCACGGCCACGGCCAGGAGCGCATAGGCCAGATACTTGCCCAGCAGGGTCACGGTGTACGTGGACACATGCAGGACCGTGCCCTGCGGAATGAACAGGTTGGAGAGGGACACCACCGCCGTGGCCACGCCCAGGACCAGGAGGAAGACCCGGGTCGGCTTGTCGAGCAAGGGCTCTTGCATGCGCATATCAGTTCTCCACCGCCCTGCCCCGCTGCGGGAACAGGCCTCTCGGGCGCTTCTGAATGAAGAGGATGATACCCACCAGCACCAGGATCTTGGACAGGACCGCGCCGCTCAGCGGCTCCATGACCTTGTCCACCACCCCGAGCACCAGCCCGGCCACCAGGGTGCCCCAGAGGTTGCCCACCCCGCCGAAGACCACGACCATGAAGGAATCGATGATGTAGGATTGGCCCAGATTGGGGCCCACGTTGGTCAGCTGGCTCAAGGCCACTCCGGCCACGCCGGCAATGCCCGAGCCCAGGCCAAAGGTCAGCGCGTCCACCAGGGAGGCCCTGGTGCCCATGGCCCGGGCCATGGCCCGGTTCTGGGACACGGCCCGCACCTCCAGCCCCAGCCGTGTCCGCTTGAGCACCAGACTCAGCGCCGCAAAGGCCAGCAGGCAAAAGAGAATGATATACAGCCGGTTGAGCGTCAGGGACAGCACCGGGTTGATCATGATGGAGCCGCTCATCCAGTCCGGCGTGGTCACGGAGCGGTTCAGGGGCGAGAAGATGGTCCGCACAGCCTGCTGCAGCACCAGGCTGACGCCGAAGGTGGCCAGGAGGGTTTCCAGGGGGCGGCCGTAAAGAAAGCGGATCACCAGCCGCTCGATGAGCACGCCCACCAGCATGGCCACCAGAAAGGCAGCCGGCACGGCCACAAAGAGCGAGGCGCCGATATGCTGGGGCATGAGCTGCTGGACCACGTAGGTGGTGTACGCGCCGAGCATCATCAGCTCCCCGTGGGCCATGTTGATGACGCCCATGACGCCGAAGGTGATGGCCAGGCCGATGGCCGCCAGCACCAGCACCGACCCCAGGCTGACGCCGAAAAAGAGCGTTTCGGCAAAGCCCACCAGCTGCACCTTGCGGTCGATGTCCCGCTGCACCCGTTCGATGGCCTGCCGAAGCTCGGGATTGGCCACGCGTTCATGCATTTTGACCAGGGCCTGACGGGTTTCCGGGTTCAGATCCCCAGCCAGCTTTTCCACGGCGGCAATGGCCGTGGGGCCGGCGGCCGTTTCCAGGGTTTTCAGGGCCAGAACCTTTTCCAGACTCTCGCGCACCTGGGCATCCTGCTCCACTTCCAGCCGGGCCTGCAGGGTTTCGGGCTCGATTTCTTCCAGCCGGCCGAGCAGATGCGCAGCGGCCTCGCGGCGGCGGTCCAGATCCGGGCTGGCCAGGGTCCGCTGGGCCAGGAGGCTGCGGATGCGCGTGCGCAGGCTGTTGTTGACCGAAACCTTGGAGAGCTTGCGTTTGGTGGTCTCGCCGAGGGCTTCGCCGGTCATGGGGTCGGTGATGGCCAGGGCCTCCCCGGTATCCTGGGCCAGGACGATCCGGCCGTCCTGCTTGCGGACGTACAGATTGCCCTCCAGCAAGGCGGCAAGCAGGACATCAGCCTGCGGGGAATCATCCCGGGCCAGCAGATCCACGGCCTTGTCCCGGTCTTCCAGGTTGTCGCTGGTCAGCAGGGGAATGAGGGCCTCGCCGGCGGGGGCGGCTTCGGCGGGCCGGACAAGGGAGAGGGGCGTGCCGGCCAGGTTCAGGGCCCAGTTCAGGGCCAGATTCAGGGCCAGGCCGATCAGCAAAAGGCCGAGGACCGCGGGCATGGTCTTGGCTGCGAAGCGCATCGCTGCTCCCTGGAGTTGCTTGAGAAAATTCGAAAAGGGCCGCCGCGCCAATGCGGTCGGCGGCCCCGGGGATGCGTCGCGTCAGCCTATTTGTAGTTCTGGCCGGAGCACTTGCTGGTCTTGACGTTGAAGTTGCCGCAGGAAAGCGGGGCGCGCCAGTCGGCGATGATGTCCTTGGAGCCGGGCAGGAAGTCGGACCAGGCGTCGCCCACCACGGTGCCGGAGGTCTGCCACACCACCTGGAACTGGCCGTCGTCCTGGATTTCGCCAATGAGCACGGGCTTGGTGATGTGGTGGTTGGGCATCATGGTGGCAATGCCGCCGGTCAGGTTGGGCACGGCCACGCCGATGATGGCATCGGCCACGGCGTTGGGATCGGTGGTGCCGGCCTTCTTGACCGCTTCCACCCACATGTTGAAGCCGATGAAGTGGGCTTCCATGGGATCGTTGGTAACCCGCTTGGTATCCTTGATGAACTTGTGCCAGCTTTCGATGAATTCGTCGTTGGCCGCAGCGTCCACGCTCATGAAGTAGTTCCAGGCCGCCAGGTGGCCCACGAGGGGCTTGGTGTCGATGCCGGAAAGTTCTTCCTCGCCCACGGAGAAGGCCACCACGGGGATGTCTTCAGCAGAAACACCCTGGTTGGCCAGTTCCTTGTAGAAGGGCACGTTGGCGTCGCCATTGATGGTGGAAACCACGGCGGTCTTCTTGCCGGCCGCGCCGAACTTCTTGATATCCGCCACGATGGACTGCCAGTCGGAATGTCCGAAGGGCGTGTAATTGATCAGTATATCTTCCTGAGCCACCCCCTTGCTCTTGAGGTAGGCTTCCAGGATTTTGTTGGTGGTGCGAGGGTAGACGTAGTCCGTGCCGGCCAGCACCCAGCGCTTCACGCCCACCTTGTCCATCAGATAATCCACGGCGGGGATGGCCTGCTGGTTCGGGGCGGCGCCAGTGTAAAAGACGTTTTTGGAAGATTCCTCGCCTTCGTACTGCACGGGGTAGAACAACAGGCCGTTCAGCTCTTCAAAAACAGGGAGCACGGACTTGCGGGACACGGACGTCCAGCAGCCGAACACGGCGGCAACCTTGTCCTTGGTCAGCAGTTCGCGGGCTTTTTCGGCAAACAGCGGCCAGTTGGAGGCGGGGTCCACCACCACGGCTTCCAGTTTCTTGCCCAGCAAGCCGCCCTTCTTGTTCTGCTCGTCGATGAGCATGAGCATCGTGTCCTTCAGCGTGGTTTCGCTGATGGCCATGGTGCCCGAAAGAGAGTGGAGAATGCCGACCTTGATGGTTTCCTCGGCACGGACAGGGTTGGCGATAGCAACGACAAGCAAGGCTGCCAGTCCAAAAATGACAAATTTCGTCCGCCGCATGTACTGCTCCTCATGAAGTTCAAGTGGACACCGCCTGCAGCACCCTGTCGGGGTTTTTCATGCTGCAGCAACCTGTTACGCATTCATCGGGTTGGGGAACACCGGCAACCCGTTTGCGATCCGGCCCGCGCAAGGGCCCAGCGACATTCGCACTTGAGGGAGCAACTGGCATGCCACTTGAATAACTACATGAAAATGAAGATTTTTTTCAAGACAGTTAAAAATTGTCACCAAAAATTCATACAAATTTGTCAACCTTGTCACATTAGCCAAAAGGCAAGACTTACACATTTGTCATTCGTGTCCCAACCGAAATTCCTCCTGAAATCATTAAAGAACCCTAGCCTTCAAGCCACCACCACACCTGCCACACATCGCCCGGGCGCGTTTGACAACAACAAAAAAGCCCGGGCGCTCACGCACCCGGGCTGTACTTCCTGGAGCCGACGAGGAGAATTGAACTCCTGACCTGATGATTACGAATCAACTGCTCTACCATCTGAGCTACGTCGGCGCTCTGAAGAGATGGGTTTGTACGCGAGAATTCCCTCTCTTGTCAACTCAAAGTTATCCCTTCAGGTCGGCTCATCCACCGCCCCCCAAGCGCCACGGCGAGGCGGAGAAGCCTGCCAGCCCTGCCCCCCTCATTCGATCAGGCCGCCATGCCGACACGCTTGTAACAAAGCACTGGCCGCAACAGCTGAACCCCCAATAATTGCATCGAACGCACTCCCTTCCGGCTCACGGCCAGATTGGAATGCCGACCGCTTTCTGGGATGGCAGATCGTTACAATATCTTGTTTTCATGAAAATTTTTCCGCGCTCCTCCGAACGAAAAACGGGGCTTTGTGTCAATACAATACAGTCAAACAAACAGTCTGTATCTTTCCGACACACCCCTCCTGCACAATAATAGTATGGCATTTTCGTGTCTTGGGGATTATCCTTGCGGATCAGGAGCATTGCTCACTGGCGCAGGTTGACCTGCCGTTGTGGAAATTTGTACGCGGAGGATCTGCAACCTGCGCGAATCACGGCTCTAATTGTTTGGGCGCATTTTTTGCTCAAGATTTCGTTTGCTTGATGGCCCGGCTTCCAATCACCTGCAAGGGGAAACAGTCATGTTGCTACGTGTAGCTGCCTCACTGGCATTAATCGCACTGATGTTAGCAGGAACTATTGTCGTTTCCGGAGGGGAAACGATTATTACCATCCTCTGTGCAACATCCATTGCCTTGCTGATTGGCACATATTATGCGCTCTACAAGGCCTTCAACCCTCTCCGAAAACTCATTCAATGCGCAGATGAAGTCTCACGCGGCAATCTGAATGTTGATTTAAGTGATCAATGCATTCTTGAAACAGGCGAATTACAGCAATCGTTCCGCGCCATGCTCTCCACGATGAAAGATAAAGTC
This sequence comes from Megalodesulfovibrio paquesii, assembly GCF_054653055.1. Classification (NCBI taxonomy): domain Bacteria; kingdom Pseudomonadati; phylum Thermodesulfobacteriota; class Desulfovibrionia; order Desulfovibrionales; family Desulfovibrionaceae; genus Megalodesulfovibrio; species Megalodesulfovibrio paquesii. The sequence continues at coordinate 291,633 of NZ_BAAIGQ010000007.1, read as the reverse complement.
GGATTTGCCGACGCCATTATTGCCAACGTCATCACTCCCATGGTGGTGGTGACTGAGGATGGCCGTATCAAATGGATGAACGAAAGCTTGCTCAAGCTGCTCGAACACACTGGCAAGCCTGAAGACCATTACGGCAGGAAGTTTTCGGAATTCTTTTATGGTGATGACCGCACCACCGTCTCGGAATTGGCCATCAAGGAACGCCAGCGCAAGTTTGCCAAGACGGAAGTACAGTCCCACAAGGGCAATACCAAGTATATTTCCGTGGCCTCCGCTCCCATCATGGACCTGGACGGCAAGCTCATCGGTGGTTTCACCACCATCATGGACTTCACCAATACGGTACGCAACGAGCGGACCATCACCGCGCAGAAGGAACGGCTGGCCGAGGCTGCCAAAACAGCCTTCGAAATCGCCGAAGCCCTGGAGGCCTCCTCCGGGCAGTTGGAGACGGAAACCAAAGATGCCGGCAACGGTGCGGAATCCCAACGGCAGCGCGCGCATGAGGTGGCCAACGCCCTGGAACAGATGAACGACACCATCCTTAATGTGGCCTCCAGCGCCAACCAGGCAGCCCGCCGCGCCACCGAGGCCCAGGAAACAGCCAACGCTGGCGCGGAAAAAGTCCAGCAGGTGGTGCAGGCCATGGACGGTCTGCATGCCAAGTCCGAGACTCTGGCCAAGGAAATGGGCGCCCTGGGCACCCAGGCTGAGGGCATCGGCGAGATCATGACCGTGATTAACGACATTGCCGACCAGACCAACCTCCTGGCCCTCAACGCGGCCATTGAAGCGGCCCGGGCCGGGGATGCCGGCCGAGGCTTTGCCGTGGTGGCTGATGAAGTCCGCAAACTCGCAGAAAAAACGATGCAGGCCACCAAGGAAGTGGGCAGTTACATTAGCAAAATCCAACACAGTGCCCGCACCAGCATTGCCGCATCGCAGGAAAACGCCAATACCATTGGCGAGGTGGCGGCCCAGGTGCATGCTGCCGGGGAATCCCTGGCCTCCATCCGCGCCCTGGTCCAGGATACGGCCGGCGAGGTCCAGAGCATCGCCGCCGCCAGTGAGGAACAATCCGCCGCCAGCGATGAAATCACTCGCTCCAGCAGCGAAATTGCCGATATTGCCAGCCGGGTGGTGGAAGACATGCGCTCTGCCAACCGCAGTGTCCAGAATCTTGCCGAACAGGCACACAGGCTTCACGAAATCATGACCGGCCTGGGTGCGGCACACTAGCGTCTGCCGCCAGAGCGCCTGCAACGGGGCGCGTCAATCCCAAGCGCCGCCCCGTTGCAGGCAGGTTTTCAATTTCCCGGGGCGGCGGTTATTGCCCCTCCGGCAGCGTCTTGGCGCAGCTCAGGGAATCCAGCGCCCGCAGCGCCTCCGCCTTTTCCACCCATTTGTAATAGAATTTCGTATCGTTGCCGATAATATTGCCCTGCCCCGCCCAATTCAGCTTGCTGCGTACGGAGGTGCCGGAGTTCTGCCGGTGCACACAAGTGACCGTGCCGCAATACCACACCTTCCAGCCGGCCACGCAGAGCTGGAGATCGTGGTCTGTGTCATCAATCTGTGAAGGGGAGTAGCGGATGTCAAACCACGGCGCGTCGGCCAGGGAGGCCACGCGCAGCAGATGCAAACACCCCATTACCACGCGCGTTTCCCGGACCACATCATACAGACCGATGTCGTATTGCAGATACGGCGTGGGCAAGCTGGCGCGAACTGCCTTTTCTGTACTCCAGGATACATGGCGATACAGATACTGCAGAAGTGGATGCTCGCCAGGGAAGACCACCTTGCAGCCCACATTGCCGATTTTAGGATCAGACTCGGCCACCGTGAGGAACTGGTCCAGCCAATCCTCCTGCAGGTAGATGTCATCATCAAGAAAAGCCACGTACTCGCTTTCCCGCACGGCCGGCTGGCTCAGGAGCCAATTGCGAGCCGCAGGCGCACCAACATTCACCGGCAGTTCGATGACCTCGTACTCATTCTCCGGAAACAGGGCCCGGGCCTGATCAGCCACGGCGCGGCTATGGTCGGTACAGCCATTGAGCAGCACCAGAATACGAGCCGGGCCGATGCGGGTGGCAGCCAGGCTTTCCAGCGTCTCGCCCATCATCGTGGCCTTGTTGTAACTATACAGGCAGATACACACTTTTTTGGCAGCCGTCAGCGCCGGATTTGGCACAAAGGGCCGCTTCAACGCCTGCATGCGCAGGGCATAGGGCGTGGTGAATGGATCCAGCGCCTGCGCCTTGGCGTACAGAGCCAGGCAGGTGTCCAGACGGCCTTGTCGCCGCCACATCTCCGCGGCCCGGCAGAGGGTGAAGGGATCGCCCTCGGCCACTGCTGCCACAGACTTCCATCGCGGCAGGGCGTTCGCGTCGTCGCCCATGGTCGCAAAATGGTCGTACAGCCGCTTCTCCCAGAGTGGGCTGATGACCTTGGGGCACTGGAACCGTTCCAGAAGTGGATCCGGCGGCCTGCCCTCGTACAAATCCACGCGCAGCAGCAGATCCGCAGCCATCACATGCATGGGGTGCCGGGTGAGAAGCTTCTGGCAGATGGCGCGGATCTCTTCCGCATGATGTTTGAAGGGAGCGTGACGGATTTCCTCGAAGACGGCTGCGTCGCCGTTGGTGGCCAGGAGCACCTTGCGCACGGTGTCGATATTCGGAAACAGTCCGGACTGGGCGCCGATATGCAGAATGTCCGGATCAAAGGGCGATAGCAGCACCGCAGCCCGCACAGCCTGCTGGAACAGGGCCCCGACCCTGGCGGAAAGCTGCGTGCGCCCCTCGGCCAGTACCCGGTTGATGAATGACGCGGCCAGGGGGGCATCGATTTGAAAGTTGTTGAGATAATTCTCATAGCCAACAGCCGCGGCATCCAGCTCAGGGAAGCCGAACTCGCCGCTGTGCTGCTGTGTTTCCTGGGTGGACAATTTTTCATTCATGCCTGCTTCCCCATGCCACCATGGCGGGTTGTCTGCTGATATCCATATCATTTCAAATTATTATGAAAAACTCATCGCACGCGGCCTGCACAAGTTGCCGCGTTGATTTCTTTATGCAAATTTCCCACCGCGCCAAGCGTCCTTGATTGCCGCATCAAAGCGGGGTATGTCGAAATGATTCGGCTTTCACCACATATGCGCGTAACATCCTCGCCACGTTCAGAAAGGGAATTTCATGCCATACCCTCGCGGGAAAACCATCTGCTTTATTGACAATGCCAACATTTATCGCGGCGTCGGCAAGGCCGGCTGGCGCATCGACTGGAAAAAACTGCAAGAGTACATCGAAACTGGCGGCCCTGTCTGGCAGACCTACCTGTTCGGCACGGCCATGATGCAGACAGAACGCGACGCACCGACCACCTCCAGCTCCGAGGCCTTTTACCACTTTGTCCGCAGCCAGCTGCATTGGCACGTGAAGCTGTACGAGCCCAGAACATACGTCTCCACCTGCCGCAACTGCCAGCATACCCGCTCCATGATTGAGGAAAAAGGCGTGGATGTGGGCATTGCCACCAAGATGCTCATCCTTGCCCTGAACAAGGGCTACGATACCGCCATCCTCATGAGCGGCGACGGCGACCTGTACGAATGCGTCCACTACATCCTGAATCTGGGCATTCGCGTGGAAATCATCAGCTGGAAGGACCAGCTGGCTCGCGAACTCTTCGACATCGCCTCCAATGTCACGTATTTTGATGACATTCGGGAAGATATCGAACTCTTCCGCGAAACCAGGCCCGACGGCCGGCCCGAGCCCCGCAATGACTACCGTCCTGAGCCCCGGGGGGACTACCGCAATGACCGCGGCCCGGAAATCCGCCCCGGAAGACCCAGCTACCAGGAATACCGCCCCGACTACAGGGACTACCCGCCCCAGAGCCAGTACGTCAACGGCGACGACTACTGCGACCCCGAGGACCCAGCGGACCTGGATGACCTGGAAGAACAAGACGACGGTCCCGCCCCGGGCAACAGGTAGTCACCCGCCGCCCTGCCCCGCCAACTCCCCACGGGAGGGTCTGCCGACCCTCCCGTTTTGTTTTCCCCCTCCTCGCCCGCGCCGCCAGCCTATGCTGCCGACCCGTTATGTGCTCCGACGCCTCATGTCGTTGCGTACGCAACATAATATGAGCCACCAACCCTTTCGGCCAGCTCCAGCCCTTTGGTCAGCACCATTCCCGGAGCTCCAGCTACTCCTGGAGCTGCCGTACAGGCAGGCCTCCCCTGCGGGGCAATAGCTCGCCTCCGTCCGCTACACCAGACTTAGCACGTGCTCGATGACCTTGTTGGGGTCCAGATAGGGGGCGCTGTGTTCCGAAACCATCTCCACATCCAGGATTTCCACGCCAAAACGGCGAATCTTGTCCAGGTGCAGGGGTTGCGGATACTTGCCGCGTTTGGTGTCGATGAGCAGGAAGTTCAGTAGCCGGTCGCGAGCCGTGGCCTGATTGCAGCTTTTTTCCAGGTACGAGAGCAGCGTGCGCACTGCGTCAAAGAGGCCCATGCCCACCATTTCCGGATCGTTGCCCAGGTTCGGCACATAGACCTTGGGGCAGTTGGTCTCGGCAATGGCCGAACCCACCCCGCGGGGCAGCAGGTTGGCAATGACGCTGGAATAAAAACTGCCCATGGGATAGCAAATGATCTCGGCCGTTTTGATAAGATCGGACACCTTTCGCCGCACCACGGGCGGTTCGGCCTCCTCACAGGGCGCGCCGTCTTCGCGGGGGTCGCGCTCCCTGGTCAGGAAGAGCCGCTTGATTGGGCTGGCCAGGGGGGTGGCTTCCTTGCCGGTAATGTTGTGCTGGCCAGGAATGACACTCCCGTCGGCCAGCTCGGCGGCCAGATGGAGATCCATGTTGATCACCGGCCGCACAATGCCGCGGGCTTCGACCAGTTTCGAGAACAGGTAGATAACCGGGTCGATGTGCCTGTTGTAATTGAAATAGCCGCCGGTGAGGATCAGGTTGCCGATGGAGGCGCCGCGCAGCTCAAAGTTGTCCGGCATGCGCTCGGAAAAGAAGCGCAGGTGGCTGCGGATGAGCTTGCGCATGGGGTCGTGAATGCGGGTGATCAGCGGGTCCTTGCCGTCGATGAGCTTGCGCAGGCGCTCGCGCAGGTCAGCTGGTTCGGCGTCCTTAGGCAGCCGATAGGCAAAGAGGTCGAAGATCTGCGGGTTGCCCTGCAAGGAGCGGTCGGCCAGGGCCATGAGCCGGTTGCGCAGGTCTCCCACCCCAAGCATGTTGAAATGTTTCCGGATTTCAGCGGAGCTTCCCCCGGAATCAAAAGGGGTGATGATGTGGATGGAATTGTGGGTGTAGCTGAGCAGCTCCTGGGAAAGCGTCTTCAGGGCCGTGCCGCCGGTAAAAAAGAGCAGCCTGGGCCCAAGGTGCGGGGCCGTGCGGTAGCGGGCCACCTTGATTGGGTCCGGCACGTTGATGTGGTGAGTGATCTGAACACGTTGCATGGATCGCGCCCCAGGGGAGATATGTGGAGAGACGCCGCCCGTCCCGGTGCAAAAACCGGAGCGGGCGGCGCGGGTGCAGCATGTCGCAGGGCGCGGCTAGCTGATGAGCTTGGCGCACCAGTCCGCGGCGGCGTCAAAGTCCACCCCGCCGGAAAGCTCGTACACCGGGCAGTTGGCCAGGAGCGCCCGGTAGGCCTCCATGGTGTAAGGCGTGTTCTTGCCGGGGCCGTAGAAGAGGCCGGCCGGCTTCATGAAGGCGGGCATGAGGTCGTCGCGGGAATTCAGGTCGATCTGGGCAATCTTCAGAGGGCCGCCGTCGCGCTTCCAGTTCAGCAGCACCAGCCCGCTCATGGGCGAGGCCAGCAGGAACTTGCCGGGGCCGAAGCACTCGTCGATGAAGGCGTCGTACTTGTGTTCCAGGCTCCAGAGCTCGTCCAGGGGCAGGGACTCGAACTCCTCGCGCTCCTCCTCGGTCATCACCGAGGTCAGATCGGGGTTGTTCAGGATGGTGCCGGGGTTGATGCGCGGCATTTTGGCCACGCCGAACATGGAGATGCCGGTTTTGGCGTCATCATACTGTTCGCCGCCCTTGACCATGAGCCGGTCGTTGGAGACGAACTGCGTGCCCCGGCGCATGATGTGCAGGGCCAGGGTGGACTTGCCCATGCCCGAGAAGCCGGCCAGGGCCAGGCCCTGCCCGTTGCGGGCCACGCCGGCGGCGTGGAACAGCAGGCTGCCGCCATCCAGACAGTATTCGATGAAGCGGTTGTTGATGAAGTTGACGATCTGGTTGTCGTTGGCCAGACAGGGGCCCACGGCCAGATGCCGGCCCGCGCCGAAGGCAAAGAGCAGCCCGGTGAGCCGCTTGCGCACCAGCCGGCCGTCGGGCAGATCCAGAAATTCTTCCTTGATCTTGGTTTTGCCCGGATCGGGTGTCTTGACCTCAAAATTCAGGCCCAGGGCTTCCGGGTCCGGTGCGGGCGCTTCCACGGCATGGATCACCGCATGGGGTTGCGCGGGAGGGGTCAGAAAATCCCGGTAATACTTCCGCAGGGAGGCGATCAGGGGTTCGTGGTTCGAGCGGACCTCGGCCACGTAATGCCCGAACGCCAGATGCAGGACGTGCGGGGTCTCCGCACCGGCCAGAAGGCCGTCCACCAGGGCTTGCACGGTGGGGAAGCTCATGCGCCGATCCTCCCGAGCACGTAATCGACATACCGGTCTGCGGCGTCGATGTTATTGGCGTCGAGCAGGCCGCGGAAGCCGCCAAAGGCCGAGACTTCAAAGCACATGGGGCCCTCGTTGGTCTCCACGATGTCCACGCAGGTGAAATCCAGCTTGAAGAGGCTCTGAGCGCGACGTGCCAGTTCGATGATTTCCTTGCTGGGCTCGTAGGGCACGTACCTGCCGCCGGAACGGGTGGTGGTGTTCCAGCTTTCCCCATTGCCCTTGCGGGCGTAGGTGGCCAGGTACTCGCCGCCCAGGAAAGTCACGCCCAGGTCCATGCCAATGTGGGAGACCATGCGCTGCAGGTACATCACGGGGTTGGTCTCATGGAAGCCTTCAATCTCGTGGCGGGCGGCCGGGCCGGCCTCGATCACTTCCATGCCGCGGGCCTTGGTCGAATACAGGGGTTTGAACACGGCGCGGCCGTAGCGCTCCACAAAAGCCAGGGCCTGATCCGGGGATTCGGTGATGGCCGTGGGCGGCATGGGAATGTCGTTGGCGGCCAGGGTCACGGTGCAGGTCATGCGGTCAAGCACGCGGATGATGCGCTCGGGGTCGGAAAAGATGGGGATGCCCCGGCGCTGCCCCAGAAAGCGCAGCATTTCCAGCCGGTCGATGAGGTGGGGCGAATAGTAGCGCCCGGCCTTTTTCACGATGATGGCGTCCATCTCATGGAGCTTGACCTGCGAGTCGAAGAGCTCGCCATGTTCAAGGTCCAGCGCACAGTCCTTGAGCTCCACCAGCGCGCGGAAGCCCGTCTTCTTGGCCACGGTGTCCGCCAGCAGTTCCGAGGACCAGCCCCCGGGAATGCCGATGACCGCAATCTTCTTCATGTCCTACCTTCCTTGACCAGCGCCAGGCGACGGCAGAGGCCGCCGCGGTTGTTGTCCGTTAATACACCAGCACCTGTTCCGGGAGCCTGAACTCCTGCCAGGGCTTGCCCTCGTGGGCCAGGATGCGTTCCAGCAGGTACCGCCCGCGCTGGAAGAGTTCTCTGGCAAACTTGGGATTGAGTTCAAAGCGCACGGAGGAGATGAAGTTCCGGGCCAGACCGATGGCCAGGCGGGCCTCGAAGCAATCGTCCCCATGCTTGAGCCCATACTCCTTGGCGAAGTGATACATGGCCATTGTGACGCTATTGAGTCGGGCGCGCAGGTGGGTATCGAAAATGGGCAGCCGGAAGTTGGAGAGCAGGAAGACGGAGATATCCTGCAATGGATCCGCCTGTTTGGAGCGATGCAGGTCGATGTAATGCACGCGCTGGGTCTCGTGGTCGTAGACGATATTGTTGCAGTTGAAGTCGCCATGAATGAACACGGTGTACGGCGCCAGCAGCGTTTCCTCGATGGCCTGCACGCGGTCGATCATCTCCCGCAGGGGCAGCACCGGGTGCGCACCGACCCACATGGGCGGGGCGTCCAGGGAGGGATAGAGCCGGAACACATCGCCCAGGCGGCTTCTGAGCTGCTCCATGAAGTGGGAGCGGGCCTGGGTTTCGGCCAGGGTCTGGTCCCAGATGCCGGCCAGGGTTTCGGAAATGAGGAAAAAGGCGTTCTTGACCACTTCCGGATCGCCAGTCAGCACCACATCCTGAAAGTTGCAGCCGCCCAGGAACTCGATGAGCAGGGAGGCCTGGGTGGCGTCCTCCTGATGAGCCAGCACGCGCGGCGGCAGTCCCGGCAGAATGGACTCCCAGCGCATGATGTTTTCCATCTCCTGCAGCAGCTTCTTCTTGTTGCCTTCCTTGAAGAGCACGCCGGCGGAGGGCTTGGCGCGACCGGCGTCCTCGCCTTCCTCGGGGTCCTGGGAGGAGTTGGCCACATAGCCGATGCGGCAGCCCGACCGCGTGCCCCAGATGGAGTGGAATTCCACGTCGCTGATGGGCGTGTCGATGCCGGAAAGGGCCAGGGTTTCCTTGAGGGCGTGATACTGGCGAATCTTGAACTTCTCGCCCACGGCCGCGAAGATGATGGCCTCGCCAATGTTCAGGATGGCATCGCCCATGCGTTCCAGATAGCGCAGGATGAGGTGCGAGGTGATGAGGTTCTCGGTCTCCTTGCCGCTGCGCAGTTCATAGAGAATGCGGTCGAACTGGACCTTGTAGAGCATGTCCAGGGTGTTCTCCACCCGGCAGATCTTGAAGGCCAGGGAAAGATCCTGTTTGACCACAGCCTGATAGACCATTTCCAACGCGTCCAGCACTTCCTTGAAGAAGCGGGGATAGTCGTAGCGCCGGATGAAGCTCTGGCTCTTCAGGTACTTGATCTGCCCGACGATGGAGACGGCAAAGTCGCCCACGCGTTCCAGATTATTGGCCACGGTGTTTGCGGCGCGCACCAGATCCACGGCCCGCTTGTCCTGGGCGCGCTGGGTATGGATGGCCGTGAAGCATTTGTTTTCCACGACGCTCTTCAGGTTGTCGATGTAGTCGTCGCGGCTGGCGATGGAGTCCATGATCTTCTGATCATAGTTGTCCAGGGCCTTTTGGGTGTTCTCCACCTGCTTGGTCACTTCCAGGACCATGAAGCGGAGATTTTCAGCGATGCCTTCCCGGAGGAGAATGCGTTCCACAACGTCCCTGCCTGTGATTGCCTGTTGGGGTGCGGAGGGGGTTTCGGCCAGAGCCGGCCTTAGCGCTGGGCGTCTACGGGCCTGGCTTCAATGCTCAGATCCTCGGCGTCGTCCATGGGCTCATCGCAGTCTTTCCAGGTCAGCTTCAGGGTCAGCTTGCGCTGGGAATCCTTGCGCTTGGCCTCGATATCAAAGCGGATCAGCCCCTTGAGCTGCAGCACGAGTTCCTTTTCCTTGGTGGTGAGCACCAGCGCGCCCTTGGCCAGGCCCTCGCGCAGGGCGTCCAGATAGGCCAGGACGGACGCCGGGTCCTGCAGGCTTTCGTGTTTGAAGGTCTTGTCGTCGCTCATGGCAATCTCCCGTGCGGCGGGTGCGGTTGAGAGGGGTTAGTCCAGCCGGGCGGCGTATTCGGCGATGAGGGAACGGCGGTCCATGCCGGCCACGATGAGGCTTTTGCGGATGCCCATGTCTTCCCAGGGCGGCTGCAGACCGACTTCCCGAGCGGTTTTCTCAGGATCCTGGCTGGCAGTGTCCTTGAGTTTTTCGCTCATGTGACAGTCGTCGCCCATGAAGACGAGCAGCTGACGCTCGGTGCGGCAGCGGCTCTTGTTTTGCCGGTGCACCACGGTAATGAGGAATTCCGTGTACTCCAGGGATTGCGGGTTCCAGACCTCGTAGCCGTCCACATCGTAGCCGGCCAGGAGAATGGGCCAGAACTGCTCCGGATGCGGAATGACCACCCCGGCTCCCAGGCTGCGGGCTTCCTCGATGACTTCCGAGGCCCGGTAAAAGTAGCTCAGCGAAAAGCGCTCCTTGACCTGCATTTTGACCTGCTTGACGTAGGTCTGGCAGCGGGCGATGAACTTGTCGCCGTAGTACGTCCGCAGCATGTCCAGCCAGTTGCGCACCAGCTTGTTTTTGATCATGTCCACGGGCACGTCGTTCCAGTGGGTTTCCACCAGATACTTCAGCTTGGATGCCTGGATGGTACAGAACTCCACCAGTGCCTCATCCGCCCCACTCTCTCCGGCGGCGCGCTGGCGGATTTCTTCCTGCGAATCAAGCATGAGCGCATCGAGCAGCTCAAAGAGCTGGGAGCCGCGATACTTGAGTGTATGCGCCAGCATGGCGTTGAGGGTGTGGGCGCGTTCACCGAGATTGGCAGTCTTGAAGTGCAGCAGGAGCTGCACCTTGCGGTTGAAGCCGCTGGAATAACAGTCCACCTCCACCCCGCTGTAGTCGCCCCAGGAAAGGAGCACGTTGTGCTGGGTGGGAATAATCAATGTTTCCCTGGCATTGGGATACAAGGCCGCGATGCGCTGCTCGATGAGCGGAAAGGGCACATACTCAGGATGCCAGTGCACAGCCAGGATTTCCTGCTGCCGGGGATAGGAAGTTGGGGGCGCGACGATGCGCGCGGCCTGTTCGGAGGTCAGGCGGGTGTCGATGAGGGCAAAGAAACGCCGGGTGTCTTCATCCGTAGGCTCGCGATCCACCAGGGCAAGATCCACTGTGGGTGCACAGGCTTGGGGTGCCTGGGGCACCTCGTCGGGCGCGGAATCGGAGCGCACCAGCTCCATGCGGGGTGTGGCCATCTGTCTACAACTCCAAAACTTATTTATATCTGTCGTGGCAGTCTTTCTTCAGCTGATCCAGGGCGCCGGCCAGGGCCTGGGCCGTAGCCACATCGCCGGCCTCCACAGCCTGCAGCAACGCAGCGTTGCTCTCCAGATAGGCCGGGTAGTATTCATCGCCCTTGCCTGGGTAGCTGCACATGCGTTCACCATCGGCAACAAAGGCGCGCACCAGATCCAGATTCGGCATGTTCCCGAACGCCAGGGACTCCATGATGCTCTTGAACTGGCTCTTCATCCGTTTTTTGAGCGAACCGTACTTGACTGTTCCTGTGGGGCAGGAAACCGGGCACTCGGGCGGCAGGGTGCCATCCTCCCGAAGCACGCTGCAAGCCAGGGATTCTTCCGGCTTGGGGAACTTGCACTTGAGCTTGACGTACAACCCATTGGGATGATTTTTGAACGATACGGCAAGACTCTTGAAACCGGAAATCTCCAGCCCGGACTGCCCCACAGCCAGGGAGCCCGTCTCCAGCCCCTTGGCCAGGGCAGCCAGGAAGCTGGCGGCCTCTTCCCGGGTCATCAGGAGTTCCAGTTTGCGTTTGTATTGCATGGGCACGTGGGTGGGAGGCGTTGCGTTCACGGCCGGCTCCTGTGCGCTTGAAGGTGAAGAGGCGCTGTGTCCTGCTGTCCCGACACGCGGAACCGCAGCGCCACGGGCAGTACCATCTGATGCTGTAAGGTAGTCTTGGTGCAACAAAAAGACAACAGCATCGATGCTGCGGCGCATTAAATTCTGTTACAGCGATGTTTCACGTCCACGCCCTTGACGATGAAGATCACGCTCTCGGCGATGTTGGTGGCCAAATCCGCGCAGCGCTCCAGGCTGCGGGAGGCCAGCACCGTATGCACGGAGCGCTCGATGGCCGGAGTTTCCTTGAGCATGAAATCTATGAGTTTTTTGAGAATCGACAAGTCCAGCTCGTTGGCCCGGCTATCCTGATCGCACACGGCGTCGGCCAGTTCGGGGTCTTCGTCCTTGAAGGCCTTGATGCAACTGCGCAGCATTTCGAGAGAAATACCGGCCAGTTCCTCCAGCAGGTGATTGAACGGCAATGCCGGACGATGGGCCAGGATCAGGGCGCGCTCGGCAATGTTCACGCTTTCGTCGCCAATGCGCTCCAGGTTGACGATAATCCGCATGCAGCCGACGATGAAGCGCAAATCCCCGGCCACAGGCTGACTCAGGGCCAGCATGCGCAGACTCTCTTCATCAATATCGCATTCCAGCTGATTGATCTGGGCATCGCGGTCGATAACCTGCTGGGCCAGGGAGGAATCGCGCTCCAGGAGCGCGCGCAAGGCGCAGTCCAGGGCCTTTTCCGTGTAGGCAGCCATTTCCAGCACCTTGAGGCGCAGGTGGGTCAGGTCGGTATCCAGGTGTCGTCTCACGCTCATAGCAATGCGTCCTTGCAGGGAAAAATCTCTGGCCGGTGGGTTTCGTCGCCTGCGCCGTGCGTCTAGCCGAAGCGGCCGGTAATGTAGTCTTCAGTCTGCTTGTTTTTGGGCCGGGTGAACATGGTTTCCGTGGGGCCGGCCTCGATGAGCTTGCCCATGTAAAAGTAGGCGGTAATGTCCGACACGCGCGCCGCCTGCTGCATGGAATGGGTCACGATGATGATGGTGTAATACTGTTTGAGGATATGAATCAACTCTTCAATTTTCTGTGTGGCGATGGGATCCAGGGCCGAGGCGGGTTCATCCATGAGCAGGATCTCCGGCTCCACGGCCAGGGCGCGGGCGATGCACAGCCGCTGCTGCTGCCCCCCGGAAAGTCCCAGGGCCGAGGAGTGCAGGCGGTCCTTCACTTCCTCCCACAATGCGGCGTGCTGCAGGCTTTCTTCCACGCGCTGGGCAATGAACGCCTTGTCCTTGACCCCGTTCACCTTGAGCCCATAGGCCACGTTTTCAAAAATGGACTTGGGAAACGGGTTGGGCTTTTGGAACACCATGCCCACGCGACGCCGCAACTCGACCACGTCCATCCTGCTTTGGTAAATGTCCTCTCCATCCAGCAGCACGCGACCCTCCACGCGGATGCCTGGAATGAGATCATTCATTCTGTTCAGGCAGCGCAGAAAGGTGGATTTACCGCATCCTGACGGACCGATAAGCGCAGTGACCTCGTGTTCCAGAAACTCCAGGTTCACGTCGTGCAGGGCTTTGAAATCCCCGTAATAGAAATCAAGATTGGCGCTATGCATCTTCGCCCGCTTCTCGATGGCCATGAATCGTCCTCTGCAGTGCTGTGCTGCTTACGCAACAGATAAATAACTGAGAATGAAACGCTCCGCAGCCAGTGCAAGTGGCCGGAGCCAAGGAAAGGATTCGTAACAGGCTGAGGTGACGTCTGCGTGACCGTTTGCCGTCATCTGATCGCCCTGGCTGGCGAGCCTGCCGGGTAGTCCTCGCTCTGTTCCGGCGCCGTGGTGGGCAGGGTGAAGGAAAACACGGTTCCGTGCCCGTCTTCCACCGGACTTTCCACCCAAATGGCGCCGCCGGATTTCTCCACAATGTGCCGCACGATGGCCAGCCCCAGGCCAGAGGAACCACCTTTGTGCTTTTGCCGGTGCTTTTCCACGCGGTAGAACCGTTCAAACACCCGCTCCCGGTCCGCCCGCGGAATGCCCGGGCCTTGATCCTTGATGGAAAAGACCACATCCCCCTCGCGCACCTGACAGGAAACAGTGATGACCCCTGCGCCACCGTTGTGGTTGTCCGTGGCAGGCGGCGTACCATATTTGATGGCGTTTTCCAGCAGATTGCGGAATACCTGCACCAATCTGGTCTGATCGGCAAAGGCCTGCACGCCTTCCGTAGGCAGTGCATTCACCACGCTCTGGCCGGATTCCTCCAACAGATGGAGGCATTCCTTGTAAGCCTGGGAAAAGGCCTCCGCCGCATTCAGCATGCGGAACTCGAATTGCCGCTCCCCGCTTTCCAGGCGCGCCAGATGCAGGAGATCGTTGACCATCTTGGTCATGTGATTGGCGTGCTTGAGGATGATTTCCAAAAAATTCTTGCGTGCCGCACTGGCGCCGCCGGAGATGACGGCGCTGCCAGGGGTGCCAGACGCGGAGCCGCCATCGTCTGCACTCTCCATCTCCATGCCCAGGAGCAGCGTCTCGGCATAGCCTTTGATGCTGGTCAACGGCGTGCGCAGCTCGTGCGACACATTGGCCACAAAATCCCGCCGCACCCGTTCCAGGCGGGTGAGCGGGCTGATATCATGAAACACCGCCACAGCGCCCAGGCAGGCCTCGCCAATGGCTTCGTCCTGGTTGCGCAGGCAGGTCAGGGTCACATCATAGACCTTGTCCCGCATCGGCTCTATCTGAAACGAACGCGACGCCTGCCGGATGGCCGAGCTGGAGACCATCTCCTCACAGGCCTGCTGCAATTCCGGCGAGAGGATGATTTCCAGCGGACTGCGGCCCACGGCATTGTCGGCATCGGGAAAGATGTCCCGCATGGCCCGGTTGACCGCGGTGATGCGGCAGTGCTTGTCGATGACCAGCACGCCTTCGCGCATGGAGTTCAGCACCGTCTCCAGCTGGGTTTTCTGCTCGGTGATGGTGCGTATCTGCGAGGTGATTCCGTCGGCCATCCTATTGACGGCATTGGATAAATCATCAAGTTCCTTACTGTCATGATGCGGGGCGCGACGCTTGAGATCGCCCGCGCCGATGGCCCTGGCCACGGCGGCGGTCTCATCCAGCCGGTCGCACAGCCAGCGGACCATGGCCATACGGAACCCCAGGGCCAGCACCCCGGCCGAAACAGCCGCACAACCCATGACAATGAGGATATTTTCCAGACGGGACTGGGCCTCCGGATGCACCGATCCCACCAGCAGCCAACCGGCGGCAGGCACGGCCGGATCCTGCGGGGTCATGTCGCAGGGAACCCGCGCAAAGGCGGCGTCACCCTGCTGGAGCACGCCGGCGTCTTCCAATTCCCGGGCCCCGGCCGGTTCGTGCAGCAAGGCCTCCAGCCGGCGGGCCAGGACGGCCTGTACGGCCAGAAACTCCGCCGACATGCCTGTCGCTCCCGCCGTCTGCGTCTCCTGCGCCGGAGATACCGCCGCGCCGGGCGCGTCCTCCGACTGCCTCATGGCTCCCGGTGCGGTATCCAGCCAGACGGTGCCGGCAGCGCTCACCCCCCGGATGTACAGGTGCATGTCCTTCGCAAACGCCGTCATGCGCGCACGAACGGCTGTTGCGTCAGCCTGGGTGGCTTCGTGTTGCAGCACGTCCGCCGCCGCTGCTGCGGCGAACCGGGCATCGCGCCGCATTTCCTGCGCAAACTCCCGCAAGTGAAACCACTGATACAGCCCGGCAGGCAGCACCACACCCAGCACCACCAGCAGCAAAAAGGCGATGAACAACCGGGTTCTGAACGACATGCCCGCCCCGCGCGCCATGGGTCCCCCTGCCCGCCCTATTCCTTGAAGCGATAGCCCACACCACGTACGGTTTCCACGTACTTGGCATAGGGGCCGAGCTTCTGGCGCAGGCGGCGGATATGGGTATCCACCGTGCGGGCATACCCTTCAAACTCATAGCCCCAGACGGTATTCAGCAGCTGATCCCGGGTCTGCACGCGGCCCTGGCGTTTGACCAGCTCGGCCAGGAGCTTGAACTCCGTGGCGGTGAGCTGCATCTCCACCCCATCCACCACGGCCTTGTGCGCCTCCAAATCCACTACCAACCCGTTTTTGCGCCACTGGGTGCGGTAAGTCTCTTCGCTTTTGACCCGTTTCATGATGGCGCGGATGCGCAGCAACAGCTCGCGTGGACTGAAGGGCTTGACCACATAATCATCAGCCCCCAGCTCCAGGCCCACGATGCGGTCCACCTCTTCGCCACGCGCGGTAAGCATGATGACGGGAATGCCCGCTGTCTCAGGACGGCGCTTGAGCTCCTTGCACACCTCAAAGCCATCCACATTGGGCAGCATGATATCCAGGAGAATGAGATTGGGATTGTGCCGACGGGCCTGGTTCAGACCCTCGTAGCCGTCCACGGCTGTCAACACTTCAAAGCCCGCATTCTCCAGATTGTAGGTCAGGAGCTGCAAGATGTCTTCATCGTCTTCCACGATGAGCACCACATCTTTCTGCATGGAATCCTCCAGGGATATTCAGACAGTCTAAACCACGCGACAGGTGACGAAAGCATGGTCCCACTGTGACGAATGTGTGACAATTGCCCGGCCTGTCAACAAAATCCCTGCAGTTTTCCCTCCTTTCTCGCCATTGACGACGCCACGTCACTGATTTGTCACCAGTTTGTCACAATTATTCACCCGGCATCCAGGCCACCTGGCGCAAGGCCTCGTACAGCAGAATCCCCGCTGCAGTGGAGAGATTCAGGCTGCGCACCGTGTCGTACACCGGAATGCGAACCATGGATCCCAACCCGCCCTGCACCTCCGCCGGCAAGCCCCGCGTTTCCGGCCCCAGTACAATGACATCCCCGGGCTGCCAGGCAAACGTGCAGTGCGTCTCCCCGGCCCTGCTGGAAGTGCCCACCAGCCGCCGGCCCTGCATGATCTGCCGAAACGCTTCCCAGCCCGGCCACACCGCAAGCGGGACGTGCGGCCAGTAATCCAGCCCCGCGCGCTTGAGCTGGCGATCATCAATGGAAAAGCCCAGGGGCTCAATGAGGTGCAGCCGTGTCTGCGTGGCCGCGCACAGCCGCGAAATGTTGCCTGTATTGGGCGGAATCTCCGGCTCGAACAAGGCCAGATCGAACGGCGAGGCAGGATACGAAGGCACGGCAATGCTCCTGGGAAGAGAGAAGAAAGGATAAAAGAAAAGTGGGGGAACTGATTTCCCCCGCGCCCCCTCCGGTTGGGTGATGCAGAAGCAGCGCCCCTTCGCAGGCTTACCGCACGCCGGCTTCGGCCAGCAGCTGGCGCATCTGCTCAAGGTCGCGGCCGATGGCGGCCATGGCCTCGGCCCAGAACGAGGGCTGGCCAATGTCATCGCCAAGGCTGCGCTTAACCACGGCCGCGGCCTTGCCCGAGCCGGTATCGCGCAGGAAGGTTTCGTAGTCGGCGTGGAAGGCCTCGCCCTTGGCCCGGCCACGTTCACAGAGAATCAGGCTGAGCAGATACCCAAAGGTGTATGGGAAATTGTAGAACGAGACGCCGGTGATGTAAAAATGCAGCTTGGAGGCCCAGAAGAGCGGGTCGCGCTCGGCCGGGTCCAGGCTGTCGCCAAAGGCCTGATCCTGGGCGGCAAGCATCAGTTCCGTCAATCGGGAGACGGGCACTTCGCCGGCAGCGCGTTCGTCGTAAAAGGCTTTTTCGAAAAGATAGCGCATGCGGATGTCGCACAGGAAGATGGCCGCATCGTCGCAGCGCGAGGCCAGGAGACCCAGCTTCTGCCCAGCCGGGGCGTTCGGATCGGCCAGGATGGCGTCCTGCAACAGGCGCTCGGCAAAGGTGGAGGCCGTCTCGGCCAGGGTCATGGGATACATGCTGGCCAGGGGACGGGTGTCGCGCAGGGTGTAGCCGTGGAAGGCGTGTCCCAGTTCATGAGCCAGGGTCTGCACGTCGCCGTGACGACCGCCAAAGGTCATGAACACGCGGGACTCGCGGCTTTTGAGGGAGGTGGTGCAGAAGGCGCCGGGACGCTTGCCGGCGCGCTTTTCCGCTTCCACGCGGCGGGTGTCGAGCATCCGGCGGCAGAAGTTGGCCAGGGCGGGATACCCCTGGTCAAAGGCGGAAAGGATGGTCTGCACGCCTTCGTCCCAGCTGTAGGTCCGGCTGGCAGCCTGGGGGATGGGGGCGATGAGGTCCTGAAAGCCCAGCCGCTCCCGGCCCAGGCAGCGGGCCTTGAGCCGCATCCAGTCCCAGGGCAGCTGGACATGCGCTTCCACGGCCTGCCACATGGCCTCCAGATCCCGGCGCTCCATGCCGGCATCGAACAGGGCCACCTCAATGATGGACTCGATGCCCCGGCGTTTGTTCAGGGTCAGCCGCGTGCCGGCGATGGCGTTCAGCGAGGCGGCCACCACATGCGACAGCCCGTCCCAGGCCTCGTTGGAACGCTCCAGGGCCTGCCTGCGGATTTCGGGATCGGGATCTTCCAGAAAGCTGCGTTTCTGGGCCATGGGCACGGGCGCGTCCTGGCCGGGCATGCGGAAGCTCAGGCGGCCGCTCACCTCATTATACAGCCGGCCCCAGGCTGAGATGCCGTCCACGGCCAGGTCCGCGGCCAGGCGCTCCAGTTCCGGCGCCATGGTCCGGCTGGCTTCTTCCTTGAGCTGGCGGATGAAGTGCGCCGCCCCGGCCAGCTCCGGCCGCTGGATGAGCACGTCCACCATGGCCTCGGGCGTGTTGCGCAGGGCCTCCAGCACCGGGGCGAAGGCTTTCTTGAACTGCGCGCCAATGCGGGCAAACCCGGCCTGGGCCTGCTTGTAGCCTTCGTGCAGGCTGTCCGCCGCGGTCAGGCAGCCGAGATATGAGGCCATGTGCGAATAGTCGGCCAGCACCTGCTCATCGAGCAGCAGAAACTCCGCCCACGCCTCCAGGTTCTCCGGGCCGACGGGGTCGAGCGCTCCGGCCAGGGCGTCCAGACGTTCCAGATTCGCTTGCAAGGCGGCCAGATGGGCGCGGTATTCGGGACCGTCAAAGGCCGGGAAGTACGAGACGAGATCCCACGTGGGTGCGTGCGTCATGATTGGCTCCTGAAGAGAAAAGAAGAAAAGAAAGGCTGAGGGAACCGGGGGAACCGAGTTCCCCCGGACCCCCTCCAGCTGGGGGGCGGCAGCATGTGGCGAACATCTGCACTGCTGCCCTGCTGACTCTCACATCATGTCCAGGGGGTCCAGATCCAGGGTCAGCCGCAGGGCGCCCTCGTGGAGTGCCTGCAGGGGCTTGAGGGCTGCAAAAGCGCGGCGCAGGCGAGTCCAGTCCTCGCCCTTGAGCAACAGATGGAAGCGCTTGCGACCCTGGAGCATGGGCAGGGGTGCAGGCGCCGGGCCCATAACCAGGACACCATGTTCCCGCCCGGCCTCGCGAGAGCGGGCAGCCAAGGTGGACAGGGCCGCGGCATGCCCTTCCCATTCCGCCGGAAAGCTGACCCGGATCAACCCCAGTTTGACAAAAGGAGGATAGCGCCACTTTTTGCGGCGTTCCAGCTCGGCTTCAAAAAAACCCTGGTAATCGTGTTGCTTGAGAAATTCGAAGCAATAGTGGGAGGCGTCACGGGTCTGCACGGCCACGCGGCCCGGTTTGTCCCCGCGGCCTGCCCTGCCGGCCACCTGCATGAGCAGCTGGAAACTGCGCTCGGCCGCGCGGAAGTCCGGCAGGTTCAGCCCCATGTCCGCATCGGCCACCACCACCTGGGTCACGTCCGGAAAATTGTGCCCCTTGGAGAGCATCTGCGTGCCCACGAGCACCTGGGCCTCCTTGCGGGCAAAGGCGGCCAGGATCTCTTCCAGGCGACCGGGCCGGCGGGCGGCGTCGCGGTCCAGGCGCAGGACGCCGGCCGTGTGCTTGAGACGCTGGGCGAGCATCTCTTCCAGCCGCTGGGTGCCCTCCCCCATGGGCAGAAAGGAAATGCCGCCGCACTGCGGGCACAGGCAGGGCCAGGGGATGCCCTCGCCGCAGTAGTGGCAGAGCATGCGCTCGCGGCCCTTGTGATAGGTCAGGCCGATCTGACACTGCGGGCAGCGCAACACATGGCCGCAATCCTGGCAGTACATGGCCGGGGCGTAGCCACGACGATTGAGCAGGATGATGGCCTGCTCGCCGCGGGCAATGGTCTCGTCCAGCATGGCCAGGGTTTGCGGGGCCAGAAGCTGGTCAAAGGCGGTGGTCTTGATGTCCACGAAGTCGATGGCCGGCAGCTGGGCCGCGCCGTGCCGGTGCGGCAGCACGGCCATGGGCAGCGCCCCGGTCTGCGCGGCGTGGAAGGATTTGATATCCGGCGTGGCCGAGCCCAGGAGCAGCAGCGCGCCAAAGCGTCGGGCCAGGACATAGCCCAGCTCCTTGGCCTGATACGGCAGCCGCTCCTCCTGCTTGAAGGAGGCGTCGTGCTCCTCGTCCAGCACGATCAGGCCGAGGTCGCGCAGGGGCAGAAAGAGCGCCGAACGCGCCCCGACCACCACCACGGGCGGATCGCCCTTCTTCCTGCCGGCCAGCCGGCGGAACTGGGCCTCGCGCCGGGCCGGGGTCTGGGAGCCGTGGTGGAAGACGATCTCCGCCTCGGGAAAGGCCAGGGCTGCGGCGCTGCGCAGGTTGCAGGCCAGGGCGATTTCCGGAGCCAGCAGCAGCACGGAGCGCCCGGCAGCCAGGCACTCCCGAGCCAGGGCCAGATAGACCGTGGTTTTGCCGCTGCCGGTCACGCCATAGAGCAGCTGCGTCTCGCCCTGCCAGCGGTGCAGGGCCGCGGACAAGGAGCCCAGGGCCGAGGTCTGCTCCTCGCTGAGGGTAGGCGGAGGCGGCGATCCGGCGAGGACGCAGGCCGGATCCAGGACGCCGTCACCCGCATCCTCTGCATCCTCCGCAGTCTGGCCGGGAGGCGTCAGCCCCTGGCGGACGAGGCCGCGATCGACCAGACGGGTCAGACTTTCGCGGGAGCCGTCTCCCAGAACAGCCAGCAACGCCGGCCGGGGCGTGGGGCCATGCTCCCAGAGATGTTCCAGAATTTTCAGCTGATTGAACGCTGCAGGTCGCACCGGCCAGGGCGGATCCTGGGAGAGCCAGCAGAACTGCGTCTCGCGGAAAGCGGCTTCCGGCTGCATGGTCCCGGCCTGCCAGGCCTCGGCCAGGGTCTGACGCAAGGCGTCGGCGGAGGTTGCCAGTTCTCGCGGACGGATGCTGCGCAGCTTGGGGAGGCCCTGGATGCGATAGCGGATGTCCGCCACCTTGAGCCCGGCCGGCAGCACGCTGGCCAGCACCTGCCCCAGCAGCATGCCCTGACGCAGGGCCAGCTGGCGCAGGACGTCCAGATGCCCCGGGCTGAAGAGGGGCGCGCGCTCCAGGGGCCAGATGACCGGCTTGAGGGTCACGCCTTCGGGCGGTGCACCGGCCGAGCCGGCCACGATGTCCCAGTCCGGTTCGCAGGGCAGCAGCACGGCGGCCCGGATGGTGTTGCCAAGCGGCACGGCCACCCGCAGGCCGGGGAGCATCCCGGCTGCGGGGGGCGTGTTCGGAAGCGCGTAATGATAGGCTGTGAACGGCGGCGACAGCAGGGCCGCCCGGATAACGGACACCGAAGCGGACACTGGCAGGACTATCGGCAGGCCAGGAGATCCTTGAGCCGGTGCATCAGGTCGTCGCGCAGGGAATCATCCTGCAGGGCGAAGTAGATGTTGGCGGTGAGGTACTCGCACCAGTCGCCGGCGTCAAAACGGGTGCCGCGCATGCGCACGGCCAGCAGGCGGCCCTTGTGGGCCATGGCCTGCAGCGCGTCGGTCAGCTGGATTTCCCCGCCGTGACCAGGGGTAACAGCTTCGAGATGCTCAAAGATTTCCGGAGTCAGCACGTAGCGGCCAACGATGGCCATGCGCGAGGGGGCGTCCTTGAGCTTGGGCTTTTCCATCATGTCCCGGACCTTGAACAGGCCGGGGGAAAACTCGTCGCCCTTGATGATACCGTACCGGCTGACCTTTTCGGGCGGCACTTCCATGACGCCAACGACAGGCAGGCGTTCGGACTTGGCCACTTCGATGAGCTGCTTGATGCCCGGCTCGGCGCCGAACATCATGTCGTCCCCGACCATGATGGCAAAGGGATCGTTCTTGACCACTTCCTTGGCGCAGAGCACGGCATGGCCCAGGCCGAGCTGCAGTTTCTGCCGCACGGAGATGATGTTGACCATCTCGGCCACGGCGCGGACTTCCTTGAGGATTTCCGTCTTGCCCGCGCGCTGGAGCACTTCTTCGAGGGAGAAGTTGTAGTCGAAGTGGTCTTCAATGATCTTTTTGTTCTGGTTGTTGATGAAGATCACGTCCGTGCAGCCCGAGAGCATGGCTTCTTCCACCACGTACTGGACCACGGGCTTCTTGTAGACAGGCAGCATCTCTTTGGGGATGTTTTTGGTAGCAGGCAAAGACCTGGTTCCCCATCCCGCAACAGGTATGACTACCTTCTTAATCTCCATGATCCAACTCCCTGGGTCGTTCTATGGTTCCCGTATCAGTGCTTCATCAGTCGTACGCCGCAGCGCACCGTCGCCCACCCAGGCCGGCAGCAGGCTCGATCATGCTTCAATTCTTACCAGTTCTGCATGCCTTGGCAAGGGGTTTATTTCAGATTGCTGACTACCGCATCTGCAAGATACTGTGCAGTTTCCTCCACCAAGGCAGCCTGTTCGCCTTCCACCATCACCCGGGCCACAGCCTCGGTGCCGGAATACCGCAACAGCACGCGGCCCTTTTCGCCCAGTTTTTCCTCCACCGCGGCCTTGGCGGCCAGGATGCCGGGGCATTGGTCGAAGGGGATTTTGCGTTCCACATGCACGTTGAGCAGCCGCTGCGGGAAGGGCTCGATGAGATGGGCCAGTTCCGAGAGCGGGCGCTGCTGCTCCTGCATGATGCGCAGGATCTGCAGGGCGGCCAGGGTGCCGTCGCCGGTGGTGGCGTAGTTCAGGAAGATGAGGTGCCCGCTCTGCTCCCCGCCAAAGGACGCGCCTTCGCGGCGCATGGCCTCGACCACGTGCCGGTCCCCCACGGGAGTGCGCAGGAGTCGGCCGCCCCGCTCCTTCATGAAGATTTCCAGGGCCATGTTGCTCATCACCGTGGCCACCAGGGTATTGCCCGGGAGTTGGCCCTGGGTCATGAGATCCTGGGCCACCATGGCCATGATCTGGTCGCCGTCCAGGATGCGGCCGTGCTCATCCACGATGATGACGCGGTCGGCGTCGCCGTCCAGGGCAATGCCCAGGTCCGCGCCTTCCTCCCGCACCGCGGCGGCCACCATTTCCGGGTACAGGGAACCGCACTGGCGGTTGATGTTCAACCCATCTGGCTTGTTGCCCATGCGCACCACCTGCGCGCCGAGTTCCTCGAGAATCAGCGGGGCAACCTTGTAGGCCGCGCCGTTGGCGCAATCCACCACCACCTTGAGGCCGTCCAGGGTCAGCTGTCCGGGAACGCTGTTCTTGACGAAGACGTTGTAGCGGCCTTCGGCGTCGTCCACCTTGAAGGCCCGGCCCACTTCCTCCGAGGCCGGGTAGCGCCAGCGGTGTTCTTCGTTCAGCACCATGGCGGTGATGGCTTCCTCGGCCTCGTCCGGCAGTTTGAAGCCTTCCTTGTCAAAAAACTTGATGCCATTGTCCATGAACGGATTGTGCGAGGCCGAGATGACCACACCCAGATCCGCGCGCATGCTGCGGGTGAGGAAGGAGATGGCCGGAGTGGGCATGGGGCCGACGAGGAAGACATCCATGCCCGCGGCGCACAGTCCCGAGGCCAGGGCGAACTCGAAGAGATAGCCCGAGAGGCGGGTATCCTTGCCGATCACGGCGCGGTGCTTCTTGCTCCCGTTGCGAAAGTACGTGCCAGCGGCCAGGCCCAGGCGCATGGCCACTTCGGGGACCATGGGGTAAATGTTCACCTGACCGCGCAGCCCGTCCGTTCCAAAGAGTTTTGCATCCATCTTGCGGTGATCCTTGTTTATGTGCGTTCAAGGCGCGGCTGGTGCGCTGAAGTGCCGCCCCCCGGCGGGCTCCGCGGCGCCTGAAGATTGCGTGGTATTGCCCATGGTGGCGTGCGGCGTGCCCGTATTGCCGGAGATCCCGTTCACTGCGCCATTTGCCGGACCATTTGCCGGACCATTGGCCGGGCCATTGGCCGGTAAGGGCGGGGCCGGGGTGCCGGTGAGGGTCAGCTCCACGGCCTCCGGCTCGGCCTCCAGGGCACGGACCTCGGCCGGCAGCAGCAGCCGGTAGGCCAGGGAAAGCTTGCCGGGCTGGGCATCGCGCGCCACAGTCACCTGGGCGGCAACATGGTCGAGCCAGTCCTTGTTCCGGGTCATGGAGACGGGTGCTTCCACGCTGACCATCACCCGCTGCGGCCGCACTTTCACGTCCAGGGGCGAAAGATTGTTCACCTGCACCGGCGCGGAGAACTGCATGGTGGCCCGGCGCTCGGCAAACAGCAACCGGACCTGGACCTGGGGCGGGTCGGCGGTCAGTTCCTCCGGCAGATCCAAGGCCACCAGCTCCTCCACCAGACCAGGCCGCGTGCCATTGACGGCGACTACCTGCGTTTCCACGGATTCCACAGTGTCCAACAGCTGTTCAGGGCCGCGGATTTCCGTCAACTCGGGGATGGCCAGGGCGGTGCGCAGTTCCCAGTCCTTGTCCAGCACGCCGTCCCAGCGGGGCACCACGCTCACGGTGCGCACGGCAAAGCGGTCGGCCAGGATGGTCAGCCGCTGAGGCTGGATGTCCATGATCTCGAAATTGCGGGAAAGCGGGATGGTGTCGTTGCGCAGTTCCACCACATTGGACCCGGCCTTGAGGGAGGCGAGATTGATGGAGACCGTGGGGGTCTTGGCGTCCAAAGACTTGAGCAGCCCTTGCGGTCCGCGCACCCGGACGCTGATCTTGTTGGGCAGCCCGCCGCGGATGACCAGATTCTCCGGCACCCCGGCAAACTGCACCGGCAACTCCAGAAGCGCATCCACCCTGGCCCGGCCGGAGACGAAGAACCAGGCCACCACGGAGAGCACGATGGAAAGCAGCAGCAGCTGCCAGTTGCCTTTGGTCATAGCGCAGTCACCATGCGTTCAGGGCTTGGCGATGGTTTTGGTGAGCACGCGCTTGAGGCGGACCTCGTCCAGACTGGTGGTCAGCCGGCCGTTGATGGCCATGGAGATGGTCCCGCGCTCTTCGGACACCACGAGGGCGATGGCGTCCGTTTCCTCCGTGATGCCGATGGCGGCGCGATGGCGCGTGCCGAATTCCGTCTTGTACCGCAGGCCGGCGCTCAAGGGAAGGATGCAGCCGGCAGCCACAATCTGATCGCCATGGATGACCACCGCCCCGTCATGCAGGGGGGTGTTGGGGTAGAAGATGGTTACCAGCAGATCGCGGCTGATGCGCGCGCCCAGTTGCACGCCGCGCTCCACCACGTCGCCGAGGGGCACCTTGCGCTGGATGACCACCAGCGCGCCGGTGCGGCTTTTGGCCAGAGTTTCCAGGGCGGCGATGAGTTGGTTCAGGTATTCCTCGTCAATGATCTTGCGTCGGAAAAACCGCCCTGCGCCCACCTCGGAGAGGGCCTTGCGGATATCCTGCTGAAACAGGATGATAATAACCAGGAAGATGGAGCCGAGGAAGTTTGTGAGCAGCCAGTTGAGCGTGTAGAGCCCCAGCTCCTCGGAGGCGAAGTAGACCAGGATGACCAGCAGGAGCCCATACAGCACGGACACCGCCCGCGTGCCCTTGATGAGCAGCAGCAGCCGGTACAGCGCCAGGGCCACCACGGCCATGTCCAACAGATCCCGCCAGCCCACGCGAATGACGGCCAGGTCGATCACAAAACATCCTCACCAACAAGCGTCGGCCCCGCTGCGGCGGCTTGTTCCGAGGGATCGCGCTGCGCGTCTGAGGCCAGTCCGGAGACTTCGGAGACTCCGACGGCGGAAATCCGGCAGGACTCCGCAGCCGCTTCCACCGCCGCACACACGGCCAGGGACTGGCGGGTAAGCGCCACGTCGTGCACCCGGTGGATGCGCGCGCCATTGCGGGCGGCCAACACCGTGGCAGCCTGGGTGACGTTGGCGCGGTCCTCCTCGCCGGCAGGCAGAAAGGACTGCAGAAACCGCTTGCGGGAAAGGCCCATAAGCACCGGCCGCCCCAGAGTTGTCAGACGCTCCAAACCGTGCAGCAGGGCCAGGTTGTGGGCCACGGTCTTGCCGAAGCCGAGGCCGGGATCGAGCACGATGTGATCTTCCCGTAACCCGGCACGGACCAGCGCGCCGAGACGCTCCTCCAAAAAATGGAGCACGTCTTCGACCACGTTGTCGTACTGCGGATCCTGCTGCATGGTCTTGGGCCGGCCGCGGGCGTGCATGAGCACATAGCCCGGCTGGTGCTGGACGAGGACGTCCATCAGGGCCGGGTCGAAACGGCAGGCAGAGATGTCATTGACGATGGCCGCGCCGGCCGCCAGGGCCCGGGCGGCTGTCTCGGCCCGCCAGGTATCCACGGAGAGGACCAGATCCTGTCCCTGGGGCGCCTCGCGCAACAAGCCAAAGACCGGTCCCAGCCGCGCCCACTCCTCTTCCGCCGGTACCTCATCGCTGCCGGGGCGGGTGGATTCGCCGCCCAGGTCCAGAATGTCCGCCCCCTGCGCCGCCAGGGTCAGGGCGTGAGACGCCGCGGCGGCAGGTTCAAAGAACCTGCCGCCATCGGAGAAGGAATCTGGCGTGACATTGACGATGCCCATTACCAGGGAGGGAGCCGGTCCCAGTCGGCGGCCTTCACGGACCACCCAACAGACTGCACGCCCCCCCTGTGCCTCCCGACAGGTTTCCCCGCGGATCATGGCCATTTCCCGCCCCTGCCTAGGAGCCGGATGGGGTGTTGGAGTCTTTGGCCCGGCCCTGCTGATCCTGATCCTGCTGGCCTTGGGACTCTGTCTGGCCTTGCGGCTCAGGCGCAGGTGCGGCGGGCTGGGCCTCGCCGGGTTCCAGGTGAAACTCTTCCGCCTGCTGCGGGGCGGCCTGCTGCTGGGCCTGGGCCAGGTTCTGGCTGAAAGCCGGGGCATTGGGCATTCCGGCGGCAGCAGGTGCGGCAGGATCGGCCGGTGCGGCAGGCGTGCCGCCCTGCTTGCCCGCCACGCCATTGAACGGCGGCAGCGGCTCGCCCCGGATCAGGCGATCGACATCATCGCCGGAGATGGTTTCCCGCTCCAGCAAGGCCGCCGCAATGGCGTGGAGGACATCAATGTGCTCGCGCAAAATATCCAGGGCCTTCTGCTGGCCTTCTTCCACAAAGCGCTTGATCTCGGCGTCGATGAGCCGGGAGGTCTCTTCGGAGTAGGTCTTGTAGTGGCCCAGGTCGCGCCCGATGAACACCTCGTCGGAGCGCTCGGAGAAGTTCAACGGCCCCAGGGCTTCACTCATGCCATACTGGCAGACCATGCGACGGGCCATGTTGGTGGCCTGCTCAATGTCGCTGCCCGCACCAGTGGTGTACTCGTTGTTGATGATCAGCTCTGCCGCGCGCCCGCCGAGCATCATGGCCAGACGGTTTTCCAGGTACGTGCGCGAGTAGCTGTGGCGGTCCTCGGGCAGGTACTGGGTCACACCCAGGGCCCGGCCGCGGGGGATGATGGTCACCTTGTGCAGGGGATCGGTGCCGGGCAGAATGCGGCCGACCAGGGCGTGGCCGCCTTCATGATAGGCGGTGTTGCGCTTTTCCTCGTCGGTCATGATCAGGCTGCGCCGCTCCTTGCCCATGAGGACCTTGTCCTTGGCTTCCTCGAAGTCGGACATGTCCAGCTTGTCTTTATTGAGCTTGGCCGCGTGCAGGGCAGCTTCGTTGACCAGATTTTCCAGATCCGCACCGGAAAAGCCGGGCGTGCCCTTGGCCAGGATATCCAGATTGACGTTGTCCGACAGCGGGGTGCGGCGGGCATGCACGCCGAGGATGTGGCGGCGGCCCTTCAGATCCGGGGTGGGCACCACCACCTGACGGTCAAAGCGGCCCGGGCGCAGCAGCGCAGGGTCCAGAACGTCAGGACGGTTGGTGGCGGCAATGAGGATGACGCCCTCGTTGCTCTCAAAGCCGTCCATCTCCACGAGCAGCTGGTTCAGGGTCTGCTCGCGCTCATCATGGCCGCCGCCCAGACCGGCGCCACGCTGACGGCCCACGGCGTCGATTTCGTCAATAAAAATCAGGCAGGGCGCGTTTTTCTTGCCCTGCACAAACAGGTCGCGCACGCGGGCCGCGCCCACGCCGACGAACATTTCCACAAAATCCGAGCCGGATATGGAGAAGAACGGCACGCCCGCCTCACCGGCCACGGCGCGGGAAAGCAGCGTCTTGCCTGTGCCGGGAGGGCCGACCAGAAGCACCCCCTTGGGGATGCGGCCGCCCAGGCGGGTGAACTTCTTGGGATCTCGCAGAAAATCCACAACCTCAGTCAGCTCTTCCTTGGCCTCATCCACACCGGCCACGTCCTCGAAGGTGACGCGAGCCTGATCCTGGGTGATGAGCCTGGCCTTGGAGCGACCAAAGGAAAGGGCCTTGCCGCCAGAGCTTTGCACCTGGCGCATGAAAAAGAAAATCACTGCCCCAATAATGAGGAATGGCAGGAGGTTCACCAGCAGGACCATGTAGCCGGCCTCTTCGTCCGGCTCGGCCTTCACGCGCACCTTGTTCTCCATGAGCAGGGTGGTCACGCCGGCGTCGCGCGGGGCGTAACTGGAAAAGCTGGTGCCATCGAGAAGCTTGCCGGAGATGTTCTGGTCCTGAAGGACGACCTCCTGGACCATGCCCTCCTGCACGCTCTGGACGAATTCGCTGTAGGTGAGCTTTTTGACGGAGCCGGCAGGCTGGTTGAAGGCATTCAACAGGGCGATGAGCACCAGGCTCAGAACCACCCAGATGATCAGATTGCGTCCAAAATTGTTCAACGTATGTCTCCCGTGTCTGGGGATAGGATAGCATCCTTGGAGCCATTGTCTATAGATGGCTGGCGGCATTTTGGCAACGCCGCGGCACGGAGATGACAATTTCTTAAAATCCCAGGTTGTTGGCGCAGGAGCGCACAAGGACTTGCCACAATGCCCCGTGCCGGGTAAGTACATTCTTCTTTCATTGCGGAAGCGTGTCGTCACCGGTGTGGCGCCTGGTCTTCAAAACCAGTGTGGGGGTGAGAGCTCCCAGGGTGGTTCGACTCCACTACGCTTCCGCCACCTCCCCCGCCTTGCCATCCCGGTATTCCGACGCCCCCCCCTGATCAGCCGCCTGATCGACAGTCCCGGTCCAGCGATATTCCCCTCAGGGAAAGGGCTGCCCGCCATGACATCTCAAGTTCGTGGTACCGAGTCATACATATATCTACTATAAATACAGTGCGCCATGCCGTTACACCACTGCATCTTTGCAGTTTGTGAAAAAAAACCCATATGAAACCCCCGGCCGCATTGTCCGTAGCAATTCTGTCACAAGCTCCGGACTTCCAGTGCTGCCTCTCTCGCTATGCCCAGGTTTTCCTCATGCCGACAGCGGCGTTTTTTTGCAGTGCCATTAGGGATATTTCCCCGGCATACAGTACATCACAAGTCCTTTTTTTGCTTGAAACACACCGTGCAACGTCGCAGCCTGTTTGGGTCGGGCTGGAGAATTGTCCGCTCATTCAGCCGGTTCAACTATTTTTCGCACCAAACCGGGACCTTGAGGAGATATACGCAACGGTGTGTTGACGCATTGGTATTTTTCTGTGATATACCTTCAGAAAGTGTGGTGAATATCCGACTGTCACTAGGGGGCAATCCTATGCTGTGCAGTTCTTTTCTCACTGTTCCGACCGGGCGCTGGCCTGTGCGCCGCAGCCGGACGCTTCAAGGGGGTGCAACATGCCACGTCTGCTCACGGTAGTCCTTGTGGACGACCATCCGCTCTTCCGCGAGGGGCTCAAGCGCATTGTGGAAACTGCGGGCACGCTCCGGCTGGTGGGGGAGGCGGCAGAACTGGCTGACGCCCGCACCTGCGTGGGCAGCAACAAGCCCGACCTCGTCCTCCTGGACATCGCCATCCAGGGCGGCGCAGGCATGCGGCTGGTGCGGGAAATCAAGTCCTTGTCGCCCCAGTCCCGCATTCTGGTCGTCTCTTCCAACACGGACCCGGCCCTGGTGGAAGGCGCCTTCCACGCCGGCGCCTCGGGCTTTTTGACCAAGACCGCCGGCAGCCTGGAATCCGTCAAGGCCCTGAACCGCGTGGCCGGCGGCGATGTGTATCTGGACCCGGAGCTGACCCAGTCCGTGGCCATGGCCCGCCTGCGGCCCATGCACGCCACGCCGGGCAACGGCCAGGGGCAGACTGTGGAAAAGCTGACCAACCGCGAACGCCAGGTGCTGCAGATGGTCTCCCAGGGGCTGTACACCCGGGAAATCGCCTCCATGCTTGGCCTCTCCACCAAAACCGTGGAGCATCACCGCTGCCGGCTCATGCGCAAGCTGGGCTGCCGCAACTCCGCGGAAGTGGTGGCCTGGGCGCACCGGGCCGGGATGTTCACCGAGGAAGCCGGCCGGGTGCGCCCGGAAGCGCATTCCTGAAACGCCCCGCACGCATCCGTGTAAAAAAGCAGGCCCCGAAGGGCCTGCTTTTTTTGTGCTATTTGAACAGCTTCACATACTCACCGTACCCTTGCGCCTCCAGTTGGTCCTTGGGAATAAAGCGCAGGGCCGCGGAGTTGATGCAGTAGCGCTGACCCGTGGGTGGGGGGCCGTCGGGGAAGACGTGGCCCAGGTGGGAGTCGGCCTTGGCGCTGCGCACTTCCGTACGGGTCATGAACAGGGAACGGTCCGTGCGCTCCTTGACGTTGGCCTGTTCCAGAGGCTGCCAGAAACTGGGCCAGCCGGTTCCGGAATCAAATTTGTGGACAGAGCTGAACAACGGCTCGCCGGAAACCACATCCACGTAAATTCCTTCTGCCTTGTTCTCGGCATACTCGTTCTTGAAGGGTGGCTCGGTGCCTTCCTCCTGGGTGACATGAAACTGCAGGGGAGTGAGCCGGGATTTCAAGGCCTCGCGAGATGGCTTGACCCATGCCGCGTCATCCGGCCCGGTGCGGGTCGCGTTGCAGGCCGTTCCAGTGGCGTTGCCCCACACCTTGGCCGTGAACTGATCCCGCCCGGATCCCTGCCGATAGGCGCAATACCGCGCCGGGTTGGTCTTGTGAAAGTCCTGATGGTAGGCTTCCGCCGGCCAGAAGCGTTCCAGGGGCAGGATGGCTGTGGCAATGGGCTTGCCGAACCGGCCCGAGGCTTCCAGGGCGGCCTTGGAGCGCAGCGCCGCGTCCCGCTCCTCCGGGGTGGCGTAAAAAATCGCCGATCGATACTGCGCCCCCCGATCCACGAACTGCCCGCCGGCGTCGGTGGGGTCGATGGTTCGCCAAAAGACTTCCACCAGCGCGGCATAGCTGGTGATATTCGGATCATACACCACCTGCACAGCCTCCAGGTGCCCGGTGCGGCCCATGGAGACCTGGTCGTACGTGGGGTTGGCCTCCTGGCCGCCGGCATAGCCGGAAATGGCATCCAACACGCCAGGAATTTTTTCGAAATCCGATTCCGTGCACCAGAAACAACCGCCGGCGAAGACGGCAGTGGCATTGGCAGGCTGGGTAGTCATGGTGGTTTTCTCCGTGGCGGCAAAAAGGAAGACGGCGCTGCAGACCAGCAGCACGGGAACAGCCCAGACAGCCCGCCGCAGCGCACGTAAGGAACCAATGATTTTGGATGGAAAGAACATGACGAGCCTCCGGGCGTTCGGCCAGCGGCAGGATGCCCCGGCCATTCCAGACTGTCATGTTCTGATAAATAGGACGTCTTGCGGTGGTGTCAAAGGTATCATCGATCCCCAGGACCGCGATCCCCAGGGCCGCCTGTTCCTGGACCGCGTGCTCCTTGGGGTGGCGCGCCCCTACTCCGCCAGCGGCAGCCAGATGGAAAACATCGCCCCATGGCCATCCGGGCGGTTCTCCCCAGCCACGCGGCCGCCGTGGGCCTGGGCAATGGCCCTGACTGCGGCCAGACCCACGCCGGAGCCCTCGGAGCCCTTGCCGGCCTCGCCCCGGAAGAACTGCTCGAAAATATTGTGCTGATCGTGATCCGAAAGCCCGGGGCCATCGTCCAGCACGTGAATTTCCAGCTCCCGGCCGTTGCGGCGGGCCACCAGAGCCACAACGCCCGCAGAGGTATATTTGACAGCATTATCCAGTAAATTTGCAACCATGCGCATAAGGCGCTGCCGATCGCCCAGGATGGCCGGGAGCTCCGGCGGCAATTCGGCGTGAAAAACCAGCCCTTTGTCTTCGGCGCGTTCGCGAAACTCGCGGGCCAGGGCCTGGAGCATGGGCGCGAGCGGCACAGGTTCGCGAGCCAGGGTAAAGCCGGCCTGATCCATGCGGGCCACGTCCAGAAAGTCCATGGACAGGGTCAGCACCCGGTCCAGCAGGCTGGCAACCATGTCCAGATTTTCCAGCTGGCGGCCGGAAAGCGGGCCTTCCTTGCCGTCCAGAAGCCGGCGGGTCAGGCCCAGGGCGCCCATGAGCGGGGATTTCATATCATGGGCAAAAAAGGTCAGGGTCTGGGTGCGCTGGCATTCCAGGCGGCGGCGCTCGGTGACGTCCAGAAAAATGGACACCCCGGCCACGATCTCTCCGGATTCGTCACGCACGGGGGCCGCGTTGATGGTCACGTGGCGTCGTTCACCGTCTGCGCCTGCAATGAGGGCCTCCACTCCTTCCACCACCTCGCCATTGCACATGGCCCGTTCCAGGGGGCGGTCTTCGGGCTGAAAGGGCGTTCCGTCCGGATGCAGCAGACTCCAGCTGTGCAGGGGCGCGTTGCGACAGCTGGCGTCGGTCTTGCCCAGGATGCCCAACCCCTTGAGGCTGGCCAGGCGGATGCGTCGCTCCCGGGCGTCGGCCACCAGCAGCCCCACAGGGGCCTGCTCCACGGCCGTCAGTTGAATGGCCTGGATGGTTTTGAGTTCTTCTTCCAGCTCGTGGCAACGTCGCGTGAGCGCCTCCATGTCTTGGGGGGAGGCGTCCGTGGCCGGGGCAGCGGAGGGATGTTCTCCATTCTCTGCCCGATGCTCGGTTGGGGGGGTGGAGTCTGGCACGTGCAGGTCCTGCAAGCTCCTTACACCATGTGTTGCCGGAAAGCCGGCCTTGTCATGCTATCGCGCCATGCTATCTCATGGTTGCCGTGACAATAGCATGGCGAGGCCGGCCGGGCAAACAATCAAAACCCAAACTGGGTGTATTCCTTTTCCTTTCGATTGATGCACTGGATGATGCGGTAGTTGCCTTTGGTGTGGCCTTCTTCAAGGACGCGCTTGCCCAGTCCCAGGCAATGGTCGCAGGCAGTCTGGGGAATCTCGATGCACAGGGAGAGTGGTGAGATGGAGGACCAGACCTCGATTTTGCGCACGCCACCGCACGCCGAGCAGAGGGAGACGCTTTCCACCTGGCTCTCGCTGATGCCATCGGTATCGTAATAGACGTCCTTCATGCGGGTGTGCCAGCCGTTGGAGATATCACCATCCGCAGGCTGGGCGGGCGGGCGGAAGTAGCTTCTGGTGGTCAGTTCACAGACCTTCTTGATGAAGTCCATGGTCCGCACGTCCTGCTT
The DNA here is from genome assembly GCF_054653055.1 of Megalodesulfovibrio paquesii. NCBI lineage: Bacteria > Pseudomonadati > Thermodesulfobacteriota > Desulfovibrionia > Desulfovibrionales > Desulfovibrionaceae > Megalodesulfovibrio > Megalodesulfovibrio paquesii. Next base: position 258,371 of record NZ_BAAIGQ010000007.1, on the reverse strand, counting down.
GATGCGGGCGGGGTCGAAATCCGGCTCGCGCACATGCGAGTAATCCACCCCGGCCATGGCCAGACAGATGCCCAGGTTCACATACGGCAGCGCCCCCTGGATGGCATACCCGCCTTCGAGCACGGCCAGGTCCGGCCTGAGCAGCTCGTTCAGGCGGGCGTAGCCTTGGGCGGAGAAGTTCATGTTGGTGATGGGGTCGGTAAAGTGGTTGTCCTGCCCGGCGGAATTGATGATCAGGTCCGGCTTGAAGTCCTTGAGAATCGGCAGGATGCAGTGTTCCACCACATAGAGGATGCCCTCGTCCCCGGTGCGGGGCGGCAGGGGGATGTTCAGGGTACGGCCCAGGGCGTTGGGGCCGCCGAGCTCGTCGGGAAAGCCCGTGCCGGGGTACAGGGTACGGCCGTCCTGGTGCAGGGAGATGAAGAGCGTGTTCGGATCGTGCCAGTAAATGTCCTGGGTGCCGTCGCCGTGGTGGCAGTCGGTGTCCACAATGGCCACGCGCTTGGGGCCGTAGTGCTCGCGGATCCATTCCAGCATCACGGCTTCGATGTTGATGTTGCAGAAGCCCCGGTTGCCCTCCACCACCTTCATGGCGTGGTGCCCTGGCGGACGGACCAGGGCAAAGGCGCGGTCCTTTTCGCCTTCCAAGACCAGCCGGGCGGCCTTGATGGCGCCGCCGGCACTGATCATGTGGCTCTTGGTGGCCACGGTCTCCACGCTGGGCAGGCAGAAATGCACGCGCTCCACATCCTGGCGGGAGGCGACCTCGGGCTTGTATTCGACCACGCCCTCGATGTCGAAGAGGCCTTCTTCCTTCAGCTGATCCTGGGTGTAGAGCAGCCGCTCCTCGCGTTCGGGATGCGTGGCCTCGATGGCCCAGTCGAAGGCCGGAAAAAAGACAACGCCCAGAGAGTTCTTGGCGGTGAGCATGTGCGGCTCCTTAGTCGGAAATGCCGGGCTTGATCTGGCATTTCACGCGGATGTTCTTGTGGGCGGCGCCGTAGAAATCCACCATGTTGAAGCTCTGGACCTCGGTGAACTCCACGTCGTCGCCGTATTCCTCGCGGGCTTTCAGGCCCTGGGCCTCCAGCATGGCCAGGAGGGAGTCCCTGGCCCTGGCCTTGGCGTCTTCCAGGGTGTATTTGGCGGGAATGTCCTCCACGCGCCCCAGGGAGGGGATGACCAGCTGGCGGCGTTCGGTATCTGCGGTCAGTTCCAGCTCGGCCGTGGTGCGGGTCAGGGCCGCGCCCACGGCATTGGCAACCTCGTAATGCTGGGGGGCTTCCACCTCAAAGCCGAAGGCCTGTTCCAGCAGTTCGCGAAAGACCATGGCCGGCCCCCCCATGAGGTAGGCCCGGCGAGGCTCCAGCTGCTTGCCCTTGAGGAGTTCGTGAATGGTGTAAACCGGTTTTTCGTTAATCTCGCGGACCAGCTCCAGAGCCGCTTCCTTGATGGCGGCCACCGCCGTGCTCACAGCGGCCCTGGCCAGCTTTTCAGGGTACATGTCCCACAGGGCGGCCAGCTTGTCGATGCCGCGGCGGGAGGCGTCGCGGTCTCGGAAGCTGGTGTAGCCGAGGTAGTTGCAGGCATCGATGAGCGTGGGCGCGTGCCCGCCCTGAGCCATGGACGGTCCTTCGCGCCGCGGCCCCACAAAGACCGTGCCCCCGCGCACGGTGAGCAGCGAGTCCCCGCCCACGCCGATGCTGCGCGTTTTGAGTGCGCGCACCAGGGTCGGGTAGCTGCCCATGGCAATGCCCTCCTCCACCACCGGCGCTCCCTGGGAAAGCAGCGCGATATCCGTGGTGGTGCCGCCGATATCCAGGAGGATGGCATCCTCATAAATATCGCACAGGGCCAGCATGCCCATGACGCTGGCCGCCGGGCCGGAGAGGATGCTCTCCACCGGCTTGAGCCGGGAGGCCGCCAGGGGCATGGTGCCGCCATCGGCCTTGAGGATGCCCACCTGCGCTTCCAGCCCCAGTTCCCGCAGGCTGGTTTCCACGGCGTCCACAAAGCGGTTGTACAGCCGCCAGACCTGAGCGTTGTACGTGGCCGTGGCGATGCGACGGGGGAAGTTCAGCAGGCCCGAGAGCCGGTGCCCCAGGGTCACATGATCGGCCTGCCCCTGCAGTGCCTGGCCGATGTGCAGCTCGTGCGCAGGATTACGGGTGGAGAACTTGGTGACCACGGCGTACGTGGAAAGCCCCAGCTCGCGGCACATGGTCATGGTGCTGGCCAGCTCGCGCTCGTCCAGGGGCTGGATTTCGAAGCCGCGGTGGTCGATGGAGCCGGGAATGACGAAGAACCCTTTGCCATAGCGGAAGGATTCCGGATCAATCCCCGGTCCGGAGGACACAATGATGCCGGCATCCTCCGTCTTGCCCTCCACAATGGCATTGGTGGAAAGCGTGGTGGACAGGGTGACGCGCTCGATGCGATGGGCCTTGACCCGCGAGCAGACATCCTCCAGGGCCGCGTGCACGCTCATGAGCAGATTCCGATGATCCGTAAGCACCTTGCAGGATGCCACCACCACGCCGCGATCCACCACCACCGCGTCCGTGTGCGTGCCTCCCACGTCTATGCCGCAGTACATGTCGCCTCCCAGCGTGTGACCAGACGGGCCGCCAGTTCCAGCGCGGCCGTGAAACTCGTTGTGGATGCAGCGTCCTTGCCTGCCAGATCAAAGCCGGTGCCATGATCCACGGACGTGCGCACAAAAGGCAGGCCCAGGGTCACGTTCACCGCTTCGTTGAAGTGCAGGAGCTTCAGGGGCGCCAGCCCTTGATCATGATACATGGCCACCACGGCGTCGAACTCGCCGCCACCGGCGCCGTGGATGGCCCGATGAAACACCGTGTCACCGGGCAGAGGGCCGACCACGTCGCAGCCTTCGGCCCGGGCCTGGGCCATAGCCGGCTCGATGATGTTGATTTCCTCGCGGCCAATGGTCCCGCTCTCCCCGGCATGCGGATTGAGCCCACAGACGGCCATGCGGCGGCGCGGCAGATCCAGGGCGCACAAAAACTGCTGCGTGTGCCGGATGGCCCGCAGCACGCGTTCCCTGGTAATCAATCCCGGTACCGCGGCCAGGGGGGGATGTGTGGTGACCAGGGAGACCCGCAGCCGGTCCCCGCACAGGTGCATGGTCACGTCGTCGCGGGAAAGGCCGGCATGCTCGGCAAAGAGTTCGGTGTGGCCGGGAAAATCATAGCCCGCCGCCTTGAGCATGGCCTTGTGCAGCGGCAGGGTAACCACGCCCTGTGCCCGGCCCTGGGCAAGCAGCGCGCAGGCCAGCTCCAGGGCCGCGCCGGCCGAGCGGCCGCCTTCCACCGTGGGGCGGCCGATTTCAGGGGCGCAGCCTGCCAGGGCTGGCGGCTCCAGCAGATACACGCCGGGCGTGAGGGCGGCGAAGTCCTGGTCCTGAGATACCACCGTATAACATGGCGATTCCCCCCGCCGGATCAGGTGCAGCCCCAGGGAGGCGGCGCTGCCGAGCATGAGCAGCCGCCACTGTGCCGCCAGCGGCGAATGTCGCAACACCCGCACGGCCAGCTCCGGCCCCAGCCCGCCGGCATCCCCCAGGGTAACGAGCAGCACTGAGCCTGTATTCATGGGCATGGGCTCCCCATTCTGGCTGTCCAGATTCTGTCGATTCCTGATTTGTCGCGTTTTTTCACACGCATGGAAACCCGTAGCAAAACGACCTGCCAAGAGCAAGAAGAGGAGGAGGCCAGAAAAGGAGGGATCAGGTCAACGGCAGACAGGATCAGGTCAGTGGCAGACGGGTCCGGCTCCATCCGCCCAGCCAGACGCCCAGGGCCACACCTGTGGTGTTGGCGGCCATGTCCAGGGCCGAGAGGGAGCGGTAAGGCGTCAGCCCCTGGAGCAGTTCCAGGCCCAGGCCCAGCAGGAGCATGCGCCAGGCCCAGGCCCGGTCACCTTCGCGCAGGGCCAGCCGCGGGAGAAAGGCCAGCCAGCCGTAGGCAATCAGGTGGGCGGCCAGGTCCGCATGGTCAAAGACAGCCGGGGGGCCAACGTCCGGCAACAGGGACAACACCGTCACCAGGGCCATGCTGGCCAGCCATGCGAGGCGTAACACTTTTGCGCCGCGATCCGTCAGAAACAAAGCCGCTTCCATGCCGGTATTCTCCGGGTTGCTTTTGTGTCAGTTTGCGTTATGATCGCCTATCATTAATCGCTGTGCTTGTCACAACCCAATCGCACCCATACATCATGTCCATGTTCCTCGCCGAGCCCAGGTCCAGCACGCTGGAGGCGTACCGCCAGCCCCTGCCGCCTGAGGCCATCAACGCCCTTCCATTGACCCGTTATGAAGGGCCTGTGCACGTATTCCCCGACGCCGGAGACCTCGACGCCGCCATCGAAGACCTCATCGCCGAGCCAGTCATCGGGTTCGATACCGAACGCCGACCGACCTTTCGCAAGGGCCAGAGCTTTCCGCTCTCCCTGCTGCAGCTGGCCACGGCCAATGCTGTCTATTTGTTTCAACTCTGCCGTATGCCCCTGCCGAATGTGCTGGAATCGCTGCTCAGCGACCCCGGCACCGTCAAGACCGGCGTGGCCGTGCATGACGACGTGCGGGAGCTGCGGGAGGTGATGCAGTTCACTGCCGCGGGATTTGTGGATCTTGGCCAGGTGGCCCGGCTGCACAGCCTGCCCACCTGCGGACTGCGCAATCTGGCGGCCAACTTCCTGGGCATTCGCATATCCAAAAAGGAGCGCTGCTCCAACTGGGGCCGCGACAGCCTGACCCCCCAGCAAATTGCCTACGCCGCCACGGACGCCTGGGCCAGCCGGGAGATCCACCTGCGCATGCAGGCGGCCAACCTGCTCTGAGCCAGCCATGCCGCGCCGCACCGTGCCTTTCCTGCTGCCTTTTCTGCTCATGCTGGCCTTGGCAGGCTGCCTCACCACTCCGGCGCTGGCCCTGAGCTTTCGGGTTCTGCTGATTACTCCGGAGCGGGAACTGCGATCTGCCCGGCTGGTGGTCCAGGGTCGCTCCACCCTGCCGGAATCCGCAACCGCCACGGCCCACACCCAGTCCGCCCTGACCCAGGCCCGCAAACAGGCCCTGGCCCAGGTGCGCGAGGATCTCCAGACCAAGCTGCGGCAGCGCAATCTTGGCCTGGCCCTGACCTTTCCCGGTCAGCCGGCCAATGCCACCCGCCCTCCCGAGGAGGATGACTACGTGCTGCGCGAGGCCGTGTATCTGCACCGGGTGACGGAGCTCGGCGCCATTGCCGGCCAGGGGCCGGCGGTGGAGGCGGAGCTGGAGGTCGTCTACACCCTGCACCGCAACGCGACCATTCCCGTGGAACGTGCAGCGCCCTCGCCGGTTTCGCCGGTTCCGACGGTTCCGCCGTTGCCTCTGACGTCTCCCATGGGTGGCACCTTTGGCCCCATGCCCACCCGGGACGACAACGCCACCCAGGCCATCATGCGCATGCTCGAACAGGGCGCAGACAGCCTGCGGGACGGTCTCGAATAGTCCGCCACTCCCGATTTCTCCAATACCCAAGGAAAATTCGCTGCAAGGCGGCTGCCCCGCTTTACCGAGAGCACGAGCACGCGTAGAGTCGCGCCATGCACATCGCCCTGCTCCAATGCAACCCCACCGTGGGCGACCTGACGGGCAATGCCGCCCGGCTGGCCGCCATGTCCCGCCAGGCTGCCGCTGCTGGCGCGCAGCTGTGCATTTCCCCGGAACTGGCCATTCCCGGCTATCCTCCGCGCGACCTGCTGCTGTATGAGGACTTTCTGGCCCGCAGCATGGCCGTGCTGGAAAATCTGGCCCGCGAACTGGCTGATGGCCCGGCCCTGCTGGTAGGCATGGCCCTGCCCCGCCCCTCCTGCTGTTCGGATGGCGGCAAGTTTTTGTACAATGGTGCCGTACTGTTGCAACACGGTGCCATCACACAGCAATTCCACAAATGCCTGCTCCCCACCTATGATGTGTTTGACGAAGCCCGGTACTTTGAGCCCGGCGGGGAGCCTGGATATTTTGAGCTGAACGGCCTGCGCATCGGCGTGACCATCTGCGAGGACGTCTGGAATGACATAGACTTCTGGCAGCGCCGACAGTACGCCACAGACCCTGTGGCCATCCTCAAGGCCCAGGGGGTGGACTGCATCGTCAATCTTTCCGGGTCGCCCTTCACCGCCGGCAAGCAGGCCACGCGCGAGGCCATGCTGGCTGCCGTGGCCCGTAAATACAAGCTGCCGATTTACTATGTGAATCAGGTTGGTGGCAACGACGATCTGCTCTTTGACGGCCGCTCCATGGCCTTTGACGCCACGGGCCGCTGCATCGCCCGCGCCCAGGCCTTTGAGGAGGAAGTGCTGCTGCTGGACTCGGAACGCGGCGGCTCCATGACTGCGGAAGACCCCGCGCCAGAAGAGGAAATCCGTCTGGCCCTCATCCGCGGGCTGAAGGATTATCTGGCCAAGACCGGCTTCTCCCGCGTGGTGCTGGGCCTCTCCGGCGGCATCGATTCCGCCCTCACCGCCGTGCTGGCCGCCCAGGCCCTGGGGCCGGACAAGGTGCTGGCCGTCTGCCTGCCCTCGCCCTACTCCAGCCGCGGCTCCCTGGACGACTCCTACGAACTCTGCCGGCGCACGGGCATCGCCTGCATCACCCTGCCCATCAGCGACCTGATGCAGGCCTACGAACGCGCCCTGGCCGAACCCTTTGCCGGCCTGCCCCAGGACGTGACCGAAGAAAACATGCAGTCGCGCATCCGCGGCGGCCTGCTCATGGCCATCTCCAACAAACAGGGCCGCCTGCTGCTGACCACGGGCAACAAAAGCGAGCTTTCCGTAGGCTATGCGACGATTTATGGTGACATGTGCGGCGGTCTGGCTGTCATCGCCGATCTGCCCAAAACCACGGTCTATGCCCTTTCCCGCCATGTGAATGCCCGGTTTGGCGAGCCCATCCCGGTTGCAATCATCGACAAGGCCCCTTCGGCCGAGCTGCGGCCGGATCAGAAGGATCAGGACAGCCTGCCGCCATATGACATCCTGGATGCCATCCTCAAGGCGTACGTCGAAGATCGCATCAGCCCCACAGCCATTGTGGAGCGCGGGTTTGACCAGGAAACCGTGGACAAGGTGGTCCGTCTGGTGCAACGCGCCGAATTCAAACGCCGCCAGGCTGCCCCGGGCCTGAAAATCACCGACCGCGCCTTTGGCCAGGGCTGGCGCATGCCCCTGGCCGGACGCTGGCTGTAAGCACGCAAAAGCCGCCCTCCTGCATGAAGGGCGGCTTTTCCAGTTGTACCCGTGTTCCCTACTGCGACACGCCCGGCACATTCAGATCCATGTACTGTGGCTGCGCCTTGGGCTGCTGCACCATGTTACCCGGATCCGGATTCAGATCATCCGTCTGCGAGCCCTGCCCAAGCACCTCGACGATGTGATCACCGTCAGTGTAGCGCAATCTGTTACCCATCACATCCTTGACCGTCCGCACATCAAGCTGCAAGCGGACAAATGCATTGCCGCTTTCGTCCCAGCCCCAGCCCCGGTTGGGGGAGTTGAGATCAATGTTCGGAATGTATGCTCCAAAAACGGCGGCGCACACTTTGGCATGGTTGATGTCTTCGGTAAGCACGTAGTTTTCCGTACGGCTCTTGGAGAGAATCTTCTCACCCACCAGCAGTTCGGCCATCTGGTCATAGGCATTCAACAACGCGGCCCGGAGCGCCATGAGCGGCGGCCGCGAACCCTGAGTCATGGTGCCAAAGCCGATGGACCGCACGGTAACGCCCTTGAAGCTGATCCGCTGCCCAAGAACATTGTCGATGGTTCCCAGATCGATATGCCCGAAGGCCAGCGCGATGTCCTTTTCCTTGTCGTAAATCATCTTGTCCACCACCACACCCTTGACCACGGCGGCGGATTTGGACTGCACTTCGTAACGGGGATCTTCCGTCAACCCCATTTGCGATTCACTTTTTACTTTGTATCCCACAATGGATTCGACAATGTTGCGGGACAAATCCTGCTTGGCCATCTTTACAGACATCAGTTCTTTATTGGCCGCCACCCCCGAGGAGGCGAACAATAATACAAAGAGTGCGCAAAAAACAGGCAGATAGCGATTCATATGCATCTCCCGAGTCATTCAATGCATCATTGGATGTGTTTGTACCAGGGCTCCCCCGAAGCATTCCCTTCTGTCCCGCCCGACGTTGCAGCTTCTCGTCCGCTGGTTTCCTCATCCTGAGACGACGCAACAGGCGGCACCCCGGATTCAGGAGTTTCTGCCGGCGGAAGCACCTCTGGAAGGCCACCCGACAAGTCATCCTGCAACTCGCCTGACTCCATGCGGAACGAGTGCTGAACTTTCAATTCCGGCTCTTGCTGCACCGGGATGTCGAGCTCCATGTATTCGACATTTCTCGACACTTTAATCTGCGCAAGCAGACTTTCCCCCTGCGCTGGCGGGAACTCGACTCCCGGAGCCGTTGTAGCGGGCGAACCCGGCAAAGGCACGATGCGGATGGAGTCAATGTGGATTCGCAACTGCGATGCATTGGCAGGGTCCGGCGAGGTTCTGGCGGAAAATTCAATGACGCCGTTGGCAGGCAAAAGGCCCTTGGCCCGGAGCGCCTCCAGGACGATATCGCGCGCAGCACGTTTCCGGGCAGCGTGTTGCTCTAGCAATGGCGAATTCTGGGGAAGGCAGGTGGCGGGAAAAATCCCCGCCACCACCATCCAAAGCGACACTGCCATGAGGAATGCGCGCGAGCACGTCTTCATGGTTCACCTAGAATTCGCTGGGGTCGAGCGCTTTGGCGCCGCCCTTGAAGCTTTTTTCTTCCCGAACCTTGGGCGTGGCAGGCTTGGGCGTGCTACGACAAACGGACTTGGCCCTGGAAAGCTCCATTTGCGCTTCGGCATACCCAGGATTCAAACGCAATGCATGTTCAAGGGAAAGAATCGCATCCTTGCAATTGCGCTCTGCCAGGTACAACTTGCCGAGATACAGATACACCGTAGGGTTCACACTGTTCAATGCCCGGGCAGTTTCGAGTTCCGCCTTGGCCGGAAGAGGACGACCCGTGGTAAAGTACAGTTGTCCCAGCGCCTCACGCGTCAGCAAATGATTGGGATTGTAACGCAGTGCAGCCCGAAACGCCTCTTCCGCACGCATGCTCTGCCCTTGCTGCACATAGCACATGCCACGGTAGTAGTGCGCATCAACCATGCTCGGCATCATGGCCACCGCATTTTCAAAAGCTTGTGCCGCGGCGCCATACTGGGCGCTGTTGTAGTAGTTGAGTCCATCATTAAAGAAATCCATTGCCGTGGGCTGCGGCAGAGTGGTCACAGGCGTTGGCTGCTGTTTACAGGCGCTCGCAAACAAGAGAACAGCCAAGGCCAACAAAATGGAAAATGAACGTATGCGCATGAAGTATGCCTCCCTAGCGAACAACGCCAGCCTTGTGTGGCTGGCGTTGCATCAAAAGTTATTTTTGGCGGTCAATTTCTTGCACACAACGTTGCACAAGACGCTGAGACATGGTGTCCAGCGAGACGCCGTGTTGTTCTGACTGGGAAAACCCGAGCGCTCCACCGCTTTTTGCGCCAAGCTCCATCTTTTCTTCAAAATAGCCGGTGGAAACCTGCTGTCCCGTTGAAGCGTCCAGAATTTTGTAACGCATGCCCACAATCCAAATACCAGCCGCCTCGCTGGAGTGGATGGAGCCAACGCCCGCTTCTGCCGCGTACCCTGCACCATAGCCAACAGTCTGACCCAGCACGCCACCAGCAATGGCGCCAAGAGCGCGGCCGTCGAACCCTTGCTGCACGGAAGCAACCGGTTCTGCCTTCAATATGTCAAACTTGATGAACCACTTGGTCGTTTCAAATTTTCCTTTCCGAAACTTTTGCAGCCCCTTGGTGTCCCCCATGTTGGCTGCCAAGGCAATTTCCTCAAGCATGGGCCCAAGATCAGAACGTTCCAGCACCTGGAAGTTGGCCTTGGTCAGTTCCAATTCACCCCAGTCGGCAATGTTGTTCGGAGTGATTTTGTTCGAAAAGCTCACGTTAACGGATTTGAATTCGCCAGGAATGACCACCAAAGAGGGACCCTGCACATTTTGATTCGCATAAGCCACTGGCTTATACATTGCCTGATCTGCCTGGGCGTTTGCTCTTTGCGAGGCAGTGCCTTGACACCCCATCAAAGCAAGACTCGCCAGCGCAAACAAAACGAAAAGCAAATTACGCAGTTTGCTCACGTGCTTCCTCTCCCCTAAAATAGTTACTTCAGTTACCCTGTAGCACACTCCTCCCCAGCCACATTAGAAACTCTTGACCGCGTCCAAAGTCCCGGACGGCGAAGCGCTGCCCTCAAGCTTTTTGACTGCCTCGGGCGCCAGCTCAGCAACTTTTTGCAAGGCTTGTTCGCTTTTAATCAAATCCCGCAGCCGCTCAGGCGCTGCGTCAGCAAGCTGGCTGGGAACAACGCCATTGAGGCGTTGCGAAATCTCTTCGGCAGTCAGGGAGGACTTGAATGCGATACGAACAACCTGCCCCTGTGCAGACTCCAGACTGAACGCGGACTGTCCGATCTTCTTGTTTAAAGGACCAAGAATGGATGCATGGACCAGATCATTAAAATTCGAACGCCCCCCGGCAAACTCCACTTCGTACAGCGAAAGCCCGTTGCGATCAAAATTTCTAAAGTCGATATTCAAAACCGGTCGCAAGCCAATAAACTCTTTGCGGAGCAGCTGGCCGGTTTCGTAGTTGGGCAATCCGAGAACTTCAAGCTGATACATCTGAGAAGGCGCCTGAAGGTGATTTGTAAAGAAATCCTTGGAAAATTCAGCGCCAATCAACTGCCCAATAGCCTCAATGGCCTGATCTTCATCCGGCCAGGTCTGCTTTTTGGGCACCTGATTATTGTACAACAATTCTTCACCCGTACGGGTATCAATGCACTTCACTGACCACGAGGTAAGGGCATACTTGCTCACGGTCACCCCGGAAGGCGGCAAGGTGACGGAAATTTTTTTGAACTTTGCTTCACCCTTAATAAAGAAATCCGCGGCCATGCTACGTTTGGCTTCCACCGTGGTCTGAACCTGGTTCTCCGCAGTAGATTTGGAACGCAATTCAGCTTCCAAGGTTGTTGCCATTTCTTCAGACCACACGCGGTATCCAAAACTTTGAATTCGCTCTTTGAGAATATTTTCCGCAATATCAGAACGAATGACCTCGGTATCAGTACTACGATCGGCATCTCGCACAAATATGGCTACAGAAATGCGCGGATCACCCACCTCTTTTAGCAGCATTCGCCTCTCATTCCGCGAAGTCTCCCGCAACGCATCCTGAACTCCGCCGACATAGACTTCGCACTTCATCAACAAATGTGAAAAACCGTCTTCCCCAATCCAGGGATCGCTTTCCTTGAGAACCTGCTTAATCAACCCCTGGCTGCGGCTAAGTACCTGATCACGAATAAGCGTGTAATTTTCCATCAACGTATTAGTTTCAACATAAGCACCGACAGCCTTTTCAAGGCACTGCGATTTGGCATCTCGACGCAACGCATCCAATAAAAGTCCCTTGTCTCGCTGGTACGTGTCCGCATTGGGATCAGCCAGTCCTTCAACAGAGACAATAAGGGTTTTACTGCTTGCCTCGGCAGGGGCTGCAACGGGTTCCGCAGTAGTGGGTTTTGCAGTCTTAGAATACACACGTTCAGGGCTGGAAAAAGCTATTGAAACAACAATAAACAGAACACTCAAAAATTGGACTGTTGCAATGCCACGAAAAGAACTTGCCAATTGCACAGTCAGAAAGTGTAAGAGGCTCATTACTTACCGCCTTGCGTGCAGAAATCCTGGTACATTTGAGCGATCAGGCCAGAAGCCTGTCGTTCAACGATATCCAATGCCACTCCTACAGTGTCTGCACCAGCCCAGGAAGACTCCGTTGCAGAAACATGAGATACCTGTTTCGCACCACGCGTAAGGGTCAATTGAATGGTAACAGTTACATCATTCACATTCATTTGAGCCCCCTTGACGTTCATTGTCATGGCGTGATTGGCTCTGGAAGAGATGATGCCTTTCAAAAAAAATGCAGCGCCCAATCTATTGGCAGCTGAAAGTGCCGCATCTGGATCATTATTCAAAACAGCTCTGATCTGAGCAGCGGCGATTTGCGAATTGATCTGTGCCTGTGAGTACGTCTGCAAGCCCAAAGCCTGCAATTTAGCATTCAGTGCATCGTGCAAAAGGCCATGATTTCCACCGACCTGAAGATTTCCTCCATGGCGTTCCGCAATGAGAACAGCAATTTTTTGCCCTTTGAGACTATTCCGGCAAGGCGTTGAAAGCTGATCCATAATTCGCGCTGCACGCGCTTGATCTTCAACCTGCTCTTTTTGCTCAGATTCCGAGAATGAAAACGCGTGCGCTTGTGCGATTATCCCAATGACAAACGCCATGCAGATCAACACAGTTCGCATATGCGGCTCCATGTATGGTCATACCAGCCCAGCATTCCCTCACTGAAACAACGCTTCAGACACCACACAAATTCCTGAGACTACTTTATTTATATGTCCCCCCTCAGGCTGTCAATCCACAATGCTTCACGAAGCCAGACTTGCGATGTACCAAGCCGCGGTTTGTCGCAAGCCTTCTGGAAGCATAAAATAAGGGGCATACCCAAGCAGCCTGCGCGCCTTGGAAATATCCGCAAGCGAATGCTTCACGTCGCCGACCCTGAAATCACGGTACTTCGGCTGCCGTGAAGCCACGAGAGGAAACTGACCGGCAACATTTTCGCGAATCAGCATAAACAAATCATTCAAGGTAGTTTGGCTTCCACAGGCAACATTATAAACTTGATTAACTGCCTCCTGGTTTTCAGTCAATCCGGCCAAAAGATTAGCCTGAACTGCATTATCGACATGACAGAAATCACGGGAGGTACTTCCGTCGCCGTTAATAAAAATATCATCATTGCGCAACATTCCCTTAAACCAAAGTGGTATCACTGCGGCATAGGCACCAGCAGGGCTTTGGCGACGTCCATAAATGTTAAAATACCTCAGACCAATACATTCAATGCCGTAAGTCTTGGAAAATACATCTGCATAGAGTTCGTTAACAAGTTTGGTCACTGCATAAGGGGACAGTGGCCTTCCAATTACATGCTCCACCTTTGGCAAAGAAGGGGAGTCCCCATACGTTGAACTCGACGCCGCATATACAAAACGTCGGACACCAGATTTTTTTGCTGCAGTAAGGAGTGTAAGAAAGCCAGTAATGTTTGATGCATTTGTAGAAATTGGATCTTCAATAGACCGAGGAACAGAACCAAGCGCAGCTTGATGCAGTACAATATCTACATGTTGCAAAGCAGAATAACAATCTGCCTCATTACATATATCCCCCGTGATGAGCGAAAACCTTGCCCATCTTTCTTCTCCAACAGCCTTGCGGACGCCGTCCAAGTTCTGATGGCTACCTGTAGAGAAATTGTCCAACCCCACTACATTTTGACTCAATAACAATAAATATTCCAGAAGATTGGAACCAATAAAGCCCGCAACTCCTGTCACAAGCCAGGTACGCGGGAGCTGGTGGGTCAAGAAAGAAAAATCATGCAACAACTTACTGGATTCCATACATTCCTCTTGGCGAGTTCACGTTAATGCTTGTTCTTTAAGCCATCCGAAACAATGGAGCAAGCAAGAAAACAGTTGCGCAGCAAGAGCAATTTGTTTATAAAAATAAACAGAAGGAGGAGGCATGAAATATCTGATTGAATTTGAGCCATTTTTCCAGCGGGTTTCCCAGCTGCTTGGGCTTACATCGCAACAAGATTTGGCACGCGCCTTGGGCATCAACCGTTCTGCAATCACTCAGGCAAAACTGCGGAACATTGTCCCTGAGAGTTGGGTGGCCATTCTTTCGCGTAAACACAATTTGTCCCCCCAATGGCTTTCCCTTGGGCATGGGCCGCCAAGCCTCTCGGCGCCTACGGCAGAGGACGAACTTATTCAAATTCCAAAAGTTCAAGCGCGGCTTTGCGCCGGTAGTGGTTCTTTTGAAGTGAGCGACGCCGTTCAGGAATACTATGCATTTAAAAGCAGCTGGCTGTTGCGGAAGGGACAGCCAAACGCAATGGTCCTGATGGATGTATTTGGAAATTCAATGGAACCGTTGATAGTTGAAGGCGATATGGCCCTGATTGACCAAAGCAACAAACAAATCATTGCCGGATCAATTTATGCCATTGGCCTTGAAGATACCGTCATGTTGAAACGCATAGAGCGGCGTCCTGGCGCGTTGGTGTTGCGATCCGACAATACGGACTACACACCAATAGTGTTACACGGTGAGGAGCTTGAGCATGTCCGGGTTATTGGGAAAATGATTTGGAGTTGTCGGGAGTACCGCTAGCACTATGCCGTGATTTTCCATACGCAAAGGAGATTCAAATGCAAGAAAGATACTGCAGTTGCGGTCAAAAAATTGTTGTCCAGTTTTCATCGCGCGGCGATCGTTGGAAAGCATTATTCTGGTGCATTGCATACTTTAGTGGTGAAAAAGTGCAATGCTGCCCGAAGTGCAATAGCATGTTGCGAATCGACGAACTATCCTAAACGATGCTTGCGTACGTTCTGGTGCAAGTAACCTGCTGTCGTCTCGTCTCCACAGCTCTATTGTTGACGGAGACGAGATGACAGCGCCTGCGCCAGAGTATCCAAAAGCAACTGATCTTCTTCGGTGTTTGATTTGAAAGCACCGCTCGTGAGGTCTTGAATAACTTGCTTTTCCATGCGCTCGGACTCCATAAACATCACGAAAGCCAACTTCAAGGCCGCATCATTCTCTTGTTCGCCATTACATAAGAGTTCCAACTGATTTTGAGGAATGGTCTCCAGCATTCTCTCTGCAAACTGAGAGGCCCATCGTTCGTACAGCTCAGGCAAAAGAGAAGGAATGCGCTGACACCACCGGGTCAGGGGGCCTTCTTTGTTTTCCTGTGGAGCCACAACAGACAAGAACTCCAGCAGATTACTCAACCTGGTATCACTTTCCGTGACAACTGATGATGCTATCAACTGAACCACGTAGTTTTTGATTTCATGTGTATTCATTTCCATCTCATCTCTTTACTGCATCGGATTGTATTCCTGCAAAAGCCCTGCGAAACTCGACACCTGCATTACCTGAAATCTACTTTTATTCATTTAAATGAAGCTAGTCAGCTTATTTCACGGCCTCTTGTTGCAGTTTCCCATATTTTTTCAACTCAACAAACTACCTCAACTTTTGTTGTGCAGCAGGTACAGCCACCCTACAATGCCTCTTGCAGTTTTATCAATTGCTACAGACTTCGGTAAAAGGGCACGCACTGGCAACCTGTCCGAGATTTCACAAACCCTCATACCCTTGGGCTCTTTCAGCCAATTTCAAGCCGGATGAGGAAAGTATCGTGCCGAGTAAGCTCACGGGAGGCCGAGGTGTTTCCTCAGGTGGTGTCATGCGCGTTTCAACTTCGCCAGCATGGCTGCATGAATCAACACATTCCCAACATAGTGTCAACATAGAGATACGGGTCCCTGACATTTCTAACTTTCTGCAATCATGCACAGTTAGCGAAGAACGCTCTAGTGATGGCCGTGTGGGGCATCGTGCGGAAAACGCTTGGCTTTTCCTAGGAGTCCTGATACGCAGATTGCGTTCAGGATTTTTTTCACAAGCCGCTGCCATCAGACCAGCCTGGCACGCACCATAAGGAGATCGCGACATGCCGCAGACACAGCGCATCGCGCCGAACCTCGAATTCATCAAAAATCTGCAAGCTGCGGGCGGCGACACCGTCAAACGCTGCTATCAGTGCGCGACGTGCAGCGTTGCCTGCCCGCTCTCGCCGCAGGATGGCCCATTTCCGCGCAAGGAGATGGTGTGGGCGCAATGGGGCCTCAAGGACAAGCTGCTTTCCGACATCGACCTGTGGTTGTGTCATCGGTGCGGCAATTGTTCGGATCTTTGCCCCCGCGGCGCCAAGCCTGGCGATGTGCTGGCTGCGGCCCGGTCCATGGTATATCGTGAACTGGTGGGCCCGAAATTTTTGGGGGAATGGATGAGCGCCCCCAAGCATTTGCCAAAGTTGCTTGCTATTCCTGCGGTGCTGTTTGCATTTATCTGGCTTATCGTAGCTGGATTTGGAATCCCAGAAGGCAAAATTGTTTATGGCAAGCTTTTTCCTGGCGACTACACCATTGACCCTATCTTTTGTTTGACCTTTGCCTTTGTGGTGTACACCTTTTACAAGGGTGTTCGCAAACTCTTTGCAGAATTCGACAAAGGCCCCAAAACAGTTTTCATTGGCCCTCATAAGAAGGTCGGATGGCTGCAAGCCATCAGGGAAGTGATTCTTGAAGAACTGATCACTCACAACAAGTGGAAGGATTGCGGCGAAACTCCTGGCGATCAAGCGCGCTTCAAGGGGCATTTTTATACGTTCTTCGCCTTCATTGCGCTGGCCATCGTCACAGGTGTCATTGCTGTGTCTCACTGGGGGCCAGTCTTCCTGCCATTTCTGCACTTCCTGGAACCCATGGGGCACACGCCGCTTCCGCTTTACAATCCGGTGAAGCTTCTTGCCAACGTTGGCGCCGTGATGCTCATCATCGGCCTGCTGGCACTGACCAAGCGGCGGATGAATCTGGACAAATCCAGAAGTACCTCCAGCTATTCAGACTGGTTCCTGCTCGGCGTGATCTGGGCCGTGGCGCTGACGGGCATTGGCAGCCAGCTCCTGCGGTGGGTTAACTGGGCCACTCTGGCGTACTTCACCTACTACTTGCATCTGATCAGTGTGTTCATGCTCATCGCGTACCTGCCCTGGTCCAAGCTGGGGCACTTGGTCTATCGCACTGCCGCTCTGGTCTACACCCGCGTCGCCGGCCGGCTGCCCATGCCTGCTGTGGCGGACAGGACCTTCCACGTGTAAGCATTTGATTTCAAGGAGGAGTTTTCCAATGTCCGAAGCTCGTAAAATTTTCCCCATGGCTGCCTTTGCGGCGCTGTTGAAGGGTGTGGAGCAGGAAGCCCAGGCCGCCTCGGTCAAAGAACTGCTCTCGTTCATGACCGGCCGCGAAATCTGTGACTGCGGCAAGCCCATCGCCAGCGCGCTGTGCCGGGCCTACATTTACGAACAGCATCCCGAACTGGCCCGCATGAAGGGTGGCGACGTCGTGGCCATGGGCGACAATGTTTCCGTTACCCAACTGCCTCCCCTGGCCAAAAACGAACTGGACGCCATCTTTGCCCGGATGGAAGGCATGATGAAGGCCCAGGAAGAGCTGACCGCCAAGGTCGCCTCCCTGGAAACCTCCCTGGCCGGCGCCAACGCCAAGCTGGAGGAGACCGGCAAGTCCCTGGCCTTCTACAAGGGCAAGGTCGAAGCGTTTGAAGAATCCGCCAAGGGCGAAGGCGAGAAGGTTCTCGTCACCTCCCAGGCCAAGGTGGAAGAATACATTGGCAAGGTGGACGAACTGCTCAAGATGATTGAAGACGTCAAAAAGCACGGCGTGGTCACCGTGGCTGCTGGCGGGGCAGCTCCGGCGGCCGGCGCTGCCGCAGCTGCCCCGGCTGCCGAGGAAGCAGCGGTGCCGGACAGCTTCGGCTTTGGTGCTTCTGCTCCCAGCTCCGACGGCTTCGGGTTCTAGGTCTGGCGCCTCTCCGACCTGATGCACACGGGGTCCTTCCTTAGGGAAGGGCCCCTTTTTTTTGCAACCTCATCGGTACAGGGCCATTGTCCGACGCCAGACCTCACCTCACGAAACATTTTCAGCCAAGGTGCAGCACATGCTCCCACATGCACGGTTCCGGGCGACTTTGTGCAGGGTCAAAACAGGGCAAGAAAGGGAGAATTTCGTGAATAATCAGCAGGGACACTCAGGGTCGTCGGCGGAGGTGCAGACGCCGTCCACCAATTCCCTGAGCCGGCATTCCACTGCGCGAAGAAATTGATTCCACACCAGAACCAGGTACTTCTGATACGCAAGACTGCAATGCTGCGGAATAACCGCCTGAACGATCAGCTCGCTCCCTAACTGGCGGGCTTCTTCATGGCGTTCGGCTTCGGGGTGCGTCTTTTCAGTGCGGTCCCAGCGGCGGAGCACCTGTCCATGACGCAGCAGGGTGACGCTATCAAAGGCAAGGTCATGCACACCGCTGCCTAGCAGGGTATACAGCTCCTCGGCGGACTCGCAACGTCCGGCGCGGCGACTCATGTAATCCATGTAGCTCGCCAGAAACTTCATGTGTGGCCGGTTTTCCAGTATGGAAGGGAGGCTTTCGCGCATATAGAGGCGAAGCACCATCACCACAAGTCCTATCAGCAAGACTCCGGCCAAGCTGAGCAGTACCAGCGAGGAAGTGCTCCGTTGCCCGAGAATAAGAGTCAGGGTAAGCGCGGAGAGCAGCGCGCTGAAGGCGTACAAAATGCCCACCACGCCACGAGGGCGGCCCACTGCTTCCATGAGCCGGTGATGCAGGTGATCCGTATCCGGCAGAAAAATCCGCCGTCCGGAAAGCCCCCGCCGCGCGATGGCCAGCACCACATCCAGCAGTGCTATACCAAAGGGAAGGAATGGCGCCAGCAGCATCACCAAGGCGCCAGAGCGCTGCCCGGACGTGGTGGCGGCGGAGCTGCTGGCCATGGCGCCCAGCAGGAAGCCTAGGAGCAGACTGCCGCCATCGCCCATGAATATGGATGCGGGCGGAAAATTGTACACCAGAAAGGCCAGGATGGTCCCCGCCACGCCAAATCCAGTGGCCACGGCAAACAAATCACCCTTGACCAGGCCGATGATGCCCGTGACCAGCGCGGCAAAGAAACAGATGCCGCCGGCAAGGCCATCGATCCCGTCAATGAGATTCACGGCATTGGTGATGGTCAGGATCGTCAGGGCGAAGATGGGCACGCCCAGCCAGCCGAAGTGTACCACCCCCACAAAGGGGATGGTCGCCACGGTGATGGTATGCCCCCCGGCAATGAGGATGGCCACCCCCACCAACTCGCCCAAGAGCTTGTTGCGCCAGCCCAGGTGCCGCTTGTCGTCGAGGGTGCCCAGGCCGCAAATCCAGAGTGACCCAAGCATCAGTGAGATCATCTGCCGCATCCCGGGGTGCTGTTCCGCCCCCGGATGCAGAGCGATGGCGACAAAAAAGAACAACCAGGCAGCCACCACCCCCGCCAGCATGGCCCCACCGCCCAGCAGGGGCACGGGGCGGGAATGGCAGCTGTGCCCACCCGGGTAGCTGACAATATCAAAGCGTCCGGCAAGACGCTTGGCGAACGGGATGGCGCATAGCGTCACCAAAAACCCGATGCCGCCGGCAAGCGACACGAGCAGGGCCATGTTCATAACATCAGCATCCAAAATCACATCGCACGGTTGGAGTGCGAAGGTTTCAGTGCAAAACAAATAGAATCCACTCCCTACACGGCCAATTCCATTCCGTAAAGCGTTCAGGTAACAACGCCGGCCCCGGGAGGATGTGCAACAATTGTTCAACAATCACATCTAGCAATTTTCTTGACTTTTTTTAACTATCGGGCATGGTGTTGAAAAAATAAACAACCATGCGCAACAACATTCGCCCAGAACGCCTCTCCCTGCGTGAGATCAGCCGACGTCTCGGCATCCCGCCTTCCAGCGTCTCGTATTATAAGGACCGCTTTGAGGCGTATATCCCGACGTGCCCTCCTCCTGCTGGTGCTTCCTCGCCCGCGTCCTCGTCTGCAAGGACCGCCTATCCGCCTGAAGCCCTCCATATTTTCAAGGAGATCCGAGATATGTACACCCAGCACTGGACCACCGATGCCATTGAGCAGGATCTGGCTGCCAGACTCTACGGCGCCGCCAGGGCCATGGAGGATCCCTCCCCGCAGTTTGCCTCCTCTGTTCTGGAACGATTCTCCCAGTTGCTGGAAGCCCAGACTGCCTTGCGACGGGAGCTTGAATCGGTGCGGGATGAACTGGCCTCCGTGCGGGCCAAATCCCGCGACCTGGATGCGCAGGTATTCGAGGAGCGATCCCAGCGAGTGGCCCTTTCCCTGGAGCTGGATGAATTGCGCGACGCTCTGACCGAGCGCCTGCGCCAGGAACAGGCCCATCAACAGACACACCAGCGGGCGCACCACGACAACGAATCCCGCCGCAAAGCGCAACAAAATCCCGGTGCTCACGCGCCCCCCGGCGGTGCCGAGGATGACTGGCACCTCTCCCTGCCGCTGGTCATCCGCACCGCGGCCAACGAGTACCTGGGCGTGGTGGGTCGGACCAAGCCGTTCAGCCTGCAGGACTTCATGCATCTGGTGGAGCATGGCGGCACGCGCCGCGGCCATGTGGCCCTCTCCAGGCTGACCAACCCTCCCCGCTGGGTGCTGGCCCTTTCCGCCAATGACCCCGAGACCGGGCGAATCCGCCGCCACCGCATGGAAGTGGCCCGCGTGACCACGCCCAGCGGCAACGAGGTGATGCAGATCACCCGGCTGGCCATGGATGGCGTGGATGCACCAGAGCCATTTTTGCTGGTTCTTTTCCGCAAAATCAAGGAAGAGTTTGACGGATAATACGTGCTGAAGGCCCGCCTCCCCTGCCCGGCCATGCAGAAGGCCCGTGCTGCACCTGTCCAAATACGGACGCCGCGCAGTCCTTGGCCTGCCTTGCGCCAACATTCATGAATCGTGGTGCGTTAAACATTATCATGATCGGCGTCGCCCTGCGGGTGCAGATTCCATCATCTAACGCAATCAATTCATGTTGCTTTTCTGACCGTATTCCATCTAGAAATAATCTTGATCTACCCGGTGAAATGCGCTACATGAAAGCTGCGCTGTGGACCGGGTGAACGGGTGAGGGCTCCACGGCCAAGACCTTGCATCCTGCAGCAGGACACGCTCAAGGCAGTCCATAAGCCAAGGGGGAGCACATGCCGCAAGTGGCTGCGCGAATTACGCCCACCCATGAGCAGTGGCTCAAGGAGTTCTTTAAGACCAAAAGCGCCGGCGCGGAGTTCATTCTCCCCTGGGCTGTGGACACTTTTTATCGGGCGTTGAACAATATCAAGGCCATGTTCTCTACGGCGGAGTTAAAAACCATCGTCGAGGCCCATAAGGACGTCCGCCTGCTCCCCGACCAGAGCCGCCTGGCTTACCTGCAGCTGCGCATTGCCGATGCGTGCGAGCTGGATCTTGTGCACACGCGCCATGGTTCCTCGCCGGCGGCCCTCGAAGCCAAACTCAAAAAGCTGGATGACACCCAGGCCACAGCCCTGATGATCTGGGCCACCGCCTTCTGGGTGAGCAAGGAGTTTGAGGACCTGGGCCTGGAAGACTACATCAAGGGCTAGCCCGCGCCTTGTGCGTTGGCGCAGATGGCACAGGCTCACCAAGGTCACCCCACAGGATACTCGCATGACGGTGTTGTTGAAAATCGGCACGATGGAAATGGATCTGGACTTCCTGGCCGCCTTCTTTCACGCCCTCAAGTGGTTTCTGCTGACCATCCTGACCTTTGGCCTCGCCGCCTTCCTCTACCCCTACGCCATCACTGCCTTCTGCATCAATCGCACCCGCCTTGTGGACTCCGGCGGCCGCTCCCGCCGGCTGGTGTGCGATCTGGATATCTCCTCCCGCATCGGGCATGCCATTCTCTGGTTCCTTCTCGCCTGCCTCACTGCCGGTCTGGCCTACTTCATCTACCTGTACCGCGTGGCCAAATTCGTGGCCGAACACACGCACGTGGTGGATGCCGACTGAACACAGACGCGCCGGAGGAATCGCTTCCCCCGGCGCATGGGTTTGTGCCTGCTCCAGGCGGGAGCTTCGTGCGATCACACGGACGCAGCAGCCTCTGACTCCGTCCCCACGCTGAAGTGCAGGTACACGTCCGGCACGCCGTCAAGCGGCACCCAGAATCCGCGAATCTTGCGCCCGTGGAACTCACCGAATATCCACTTGGCCTGCCCTTCCCGCAGGCTTGCAGCAGCCCGGCAATGGGTGCAGTTGGCGTCGTGAAGATTCTCCGGATTCAGACTGGAGCACTTGATGCCAGTTGCCACGCCTAGCTCCCGCCCCTGCCGGTTCACGGCCAGGATGGTCCGGTTCTTGTGCACCAGCATCACGGATTCCGGAAACAGGCCCCACATCAACTCGAACGACTGGATCACGGCGTCGTCAATCATCCTTTCCTCCTTGCTTCGGCCGCAGTGGCGGCCCTGCAGCATATGACGCGCCCGCCGGAGTTTTATTGCACCACTATCTGGGAGCCCGCTCCCCGGCAGCGTCCTGCCTCTGCTCGCGAACAGTCTGCTCACCCACTTGCCGCCACCAGTCGTCGTACTCCTGCCGGGGAGAGCGCGACTCCCGCCGGGTATGGTGCGAGTGCCCGCCCAGGCCCAGCCCTCCCGTCAGGATGCGCGTCAGCAGCAGCAGCCCCACCCCCTGCCAGTAGCCGATGGCTGGCAGGGCAAAGAGATCCGGCATGAGGACGTTCCAGAGGAGCATCACAACCCAGCCAAATCCAAGGGACAATGCCGCCGCCAGCCCAACCCCCAGGCCCAGATGAACGGCGATGAGCCAGGCGCGGCTGTGCGGGGTTCGCGTTGTGTCCGTCATTGCGCAATGCATCATGGCTTACTCCTTGGCAAATTCATGCAAATATTGTTGCAGCTTGGCCACGGCCCGGTGCTTGCGGGACAACAGCGTGCCCAGCGGTTCGCCCCAGGCTTCCGCCAGTTCCCGAAAGCTCACGCCGTCCACTTCCGTGGCCAGCCAGACGGCCCGTTCCGCCGGGCTGAGCGTGCCCAGCGCAGCCAGCAGACGCTCACGAAGCTCCCCGCGCATGGCCTGCTGCTCCGGTGACACCGCCCCGTGATCCTCCCACACTGCTTCTGACTGGGCCGCCTCGTCCAGGGACTCGGCCGGCCAGACAGCGTGGCCTCGGCGGCTCGCGTCAATCAACCTGTTTTCTATGGCCCGATACACATAGGCGGCCAGACTCTCGATCTCCCCGAACACGTCCGCCCGCCGGACGAGGCCCAGCAGCACGTCGGAAAGGATGTCTTCGGCGTCCATGCGCGAGGCGCGATACAGCCGTTTGCGCACATAGCGCAGCAGTCTGGAGCGTTCGCCTTGCACGAAGGCGGCGAGGGAGGAAGATGATGCCATGCAGAACAAGACGGCGGGGTAAGAGAAATATTGCCCAGGTGCTTGAAAAAAGACGCGCTGCGCAAGGCCGCCGGACGATTCCCCCTGAAATGCCCCGAGCGGATTACTGGATCAATTCAGGGAGAATCCACCACAAACAGACGGGCCATGCCAGGCGCTTCCTGGTAGTGCAAGGCCCGATGCGCCTCCTGGCCCGCCGGAAGGGTCGGCGCAAAAGCGATGTCCGCGCCGGGATTCAGCAGGCCGGCGCTGGGGAAGTCACTTCGCCCACCGGAGCCTGAGGGCGTTGCTGACCACGCTCACGGAGCTGAGGGCCATGGCCGCGCCGGCGAGCATGGGGCTCAGGGTCGGACCCCCGAAGGCATGCAGCAGGCCCGCGGCCACGGGGATGCCCAGGATGTTGTACCCAAAGGCCCAGCCAAGATTTTGCAGAATGTTGCGCCGGGTGGCCCGGGAAAGCCGGATGGCCGTCACCAGGCTGCGCAATCCGCCGGCACCGCCAGCGCCGAGCAGCACCACGTCCCCGGTTTCCACGGCCACATCCACACCGGAGCCCATGGCCAGCCCCACGTCCGCCGTGGCCAGGGCCGGGGCGTCGTTGACACCATCGCCCACCATGCCCACCAGCCGGGGCCGCCCGCCATCCTGCTTCCACTGGGCCACTGCCGCGGCCTTGCCCTCGGGCAAGACTTCGGCCATGACATCCTGCCCGTCATTCCCGGCCAGCCCCAGCTCGCGGGCCACGGCCAGGGCGGTGCGCCGGGCATCGCCAGTGAGCATCACCGGCCGGATGCCGTTGCCGCGCAGCCAGTCCAGCACCTCGCGGGCCTCAGGGCGCAGGGCGTCGGCCACGGCCAGGACCGCGGCAATACGTCCCTCCACCGCCAGGAGCAGCGGCGTGCGGCCGGCTTCGCCCTGGGCCTCCAACTGATGGCGCAGGCCTTCCCCATAGGGCAATCCTGTTTCTTCAAGATAGTTCGGGGAGCCGATGCCGACCCGTACCTGGCCTTCGGGCTGCTGGATCACAGCCGTCACGCCCTTGCCGGTCTGGGTTTCGAAGGAAAGGACCGGTGGCAGCGTCAGCCCCCGCTCTGCGGCAGCCCGGACGATGGCCTTGGCCAGCGGATGCTCGGAGGAGGCTTCCGCGGCGGCGGCCAGGGTCAGGCAGGTCGTCTCGTCGAACTCCCCTAGCGGCTGGATTTCCATGAGCTGCGGTCGGCCCTGGGTCAGGGTGCCGGTTTTGTCCAGCACCAGCACCTCAATTCTGCCGCACTGCTCCAGGGCCAGGCCATTCTTGAAGAGCACGCCCAGCTGTGCGCCGCGCCCCGTGGCGACCATGATGGAGGTGGGCGTGGCCAGCCCCATGGCGCAGGGGCAGGCAATCACCAGCACGCTGATGCAGATGCGCAGGGCCACGCTGAACGGCTCGCCGGCTGCCAGCCAGGCCAGCCCGGCCACCAGGGCAATGCCCATGACCACGGGGACGAAATACAGCGAGATGCGATCGGCCAGGTTGGCCACCGGCGCCCGGGAACCCTGGGCCTGCTGCACCAGGGCGATGATCCGCGCCAGCACCGTTTCCTCCCCCACCCGGGTGGCCCTGAGACGCAGGCTGCCCTGCACGCTCACGGTGCCGCCGGCCACCATCTCGCCGGGGCCTTTGGTCACGGGCAGGCTCTCGCCAGTGAGCATGCTTTCATCCAGCGCCGCTTCACCGGCCACAATCTCGCCATCAACAGGCACCCGCTCCCCGCTTTTCACCAGCAGCACATCCCCGGGCCGAACCGTCGCCACGGCCACACGTTCGGTGGTGGTGGCGGTCAGCGCGTCCTCTCCTGCCCCGGCGACAATCCGCGTGGCTTCTTCCGGCGTCAGCTGCAGCAGGGATTTGATGGCCGAGGAGGTTTGCATGCGCGAGCGCAGTTCGAAATACTTGCCCAGGGAAACCAGGGCGATGATCACCGCCGCGCCTTCATAATACAGATCCATGGCCCGGCGCATGGGGTCCACTCCCAGGGCGATCTCCAGGGTGTTCCAGGTGGAATAGGCCACCGCCGCGCCCGTGCCCAGGGCGATGAGGGAATCCATGTTCGGCGCCTTGGCCCACAGCCGGGACACGCCGGAAACGTAATACTGCCGCCCGGTCCAGACCACGGGCAGCACCAGGGCCAGCTGGATCAGCGCAAAGCTGAGGGGGTGATGATGCGGGCTCAAAAACGCCGGCATGGGCAGGCCGACCATCTCGCCCATGGAAATAATGAAGAGGGGCACGGTAAAGATAAAGGCCGGAACAAGGCGGCGGCGCCACGCCTCCAGCTCCTCGCGCAGCTCTTGCTGCCGCGCCTCCCACATGGCCCTGGCGTCGGCCTGGCGCGAGGCCACGCTGGCGGAAAAGCCTGCGTTGCCAATGGCCTGCAGCACGGCGTTCAGGGCGTCGCGCCGGGCAGCGTCATCCAGCGCGGCATCAAACACAATGTCCGCACTGGCTGCCGGCAGGGACACATCCGCCGCCGTGACGCCGGCCTGCATGGAGGCTACCCGTTGCACCCTGGCCGAACAGGCCCCGCAGGTCATCCCCTGCACCGAAAGCCGCACGGCCGTCCCTTGCTCAGACATGAACATCCCTCCGTTTTCACGCGATTCTGCACGTCGCTTGCTTGACCGAACATGGGGGAATCTCTACTATGCTCCCGGATGGAATTGTCGGCAAGGGGCTTCAAGGCATCCTTTCCTGCACAACAACACGGTGAGCCCGCATGGCCCAAGGCGAATCAAACAACATTCCCCGTCCTGGCAGCGCTGCCAACAGGCTGCGCAAGCGGACATTTGACGTGGACTTCATCAATCCCTTCCTGCAGGCGGTTGTGGACGTGCTCACCACCATGGCCCAGGTGGTGCCCACTCCGGGCAAGCCGTTTTTGAAGGAGTCCACCTTTGCCCGTGGGGAAGTGAGCGGCATCATCAATGTGAACGGCTATGCCAACGGCTCCATTGCCCTGAGCTTTCCCGAAGATTGCGCCAAGGTCATCGTCGGCAACATGCTCAATGAGACCATCCGGGAGATGGGACCGGACGTCTGGGACGGCGTGGGCGAACTCACGAACATGATTTCCGGTCAGGCGCGCAAGGGGTTGGCCATCCAGGGCATGAAGTTCCATGCCGGCATCCCCAAGGTGCTGCACGGCAAGGGGCATACCGTGGTCCACCCCACCAATGGGCCTGTTATCGGCATTCCCTTCAACACCCCGTTTGGGGATTTGACTGTGGAAGTGAGCCTCTCCTGATACAGCAGGCGCGCCGACACAAAGGAACTGACCATGCCCTGGACCAAGGCCCAACACTGGGAAGCCATTGCCCGGACCTCCAGCGTATCCCACTCCTTTGCCTCCACCTTGCAGCGGGAACTGGCCGAACTGCACGAACGCATGGAGGCCCGGGGCCTGACCATGCCGGAGCAGCCCGCCATGGTGGAGATCACCCCTCTGATTGAGGCCGAGACCGGTCGTCTGGCCAATTACTCTGCCTGAGCCCTGTTCATTTCGCGCTCGAGCGCCGCAGGAGGAACGCCATGTCTGCTCCCGGCTTTTCCCGCGATGCCATGTGGGCCGTCATCAAGGAATGGACGCGCACCTCGCAATCCAGCGTGGGGCGCGAACTGCACGCCATGGCCGAGCGCTACGAGCGCCATAGGAAAATGGGCCTGCTGCCCTCCATTGGCGAGTACATCGCTGCGCAGTCCCGGCAGCATACCCCTGGCGAGCACCTCTCCGCACCACATACCCTTGAGTCAGACAGTGGCGGCATTGTGCATGACAAGGCCTGAGCACGACAAGGCCTGAGCACGCCGTGGCGCGTGCCGGTTCCGCTGGCTTCGAGGTCCAACAGGGGATCTGGCCTGGAGGATCTGGCCTGTGGCAGGATTTCAGGATCCCAGAAACGTTTCGGTCAGGTGCTCCCAGTACGCGCGGTCTGCGCGCAGGCGCAAGAGGGCGATGTTCACCCGTTTTCGCCAGGGACTGTGGGCTGGAAAGGCAAAGCCGTAGTCTTCCTGATCCACCATCATGGAAAGGAGGGTGATCCCTTTGGCCGTGCCGCGCAGCATGGCGTATTGCAGCAGGGGCCGGTCATGCAACACCGCGTCGAGCCGGCCGGCCGTGAGATCGTCGAGGGCGGCGTCCAGAGTCTCGTACCGTCGGGGCGTGGCCCGGATGTGCTGCAGGTATTCCTCGGCCTGGGAATCCACCAGACAGCCCGTACGGGCCGTGCGCAAATCCCCGGCGCTGGAAATCCGGCCGCCAATGCGATGCATCGTCAAGGTGGTGGTGATGCTTGCCGTGAAGACCGCCACCAGAATCACACAGGTGAACATCCAGAGCAGGGCTACCACCCGGGCCGGTGTGGATTTGGGCGCCGTATCACCATAGCCCACGGTGGTCATGGTCACGCTGGCCCACCAGACACCATCGATCACGCCCGTCAGCCCTTGCCGGAACTGCTCCGGATTCGCCTTGCGTTCCAGCAGCCAGACCACCAGCCCGGCCAACAGGGCCAGAAAGAGCATGGCCGAGACATAGGCCAGAAAGTCCAGGGAAAAAATCTCCTCCACCACATTCAGGAACACGCCGGCAGAGGCCTGGTGCGGCACGGCCACAGCCAAATCCGTATCGTAATACGGGTAGGAAAAATCCATATGCTGTTCGCGGCTGGAGGTGATGGACAGAGCGGAGACACCGGCGTCGATGCTGCCGGTTTCCAGCGCCTGCAGCAGCCCGGGGAGGTCCATGGGGATAAAGGTGCAGGTCTGGTTGCGATGCTCCATGATCGTCCGCCACAGCACCACCGCGATGCCCGTCCAGGCGCCCTCTTCGTCCTGATAGGCGAAGGGCGGCGCCTCCACCACCCCCACCAGCAAAGGCGGTCCTGCCGGCGTGGCAGACGAAGCCGGTGTCGCCGGCGTGGCGGCTTCGGCAGGCCCGGCTGGCTCAGCGGCTGCCGCCACTGCGCATGCGGCCAGCACCCCCCACAGCACCAGTAACAATATCAGGAAAGGCCGCATCCGCAGCGGCCTTTCCTGGTGAAAACACGGTGCGGCCAAAGGGGAGATCAGGCTGTTTGCTTGGTCCACGCCGCATCCGACGGGAACAGGTGCGTCCCGAATACCCGCACGGGGGGCGCCGCCAGCAGCACCTCGGCCGCCGCGGCAAACCGGGCGAAATGCGGCATGGCGCGGTGCGTTTCAAAGGCTTCCTTGCTGGCGTAGACTTCATAGAGATGCAGCGTATGTTCGTCCTCCTGGTCCTGGATGACGTTGAACTGCAGGCAGCCCGACTCCAGCGCCACGGAGTTGGTGGCGTCGTCCATCATGACTTCCAGAAATTCTTCGCGCTTGCCGGGTTTGATTTGAAGGGTCACCATCAATGCAAACATGTCGCCTCCTGTGGGGCTGAAATGCGCTGCCGACCGACGCCGGAGTGCCGGCGCCACACAGCCGGACCATGCCATCATCCCGTGAAATAGCCAAGCCAGGAGACGCCACACCACGAAGACAGGGCCAGCGCCGCACTCAATGCCAGAAAATGCAGCCCCAGGGCCGCCATCAGACAGGCTGCAGTGCAGACTTCCACCAGGGCCTCACAGCGGGCCTGGGTCCATTGCCGGCCTTCCCCTTCTGCCCCTGCTCCCTGCTCCGGAGGCCCCAGCCAGGGTTTGACCGTGGCCTGACCAAAATAGCGTGCCGGTCCGCCCATTCCTGCGCCCATACCCCAGGCTGCCGCAGCCATGGGCCAGCCGGCGTTGGGGCTGGAGGTGGTTTTTGCATCGCGAACGGTAAAGCGCCAGGCGCGTTGCAGCCGGCGCACACTGCGACCGCCCAGAAAGCCCCGGGCCCAGGCCACCAGCAGAATGGCCATGGCCGTGAGCCGGGCAGGCAGGTAGTTCAGCACATCGTCCACGCGGGCCGCGGCCCAGCCAAAATGCTGAAAGCGCGACGTCTTGTAGCCCCACATGCTGTCGAGGGTGGAAGCGGCCTTGTACGCCCAGAGCCCGGGCGGGCCAAAGAAGGCCAGGTAGAAAAACGGGGCCACAAATCCGTCGGAGGTGTTCTCGCTCACGGTTTCGGCCAGGGCGCGACGCACCTGGGGCATGGTCAGGTGTTCCGTGTCCCGGCTGACGAGCATGCGCAACGCGTTCCGGGCCAGGGCATCCTGCTCCCGGGTCAGGCGGAGCACCCGTCGGGCCTCCCGCCGCAACTGCCCGAGCGCCAGCCCGGCAAAGGCCAGATACAACGCCGCCACCCCGCCCAAAGGCAACAGCACCACGGCGGCCCCGGCCAGGGTCCCGGCCAGGAGCATCAGCAACACCGTGCAGCACAGCCCCATGGCCCGGTGCACCAGAGGCGAGGCGGATTCCGGGCGAAAAAGCCGCTCCAGCTTCTCGGCCAGCCAGCCAATACCGCGCACGGGATGCGGCAGGCGATGGGGATCGCCCAGGGCCAGATCCAGGGCAATGGCCAGCAGGGGAATCGAGGCCGGGAGCACGTGTTCGTCAACCATGCCCTTCCCTGTACCCGGCTCGACCGTTCCAGACAAGAGCCCTGCGTGCCTGCACATTCCCCCCCGTCGTGATCCGTCCGCCTGTTGACTGCGTCACGTCCAGACGCTATCCCCCATACATGCCCTTGCCCGAAGCCCTCCCCTCCCCGGCCGCACCACCCACGCCGCATGTGTGCGCCCGCTGCGCCCGGTGCTGCGTGGTGGTTCCCGGCGATGAAGACATGCTGTTCCCGCTTTTCGATGCGGAAATCCGGCGGCTGCGGGATGTGGCGCCGGATGGCCTGGACCCGGTGGTCGCCGCGCCCAATTCTCCGGCCTTTCAGGAAGCGATGCTCCGCCTTTTTCCCGACGATGCCGACCGGGTGCGCGAGCTGGTGCCCATGAACGGCACACACATGCAGCTGGCGATAAAGGACGACGGGAGCTGCGTGTTTCTGGGCCCCGAGGGCTGCACCCTGCCCCGGCATGTACGCCCGGCGCACTGCACGCTCTTCCCGCTCTGGTTTGTGCGCCGCCGCCTGCGCGTGCTGGATGCTGACTGTCTGGCCCTGCGCGAGGCCAAGGCCATCTGGAAGGTGCTGGACCTGCTGCAACTGCAGGAGACCACCCTGCGCGAGGCCTTCGCCCGCCTGCGTCAGGCCTGGGATCTGCCGCCAGAATAGACGAGGCACCGCCAGGACTACTTTCCGATGCAGAAGCTCGAAAAAATCTGCTCCAGAATGGCCTCGCTGGTGATGGCGCCGGTAATTTCCGCAAGCAGGGAGATGGCCGCATCCAGACGCACGGCCAGCAGATCATACGGCAACCCGGCCTGCTGCGCTTCCAGCAAGGCCAGTAGTTCCTGACCGGCCGCGTCCAGCAATTGGGTCTGCCGGAGGTTCGGGGTCAGGACGTCAGTCTTGCCCTCACACGCAGCGGTTCGCAAACAGGCAGACATGGCCTGGACCAGGTCATCCACCCCCTGCCCCGTGACCGCGCTGACGGCCACTGCCTCAGCCGCGCCCGTAAGTGCCGGAATGGCCGGAAATTGCACCAGATCGATCTTGTTGATTACCGGCAGGACCGGCGTCCGGGGCATGGCCCCTTCAACCCTGCGCAACAGCTGACGTTCCGGACTCCCCGGGTCGGCCCAGGCTGCCAGCCGGGCATCCATGACCAGCAGGATCAAGTCCGCCCCGTCCATAAGCTCCCGACTGCGGGCAATGCCCTGGGCCTCGGCTTCGTCCAGAACCGCCGGGGCATCGGAAGTCGGGTCGCCGCCTTGCCGCAGGCCGGCGGTGTCCACCAGACGCACGGCCAGGCCGTCCAGCAACAGGGATTCTTCCAGATAATCCCGTGTGGTGCCCGGCAAGTCCGAGACAATGGCCCGCTGACGGCCAAGCAGCGCGTTCAGCAAACTGGATTTGCCGGCATTGACCCGCCCGGCCAGGACCACCAGCGCCCCCTCCCGGACCAGCCGCGTCCGCCGGTGCTGGGCCGCCAGTCCGGACACCGCCCGGGCCACGGCCTGCACCTGCGCCTGAAACACGTCCGGAGGCAGACACTCCACCTCGTCCTCGGGAAAATCCACCGCCAGGCAGCAGTCGCGCTTGAGGGACTCCAGATCTGCCCGCAGGCCCTCGATGCGTCGGGAGAGGGCGCCGGACATGCGATCCTGGGCCAGCCGGGCCGCGGCAAGCGTGGGCGCGGTGATGGCCTCGGCCACGGCTTCGGCCTGGGCCAGATCCAGTTTCCCATTCAGAAAGGCCCGCTTCGAAAACTCGCCGGCCAGTGCCAGCCGGGCCAGCCCCGTCCCCAGCACGCGCTCCAGCACGGCCCGCACCAGCACGCCGCCACCATGACACTGCAGCTCCGCCACCTCCTCGCCGGTGAAGGAGTGCGGCGCCGGAAACAACACGGCCAGGCACTCGTCCAAGACAGCGCCGCAGCAATCCACCACATGCCCGTGATGCAGATACCGGGGCAGAAATCCTGTAAATCCCGGTGCAGATGGCCGAAAAATCTCCGCCAGCACCTGCCGGCTGGCCGGGCCGGACACGCGCACCACCCCCACCCCGCCCTGTCCGGCTGGCGTGGCAATGGCGGCAATGGTATCGCCTGCGGGCGACGCGAACATGGAAGAAGGCGAATGCGGCATGAAGACCCTTTGCGGGAGCAAATGCTGATCAGTCAGATTCAATAAAAAGGGGGTTCCTGGAACCCCCTTTCTCATGTTTCGTATGCGGCGTGCGCCGGCGACCGCCTGACTCAGGACTCAATCTGGTCAAGGTGCTCGGGGGCCGCCACGGTGGCTGTCGGCAGGGCATTGCCCGGCTCGCCCGGCTCCTTGCCCGGCCCATTCTCCGGCCCATTCTCCGATCCAGTCTCCTCCCCGCCAGCCGCACCATTCTCCGGTCCGGCGGTCTGGCCGTTGCCTTGTGCGGCACCCAGGGTGCTGCGTTTGCGGCGGGGGCGGCGGGGCCGGCGAGGCTTGGATGGCTCTGTGGCACCGGTATTCGCTGCCATTTCGGCACCTTCAACTCCGGCTGCGTCGTAATCCAGAGCGGCCGGGGCCTGGACGTCTGGCTGGAGGTCTGGGGTCTGGACGTCTGGCTGGGCCATGTCTTCCATCCCCTCGACCTGAGCGCCAGACTGCGCGGCCGGCTTGGCTTTTTTCGGCAGGATGACCACTCGTTTGAGCGCGCCTTCCCCCTTGCTGCGGGTCACCACGGTGCCGTCTTCCTGCAAGGCCACATGAATGACGCGGCGATGATAGGACGAAAGCGGCCGGGTGGACTGGGCCTTGCCCGAGGACCGGGCCTTTTCGGCCAGGTTCAGCGCCAGCTGACGCAGGGTATCATCCTGACGTTCTTTATAATTTCCGGCTTCCAACGAAAGTCGCGGCAGGGGGCCATCGGTCTGCTTGGCCAGAATCCGGTTGGCCAGATACTGCAACGCAGCCAGCGTGCCACCTTCCTTGCCAATGAGCAGGCCGACATCCTCGCCGGCGTCCACGCCCACCAGAATCTTGCCCGGTTCCGGCATGGAGAGCTGCAACACCGGCTCGCCCACCAGGGGGGCCAGCAACTGCTCCATCATCTGCTGCACCCGTTCCTTGACGGCCTCGGCCTGTTCGTCGGTCAGATCAGCCACGGGAGCGGCTTCGGCCCTGGGTTGGCGGGCCGGAGGCTGATGCTGACGCGCAGAAGCCTGCTGACGGAGCTGCGGCTGGGATTGACGGGGCTGCCCCTGCCTGGCTTGGGGGGCAGTCTGGGCCTGCGGCGCAGGCTGTGCCTGAGATGCGGGCGGGGACTGCGGGGCCGAGGCGTCTCCCGCATTCGCGCCATCCGCCCCCTCGGCAGCCGCCGGCTTGCGGGCCTGCCGCTGACGCGACCGGCTCCGCCGGGACTTTTCGGCCCTGGCCGGTGCGTCCTCCGTGGCCTTGTCAGCATTGCCAGTCCCTGCATCCCCGGCAGCTGCAGCCTCAGCCTGTGAGGCGGCGGAGCCTGTCAAGGCGGAGGAACTGGCCGGGATGGCCGGGGAGGAAGCCCCCGACTGTGTCACTGCCTCGACCTCGGTCCCGATGCGCATGGCCTCGACCTGCCGGCGGGCAGATTCCCGCCGGCGGGCCTTGACCTGGGCCTTGCGCGCGCCCACCAGACCGAAGATGCCGGCCTTGGCGTCGCAGATGATGTCTATTTCCAACTGGGCCCGGGCCACGTCGTAATACGCCATGGCCTGGGATATTGCGTCATCAATACTCTTGCCTTCAAACGTCCTAAACTCGTCCATTGTCTCTCCAGCAATCAGGGCTTGGCGTGGATGATGCAGCAAAAACAACTACACGTTGCGGAGCATCCACTTCTGTTGCGCGATGGAGAGCACGTTGTTCACCAGCCAGTAAACCACCAGCCCTGCGGGGAAGTTCAGGAACATGAAGGTGAAGATCACCGGCATGAGCATCATGATCTTGGCCTGCGTGGGATCGCCGGGAGGCGGGCTCAGCTTTTGCTGCAGGAACATGGTGCCGCCCATGATCAGGGGGGTGATGTAGTACGGGTCCTTGAGGGACAAGTCCGCCAGCCAGATCATGTCCGTAAAGGGCAGGTGCGAGATGAACGGCGCCTGACGCAGCTGAATGGCGCCCAGCAACGCTTGATACAGGCCAATGAACACCGGAATCTGCAGCAGCATGGGCAGGCAGCCGCCGGCGGGGTTGACCTTGTACGTCTTGTAAAGACTCATCATCTCTTCGTTCATCTTCTGGCGGTCGTCCCCGTGCTTTTCACGGATTTTGGCCATCATGGGTTGCAGCTTTTTCATCTGCTCCATGGATTTGTAGCTCTTGTTGGAGAGCGGCCAGAAGAGAATCTTCACGCAGATGGTCAGCAGGATGATGGCCACGCCATAGTTGCCGACCAGGGAGTAGAAGAAATTGAGGGCCACGAGCAGCGGCTTGGCGATGACGCTGAAGAAGCCGAAGTCCACGGCCTTGCCCAGGGCACCGGGCAACACATCCAGGAATTTTGGATCCTTGGGCCCGAGATAGTAGCCCATCTGGAACACGCTTTGCCCGCCGGGAGCCAGCTGGTCGGCGGGCTTGGTCAGGCTGGTGCGGTAGACGCCGTCATCGAATTTGGCCAGGAACTGTCCGGTCAGGTCCTGCCCTTCCGCAGGGGCCACCACAGCCATGAAGTAGTTGCTGAGGATGCCGCCCCAGCGCAGGTTCTTTTCACGCAGAAAGCCCTTGGTCTGCAGATCATCGCGATCGTGATCTTCCTTGAAGCCGTCGTCGTCATACGCGGCAACGCGGGTGACGTTGTAGCTGTCATCCTTGGCCGTGAAGGGCAACACGGCCATGGTGAAGCGAACATCTCCCACCTGCTTGGCTTCCTCGCTGATATTCTGCAGGGTCAGGGATTCGGCGATATAATAGTTGCCGGGGTCGAAAGTCAGCGTCCGGACAAGGCGGATGCCGGAGGCCTCCCCCACAAAGGTCAGGGTGGCGTTTTTGCCATCGGCCAGGGAAAGCTCGGTCACGGGCTGGCCATCCGCTCCCAGGGCCTGGCCCCAGGTGAAGGATTCCCAGGTGGCATACTTGGAGAGCAGCACGCCCATGGGGTGGGCGCCGGACGCGCCGGGAGCAATGACTTCCACGTCCGGGGAGTCCTTGGCAATGCTCTGCTTGTATTGATGCAGCTGGAAGGTGGAGCACCAGCCGCCGGCCGTGTTGAAGACGGCCTTGTACAGCGGGCCATTCACCACCACGGGCGAACCGGCCAGCGGCTTCATGGGGTCTGCCGGAGGTGCGGCGAATTCCCGGGCCGCCTGCAGGGGCGCAGCCTGGGAGGCGTTTGCCACAGTGGTGTTGACGGCAGGCGTTTCCGGGGCCTTGGGAGCCGGGAAAAAGTAGCCCCAGCCAAGGAGCACCCCAAGACAAAGGACCACGGCAATGACGAGGCGCTTCTGATCAGGAGAATCTTGCATGTGCACTGAGCCTTGCTCTGCAGCGCCGCGCCGCCGGCCGGCAGGCCAGGAAACGAGGCTGCGCATCGGTTGAGTTGCCGCATCGTGTTGCAGCCATCCTGCCGGGGGCGACCACTGGCCGCGCCGCCGGGCCGAATCGGCGCCCGATGCGATTCTTGCTTGCGGGAAGCTGCGCACGCCGCGTCAGCCCCGCCGGTCTGTCAGCCGTCCCCTTGACGATGTCGCGGCTGCGACGCGCCAGAAAATCCAGGCGTTCCGGACGCCTCGCACGGCATCGGCCGCTCAGCCTGTTCGACGTGTTGTCGGGCCAGTCGGCGCATCCACGCGGGCAGCCGTTCCGGAACAGGGTCCACCCCGCCGGAATTCCAGGGATTGCATTTCAGAATGCGCCACGCGCCCAGCAGCATGCCGGCCACCAGACCGTGTGCGCGCACTGCGCCAATGGCGTACTCCGAGCAGGTCGGCCAGAACCGACAAGACCGGGGCAAGCACGGCGAGAGCACTGTCTGATACCCTTTGATGCACCAAATCACAAGCCCCGCAAGGGGGCCAAGGCGTGGCGAGGACGTATTTTTCATGCCGATTCATGCAGCTGGCACGAGATTCTCCACCGCACGACGGCACGAATACGCCGCGGCAGCTTTGTGAGATAAATCATCCACCAGGCGATGCCGTGGCGGCAGGCGCAGGCATCTCGCGCCGGGCAAGCGCCTGACGCAGACAATCCTGCCAGGCCCGGCGGGCCAGGGGCGTCAATTCGCGCGAGACGTCGTCCAGGCCCAGGCTGGCGATAGCCGCACCACGTCGTGGCACCACCACCAGATCCATGCCCACAACATCCGGTGGCGCAGGCATGGGCGCAGGCCACTCCAGGTCGGCACGATGCAGCCGGAACCATTCCCGCAACAGGCGCTTGCACCGGTTGCGCAGCACGGCCTTGCCGACCTTGCGGCTCACTGCCGTGCCCAGCCGGTGCCAGGGGCCAACTCCAGCACCCTCGCAAACGCGGCCTGCGGCCGACGCATCGCCAGAGCCCTCTTCAGACAGTTCGACTTCCAGTCCATCGATCTGCCCGGAGGCCTCCAGCGTGCGCGGCCGCACAAAAACCAGAAAGCTGCGCGATCCATACCGTCGCCCCGCATCATAGCACTGCTGGTACTCGGGCCGACGGCGGATTCGGTTCGCCTTGGGATGTGATACAGACCGGATCAGGCGGCCAACCGCTTGCGGCCCTTGGCCCGGCGGCGACGCAGGACGGCCTGGCCGTTCTTGGTCCGGGACCGCACCAGGAAGCCGTGGGTGCGCTTGCGCCGAGTCTTGTGCGGCTGGTAGGTCATTTTCTGGGCCATGATGTCTCTCCTGCGGTGAAAAATATGGAACGGAGGAAATTAGCCTGCATCGGCACATCCGTCAAGTCCATTTCTGGGGTTGTTTGCTGATCCATCCGGCACGACTTGACAGGGCCAGCCCAAGCCCCTAGCTAAGTGTGTTCGAATCAGTTACGCCCCAAGGAGCACTTCCACATGGCTTACGACATCCGCCTTGTCAAACTCATCACCGGTGACATCATCCTTGCGAAATTCCAGGATGACCTCTTCAAGGATCCGGCCATCCTCCAGACCATTCCCACCGAAGCCGGCGTGCAGATGCTGCTGTTGCCCTTCGGCTACCCCTTTGAGCAGGACTTCGGCGGCGAAATCAAGGCCGAGCACGTGCTCTACAATTACAAGAGCTGCCCCGAAGAGCTCAAGACCAAGTATCTGGAAGCCGTCAGCAACCTGACCCTGGCCGGCGCCGGCTCCCTGCGCAATCTCGGCGGCATGGGCGGGATGGGCGGCATGGCTGGCGGGCCGTCCAAGATGGGTGGCATCACCGGGCTGATCAAGAAGTAACCCCCGCGGGTCTTCGTGTTGTACGTTGTGCGCCCCCGGCCGGCGAAAGGCCGGGGGCGTTTTCGTCGTGTGATTTCCCCTTTTTCCCACTTGTGATTTTTTATGCGCGCACTCCTCCCGCTGCTCCCCAGGCCCAGCCGCTACCTCGGCAGCGAGGACGGCAGCCTGCGCACGCCCCCGGCCGCTTGTCGGGCCCGCGTGGCCCTGGCCTTTCCCGACCTTTATGAAGTTGGCATGTCCTACACCGGCCAGGCCATCCTGCTGCACACCGTCAATGCCAACCCGGATCTCTTTGCCGAACGCGTCTTTGCGCCGGATGATGAGGCTGCGGCCATCCTGACCAGCCACGGTGCGCCCCTCTCCACCCTGGAAACGGGAACCCCCCTGGCGGACTGCGACCTCCTCGGCGTGCACCTGACCCATGAGCTTTGTGCCACCACGGCCCTGTGGATGCTCGACCTGGCCGGCATTCCACGCCGCGCCGCAGATCGCGACTCCGGCCGGCCGGCCGGCGCCCGGTGCCAGGCCGGCGGCTGGCCCCTTGTCCTGGGCGGCGGGGGCATCACCTGCAATGCGGAATTTCTGACCCCTTTCTTCGACGCCATGGTCCTGGGCGACGGCGAGGCCATTCTGCCCGAACTGCTGCGCGCCGTGGCGAACTTCCGCGATGCCGGCCGCTCCCGGCGCGAGCTGCTGGAACATCTGGCCACCTGGCCGGGGATGTACGTTCCTGCCGTGCCCCAGGCGCGCGTGGAGCGGGTGCATGTGCCGGACCTGAACGCCGTGGACTACCCCCTGCGCAGTCCCCAGGCCTTTGGCGCGGTGCATGATCGCTTCACCATTGAGATTGCCCGCGGCTGCACCCGTGGCTGCCGTTTCTGCCATGCCGGCATGGTCTACCGCCCGGTGCGCGAGCGCAGCCTGGATACTCTGGAAACCATTGTGGAACAGGGCATCCAGGATTCGGGGTACGAGGAGCTCTCCTTCCTTTCCCTCTCCACCGGGGATTTTTCCGCCCTGGAGCAACTCTTCGAGCGCAGCCTGCCCCGCTGCCGGGCCGAGCAGGTGGCCATCTCCCTGCCCTCCTTGCGCGTTGGATCCATTTCTCCCAGTGTCATGGCCAAAATCGCCGGCCTGCGCCGCACGGGCGTGACCATCGCCCCCGAGGCCGGCAGCCAGCGCCTGCGCGACGTCATCAACAAGGGCGTGACGGAAGAAGCCCTCCTGGAGCACGTGCGCGAGCTGTTCCGCCTGGGGTGGGATCAGGTCAAGCTGTACTTCATGCTCGGCCTGCCCACGGAAACCAAGGCCGACCTGGAAGCCATCCTGGACCTCTGCCGCAAGGTCGAGGCCGTGGGCAAGGAGGTCAAGGACAAGCCCGGCCGTCTGCAGGTCACGGCGGCGGTCTCCACCTTTGTGCCCAAGCCGCACACGCCGTTCCAGTGGGAGCGGCAGCTGTCCCTGGAGGAAACGAAGGAGCGTCTGGGCTTTTTGCGCGCCCTGTTCAAGCCGCACCGCCGGCTGGGGCTCAAATTCCACATGCCGGAGATGAGCTGGCTGGAGGGAGTGTTCTCCCGCGCCGACCGCCGGCTGGCCGAGGCCGTGTCCCTGGCCTGCGACCGCGGCCTGCGCTTTGACAGCTGGACCGACCGCCTGGACATCCGCCGCTGGCGCGAGGTCTTCGAGGCCTGCGACATTAATCCCGAGGCCTATCACGAGGCCCGCGATCCTGCCGCGCCCCTGCCCTGGGACCACCTGCACCCCGGCGTGCGCAAGGAATTCCTGCTGGCCGAACGCCGCCGCGCCCTGGCCGGCAGCCTGACCGAAGACTGCCGCTACGGCCGCTGCACCCGCTGCGGGGCCTGCGGCCTCAACGACGGCACGCCCGACCATCGCCTCAACCAGGCCACGCGCGACCAGCAGCCGACCGACGAATCCCCGGTTGCCGAACTTCCCGAAACAGCCGCCCCGGCCAAGACCGAGCTGGGGGCCAAGGCCATCCAGCTGCGGCTGTGGTATGAAAAACTCGGCCCTGCGGCCTATCTCTCCCAACGCGAACTGGGCCAGGTGTTCGAACGTGCCTTCCGCCGGGCCCGGCTGCCGCTGTCCTTTTCCCAGGGCTTCCATCCCCTGCCCCGCGTGTCCTTTGGCCGGGCCCTGCCCGTGGGGGTGGAGAGCCTGCAGGAATGCCTGGATCTCTGGCTGCGCGAGCCCATCAGCGCCGAGGAGGCCCGGCAGCGCCTGGGTGGCCGCTTCCCGGCCGGGCTCCGGCTTGTCGCCGTGGAGGAGCTCGGGCCGGGCAAGCACAGCCTGGACTCGGTCTGGGACGTCTATCATCTGGAAATTCCCACGGAAAGTCCGCTCTTCCCGCAGGTCGGCGCACTGCTGCAGGCGGCGTGGGCGGCGGAATCCCTGCCCATCACCGTGAGTGGAAAAAAGGGCGACCGGCAGCTGGAGATTCGGCCCATGCTGGCGGCCATCGGCACGCCCGGGCCATTGCCCGGAGGGCTGCGGGTTGAGCTGCGGCTGGACTGGCAGCCCGCCGGCTACCTGAACCCCCTGCTGCTGGTCCGCCATCTGCTGCGCACCGGGGAACAGGAACCGGACCTGGGCAGCTTCCGGCTGATCAAGGTACAACACGGCGCGGCGTAACCCGCGCCACGGGGATGGTTTCTCAAAAAGCACGGCGTTTCTGCAACAGAGTATCCACACAGGCGATTGCCTTTTTTTCAACCCTCGCCTATTTTTACGGCACCCATACCCTTTTGGAATCCAGGAGCAACCCGCCATGGACTCCTCTCTTGCCGCCTCCCTGTATTACGAGCGGATGGAAGCCCTGCTCAAGGCCAGCCAGTCCCTGGCCGCCATCGAGTCCATGGACCTGCTCATGCCCAGACTCATGGAGCTGGCCGAGGAAGTGACCGTGGCCCAGGCCTCGTCCATCCTGCTCTATGATTCCACCGCAAAAGAGCTGGTGTTCTGGTACGCCCGCACGGGCGAGGGGGCGCCGGCCACCACGGAAGACATCCTCAAATCCAGCATCCGCCTCAAGCTGGGGGAAGGCATTGCCGGCTGGGTGGCCCAGCACCGCAAGGCCCTGCTCATCGAGGACGTCTCCACGGATCAGCGCTTCTGCGGCCGGGCCGACGCGGCCACGGGCTTCATCACCCGTGACGTCATCTGTGCCCCCATCATCTACCAGGACGAGCTCCTGGGTGTGATTCAGGTGCTCAACGCCCGCTGCAAGCCCCACTTTGACGGGGAAGACGCCAAGGTACTGGAATGTTTCGCCTGTCTGGCTGCAGTCTCCATGATCCGCGCCCGGCTCCTGGAAGAGCGTCTGGCTCAGCGGGTGCTGGAAACCCAGCTCCAGACCGCCGCCAAGCTGCAGGCCCTCTTCTGGCCCACCCTGCCGGCCCTGGGGCATGGCGCGCAGCTCTGGGCCCTTTCCCGGCCGGCGCGCTTTGTGGGCGGGGATCTGTATGACTGCATCGAGTTGCCCGACGGCAGCGTCATCCTGTACGTGGCCGACGTCTCCGGCAAGGGGCTGCCGGCCTCGCTCATCATGGCCGCGGTCTGGACCCAGCTGCGCACCCAGGCCTATGCGTTCCCCGACCCCGGGGAGCTGCTGGCCCGCGTCAACGAGCCGTTGCACACCCTGCTGGCCCGGGAAGGGTATTTCGTCACCTGCCTGGTCTGCCGCTTCTGGCCGGCTACCGGTCGGGCGGATGTGGCCATGGCCGGCCACCCCCCGCCACTCTGGCGGCAGGGCCGGACCCTGGCGCCCTTCCCCCGCGAGGCGGACATGCCCCTGGGCGTGGCCGCGGGCGTGCATTACCCGACAGTCACCGTGCACCTCACCCCTGGCGATGGACTGCTCCTGTATACCGACGGCCTGACCGAGGCCATGAATGAGCAGAACCAGCGGTTTGAGGATGTGGCCATGACGCAGCTGGTGGAGGATCTTCTGGCCGACACCGCTGCCCTGCCCCTTGGGGAGGCCCTTATTTCCAGTCTGGATGTCTGGCGCGGTGCCGCCAGCCAGTCCGATGACCTGACCCTCCTGGAGCTGTGGCGCGAACCAAGCTGAGCGGAACGGTGCAGGAGGCGCCTCACGCCCCGCGAGCTGCCCGGGCCGAGTGGACCACCTGAAGCACATCCAGAATGAGCGCCAGGGAGCCATCGCCCTGCACGGCTGCGCCGGCAAACTCTGTGCGCTGGCGCAGGAGCACGCCCAGGCTCTTGATGACGGCCTGCTGCTGCCCCAGCACCGCATCCACCACCAGGCCTGTCCGCTGGCCCCCGGTCATGGTGACCACCACATGCTCCATGGCCGGAGGCGGTTCCGGCACGGCAAAAAGCGCCCGCAAGGACAGGCACGGGACCAGCTCCCCGCGCAGGGGAAGCAGACGCTCGCGCGCCGTGCTCCGCGCCCCATTACCCTGCTGCATGGCTGCCGGCAGTTCCACGCATTCCTCCACCACTGCCAGGGGGATGATGTACTGCTCTGTTCCCACCCGCACCTGCAAGCCCTCAATGATGGCCATGGTCAGGGGCAGCTTGACCTGGGCCGTCAGGCCCTGTCCTGGCGCGCCTGCAATGGAGAGGGAGCCGCGCAGGCCGTCCAGGGAGCGGCGGATGGCGTCCAGCCGGCTTTCCCGGTCCGCGTCGTCAGGGGCATGCGCACCATCCCCTGCTGCGCAGAATTCCGGATCAAACAACAATTCGAAGATATCCTCATCGGCAAGGGCCTGCCCGTCGCGGGCCAGGCCCAGGCGCTGCGCCTTGGCGAGGATTGCCTCGCGGTCCAGCCCGCGGCCATCGTCGCGAATGGTGAGGCACACCGCGCCGGCGGCCTGGCCGGCCGTCAGCTCCACCAGCCCCCGGCGGGGCTTGCCGGCGGCTTCGCGAATGTCCGGCATTTCCAGGCCATGGATCACGGCGTTGCGGAGCAGGTGCACCAGCGGCGTCCCCAGCTGCTCGATGACGGCCCGGTCCAGTTCCGTCTCCCCGCCATGGGTGATGAGGATGGCGTCCTTGCCGGCCTCCCGGGCCTGGTCCCGCACCAGACGACGCAGGCGGGCGAACAGCGTGCCAATGGGGGTCATGCGCATGGCCATGGCC
This sequence comes from Megalodesulfovibrio paquesii, assembly GCF_054653055.1. Taxonomy (NCBI): domain Bacteria; kingdom Pseudomonadati; phylum Thermodesulfobacteriota; class Desulfovibrionia; order Desulfovibrionales; family Desulfovibrionaceae; genus Megalodesulfovibrio; species Megalodesulfovibrio paquesii. The sequence goes on along the minus strand of NZ_BAAIGQ010000007.1, from coordinate 216,085 downwards.
TGATCGCGCAGGGAAGCGGCCAGGTAGTCCAGCTCTTCCACGGTGCGCTGCAGCGGCGCGTCACCCAGCCGGGCGGCGATGGATGTCAGCCGGGACTGGGCGATGACCAGCTCGCCCACCAGGGCCACCATGGCATCCAGCTTGCCGGCGTCCACATGCACGCTTGAGTTCCTGGCGCGCCCGGCCGGCTCTCTGGCCGGCTCTCTGGCCAGTTCTGTGGCCGGTTCTTTGGCCAGTTCCGTGGCTGGCTCTGCATGCGAAGACTCGCCAGGGTTCCCGGCCGGAAACACCGGGGGCATGCCGACTGGCGCTCCTGGCGCTATGGGCTCGGCACGCGGCGCCGTGGGGGCCGTTCCGGGCGCAGGGGTGCCGGGGGAGGCAGGCAATGGCTCGGGCTGGCGCGGGGCAATGCGCACCTCGCCGGCGTCCTCCACAAAGATGAACAGATCCCGCACGGCGTTCTCATCCAGCGAGCCCGGCAACTCGCAGCTCCAGGCCAGTAACGGGGAGACCGGGTCCACGTCTTCCAGACGGGCGATGCCTTGGGGGATGGGGGTGATTGCCTCGGCACCGGCATCCCGGAGGCTCTGCAGCAACTCCAGCATGTCCACGCGCTGGAATGTGGCGGGATCCGTCGGGGTGAAGGTGATGCACCACCCGCCGGCTCCTGCTCCGGCTCCCGGGGGGGTGGGGGCGCCTGTGGCTCCCTGTCCGGGCGCAGTGGCAGGATCGGGCGATGGCGTCGGGATGCCGGACGGGGGTGTCTGGCCGGCCAGCGCGTTCAGGGCGCGGATCAGATCGGTCATGGCTGCCCCCGGCAGGGAGCAGGAGGCGCGCTGCACGGCATCGGCCAGGAGATCCCGCGCGGCAAGCACCAGCTCCATGAGATTTGGGGTCAGCTCCGCCCCGCCGCGGCGCACGGGCTCCAGCACCGACTCCAGGGCATGCGTCAACTCGGCCACATCTTTGCAGCCCACCATGCCAGCCAGGCCTTTGATGGTGTGGAAGGCCCGGAAAAGTCCCTGCAGATGTTCCAGACAGGCGTCTGGGTCAGCCTTTCCGTCTGGTCCGCATGTCGAGCCACTGCCGGGCCTCCCGGCTTGCCCGCTGGCGGCGTGTGGTCCCGCGTTGTGCCGGGCGCATTCCTCCAGGGCCAGCAGACAGCGCTCGGCGAGCTCAAGCTGCTCGGCCATCTCCTCCCGAAACGCCGCATCTTGCGCCGCAAGCTCCATGGTTCCCTCCCTGCTGTCGCCGCCTCCTCCTGCCAATTCGCCCCTTGTCCACGCCCGGGCAACAGGCTCTAGGCGCGACCTGATCCCGGAAAATCGACGATGCCGTAACGATCAAACGCCACCCGATGAAAGCCGGCCAGTTCCAGCGCGTGCGTCAGCGCTGGCGAGAGTGTCGTGCAGGCGACCGCCCGGCCCCGGGCCTTGGCCGAGAGCCAAGTGGCCCACAGCAGCTGCAGGAAGGTGACATCCACCTCCTCAAGCCCTCCGCAGTCCAGTTCCAGCGTGGGGTGCTGGTCCATGGCCGCGAGCAGGGCCTGCTTGAGTTCCTGGGCGCGATCCACGGTGCCTCTGCCGGAAAGACGCAACCGGCCGCCCTCTGGCAGCAGTTCGAAGGTCACGCCCTCGGGCATGGGGGCAACGGGGGGGGCCGGTTCGAGCAGGGCCTCACGAGCGGCCTGCATGGAGCGGTCAAAGGCTTCGGTCATGGCTTCCACCTCCTTCGGATCCACAGGCGACGGCCCGGTCAAAGACGAGGGACAAGCGGCTTCCCGCGAGGCGGCCTTGCGGGGAGTGTTCACCGTTTCATCGATAAGATGAATTCGTTCGAGGGGCAACTGAAAGATGGCTCCAACCAGATCCGGCTCCAGGATGGAAGCGTAGAGCAGATAGAGGGGGATACAGTTGGCGGGGTCATCGTCCAGGGTGCCCACGGCGGCGAAATCCACGCGGCAATCGAGAATGCGGCCGCTTTTTTCCAGGAATCGCAGGAGATCCAGCGGGGTTTTCCCCTGACGGTGCACATGGTGGATGAGATCATATTCCACCAGATAGGTGAAGTTGCCGCCCTTGCGGGCCTGGGCCAGGGAGTGTTCGGAAATGGAAAAGCCGGGGCGGCCATCGGGCAGGTTCAGGGCGAGCATGGTGGTCACGGTCTCGCGCTGCTCCTGGGGCAGGCTGCCTTGCACCAGTGCCGTCAGGGCCTGCAGGTGCGGGGCCACGTCCACCTGGTCGCAGTGTTCAATGTCTTCAAGCATGAAGCGCAAGGAGTCAAAGGCGGCAAGGACCACGTTGATCACCTGATGCGACGGCGCGAGCTCGCGGCCGCGAATCTGGTCAAGCACATTCTCGATGCCGTGGGACAAGTCCCGCATGGCGGTCAGGCCCAGGAAGGCGGCGCTGCCTTTGATGGAATGCGCTGTGCGGAAGACCTTGTTCACCAGCTCTGGATCAACGCCATCCCCGGCCTCCTCGATATCCAGCAAATCCTGCTCGATATCGACAAGATGCTCCCGGGCGTCTTCCACAAACATCATCAGAATGGAATCTTCCACGGCGTCGTCTCCTGTTTCCTCAAGCGGATCAATCCGCAAGGATTTCGAAGTGCTTGTCCAGCCGCATGGTCTGCAGGAGCCCGGCCACATCGGCCGAGACATGCCGCAGCACCAACCCGCCGCCCTGGAGTTTGAGGGAGTTGTGCGTGGCCACGAGAAGGCCGATCCCCACGGAGTCCACCATCTCCACCTCGGTGCAATCCAGCTCCAGACGTTTCGCGCCGCCGTCCACCAGCGTTTTAAGCTCCTGCTTGAGCCCCTGCGCGGTGGCGGCCACGATGTCGCGCCGCGGCATCAACCGTACAGTTTCTCCCTGGCGTATGCTTCCGCTCATGGGTCCGTCACTCCTGAACCGTTTAGACAATCGGATGCGATTGCCGCAATGATTGAATTCGATCTCGTCAAAGCAACTGCTCACGATGGGCAATCCCCTGCCCGAGACAGCATCCGGCGGCGGAGGCGCAAACGAGCGCGATCGCCAGTCAAAGCCGGGCCCCTGGTCTTCCACCATGAGATGCGCCTGATCCGGCTGCACGTCCAGCTCCACCTGCACCATGGCGGCCGCATTGCCGGCCGAGCCGTGCATGATGGCATTGAGCAGTGTTTCCCGCAGGCCGAGAATAAGGGAAAAGCTCTGCTCCGCCGCGCCATTTCTGGCGATATGTTCCCGGGTTGCCTGGCACAGTGCCTCAATGCACGCCAGGTTTGCCGGCAGGATGGCGCGCAGGGTGGTTCCCTCGGGGTGCAGCCGCAGCCCGCACGGGTGCGCCGGGGCCGAGTGCGGGGCAGAAGCCCCCTGCAGCGGTGGAACCACGCGCTACACCTCCACCGCCAGGAGCACGATGTCGTCCTCCACCAGCGCATCGGCACTGCGCAATGACGCCACCACGGCCTGGGCGCAATCCTCCAGGGGCAAGGTGGCATGACGGGCGACGGCAGCGCGCAGGTCCGCCTGCCCGGCGCACAAACTCCGGCGTGGCGGGGCAAAGCGTTCCAGCAACCCATCACTGTACATAAAAAAGCGATCCCCCGGCCGCACGGCCAGCCTCACCGGCTCCAGATGCACCGAGGGAAACACGCCAAGGATGTCGCCTTCTGCCTTCAGCAGCCAGGGGTCGCCACCGTTCGGCAGATAGACCGGGGGCGGATGCCCGGCGCTGACCAGCACGGCCTGGCCTGCCGTGCGGTCCAGATGCAGACTCTGGGCGGTGAGAAAGCGCCCGCCAAAGACCACGGTGGCCAGGACGGAATTCATGGTCTGCAAGATCTCGTCCGGTGGCTGTCCGGGAACGGAATTCTGATGCAGCAGGGCCTTGAGGGAAGAGGTCACAATGGAGGAGCCCAGGTCGTGCCCGCAGATGTCCGCCACGAAATAGCCGCAGGTGGAGGTGCCGATGTGCAGGACGTCATAAAAATCGCCACCGGCTTCCAGTGCCGGCAAATAGCAGACGGCAAAACGGGCCTGGGGCAGGTCCTCCGGGCGGACAAGCATGGCTTGTTGTGCGTCGGTGAGCTGGCGCAGTTTGGCGGCCTGTTCGGCCACCAGGGACTCCCGCGCCGCCGCCATTCGCATGTGCAGTCGGACACGGGCCAGGACCTCGGCCTTTTCATATGGCTTGCTGATGTAGTCCACCGCGCCGAGTTCCAGCCCTTTGACCTTGTTGTCCACATCCGCCAGGGCGGAGACGAAGAGAATCGGGATCTCCCGCGTGGCCGGCTCCTGTTTGAGCCAGGCACAGACCTCAAAGCCGGACTCCTCCGGCATCATCACATCCAGAAGAATGACATCGGGCCGTTGCGCCACGGCGATGGCCCGTGCATCCGAGCCGCAAGCGGCAGTCAGCACGGTGTAGCCTTCCGCCCTGAGCAGCCCTTGGAGCACCAGGAGGTTCACCGGTTCGTCATCCACAATGAGCACGCGCCGCGCCGTCTGGGCTGGCGGGAGCTCGGGACTGGACTGCTTCGACAAGAAGACGTGTGGCGACTCCGGGGCCATGGCGACTCCAACCCCGCAGAGGGGGCTCTGCGCCCGGAAGAATAGTTCATGCAATCATGACGGGATGCGTGGGGCGCGCTTCTTGTAGGAGTGCCATGGAGCGCAGGGGCTGGCAACAGGTTTTTCCCGCTGTGCGAGTCGCCCTGTGCTTGTCCCGGGCCAGGCAATCCGCGCTCGCAATACCTGCACCGCCATTATTCCACAAAACTGCCGTCTAACTGTGACAGGATAAAGAGAAGCTCATGGGCACGAATTTGTTTGCCGTCCCCGCAGGCTTCCCAATCATCCCGAACCGCAAGGAGTATCCCATGCGCCGTCTTCTGCTGACCGCCCTCTGCCTGGCTGCGGCCGCCAGCCTCATGCTGGCTGGCGCCTCCGCCGCCCAGGCCCGGCCGTACAAGATCGGCATGATCCACTGGATCGCGTATTCCCCCCTGAACGTGGCCGAGGTCAAGGGCCTCTGGAAAGAGCTGGGGCTGGAGGTGGAGGTGGTCAACTTCGGCTCCAACCAGGAACTCAACGGCGCCCTGGAGAACAAGCGCATCGACATCGCCTGCGACATGATGGGCTCCTGGGTGGGCATGTACATGGCCGGCGCGCCGCTCAAAATCGTGGCTGAGACCGACTGGTCCTTCGGCGGGGACAAGATCATCGTCAAAAAGGGCGTCACCCCCGAGCAGCTCAAGAGCTCGCCCGTGGGCATTTACCTGAACCAGCCCTCGGTGACCTACTTCCTGAACAAATATCTCGCCTCCATCAACGTGCCCCTGAAGGACATGCAACTGGTGGAACTGGAGCCGGAAGCCCTGGCCGACAACTTCATCTCCGGCCGCTTCCAGGCCATCGTCAACTATGATCCCCAGGCCCTGCGTGCCGAGCGCGAAGGCAATGGCGAAGTCATCGCCACCAGCGCCAGCTGGGAAGGGGTGATCCCCGAGGGGCTCGTGGCCCGTGCCGACGTGCTGGCCGAGATTCCCCGGGCCGATCTGATCAAGATCATCCAGGGCTGGGCCAAGGCTGTGGAATGGTCCAAGGATTCGGCCAACTGGACTGAATACATGACCATCCTCAACGAAAAAACCTTCGAGGGTGAAGACGCCTACAGCGAAGCCGACCTCAAGGCCATGCTGGACTCCGTGCGCATCCACGACCGCGCCACCCAGCTGGCCCGCAACAAAGACGGTCTGGCCCAATACCTGACGGATCTGCACGTCTTCCTCAAGGATAACGGCCTGCTGGCCAAGGACTTCGCCCCTGCGGATCTCCTGGCGTCCGACGTGGCCGTGGAAGCTCTCTCCCAGTAACCCCAACTCTCCAGTGGTGATGCCCCGGCGCTGCGCACCAGCCAGGCCGGGGCATCACCGCGCTCGTCAGGAGCAGCCCATGGCCACCTGTCCGCCCTCTTCCCTCTCCCGCATCGGTTTCATCCGCGGCAGCCTGCTTGCCGTGTTCGCCCTGTTCGCCATTCTGGCCGCCGTGCAGGGGTGGCTCTCCTACGCCAACAGCGCCCGCATTCACGCCCAGAGCGGCCAGACCCTGGCCCGGGTGAACGAGCTGAGCCAGTTCCGTCAGACGCTGCTTTCCCTGCGGCTCTCCATGTTCCGCTACCTTGGCTCCAGCAAACCCGAAACGATGCAGGAAGTGGGCGAGCTGATGGACGCCCAGCAGCAGGAGATGACCGCGTTCCTGAGCAGCCACGCCGTGCCGGAGAACATCCGCGCCCTGTGCGCCCAGGCCGTGGAGGAATACGCCCAGGCCCGCAAGCTGCACTTCGACTTCAAGACCAAGAACGCCTATGCCTTGATCAACGACCAGAGCGAACAGACGTTTGCCGCGCTGACCCAGGCACTGGAGGCGTACCTCGCGGGGCAGTCCGCCGCACGAATGGAGGAGATGGACGCCGTGGTGGACGAGGCCACGGCCACCGGCTTCGGCATTCTGGCTGTGGTCATCGTGATGGTGGTCGGCAGCATGGAATTCGTGCGCCGGATGGTCATCTCGCCCCTGGCCGCGCTCTCGGCCTTTGCCGAAGAGGTGGCCTGCGGCTCCCTGAACGCCACCGCCGCGGGACAGTTCAGGGGCGAAATGCGCTCGCTCAAGACCGCGCTGGAAACCATGGTCCGCGAGCTCAAGGTCCGCCTGGGGTTTGCCCAGGGCGTGCTGGAGGGCATCAGCTTCCCCTGCCTGGTGGCGGATACCGCGGGCCAGGTCACTTTTGTGAATCAGGAAATGCTGGACATGCTGGAATTCCGCGGCGAGGCCCGGCAGGCCCTGGGCCAGGACACTGCCGCGCTCTTCCGCCACGATGCCCGCGGCGCGACAGGCGTGGCCGGGGTCATCGAAACCGGGCAGGCCCGCAAGGAGGAGCTGGAGCACCGCGCCCCTTCGGGCCGGCAGGCGGTGGTCAGCGTTTCCACCACCCCGGTTCGCGATCTGGACGGCAACCTCATCGGCGCATTCAGCCTCTGGCACGACCTGACCCTCATCCGCCATAACGAGCAGAAGGTCCTCGAACAGATGCAGGTGCTGGCCGACACCGCCCAGCAGGCCCAGCGTATTGCCGATCTCGTCTCCCAGGCTTCCACCGAACTTTCCTCCCAGATTGATCAGACCAGCTGCGGGGCCGATGAACAGCGCCAGAAGACCGACCAGGTGGCCACGGCCATGGAGCAGATGGCCGCCACCGTGGCCGAGGTGGCCCAGAACGCCGGGGTGGCCGCGCAGATCGCCGAGGCTACCCGCGAGCAGGCCACCGAGGGCGAGGGCGTGGTCAACGGCGTCATTGCCCTGATCCACCGCGTGAACACCCAGGCCGAGACCTTGCGGGCGGACATGGAGGACCTGCAGCGTCAGGCCCAGGGAATCGATCAGATCATGACCGTTATTGCCGATATTGCCGACCAGACCAATCTTCTGGCCCTGAATGCAGCCATCGAGGCTGCCCGCGCCGGCGAGGCCGGCCGGGGCTTTGCCGTGGTGGCCGACGAGGTCCGCAAGCTGGCGGAAAAGACCATGGCCGCCACCAAGGACGTGGCCCGGTCCGTCTCTTCGGTACAGGCCAGCGCCCGCAAGAACATGGAGAGCACCCGCGAGACGACCATGCGTTTCGAGGAAGCCGCCGGGCACGTGCAGCGCAGTGGCGAGGCCCTGCGGCGCATCGTCTCCCTGGCCGAGGACACGGCCCGGCAGGTGACCACCATCGCCGCGGCCTCGCAGGAACAGTCCGCCTCTTCGGAAAGCATCAATGCCGCGGTGGACGCCATCCACACCATTGCCCAGGAAATGGATCTGGCCATGCGCCAGTCTTCCCAGGCCACGGGGGCGCTGGCCGGGCAGGCCCTGGAGCTGCAGCGCCTCATCGCCGATATTCAAGGCGGCGAGACGGCGCAGGCCATGTAACCAACATGCCAGCAGGGCCAGCAGGGCCAGCAGGGGCAACAGGGGCAACAGGTAAAAGTGTGCAAGGATGCCCAGGCCCTGACGCCGGGCTCAGGGCCTGGAGCATTGGCAGCCGCGGGCTCATGCGGGAGTGCGGCGGCATGGCGACAACCAAATCGTCACCGGCCATTGCGTTGACCGAGTGTTTGAACTGCTGTAACCAATTGGCATGCACTCCGATCCATCAGCACCCCGCCGGCAGGGGCCCTCTCGCGACGAGACCACGCAACAGGGAAAGCCCGTGAGCCCTCCGGGTGGCATGCCTGCGACTGCCCTCGGAGATATTCGTCCGCCCCGCTTCCGCCTGGACCCTTCCCACACCGCCCCGGCCACGGGGAATCGCAAAAAACTCGGTGAAATGCTGGTGGAGGAAGGCCTGCTGGAGGCCGAGGAACTGCACAAGGCCCTGGCCGTCCACAAAAGCTATGGCATGAAGCTGGGTCAGTACCTCATCCAGCGCAATCTGGTGGATGAGCGCAGCATCGTGCGCCTGCTGGCCAAACAGCTGCGGGTGGAGATGTTTGATCCGGAAAAATACCCGCCGGATCTGTCCCTGTCCGAGATCGTGCCCGAGGCCGAGTCCCACAAGCATCTGCTGGTGCCCATCAAGCGCAGCGGGGACATGCTCATGCTGGCCATGATGGACCCCACGGACCTGAACGCCATCGACCTCATCGGCAAGCTCACCCGGCTGTACGTGGAACCGGTGATCTGCACCGAGCAGGAATACGTCTCCTATTTCTATAAGATTTACGGCAGGATGCTCGAAGGCATTGCCGACGTGGACTATGACGTCGAACGGCCGCAGGGTGTGGAGGACTCCACCTTCACCATATCCTCCCTGCAGTACATGGCCGAGGACGCGCCCATCATCAAGCTGGTGAATTCCACCCTGGTGGCCGCCCTGGAACGCCGCGCCTCGGACATTCACATTCAGCCCCGGCAGGATACCATTTACGTCCGCTTCCGCGTGGACGGCAAGCTGGAGGAAGCCCCCGCGCCGCCGCGGCAGTTCTACCTGCCCTTCATCTCGCGCATCAAGCTCCTTTCCAACATGGATATCTCCGTTTCCCGCATCCCGCAGGACGGCCGCTTCACCTACCGCACCCGGGAACGCGAGATCAGCGTGCGAACCTCCACCATGCCGACCATCTGGGGCGAGAAAATCGTCCTCCGGCTCCTGGATCAAAGCGGCGATGCCATGGATCTGGAGCAGCTGGGCCTGGATACGCGGGAACAAAAAGTCATCGAAACCGGCCTCAAGCGTCCCTATGGCATGCTCCTGGCCACCGGCCCCACGGGCAGCGGCAAAACCACCCTGCTCTATGCCCTGCTCAAGCGGCTGAACACCATTGACGTGAACATCGTCACCCTGGAAGATCCCGTGGAATACCGCATGGATTCCATTGCGCAGATCCAGCTGAACCGAAAGGCGGGCATGACCTTTGCCACGGGTCTACGCTCCGTGCTGCGTCAGGATCCGGACGTGATCATGGTCGGTGAAGTGCGGGACCTGGAAACCGCGGACATTGCCATCCGCGCCGCCCTGACCGGCCACAAGGTGCTCTCCACCCTGCATACGAACAACGCCGCCGAAACCATCACCCGGCTCATCGAAATGGGCATCGAACCCTTTCTCGTGGCCTCCACGCTCCTGGTCTCCGTGGCCCAGCGCCTGGTGCGCCGCGTGTGCACGGACTGCTGCCAGGAGTTCGTGGCCACACCGAACATCCTGAAAGCCATGCAGGTCAAGACCAGCGAGGAGATCCGCATCCGCCGGGCCGTGGGCTGCCCGCGCTGCGGTCGTACGGGCTTCAAGGGCCGTATCGGCGTGTATGAAATTCTGGAGATCGACCCCAGCGTGCAGGACATGATCCTCAAGCGGGCCAGCTCGGCCACCATCCGCAACGCCGCCGTGGAGGCCGGCAAGCTGCACACCCTCAAGCAGAACGCGGCCATCAAGGTACTCAAGGGCCTGACCACCATTGAGGAATACATGAGCGTGGCCTTCGAGCACTAGTGTTGCGTCCTCCAAAATGATCCATGCAACATAGACGCAACACTGGGCCGCCTGCAAGGCGGCCCCCCGGAGCCGCAGGCTCCGCGAGTCAGCCGAAATCCGCGCATTTTGGCTGACGATCTTCCACGACATCCGATGATATTCCTATCCCCTTATTTCGCGGACCTCACGCTAGGCCGCAGCCCCGCGGGCATGCCACAGCCCGGGCTGGAGTGGGCGCCATGGCGCCGGCCCTTCACACGAACACAGCCCGTGCGAACACGGGCTGTCAGAATTCGTAGCGCTGTGGCTGCGGGCCGCTCCCCACGCCAGGGACGGACTCCACCTGCTCCTGACGTTCCTTGCAGTGGATGCACAGGGTGGTCACGGGCCGGGCCTTGAGCCGGGCAATGCTGATGGGCTCGCCGCACTCCTCGCATTCGCCGTATTCGCCATTTTCAATGCGCTGCAAAGCTTCCCGGATCTTTCGCAGCATGGTGTGTTCGCGCTGCCGAAGGTTCAGCAGGAACTCCCGTTCCGACTCCGCCGAGGCTCTGTCTGCGGGGTCTGCATGGCCCATCTCGTTCCCCTGCATGGATTCAACGGCATCATCGCCGCGCTGCAGAATCTCATCGGCCATGCCTTTCAGAAGCATGCGAAAGTAATTCATCTGGTCGTAATCCATACGTCAGCTCCTTCGGGTTGCGTCGCAACGTCCTTGCGCGGCGCACAGAATCCGATTACATTGGGAATTGTGACATTGCAGCATTACATTGTGCATTGCGCAGCAGTGCAACAATTCCTCACCCTGCTCTTGTTTGAAGCCCCTGTACCATAATTTGAAAAATGTCAAAACGGTAATATGGTCCTGGGACTTTTTTCCTGGTAAAATTCTGTGGTTCATGGCATGCGCCTGTCCTCGTCAACAGCAGCCCCCATAGAGACCCATGATCAGCATCCCCCCTGCAGGCGCGCCTGCGCCCCTGGCCGACCGAAGCCCCGATGGCAACTGCCGCGCCATTGTCCCCCCTGCGGAACCTGCAGCCATTTACAAGAACCTGCTGCTGCTCGCCTTTGGCGCCGTTCTGTACGCCGCCGGCTACAACGGCTTTGCCCTGCCCAACCAGCTGCTTTCCGGCGGCGTGTCCGGCGTGAGCATGCTGCTGTACTACGTGCTGGGCGTGCCCAGCCCGGCCATCTGGTATGCCCTGCTCAACGTCCCCCTGTATGTGCTGGGGTGGGTTGGCGTCAGCCGGCGTTTCTTCTGGTACAGTCTGGTTGGTGCAACCATGCTCACCCTGGGGCTGGAGTTCATTGCCCCGCTTTCCCAGGTGGATGATCCCATGCTGGCCGCCCTGGCCGGCGGTGCGCTCATGGGCGCGGGCATGGGCATTGCCCTGCATTCCATGGGCTCCCTGGGCGGGACGGACATCATCGCCATCCTCGTCTTCCAGCGCTTCAGCTTTCCCGTGGGGCGGTTCAACTTCCTGATCAACGCCCTGATTCTCGGTGGCGGTCTGGCCACCCTGCCCCTGGAAGCCGTGCTGTACTCCCTGGCCATGATTTATGTTTCTTCCTATACACTGGAATACTTCCTGGGCGTGTTCAACCAGCGCAAGATGGCCCTGATCATCTCGGACCAGCACATCTGCATTGCCGATGCCATCACCCACAAGCTGCACCGCGGCTGCACGCTCTTGTCCGGAGAAGGCGGCTATACGCACAACCCCAAGAAGGTGGTGCTGGCCGTGGTGAATAATATTCAGATCAAACGCCTGGAAGAACTGGTCTATTCCCATGACCCACGCGCCTTCATGATCACCCTGTCCACCTCCTCGGTGTTGGGGGAAGGCTTTCTCAAGCGCAAGACGTACTAGATTCTCCGCGCAGTCAAAACGCCGGGGGCGGAACCTGATGACCACAGGTTCCGCCCCCGGCGTTATTCTTCCCGGAATGTCTGCCGGGTTATCGCACTCCGGTGCGGATGCTGGCGCTACAGGCACACCAGCAGCGCGGTGGCGTCGTCCGTGCCATTGCGACGGTCCACCTCGGCCAGCAGGCCATGGGCGATGGTCTCGGGGAGGCCGTCGCGCAGCAGCAGCTGCCGCAAGGTCTCGTCGCCCAGGGGTTTGGAGACGCCGTCGGTGCAGAGCAGGAACCGGTCGCCGGGCTGGCAATGGACCATGGCAATGTCCGGCGCCGGGTCGCGGTGCATGCCCAGGCAGCGCATGAGCTGGTGGCGGCCGGGATGGCGGAAGACCTGCGAGGAGCGCAGGTCGCCCATGGAAACCAGATTGGCGGTCAGGGTATGGTCGTCTGTCAGCGAAGTGAGGACGGTGTCGCGCAGGCGGTAGATCCGGCTGTCGCCCAGGTGGGCCACCAGGGCCTCGTCGCCATGGATCAAGAGCAGGGCCAGGGTGGCGCTCATACCGGCAAGGGTGGGCTGACGCATGGCATGGATCCGCAGATGTCGCGATACCCGCCGCACGCAGTGGGACACCGCCTCCCCGCACGCGTGCGCTCCCGCATGCAGCAGGACCTTTTCCTCGCGCAGTTCCCGTCGCAAGAGCGCCGGCAGGGCCTTGACCACATACTGCGAGGCCACCTCGCCCGCGGCCCGGCCGCCCACACCATCACTCACAAGAAACAGGGACAAGCCCGGCGCCACCTGCTCGCAGATGTTCCAGGCATCCTGGTTGCAGCCGTGTTTGGGGCCGGTTCTGGTGGCAGCGCAGGCGTACATGCTGGTCCTCAAGGCAGCATGGCGGCCCACAGCGGCCGCCAGAGCAGGGTCAGGCCCACGGCCACGGAGCCGAATGCCGCCGTGAGCACGGCAGCGGCCATCACATCCTTGACGCGGCCATACCGTGGGTCATGCCGGGGGCAGAGCAGATCCACCAGCAGCTCCACCGCGGTGTTGGCGACTTCCAGGGCAAGGACCAGGGCGCACATGGCCAGGATGATGGCCAGCTCCTGCCGGGGCAGGCCAAGCGCCAGGGCAAGGCCCACGGCAAGGCCGCCGATGAGGCCGTGAATGCGGAAGTTGCGCTGGGTGGCGGCCACAACCCTGAGGCCGGCCCAGGCATAGGAAAAGCTTCTGACAAACTTTCGGGGCATGGCGAGCCCACAAAAAAAGGGCTGTGTTGACAGCCCTTTTGAGGTTTCGGTGGTGGGCGGTCGGGGATTTGAACCCCGGACTTCCACCGTGTGAAGATGGCACTCTAACCGCTGAGTTAACCGCCCACGGACGTCTATAGGGATTTCGAGCAGGCCTTGCAAGCATTATTTTGCCATTGTCTCGACTTTTTTATGTCATGGTGTTGACGCATCCTTAAGATAGAAAATCAGGTTCTCCCATTTCCCGCGCAGCAGCGCACCATATCTCCCGCCTTTGTTGACCCTGGCCCGGCATCGGGGTAGAAGCAAGCCGCACTCTATGCTCACTGCTCACATCTTGCTTAAGGACGCAGCATGCGATTGCTTGTGACAGGCGGTTGCGGTTTCATTGGCGCAAATTACCTGTACTATCTTTTCGAGACTGATCCTGACTGCTTTGTCGTCAATCTGGACAAGCTGACCTACGCCGGCAATCTCCTGTCCGTGACCCCGCTGGAAGAACGCCACGGCCAGCGCCAGGGCGATGGTCGCTATGTCTTCGCCCACGGCGACATTGCCGATGCGGAGCTCATCACCCGGCTGGTGGAGGAGCACCGCATCGAAGCCATCGTCAACTTTGCCGCCGAATCCCACGTGGACCGCTCCATCAACGATCCCACCCCCTTCATGACCACCAACATTCTTGGCGTCCAGACCCTGCTGGATGCCGCCAGGAACATGAAGCTTGAGCGCGTTGTCCACGTTTCCACCGATGAGGTGTACGGGTCCCTCGGACCGGAAGGCAAATTCACCGAAGAAACGCCCCTGGCGCCCAACAGCCCCTACTCCGCCTCCAAGGCTGCGGCAGACCTCCTGTGCCGTGCCTGGTTCCATACCTACGACACCCCGGTGATCGTGACCCGCTGTTCCAACAACTACGGGCCGTTCCAGTTCCCCGAAAAGCTCATCCCCCTGATGATCACCAAGGCCAAGGCCGACGCGGCCCTGCCAGTGTATGGTGATGGCCAGAACATCCGGGACTGGATTTTTGTGCGCGACCACTGCCGGGGGGTGGATCTGGCCCTGCGGCGGGGCACGCCCGGAGAGGTCTATAACTTTGGCGGCAATGCCGAGAAGTGCAATCTCGATGTCGTCAGAACCATTCTCACCGCCCTGGGCAAGCCGGAATCCCTGATCGCCTTTGTCAAGGACCGCCCAGGCCACGACCGCCGCTATGCCATGGACTATTCCCTGGCCGAGCGCACCCTGGGCTTTACCCCGGAATACAGCTTTACCCGCGGCATTCAGGAAACCCTCACCTGGTACAACCAGAATGAGGAATGGGTGGCCAGCGTCCAGAGCGGCGCGTACCTGGCCTTCATGCAACAGTGGTACGGGAGCAGGATATGAGCCAGAACGAGACCATGGATACCGCCATGGAGACCCCCCCGAACGCCTCCACGGCTTCTTCCACGGCGCCTTCCGAAACGCCGGAAACCGATGCCCCCCTGTGCCTGGTGCTGGGCGGCAAGACCGGCATGCTCGGGCAGTCTCTCATGGCTGCGTTGGCCAAGGCCGGCCACAAGACCCTGGCCCAGGGCCGCGACGATGTGGATCTGACCTCGCGCGAGGCCCTGAGCGACTACCTGAAGGCCGTGCAGCCTGCCGTGGTCTTCAATGCCGTGGCTTACACCCTGGTAGACAAGGCCGAGGACGAGCCCGACGACGCCGCCCGCCTGAACAAGACGCTGCCCGAGAATCTGGCCCGTCTTTCCGCGGAACTGGGCTTCAAGCTCATCCACTTTTCCACGGACTTCGTCTTTGACGGCAAGGGGCAGGAACCTTACGAAACCGACGCCCCCACCGGACCGGTCTCGGTCTATGGCCGCACCAAGCTGGCCGGAGAAAACGCCATCCGCGCCGTGAATCCTCCCGGCTGGACCATCTGCCGCACGGCCTGGCTCTTTGGCCCTGGCCGCAAGAACTTCATCACCACCATCCTGAACCTCTGCCGCTCCCGGGACACGGTGAGTGTGGTGGATGATCAGATCGGCTCGCCCACCTGTACCGTGGATCTGGCCCAGCACGCGGTGCAACTGCTGGACGCCGGGGCTTCGGGACTCTTCCACGTGGTCAACGCCGGCGAGGCCAGCTGGTGCGAACTGGCCACCGAGGCCGTGCGCCTGACCGGTCTGCCGTGCAAGATTTCCCCCATCCCCACCAGCGGCTACCCCACCAAGGCCACGCGGCCGGCCTGGTCCGTACTCTCCACGGCAGCCTTCACCGCGGCCACGGGCGTCACCCCCCGGCCCTGGGCCAAGGCCCTGCGGGACTACATCTTTACCGACCTGAAAGACTTCCTGGAGCCCCAGGCCAGCCGGAACTAAGTGCACAGCCACACGCCCGGGCAGAGGCGGCCGCCTCCTGTTGGAGGGCCAGCCCCCGAGCCGGGCGTGTGGCTGAGACGTTATTGTGCGGTTTTGATGGCGTTCACATCCACGCCGAGCTTGCGGATGCGGTGCCAGAGGCTTCTATCCTTGATGCCAAGCAGTTCCGCAGCCTTGGTCTGCACGCCACCGGTTTTGGCCAGGGCGGAGACAATGAGCTTGCGCTCCACCTGCTCCAGATAGGCGTCCAGCTCCAGGGCTTCATTGAGCTCCAGATCTTCCTTGGTCACCACCGCGGTCTGGGCCACGTGCCCGGCCAGATGCCGGGCCTGGATGACCCCTTCCTCGGCCAGCACGGCGGCGCGCTCCATGATGTTGCGTAATTCGCGGACGTTGCCCTGCCATTGCCCGCCCAGAAGCAGCTGCATGGCTTCCGAGGAAAGCTGCATCCCCGGGGCAAATTTCTCCAGAAAATGGGTGGCCAGCAGGGGGATGTCCTCGCGGCGCTTGCGCAAGGGCGGCAGCATGATGGGAAACACATTCAGGCGATGATACAGATCCTCACGGAACTGGCCTTTCTCGATCATGTCGTGAAAGTCCTTGTTGGTGGCCGCGATGAGCCGTACGTCAAAGTAGATGGTCTTGGTGCCGCCCACGTGCTCGCAGGAGCCGGTTTCCAGGGCACGGAGAATCTTGGCCTGCGTTTCCATGGGCATGTCCCCGATTTCGTCGAGGAACAGCGTGCCCGTGTCCGCCAGTTCAAACTTGCCCTTCTTCAGGGCTGTGGCGCCGGTGAAGGCGCCGCGCTCATGGCCAAAGAGTTCGCTTTCCAGCAGTCCCGGCGGGATGGCTGCACAGTTCAGGGCAATGAAGGGCTTGTCCCGGCGTTTGCTGTGGCGGACGATGGCCTGGGCGATCACTTCCTTGCCTGTGCCGGATTCGCCGGTAATCAGCACGGTGGCCTCGGAGGGAGCCACCTTGAGTATCTGCCGCAACACCCCGCGCATGACCTGGCTTTCCCCAATAATTTCCGGGAAGTGCTCGCGGGCGTCCATCTTGCTCAAAAAATCGGTAATCTGGTTGAACACGGCAGTGTAGCGGGTCAGTTCGTCGCGGCCCTTGGCCTTGCCGTTCTCCGCGCTCAGCACGGCAGGAAGCTGTTCGGCCTCCCGGATGAACTGCTCCACCGGGCGCAGGATGGTCCGCGAGATGATCCAGCCGGCCACAAACGCCAGGCCCGTGAGCCCCACACCGCCGCCAATCAGATACGGCCAGGGGTTCAGCCGCAAGGCCAGGCAGTAAATGGTGATCTGATAGCACACGACCATCGTCAGCACCACCAGCCCCGTGATGATCAGAGGCACGGTGATGGTCAGACGGATATGGTAGTTGCGTGGCTTCATCAAAGCGCCGCCCGATTGCCTGCCCGGCAGTGTGCTCTGCGGATTGACCAGCTGCCGGGCCAGTTGCCGGGCCAGTTGCCGGGCCAGCAGCCGGGACTGGTTGGGAACCCCTGCCTGCCCCCAAGAGAGCAGACGCTGCGCCAGCCCCCCCCGGGCTGGCGGCTGGCGCAGCTGGCGTTGCCTCAGTGGACCATTTTGGTCAGGTCGAAGATGGGGAACAGGATGGCCGCGGCAAAAAAGCCCACCACCACGGCCAGGGCCACAATAAGAATGGGCCCGATGAGTTCACTCATCCGCTGGACCTGATACTCCACCTCATAGTCGTAATGCTTGGCCATTTCCCGCATCATGGCGTCCAGTTCCCCTGTTTCTTCCCCGATGGCAATCATGTTGATGATCATGGGGGTAAAGTTACGGGACTGGCGCAACGGGCCGGAAATGCCGCGGCCTTCCTGCAGCTTTTCCCGGAGATTGTCGAACTCCAGGGAGATGGCGGCGTTGCCGATGGTGTTGGAGATGATGCCCACGGACTCCAGCACGGAGACGCCGCTGGACTGCAACAGCGAAAAGATGGAGGCAAAGCGCGCCATGGCGCCCTTGCGAAACACGGGGCCGATGATGGGCAATCGCAGGAGCATGCGGTCGCGCACCAGCTTGCCGCTTTCTGTTCGCAAGTACATGAAGGTGGCCACAATGGCGCTGACCACCACCACCACCATGATCATCCAGTACTGGTCCAGCATCTTGTACATGATGATGCAGATCTTGGTGGGAAGGGGCAGCTCGATCTTGGCCTTTTCAAAGGTGGTAACAAAGGCCGGGATGACGAAAGTGAGCAGGAAGATGAACGCACCCACCAACAACACAATGACGATGATGGGATACGTCAGGGCGGATTTGATCTGCTTTTTGACCTTGTGCTCGTGCTCAATGATGTAGATGAGCCGGTCCAGCACCTCCGGCAGTGTCCCCGCGACTTCCCCGGCGCGCAGCATGCTGCAGTACAAGTGCGAAAATACCGAGGAATGCTTGGAGAAGGCATTGAACAACGAAGCACCCTGCTTGATGTCCTGCCCGATTTCCACCACCACGGACTTGAGCTTGGGGTTGGTGGTCTGCTGCTCCAGCACGTCCAGAAGCGCGATGATGGACAAGCCGGCGTTGAACATGGTGCGGAACTGCTTGGTGAACAGGATGAGCTCCGGCACCGTGACGGTGGAGAGCGCGTTGTTCAGCCTGGTAAACACCCCGCCGGCACCGGCATCCTCGCCCTTCACAACCTTGGACGGCAACAACCCGCGCTGTACGAGGATTTGCCGGGCCTCATCCGCGGAATCCGCTTCCAGCGTGCCGGTGGTCGTGCTGCCCGACTCGGTGACAGCCTGATAGGAAAAGGTGGCCATAGTTCGCTACATCCTCAGGGGGGTCGCCCGGGGTCTGGCCCGCGTTGCCCTGTGCCGAACGGCGGCACAGGCAAGGGGCGTGATGCCAAGGGCCGCCTTTGCCGGCGGCTGCTTCCTTCAACCTAGCACGTGGCCCGTCACCCTGCCTGCATGTCCCGGCCATGGCCAGCTGGGAGCCGGCTGCCGTTGCGGACGATGCGGCACTCCCGGTGTGTTGCCATGTCCTGCACCAACCTGCCACGTTGTATCAGTGGGGCGGCCTGTACCGCCGGCCCAACAGTCCCCTCTCGGGCAGGACACGCCGTTGTATCCATATCTCATGCGCAAGGAAGTGACAAGCAAGCCCCCGCTGCGCGCGTCTTGCGTCATCATCTGTGCCTTGGGCCTAGTGCAACCCCTCGCCCGAGCCTGCGGCAGGCAGTTGCACGGAGGCGGTTTCCTTGCGGAAGCTGGCCAGGATGATGTCTCCTTTGCGGTGCATGTCGCGCACCACTTTGGCGCCGGGCTGGAACATGGCCGGCAGTTCCCGCAGGGCCAGGGCTGCGGCATGTTCGGACTGGAATTCGCTGGCTTTGAGAATGGCGAACAGTCTGCGCGAGCCTTCCACCTGCTGTGCGGCCATGGCCACATCCAGCCCCTGGTCCCGCAGGCCCTGCAGCACATCGACCATCAGTTGCAAGGATTCATCCTGCGTGATCTGCACCACATAGCCGGCGACCGCAGCGGCCGCCTCGCCATGGTCCTGTTCGGGCAGCTGAACGGCTGCGCCGGCTGGCAACTGTTCCTGCAGTTCGGGGTTCAGCAACCGGAAGCGACCCTGCAGCCCGGGATTGCTCTGGCCATACACCAGCTGCAGCAAGGCCTGGACAGACATTTCGCGGGAAGTGGTGTATGTGCCAAGGCTTGGGGGCTGTGCCACGGGCGCTGCCAGCGCGTTGCTGGCCGCGACTGCCTGCGACGGCTCGGCTTGGGCACTGCCGGCAGGTTCCGGAATAGCGGCGGGAGCGGATTCGGCTGCAGCCAGTCCCTGGGCGGCAGGCACCGGCGCCGCGGGCGATGCCGGTGCGGGATGGGCCTGGTTGCCTTCCTCCGGCAGTGGCGTGGGCAGCGCCTGCGTGCGGGCGGTGCCGGGGTCGCCAAGAGCCTCCACGCCGGGCGTGGCCTCCACGGCCGAGGTCCGGGTGGACTCGGGCATGAGCAGGGCTCCCACGGCAAGGCTCCCAGCCAGCACAAACCCGGCCATGGCCACTCCATGGGCCAGACGCAGGTTGCGTGGCTTGCGCGGCCTGGCGGGTGCGGCCCCAGGGGAGCCGGTCGCGCCACCGGTCAGGCTTGCGGCAAGACCAGACAGACCTGGCAGGCCGGACTTGCGGGCGGAGGGCGCAAACAGCGGGGCTTGTGGCTGAATCAGATCGGCCACCCGGGCGTTGCAGGCATGCACCAGCCGCCAGCCGGCCACGCTCTGGTTTCGCAGGATACAGCCAAGCATGACCTTGTGACAAAGGCGAACGATTTTCCTGGGATAGCCGCCGGTGATGCGGTGCACGGCCAGGTATCCCAAAAAGGTGAACCGTTCCTTGCCCTGTGCCGACTTGGCGGCTCTGGCCATGCGATGCCGGATCATGGCCCGGGTTTGCAGGAAGTTCAATGGTCCAAGGACGGTGAATTCGTTCACGCGATCCGCCACATTGGGGTGCTTGCGGATCAGCTCTGCAAATTCCGTCTGGGCAAAAATGACGATCTGCAACAACTTGGTATTGTTGGTCTCGTAATTTAGCAGTTCGCGCAGCACTTCCAGGCAGGTGTGGGAAATCTTCTGCCCTTCGTCAATAATCAGCGTCACCAGCTTGCCATCGTCCACAGCTGTTCTGAAAAGCTGGTTCTTCACGGCCTCCTTGAGCTGCCATTCGCTGAGCCCGGCGGGGGCGTCCTCTTCCAGGAACATGCTGTAGAGCACTTCGAGCATGGCCTTGGCCGAGGAGAATTGCGGATCCAGCAGCAGGTGGGAGCGGACGGCGGCATCGCGGTTCAGGTTCCTGAGCAGCAGCCGGCACAAGGTGCTTTTGCCTGCGCCGACCTCGCCCAGGACCACGTTGAGGCCGCGCATGAGCCGTACGGAAATCTCCAGCCTGTGCAAGCAGTCCAGGTGCTGGGGGGACTCGTAGAAGAACTCCGGATCCGGGGAGTTGGAGAAGGGCTCTTCCTTCAGGTCCAGCAGATTCAGGTAGCTCATGGCGCGGCCTCGTGCATTCGTCACAGGGTGTGGGATGTCCGTGCGTTACTGCTTGACGGTTTCTTCGGACTTCACCTTGCGGTCGATTTCCTCGATGGAGTTCTGGATTTCCCCGGGAGCCCATTCGGCAAGGATGGTGGGCGTGAGGAAGACCAGGATCTCCGCGGTTTCGTCGCTCTTGCTTTCACCCTTGAAGAGCCAGCCCAGGACCGGAACGTCCTTGACATATGGCAGGCCGTAGTTGTTGTTCACTTCGCGCTTGATCTGCAGACCGGAGATGACCACGGTTTCCTTGTTCTGAATCACCAGGGCGGTCTGGGACTTGCGCTTGTCAATGCTGGGATAGCCGTACACGGTGTCCGCAAAGTTGACGGAATCCTGGGTAACGAGGATATCCATGCGCATGAACTTGTCATCAATGACATGGGGGCGGATGCGCAGTTGCAGCAGGGCTTCCTTGAACTCCACGTTCACTTCGTCCGAAGTGGAGACGGGGTACGGCACTTCTTGCCCGTTTTCGATGACGCCCACTTCATTGTCCATGGTGACGATGGAGGGGCTGGAGAGAATCTTGACCAGATTTTCATCTTCCAGGGCGTTCAGCTGCACTTCCAGGAAGTTCTCGCCAAGCACCCCGAAGATCAGGCCCATGGACGCGCCGCTGGTGAGGGTTTCCTTCATGAAGTTCATGCCATAGCCCGTGGGAGCAGCGCCAATGCCCAGGGGGTTGGTAAAGGTATACGTGCCGTCGTCATCCACCTCGCCGTTCTGCGTACCAGGGATGACGTACAAGTCCTGGTAGCCGTCCACGCGCTCGTTGCGCATCCAGAAGCCGTAGCGCATGCCCAGATCCCGGGCCACCGCGGTCGTGGTTTCGACGATGTTGGCCTTGATCTTGACCTGCTTCTGGGGCCGGTCAAGCTTGTCGATGATGGCAAAGGCCCGTTCCATCTTCTCAGGATTGGTCGTGATGATCAGGGAGTTGGTGGCCGTATCCAGGGAGACGGTGCCGTCCAGACAACCTTCAAAGTCGACGGTTTCCTGGGTTTCCTTGGCCGCCTTTTCACTGGCGACATCCGCAGTGCGGGTGTAGCTGGACAGTTCGATCTTCTGCTTCTGCTCGTCCTTGGCGCACTCACGCTGCAACACCACGCGCAGGATGGTTTCGCCCAAGGTCAGCAGCTTGTTGTTGTACCGGATGGGAACCACCTCGGTCACGTCGTCGTAGCGCAACTGCCGCAGCAGCTTCTTTTCCTTTTCGGCCTCGTTGATGGCCTTCAGGATATCCGCGTCGTTCTTGACGTCATCCAGGGTCATGACCCGGAGGATCTCGCCTTCCCAACGATAGGTCAGCCCGTTGGTATTGACGATGCCCTTGAAGACCTGATCCCAGGGCTTTTTATCAATGTTCACGGTAACCTTGCCGGCGACATTGGGCGAGATCATCACACTCTGATTGCCGGCACGGGACAGGGCCTTGAGCACAGCGGCCAGGTCGGCATCATGCATGCGCAGGGAGACCAGGCGGGAGGGCAAGGGTTTCTCCTCCTTGTCCACCTGGGGCTGCGGACGCCGGCGTTCCGAAGGTTTGGGGGCCTTGTATGTTGGCGAGTGCCCCTGTGCTTGTTCTGAAACGGCCTTCCACTTTTCCAGGAAGGCGTCCTTCTGAGGCTCCTGCTTCTTGCAGCCTGCAGCCGCCGCGATGACGACCAGGACCGTCACTGCCAGGACCATGCGTGGAGTAAGGCGCGTGTTCATAAGGCGTTCCTGTTCCGTTTTAGTAAAGGGTGAGGGGATCTTCGGCGAGAGGCAGCAGGTACTGGTCCACGATGTCGCCCGTGGAGTTCCGCTGGCCGAGGATCACCTCGTTCTCTTTGATGTTGGTCAAAAACACACCCTGGGCATCGGCAATTTCCTCGCCGGTCTCGTATTCAAGACCGTTGATGATGGCGAAGAGATGTTCGTCGATTTCCACAAACCCCGTGTACTGCAGCTTGAGGGATTCGGCCGAGAGCAGCTGCGCTCCCTGTGCCTGCTGTTGCTGCTCCACGGCGTCACGAACACGGTTGTAAAACGGATCGCTGGTCCACTTGCTTTCCGCCTGTTCCAACTTGTACAGTTCCAGGTCCGTGAATTTTTCCTGCTGGGCCTCGGCCATGACTTTGGCCTTGATGGCTTCCAGCTGGTCGTTGGAAATCTGCACTTCCGCAGGCCCGGCCTTGCCGCCGCCTGCGAGGTAGTAGAAGAGAAACCCGACAAGCAGAACGCCGACGGCGATCAGCAGCATTTGTTCTCGTTTGGCCATGGCGTGCACCTTTCCTTGCGTGGCTCTCGTGGCGCTTCAGTTAACGTCAGTTGCCGCTACTTTTTGGCCGGCTTGGCCGGCTTGGCAGGCTGGGCCGCTGCCGGCTCCGTGGCGTTGCTGGAGAGCACGGCCAGGCGGAGTTTCATGGTGTAGATGAGGCCCTGTGCAGCCTCCTGCGCCACGATCTGCTGGATATGCTTGACGTATTGAATGGCGCCAAGTTTTTTCAGGAATTCCCGGAACTTTCCATAGTCGCCCGAGAACTCGCCATTGACCAGGAGCTGGTTTGGATCCTCGGCAAGGGAGGAGGGATCGGGCTGAATGTTTGTGGCGTCAATGCCCGCCAGGGTGGCCATGCGGTCGATCATGTCCGTGGCCTTGTCCACCTCATCCTGCTTCATGGGCACGGTCTGCACCAGCTCCAGCTCGTTGAGCACCTTGCGGTCGTATTCCGCACGCAGCTTCACGTAGATGGGGTACAAGGATTCCTGCTTCCGGATTTCGCCTTTGGTGCGGGCGATATCGGTATCAAGCCGGGCCACCTTGTTCTTTGCTTCCACGTTGCCAAAGTAGGCCACCAGCAGGATGGCTGCCAGGTAAATCCCAATCTTCACCAGGCTCTGCTTGGGAATGCTCATGGGTTTCATCTCGGCCATGGCGATTCTCCTCACATCATGTTGATATGCACCGTGAAGCGAAGCACCGACCCGGAGGTGCTGAACTCTTCCACGGAGCGCTTGTGAATGATGGGCAACCCGAAGAGCTTGGAGTTCTCCAGCCGGATCATGAAGCTGGTGAGCACCAGATCGTAGTTGTTCGGATCGCCGAGAACCACGCCGTCGAGAATGAGCAGTCTGGGAATGCGGTCCTGGTTGGACTTGCTCCCGGACTTCTTGCCAGTGGCAGCCTTTTCGGGAAGATCAGCGCCGAATTCCATGTCCATGGACACGATGCGCACTTCGGAAGGGGTGAGTTCCGAAACTTCCTTGATGACCGCCAGGCTTTCGTAAATCTTGGAGGCTCGCTTGAGCTGCCTGTTTTTCTCGTTGACCTTCTTGGCCCACTTGAGCAGCTCTTCTTCCGAAGCAGGCGGCGCGTACTGGGCCAGCTTGGTCTTTTGCAGGGAAAGCTCGGCTTCCCGGTCACTGATGACCGATTGCTGCCAGACAAACACCCCGCCCAGCAGGGCCACAGCCGCCAGAAAGCCGAGGAAGACAACCATGTCCACCCGCTTGAGCTGGCGCTGCTTTTCCTTGTCCTTGTACGTGAACAGCAGGTTGGGGGTGATGGCATTGCTGGACAGCCCCAGGGCCACCACCAGATTGTAATCCAGGCGCTCGCTGGGCGAGAGCGCTCCGGCCGAGGCACCGCCCGCCAGACCGCCAGGACCCAGGGGGTCCATCAGCTGATGCGCAATGCCCAGCTGGGCCTGAATAAAATCGATGAGCAGCTGATTGGAGCAAATCTCGCCGGAGAAGAAGATTTTCTCCACGCGATCCTTGCCCATGGTGGTGGTGTGATATTCGAAAGTGCGCTCCACCTGCCGCACCAGGCGCTCAACAGCCGGGCGGATCATGCGCAGCACTTCCTGCTCGGAGAGCTCTGCCCCGGCCTCGCCCACCGCCAGGGACTGCCCCAAGAGCTTGGCCCGCAATACGTGTTTGGCCTGATCCACGGACATGGCCCTGGTGGGCGCCATGGGGGCCAGCTCGGTCTCGTCATCCAGCTGCAGGTTGATGACCGAGTCGCCCGGCATGGAGATGTCCCCGCCGCCGCGGCCCATCATGTTGTAGTTCTCCATCAGGGCTTCCACCATGGAGTTGGTGCCAGCCTTGATGCCGCGGGAGAGCACGATGTTGTCATCAATAAGAATGTCGATGCGGGACCAGTTCCGGCCCACGTACAGATGCGCATACGTCTTGGCAGAAGCTTCGATCCAGCGGCTGCGGAACAGCGTCTGGACTGCGATGGGGGAGATGGTTGCCCCACTCAGCTTGATGCCGGCGCGGGCGAACAGGGTTTTCAGGTCCTCCACCTGCTTGCGCGGAGCCAGGTAGACCATGATGGAAATCTTGGGCTGCCCCTTGTCCATCACCTCGCCCTGCACTTCAAAATCCAGGACGAATTCGCGTTCGTCGAACTGCTTTTCCTTCTTCACGGTCCAGAAGACCGCTTCCTGAATCTGACTGCGAGGCACCTTGGGAATGAGCACATGCCACAACTCTGCCTTGGCCGAGGAGATGAGCGACCAGCACTCATACCCCTTGGTTCCGCCGGCGAACTTGCGGATCTCGGCAGCCAGGAACCCGGCAAAGCCGGGTGAGTCCGGCGTCTCGCCCGAGACATACGGCACCCGGGACACGCCCAGCAGTCGGGAACGACCGCTGGACTGACTGACCTTGGCCAGCCGCAGACTATCCGGACCGATGTCCACGCCGACCACCAGGCCAGACCCGCTCCCCTTGACCTTTTTGGATGCAGCCAGAGACAAACGCCGCGAGGCAGGCTTACCCTGCCCTGCTCCGGCCTTGCCCTTGGCAGAAGCATCCACCGCAGACACAGAGGGCGCGTCGACGAGCTCGATCTGCTCGTGCGGCGCTGCCGCCTTCGCACCGGCCTCGCCCTTGCCCTTGCCGCGGATGATGTCCAGCAGCCGCTCCGTCGATGTCGTCTTGCCACCAGCCGCCATAATTGCTCTCCGGTTGCTGCCTCGCCGCCCCGCCACACTTGCCGGGACCGCCTTGCGACCCGCCGCCCGACCCGCCCTCACACCCCTGCAACGCATGTTGCACACTGCAGGCTACTGTGAATCAGCTGCGTATCGGGCTGCCACTCCCACATCTCACCAGTTGCCGGAGTCCTTTCCAGCACACACAACTCTGCTTTCGGGTCTGGTTATACCGCAGTCCAAACGCAATGGCAAGCAGAAATCTGATGTTTTGATCTACTTTGAACTCTATTTGCTCTCTATATCTGAAGCAACAACTGCAATACAACAGTTCTAAAATTTCTCTAGAGTTTTTATAACATTCATCTTGAAGAATAACTCCGTGTCTCTTCGGATATTATTGGCTTTTTTGTCGCCAGATTCTGCACGGGAAAACCCCTATATTTCGCCAAAATTATCGTCACATCTGTCAGATTCAGTTTCACATCCAGCTCCAGAGAAACAAAAGAAACTACATGCTCATACTCAGCCTCATGTCTGTTATGATTCGCCGCAATACCACCTTTGCATGCTTCTTCCATGCGTTTTATACCTGTAAGTCAAAGAAGCATTGAAGTTGAGCGGCAGTTTTACAACATCAACCTCGCAATTTCAGTGTATCTGCTGCGTTTGGCGGGCCTGGGACGGCGCCGTTACGTTCTTGCAGCAACTCCGCGGTGCAACACCTTGCACAACCGTGATGCCGGGTGGCCCGGGAATGTATCAGGATTTCACCCCGAAACGCAGAAGGCCCCCAGCGCAGGCATTGCACTGGGGGCCTTCTGCTGCGCGCCTTCACCGTGAATTGAACGGGAGGGGCGCGCGATATGCGGCCGTCAGGTCAGGACAGCGGCGGCACCGGCGCCGGGGACGTGACGAGGGTGCGGTAGCATTCCGGCCGGCGGTCGCGGAAGAATCCCCAGATGCGTTTCTGCTCGCGCAGGGCATCCAGATCGAACCGCACTGTGCGCACGGTTTCTTCCTGGCGATCCGCCTGGGCCGCGATGGCGCCGGTGTAGTCCGTGATGAACGAGGTGCCGTAGAAGGTGGTGCTGCAGCAGACGCCGTGCTCCGTGCCCACGCGATTGGCCGCGACCACGGGCGTGAGGTTTGCGCCGGCGTGGCCTTGCATCACGCGCTGCCAGTGCGGCTGGGTATCCGTGCCGGGCTCTTCGGGTTCGGAGCCGATGGCCGTGGGGTACAGGAGCACGTCCGCCCCAAGCAGGGTCATTGCCCGGGCAGCCTCGGGGAACCACTGGTCCCAGCAAATGCCCACCCCTACCCTGCCGTAGCGGGTTTCGTGCACCAGGAAGCCCGTGTCTCCGGGAGTAAAGAAGAACTTCTCCTCGTAGCCAGGGCCGTCGGGAATGTGCGTTTTGCGGTACAGGGGTTTGGGCGTGCCGTCGGCATCCACCAGCACGCAACTATTATAATAGATGGGACCGGAAGGAGCCTCCGCCCTTTCAAAAAAGCTCACGGGCAGCACCACCTCCAGCTCCGCGGCCAGGGCCGAGAGCCGCTGCACATCCGGGTGCCCGGCCAGGGGTTTGGCCATGGCGAAGAAGGCGGGGTCCTTGTCCTTGCAGAAGTACGGCGTGGTCAGCAGTTCCTGCAGGCAGATGACCTGCGCGCCCATGCCTGCGGCCTGACGCACCAGTTCGCAGGCCTTCTCCAGGGTACGGGCCTCGCTTTCTTCCCAGGCCAGCTGGACAGTGCCAAGGGTCAACGGAAGGGTCATGCGATCACGTCCTGTACGTGGGCTTGGTGCGCTGGGGCGCGGAGAATTTCTTGGCGTCCAGCCCGTACTTTTTGACCTTGTAATTGACGATGCGATAGCTTACGCGCAGGTCCCGCGCGGCCTGCAGCATGTTGCCGCGGGCCTTTTTGAGGGCGTCCACCAGGATTTCCTGTTCAAACTTGGCCACAGCCTCGCAGAAGGAAAGGTTGTTCTCCGTGGAGGAGCTTTCCGCCGTCTGCAGGGAAGGCGGCATGTGGTAAGTGCGGATGACTTCCTCATCGCAGACCAGCACGGCGCGTTCGATGCAGTTTTTCAGCTCGCGGACGTTGCCGGGCCAGTGATACTGGGTCAACAGGTCAATGGCCGGGGTGGAGATGCGTTTGATTTCCTTGGCGTACTCTTCAGAATACAGACGCAGGAAATGCTCGGCCAGGGGCAGAACATCCTCGCGCCGCTCGCGCAGGGGTGGGATAAAGATGGGGAAGACGTTGATGCGGTAATACAGATCTTCCCGGAACCTGCCCTTTTCCACAAGCTCTTCCAGGGGCTGGTGCGTGGCGCACACCAGACGCACATCCACGGTGACGCTGTGCTCGCTGCCCAGGCGCTGGATCTCCTGCTCCTGGATGGCTCGCAGCACCTTGGCCTGGGCGCCGGTGGAGAGTTCGCCGATTTCATCCAGAAAGAGCGTGCCCTGATGCGCCAGCTCAAAGAGGCCTTTTTTGGTTTGCACTGCCCCGGTGAACGCGCCCTTCTGGTAGCCAAAGAGCTCGCTTTCCACCAGTTCCGAGGGCAGCGCCGCGCAGTTCAGCTTGATGAAGGCCTTGTCGCGTCGGGGGCTGGCATTGTGGATGGCTTCGGCCAGCAGTTCCTTGCCCGTGCCGGATTCGCCACGCAACAACACCGTGGCCCTGCTGGGGCCGACCTGGGCCGTCTGGCTCAGGACCAGGCGCATGGCCTTGGAGGCGGCCACGATGTTTGCGCCCACGGCGCCATGCTCCAACTGGCCGTTGGTGTACAGTCCCTGGGCCATGAGATGGCGCTGGCGGGCCATTTCCTCCTGGAGATAGGCCGCCTGGGTGGCAATCATCCCGGCCACCACCTCCAGAAAACGGCTCTGCGCCTCGAGCACTTCCAGGTCGTCGCAGGGGGAGTCCACGGAAAGGGTGCCGATGATTTCCGGCCCGTGTTCCTGGTCCCGGTTGGGGGCCAGCACAGGCACGCAGAGGAAGGCCAGGGAGGCCAGCTCCGCCTCGCTACGGCCAAAGGCCTTGTTCAGGAAGGCCGGGTGCTCCTTCATGCGGGGCACCACCAGGGGCTGCCCGGTCGTGAAGACCTGGCCGGTCACGCCCTGCCCCGGCTCGTAGGTGGTCTGTGCGTTTTTGACTTGCCCGTGGGTCAGAGACAGCTTGAGGTGCTGGGTTTCAGGGTCGAAAATCATCAGATGCGGCCGCTGAAAGCCGTGGTTTTCCGCCAGGACTTTCAGGATGTTTTTCAGGCTGATCTGAAACGGCGCCTGCGGTCCCATGCCGGCGATGATCTGCCGCAAGGTGCCCAGGTACGGCGCAAGGTCGCGCGAGAGATCCCTGCCGAGGGTGGCGTGTGCAATCATGCTTCCTCCTTCGTCAGCGTGCCGGGGATGCGCTCCACTGGCTGGCGGTGGCCACGCCCAGGGCGATGGCTTTGAGATTGAGCTCCGCCAGGGCCGGCTTGAGTGTATCGCGCACGATGTCTTCCAGCGCGTCGGGGCCAAAGGGCAGCACGCCCAGGGCCAGCGCCGCGCCAAGCAGGGCCAGGTTGCCGCTCTGCACCGCGCCGGCCTGTTCACCCAGGCTGCGGCAGGGCAGGAAGTGGCAGCAGCCGGAACACGCGGTGGCCGCCTGGACAATCACCTCCAACCCGGGCCGGGTTTCCTTGCCCAGGCAAACATTTACCGGCTCAATGAAGTCCGAAGAGGAAACCACCGTTCCCCCGCTGCGCAGCATGGGCAGGGCCCGGTAGGTTTCCAGGGGCTCGAAGCCCAGCAGCAAATCGGCTTCGCCAGGGCCCACGCGCGGGCTCATCAGCCCGCCAAGCAGAATGGTGGACTCCACCACCCCGCCGCGCTGGGCCATGCCGTGCACCTCGCCGGAAGTGACCTGAATGCCCTGCTTGAGCGCCACCTTGGCCAGGAGGGTGGTGGCCGTCAGGGTGCCCTGGCCTCCCACGCCGGTCATGAGAATTCGCATCGGTTTCATCCCCTTCCCTCCTCTACTTTTTACGCGCCTTGATGGAAGGGGCGATCTGCCCGCAGAACATGCAGCCACTGCAGGTTTCCGGATCCACAGCCACCTCGCTGCCCGAACGCACGAACGCCGGACAGGCCAGGGTTTCCAGACACATCTCAACCGCCGCGCCCTGTTCCTTCACCTCCGCCGTCACAGCCACCTTGCGCTTGAGCACCCGCTTGGCAAAGAGGGCGCAGGGCTCCTTGGCAATGAGCACCTTCACGCCGGGCTTGTCCCGAAGCTCCTTCAGGGCCTTGATGGTGGCGTTCAGGCGGGAGGGGTTGACCGTGAGCACCTGTTCCACGCCCAGGCTGCGGACAATGGGTTCGATGTCCAGCTGGGCCTGGCCCATGGCCAGGGCGGCGGCGTCCGCCCCGGGGTGAGGCTGGTGGCCGGTCATGGCTGTGGTCTGGTTGTCCAGAATGACCAGGAAGAGGTCGTAGTTGTTGTGCACCGCATTGAGCAGGCCGGTGATGCCGGAGTGGAAGAAGGTCGAATCCCCGATGAAAGCCAGGACCGGCTTCTCCGAAAAACGCGCAAACCCCGAGCCGGCGGAAACGGAGGAGCCCATGCAGACCAGGAAATCCGCCGTCTTCAGGGGAGGCAGCATGCCCAGGGTGTAGCAGCCGATATCCGAGGAATAGATGGCATCGTCACCGAATTCCTGGCGCACGGCGTAGTACAGGGCGCGGTGCGAGCAGCCGGCGCACAGGTTCGGCGGCCTGAGCGGCAGGCCCTGGACCGACTCCACCGGCGCGCAGGCTTCCACCTGCGGCAGGGGCAGATCCAGCAGCATGCACAGGGCCCGCTTGACCTGATAGGTGTCGTACTCGCCAAAGCGCGGCAGGCCGGTGGCCGCGGAACGCTGCACAAAAGCCTGGCCGGCGGTCTGTTCGTCGAGCTTGCCGAAAATATGGATGGGCAGCCCCAGGCGCTGGGCCAGGGCGCGCACTTCCATCTCCACCATGGGCTCCAGCTCCTCCAGCACGAGCAGCTGGCGGCATTCCCGGAGCATGGTGGTGATGGCTGCCTCGGGCAGCGGGTAGCTCAGGCCGAGATCCAGAATCCGCAGCCGGGAGGCGGCAGCGTCGCCCAGTTCCATCACGGCGTCATGCAGATAGGCGCGGGCGATGCTGCAGGCGATGACAGCCGTATCCCCCTGCCCACGCACGGGGTTCCACGAAGAGCCTTCGGCCTCGCCCACCATGGCCTGCATGTGGTCCAGCAGGGCCAGACGCATGGGCCGGGCGCAGGCCGGCACGGGCACGTACCTCCTGGGATTGCGGACAAACGGCACAGACTCCACGGTTTCCGGCAGCGGGCCAAAGGTGCAGGGGCCGCGCATGTGCGAGACACGGGTGGTGGTCCGCAAAATCACGGGCCGGCCTGTGCGGCGGGCCAGGAGCAGCGCGTCCCGGGCCATGTCCTTGCATTCCTGCACCGTGGCAGGTTCGAAGACCGGGAAGAACCCCAGCCGGGCATAGGTACGGGAATCCTGTTCATTCTGGGAGGAGTGGCAGCCCGGATCATCCGCAGCCAGGAGCACCAGCCCGCCGGGAGCGCCAGTGTAGGCCACGGTCATGAGCGGGTCCGCAGCCACGTTCACGCCCACGTGCTTCATGGTCACCAGGGACAAGGCGCCGGCAAGGGCCGCGCCGGCAGCCACTTCCATGGCCACCTTTTCGTTGGTGGAATACTCGAAATAAAACGGGGCGCTCTCGCCATCGGTCAGTCTGACGCGATGAAACGTGTCCGGCACTTCGGACGACGGCGTGCCCGGATAGCAGGCGACGCACTGGATGCCTGCCTCCAGCGCGCCGCGAACAATGGCCTCGTTGCCCAGCAGCAGCTCGACGGTGCCGGCTGCCGACTTCAAAAGAGGATGCCGGAACGAATGACTTGGGGGATGGCTCATTACTCCCAATATCTCCATACGCTATACGTTACGAGGATTGCTTTCCAGACTTCAACTGCTCCAGCTGGGCCATCTTCTGGCGGAAGAAAGCGCTTTCCTGATCGGGATTCTTTTCCATCAGGCTGGCCCAGGCGGCAATGGCGTCCTGGTATTCGCCTGCCGCCTCGGCCACCTGGGCCTTGAGTCGCAGCAGGGGGGTCCCGAAGCTGGCGGAAGCGCCCTTCTCCAGGGTGTGGACCAGGGTCAACGCTTCCTGGGCCTTGCCTGCCAGCGCCAGGGCCTGCGCCTGTCCCATGCCCGCAGTCAGCTTCATGGGCTGTTTTGCGTCCATGGCGATGCGGCCCCAGACTTCCGCGGCCTTGGTGTATTCCTCGCTGGCCATCAGCAGCTCGGCCAGGGAAAGCATGGCCCCTTCGCGCACTGGCGAGGGCGCAGTCTTGATAAAGGCCTCCAGTTCCGCGGCAGCCGTGTCCCCATGGGCCTTGGTCAGCAGGGCGCCCAGGGCGTCTGCGGCCTGGGCCTGGGTGCGGGTCTTGTGCCAGCTCAATCCGGACCACGCCGCGGCGGCCAGAACCACCACCGCAATCCCCAGGGCCAGTTGCTTCAGATGCGACTGGATCCAGAGGAGGGCCGGATGCTCGCTGGGAATGCCCGCCTCTTCAAAGGAGATGAGCGTGGCGCCAGGACGCGGTGCGTCGGAGCGAGGAGAAGAGGACGGGGCCGGAGATGGAGTACGAGACGACTCTGCCATGGGAAAAATCGCTCCTTGGAGGAATGACCGGATTATGCTACGAAATTGCCCACCGGTGCAGGCGCAGGAAGGCGAACGGGATGCCACCGCGCGCACGCGGTTGAACCGTCGTTCTAGTCAGGGTGTACAGAAATGTCAAAAGAGAAATGAAATATGGGTGCTTGTTGCTGACATCTCATTGGTTTTCCAGTGGATGTACAATTTTGTACACAAATGCCAGCGCCCCGTCTTTCACATTATTCAACTGTTCAATTTTACTTATCTTTACTCGGAGGTTCCATGGACGCCGCCAACGACATCGCCGCCCAGATGGAGGCCATCGGCCGCAAGGCCAAGACTGCCGCCCGTGTGCTGGCGGCAGCCTCGCCGGCAAGCAAGAACAAGGCCCTGCTCCACTTGGCCCAGCTGTTGCGCACCCGTGGCGACGCCATCGCCCAGGCCAACCGCAAGGATCTCCAGGCTGCCGATGCCGCCGGGCTGGACGCCCCCCGCATGGACCGCCTGCGCCTGACCGACGCCGTCATCGAGGCCATGGCCAAGGCCTGCGAGGAAGTGGCCGCACAGTCTGACCCTGTGGGCGCCATTGAAACCATGTGGAAGCGGCCCAACGGGATCATGGTCGGCAAAATGCGCATCCCACTGGGCGTGGTGGCCATGATTTTCGAGTCACGTCCCAACGTCACCGTGGATTCGGCGGTCCTGTGTCTCAAGGCGGGCAACGCCGTGGTGTTGCGCGGCGGCTCCGAGGCCATCCACTCCAATCTGGCCCTGGCCGCGCTGCTGCATGAGGCGTTGGACTTTGCCGGCCTGCCCATGGACTGCGCGCAGGTGATCGGGACCACAGACCGCGCCGCCGTCACCGCCCTGTGCAAGATGGATCAGTACATTGACGTCATGATCCCCCGCGGCGGGGAAGGACTGGTCCGGGCGGTGACCCAGGCGGCCACCATGCCCGTGCTCAAACATTATCAGGGCGTGTGCCACTGCTATGTGGACAGGGAGGCTGATCTGCCCCAGGCCCTGAACATTGTCTTTAACGGCAAATGCCAGCGCCCCGGGGTGTGCAACGCCCTGGAGGCCGTGCTGGTGCATGCCGAAGCGGCTGAAGCCTTTCTGCCCATGCTGGCCAAAAAGCTGGGCGGCGTGGGCGTGGAATTCCGGGCCTGCCCGCGGTCCCTGCCGCTGCTGGGCAATACCGCCGTGCCTGCCCGCCCTGATGACTGGGGCCACGAATTCCATGACCTGATCATGGCCGTGAAGGTGGTGGATTCCATGGATGAGGCGTTGGATCACATCGCGGCCCATGGTTCCAACCATACGGAAGTCATCTGCACCAAAAATTACGACGCCGCCCTGCGCTTTTTGCGCGAGGCGGATGCCTCCATGGTGGCGGCCAATGCCTCGTCACGCTTTAATGATGGCGGCGAACTTGGCCTGGGCGCGGAGATTGGCATCTCCACGTCCAAGCTGCACGCCTATGGCCCCATGGGCGCCACCGAGCTGACCAGCACCAAGTTCGTGATCCTGGGCCAGGGTCAGACCCGCGGCTGACCCGCCTGAGGCCCGCCTCAATGCCAGCCACCACGCCAGGCAACACACCACGCAATGGCCCAGATAATGGCCCAGACAAGGGGCTAAACAAGGGGCCAGGCCCGCATCCGGCAACGCCAGAGTACACGGGGGCGCCAGAGGGCGCTCCCGTCCTGCCGTTTTCCATCATGGCCCCGCGGCTGGGCATCCTGGGCGGGTCCTTCAACCCGCCGCATGCCGGCCACATGCTCCAGGCCCGGCATGCCGCCGCGCTGCTGGGGCTGACCAGACTGGACATGCTGCCAGCCGCCGCGCCGCCGCACAAGCCTTCCCAGGGGCTTCTCCCTTTCGAGTTCCGCCTGGAATTGTGCAAGGTTGCCCTGCTGCACGCCAGGGCTGAGGGTGGGTTGCCCGACACCTGCACCCTGCGCGTGGACGATCGTGAAGGCCGCCGCGCCGGCCCTTCCTATACCATTGAAACCCTGCGGGAATACACTGCTGAGCTGCCCGGCTGGGAGATCATTTTCCTGATGGGCTCCATAGACCTGCCCACCCTGCCCACCTGGAAGGACGGCCAGGGCATCAATGCCCTGGCGCACCTGGCCGTGCATCCCCGCGAGGAGGATGACGCCGCGGGGCTGGATGTGTTGCTGCGGTCGGGGGTTTTGGGTGGCTACGCGCCGGTCGCCTCGCCACTGCCCGGCGTGCCTCGCTGCTGGCACAAGGTAGAGCCGCCGGGCAAGCTTTTGTGGTATCTGGAATGCACCCGGCTGCCCACGCACGCCACGGGGATTCGCGAACTCTGGAACCGCGGACTGGACGGAAAGCCGGCGCTGCAGGCGCAGTTGCCCGCGCCGGTCCTGGCCATGCTGGAGGAGCGGCGCGGGCTGGTGGATGCGGTCTGGGGATAGGGAAACCGCCTGCCCCCCCCTGAACTGCCTGAACTGCCCACAACGTGTGGATTCAGGCCTCAATCCAGAATAGGATGGCTGGGACTGCGCAGGATGCCGCCCTGGATCTGAATGGCTTCATCATGGCGCATGTAGATGGAATCCCGCTTGCCCAGGAGTTCGATGTAGCCCGTGGCGTTGCGCAACATCACGGTTTCGTTTGGCTTTATCTCGCCCTTGGTAGCAGTTTCCAGATCATCCCAATGCACGGCATAGGTGTAGATCTGCCGGTCCATATTCCGCAGGGTGCCGGCCCGGACAGGCGTTGGTCCCTGCGCCGCCAGCCAGCAGGCCGCCAGCAGCAGTACGAAGCAAAAACCGCGCATCCTACTGCCCGGGCTTGAGTTTTTCGTACAGGTCAAAACGCATGGCCGGCTTGATGTTCAGCCCGTCGAAGTGGGCATCGAAGATGCCGTCGGCGTCGGTATCAAAGTGGCCGAAGGTTTTATCCGCTCCGCCGCCATCAACCATGTAGCCGAACACGCGGCGATCCATGTTTTTGCCGGGCACGCTGAAGGCGAACATCTTCACGGTCAGCTCGCCCTTCTTGCCGGCTTTGAAGGCCCGGCCCACGGTATCGTTGCCGGCCAGGTACTCGAAGGCGTCCAGGGGGGCGATGTCCCCGAGGTAGGTGCCGTCGCGCTCGGCCTGCACCGAGGCGGCGAGCAGATCATCCACCGTGGCGTAGAGGAAGTAGCCGCCGGCCAGGGTGGGAGTGGTTTTGGGGATGGCCCGGGACGCCGGCGCGACAGGCGCAACGGGCACAACGGGCGCAAGCGGTGCTATGGGCGCAACAGGCGTGGAGGGCGCGGCCTGGGTGGCGGAAGTACCGGGTGCCGCGGGTGTAGTGGGCGCGGGGGATTCCTGCACCGTGTTGCTGACCGGCTCACGCACGGTCTGGCCGGTTTCAGCGGCCGGGGCCGCGGTCTGGTTGCCGGCAGCCTCAGGCGCAGGCTCGGCCGATTCGCCGCTGATCCAGGCGCAGCCAGACAGGCCCGCCGCTCCAACCAGCCCGAAGATGGCCAGCGAGGCGGCCAGCATCGCAGGACGCATCGTCTTCACACAGGAAGTCCAGGCGTGCTGCCCATTGATCATCATGATTTTTCTTGCGTTCTTCTGCATCAAATCAGCCTCCATGCAACATTTCTGCACGTTTCCGTGCTGAACTACCCGCCCTCCCCTAAAGATGCAAGCCTCACCCGGTCGATAAGACCTGCGAGTGGGGAGGGGAGACCCTGAAAACGGCCGGGAGTCGCGCCCCGCCTGCAAGTCCGGATCAAAGCCCCCAACACGGGCCGCAACTCGGACAAGGTTCCCCTCGGCAAGGATGCCAATACTTACTTCAAGGAGGAATGACCATGTCTCTTGCCATTAACCACAACATGATGGCGATGACCGCTTCGCGCAACCTGCGCACCGCGTACGGCAACCTGGGCACGTCCGTTGAGCGGCTGTCCTCGGGCCTGCGTGTGAACACCGCCGCCGACGACGCCGCCGGCCTGGCCATCCGCGAACTCATGCGCGCGGACATCGCCTCCCTGAACCAGGGGGTGCGCAACGCCAACGACGCCATCTCCCTGATTCAGACTGCGGACGGAGCCCTCGGCGTCATCGACGAAAAGCTCATCCGCATGAAAGAGCTTGCGGAACAGGCTGCCACCGGGACGTACACCTCCGAACAGCGCCTGATCATCGACTCCGAATACCAGGCCATGGCCTCGGAAATCACCCGTATCGCAAATGCCACGGACTTTAACGGCATTTACCTGCTCAACGGCAACCTCTCCAGCGACACCCACACCGGCAACGTGATGACGCCCACGGGCAAGCTGAAGGTGCACTTTGGGACTGCCAACGACTCTGCGGAAGACTACTACTACATCAAGATCGACTCTGCCACTGCTTCCTCTCTTGGTGTGGGGAGCCAGGCTGCCGCCACTTCCGACGGCTACTCCATCTCCACCCAGGAAGGCGCCCAGAAGGCGCTGGACGCCCTGAAGGACGCCATCGTCTCCAAGGACAAGATCCGTGCGAACCTGGGCGCCCTGCAGAACCGTCTGGAAAACACCATCACCAACCTGCAAATCCAGGCCGAAAACCTCCAGGCTGCCGAATCCCGCATCAGCGATGTGGACGTCTCCCTGGAAATGACGGAATTTGTGCGCCAGCAGATTCTGACCCAGTCGGCCGTGGCCATGCTGTCTCAGGCCAACTCACTGCCCAGAATGGCTTTGCAGCTGATCGGCTAGTCTCATCGGGAACCGCGGGCTTTTCTTTAGGGGCCGATCCAGAATCCATCCGCCCTGCCCATTCCTCCTCACTCACGCGCCAGACCCCGGCGGCTTCGGCTGCCGGGGTTTTTCGTGTCGTCCCGCCTTTGGCCCTGGACGCAACCCGGGATTTTGACGTATTGATCCACACCATGCAAAGCCCCGCCCCCTCGCATGCATCCGGCTCGCCCCCCGGCCCCATCGCTGGCTCACTCCCCGGCCCTGGCCCTGGCCCACACGGCCGGTCCATCCTGGCCAATTCCTTTTTTGTCCTGTCCGCCAGGGTCATGCAAATGGCTGTGGGCTTTCTGCTCCTGGTAGGCGTGGCCCGCTACCTGCCCGTGGCCCGGTACGGCGAGTTCGGCTACATCATGACCCTGGCCGCCTCCACCATGGCCATGACCTACTTTGGCCTGCAGCAGACCGTCATCAAGGATATGGCCCGGGACCGCACCCATGCCGCCGCGCATCTGGGCGCCGGGGTGGTGCTGCGGGCTATTCTGTGCCTGGTGGCTGTGGGCGGGCTCTTGCTGGCCGATCTGCTGGCCGGCTCGC
Source organism: Megalodesulfovibrio paquesii (assembly GCF_054653055.1). Classification (NCBI taxonomy): domain Bacteria; kingdom Pseudomonadati; phylum Thermodesulfobacteriota; class Desulfovibrionia; order Desulfovibrionales; family Desulfovibrionaceae; genus Megalodesulfovibrio; species Megalodesulfovibrio paquesii. Next base: position 178,579 of record NZ_BAAIGQ010000007.1, on the reverse strand, counting down.
CACGGGAACTTCTCCTGGCCACCCTGCTCTGTGCCGCGGGCGAGGCCTGCCGGTCCATGGCCATGCTCTCGGGGGCGGCCTTCCAGGCCTACGAGCGGATGATCTGGGAGCCTATCCTGACCCTGACCCAAAGCGTGACCGCCCTGGTGCTGGTAAGCTTGGCCATCTGGCTGGACTGGGGCTTTCTGGCCCTCTTTGCCGGGGTCACGGCCTCGCTGGTGTTGCAGATGGTGCTCTCCTGGGCTGTCTGCGTGCGGCGGTTCATTGCCCCGGCCATGCCCTCGGCGGCCATGGTCAAATCCATGCTGGCCGTGGCGCTGGTGGTGGGGCTGGGAGTGTTCTTCAACCGCAATCTGGTCCGCGTCTGCACGCTGGTGGTCAAATGGCTGGACGGGCCGGAAGCCGTGGCCTGGTTTCAGCTGCCGCACGACTTCATCCTGCGTTTCGGGCTGGTGCCGCAAGCACTGATGCTGGCGAGCTTCCCGGTCTTTGCGCGGCTGATGCTGCACGACCGGGCCGGCGCGGAGCGGCTGTACCGGCTCTTCTTCCGCTACACCCTGGCCTGGGGGCCGGGCCTGTCCCTGGCCTTGTCCTTTTTTGCGGAAGATCTGATCCGGCTCTTTTTTGGCGAGCGCTACCTGCCCGGCGTGCCCGTCTTTCAGTGGCTGGCCTGGGCCATCACGCCCCTGGCCATCGACCAGCTGCACGTGAACATCCTCGTGGCCATGGACAAGCAAAAAGCCGTGACCCTGTATTCCGGCGGCACCCTGCTCCTTTGCGGTCTGGGGGCCTGGGCCGCCGTGGCGACGCTGGGCTGGGAATCCGCCGCCTGGGTGGCCACGGGGAGCTACTGGCTGCTGGCGATCCTTTCCACGTGGTACACCGTCCGCGTGCTGGCTGCGCCGGCCCTGGGCCGCCTGGGCCTTGCCCTGCCCGCGGCCCTGCTGGCGGCCTGGGGGGTGATGCGGCTGAGCGCGCCCCTCTCCAGCCTGCTGGCCTTTGCGCTCGGGGCAGGCGTATATGGTGCGATACTCATTGGTTCCGGGGCCTTGCCGTGGCAGGAAATCAAACAACTCCGGACGCTGCGCCGCGCGCGTCCGTCCAGAGAAGGAGCGGTGCCGCATGCATGATTCTCCACGCAACGCTGGCAAGATCCTGGTGATCGGCTGGGACGGCGCCACCTTCGACATGATCCGCCCCCTCGTCGCTGCCGGACGCATGCCCACCGTGGCCCGTCTGCTGGCCGAGGGCATGCACGCTCCGCTCAACTCCACCACCCCGGCCGTCACGCCTGTGGCCTGGTCCTCCTTCATGACCGGAGTCAATCCCGGCAGCCATGGCATCTTCGACGCCTTCCGCTACGACGCCCAGGCCAAGACCCTGCGTCTGGTCCACGCCGGGCTCCGCACCGCGCCGACCCTCTTCAAGATCCTCGACGAGCGCGGCCGGCCCAGTGGCTCCCTGAACATCCCCATGACCTGGCCGCCGGACAGGCTGGCCCACGGCTTTGTCTTTACCGGCATGTTCACCGCCGGCGGCGCGGCGGACAAGGTCCATCCGCCGGAGCTGGCTGCGGATGTGGCCCGGGCCATCGGCAACCAGACCCTGGAGCCGGCCCAGCATCCGGAACCGGCAACCTACCTCAAGAATATTATTCAGAACATCCGCACCCAGGAAACCCTGACCCTGCACCTGATGCAGGCCCGGCCATGGGACCTCTTGGCCAGCGTGTTCATCGATTCGGACCGCGTGCAGCATTATTTCTGGAAATACACCGACCCGGCCCACCCCCAGCATGCCGCGCTGGGCGAGGCCATTGCCCAGGTGTACGAAGCCCTGGACGCCGCCCTGGGCCGGCTCCTGGCCGCCGCACCGGCCGGCACGCGGCTGTGCATGGTTTCGGATCATGGCGCTGGTCCGTTGCACACCACGGTTTTCTTGAACAAGTGGTTGATGGACCACGGCTATCTCGTCCTCAAGCAGGATCTCTCCACCGCGCTGGCCGCCACCAGGGCCGCGGGCCACGGCGCCGGGCGACCCTCCCGGCTCAAGCATTATCTCAAGCAGATCCTGCCTGCCAGTGTCACGGCCAGACTGCGCCGGGCCATGGCCAAGGGCGAACAGGCCCGGCGGGACCGGTTCCTGGAACTGGTGGACTGGGAACGGACCACGGCGCTTTCGGAAGGGGTCAGCGGCGGGATATATCTCAACTCGGCAATCATGACCCCGGCCCGGCGCGAGGAAGTGGAACGCACCCTGATTGCCGAGCTGCCTGGCATCTTGGACCCGAAAAACGGCACGCATCCCATCACCGCGGTTCGGCGGCGGGCGGAACTGTTTAGCGGCGCGGCTGCGGAGCATGCCCCGGACCTGCTGGTGGCCTGCGCGCCCGGCTATCAGATCATCGTGCCCAATGAGCTGTTGCGGTTTGACCAGAAATTCGATGGCGACATGTTCCTGGCCCACCAGTGGAGCGGCCGGCACGAGCAGTTCGGCATTCTGGTGCTGCACGGCCCGGGCGTGCGCCATGCGGTCCTGCCCTGGGCGGAAATGCCCGACGTGGCCCCCACCCTGCTGCATCTCCTGGGCGAGGCCGTGCCGCCGCACATGGAGGGCCGGGTGCTGCGGGAGGTCCTGGAAGGCGAGGCTGACACCATGGCCGGAGCTTCCACCGTTGACGCAACGACACACGTCGCGGAAACGCGCGAACTAACGCCCGAGGAAGAAGCGGCCATCGCCCAGCAGCTGCAGGATCTCGGCTACTTATAAGGACTACGCCCCCTTGGCCAGACGCTTGCGGGTGTTGACGATGAGCGGGCAACGCTGGCAGACCCGGGCGCAGGCTGTCTCTGCAGTGTTTCGGGGATCGCGCGCCAGACGGCGGGCGGCGCGGTAGGCCGGGCCGTTCCAGATGTCCTTGAAGGGCTGATTCAGGGCATTGCCAAAGTCGTTGGCCAGGGGGCGCACATCGTTGCAACAGGGCGAGACCCCGCCATCAAAGTTGATGAACGCCGAGCGGTACAGCCAGGTGCAGTCCGGCTCCACGCCGGCGGCCTGATCCTCCTGATTGCGGGGAAAACGGCTGCTCCACCACTGCTCTGGTGCATCTTCCGGGAAAAAGGGCTTGATGAAGCGGATTTGATCCACCCCCAGCTCCCTGGCCTTCTGCGCAGCCAGGGCCAGCTCGCCCTCGTTGAAACCGGTTACGCAGAACTGCCAGTCGATGACCGGCGTCTTGCTGCCTCGCGCTTTCTTGCGCTCCACCAGCCTGCGGACGTTTTCCAGGGCCAGTTCCATGTTTCCCTTGCCCATGAAGGTGGCGTAACTCTCAGGGGTTACGCCATGGCAGGAGAAGATCAGCACTTCCAGGCCGGAGTCGATGATCTTGTCCGCCAGGTGTTCGTCGCGGATGTTCATGTTGGAGGACACGCCCACGCCAATATTCTTGTCCGTGGCATAGCGAATCATCTCGAAGCCTTCAGGAAAGAGAAAAGGCTCGCCAAAGCCGTACATGTTGATCTTGAACAGGTACGGCGCCAGCTGATCCACAATCTGCCGGAACTGCCCGGGTTGCATGCGTCCGTAGCCGCGCTCGCCTTCCCTGGGCTGGCGGCGGTTGTCGTAACAAAAGGCGCAATGCAGGTTGCAGATGTTGGTGGATTCCAGCTTCAGGATGTAGGGCATCGAATCCAGGACCTCGGCCTTGCGACGCAGGTTGCGCTCCGCCTTGATCAGATTGACCAGCTTGCGCGGTGTGGCATGCCGCAACACGGCCCAAAGGTGTCGTTTCAGAATGCGAAACCTGGTGGCTGCATCCATGCCGCGAGTAGCCAGACCGGCGCGTAACATAATGGCTCCTGAATGTTGCTGACAAGTTGCCCGGAAACGAAAACGGTTAATCATCCACAAACAAAGGGTCTTCCTTCAGGGCCATATGCAGCCGAAAGGCCAGGAAATACAGATAATGATCCGGCCGGGCGCGCACATCTGCCTCCAACACGGCGACGAGGCGTTGCAGATTTCGACCCAATACAGAAAAATCCTTATCCTTATTCGGGGAACCCTCAAGCTCCAGCGGCGGATGGACGCGCAAGGTGTTCACGCCCGTGGCCGGATCGCGCAGCATGACGCATGGCAGCAGCGTGGCCCCCGTGCGCATGGCCAGGCCCGCAGCGCCAAAGGAAAACAGGGCCCGCCGGCCCAGAAATGTCACGGGCAGCTTCTTCTCCCCGCCCCCGCCATCAATGGCCACGCCCAGGATTTCCCCACGCCTGAGACAGGCGAAGGCTTCCTTCAGATTACCGAATATGTTTATATGCTTGACGGGCAGCGCAGCCTCGTGCTCCCAGCGCATTTCCCGTGTGCGGCGCACCAGGGCGCTGCGGGCTTCGGGCAGGCGCTCGTTGAGCACCCAGGCCGGCGCCGAAAGCTGGCACATCGTATAGCCGCGGTGGCCGATGGCCGGCATGATCATCTGATTGGCCCCGAAATGCCCAAACGCCAGGATGACCCCGCGCCCGGCTGCCAGGGCTGCATCCAGATGCCCCTGCCCTTCCAGGCGGGTCAGCTGGGCGGTGCGCTCGGGGTTCAGCGTTGGAAAAATAAGTACTTCTAGGTCATTGTAAACAAAATTAACTGCCGCCTGACGCACGGTGTTCTGAATGGCCTCCGCCGGGGCAGAGTCGCCCAGGATGATCCGCGCTGCCGCGGCCATCCCCCGCCGCTTGCCGCCGGCCACATGATAATACAGGCGCCCCAACATGCGGGCGATACGGAGTGTCCAGGGAATGGGCAGCGTCCACAATACCCGTTTAAAAGGCCCCCAGACGACCCACAGGGCCAAATCACGCGCAATGATCATGGCAAGTTGGGGTTGGTTGAGAAATCATGTTTTTTTGTTTGCAACACCTTGCTTAAAACGGCTATATCATCCGTTATGTCGCATTCCTACGCTACTGCGCCCATCGCGTCAAATCCAGGTTGCTCCGCCGTGGACAAGTCAGATGCCCCGCTGGTTGTGCTGGTCACGCCCACGCCGCCAGACCTCTCCGCCTTTGGCGTGCGCTCCATCTCCGCCTTTTTGCGACAGCAAGGCCTGCGCACCCGCATCATCTTTCTGCCTGGCAGCCTGGGCCTGCTCAAGCAAGGCGGCACCTTCGTCTACCACTACCCCGAAGCTGCCTTGCAACAAGTGGCCGAACACTGCCGCGGCGCCACGCTGGTGGGCCTCTCCTTCATGACCAACTACCTGGACCGTGCTGCTCAATGCACCCGAGCCATCCAACGCATTGCCGGTGTGCCGGTGATCTGGGGCGGCGTGCACGCCACGCTGCGGCCTGAGCAAGCTCTTGAGTACGCGGATTATGTGTGTGTTGGTGAGGGCGAGGAAGCCGTCCTGGAGCTGGCTGCCGCCCTGGCTCGCGGAGAGCGCCCGCTTGACCTGCCCGGGGTGTGGACCAAGGCCGACGGCCGGATTCGCGACAACGGCTGCCGCCCCCTCATCGCCGATCTCGATTCCCTCCCGCCTCCGGATGTTTCCAATGCGGAGCATTTTCTGCTGAACCCCATCCATCAGCAGATCATACCGCTGACCCAGGCCATGTACGTGGAAACACTGCCACTCGTTCCGTACCATGACAACAGACGGTTGAAGGCCTATCGCATCATGACGGATCGCGGCTGCCCGCATCGCTGCAGCTACTGCAACGTTCCCGCGCTGAAAGACAAGTTCGCCAACGATGCAGTGCCGTACTTCAGATCACGCAGTGTGCCGCATGTCATGGCCGAGCTTGATGACGCGTTGATCAGATTTCCGCAGATTGAGGCCGTGCAGTTTTTTGATGATACTTTTTTTGCCCGCCCCATGACCTGGCTGCGCGAGTTTGCCATGCAGTACAAGCACCGTATCAAACTGCCTTTTTACTGCCAGGCCAGCCCCACAACATTGACAGAAGAAAAACTTGATTTACTCATGGATTCCGGCATGGTCTACGTGGAAATGGGCGTGCAGACCGGCTCCCCCCATATCCGGGCGCTCTACGGCCGCAAGGAAAGCAACGAGCAGATCGTGGCTGGCGCCAAACTGGTGCATGCGCGCGTGCCGCCGCTTCTGCCCCCCCACTATCACGTCATCATGGATAATCCGTGGGAGACGATGGACGACCTGATGCAGACCGTGCACCTGCTGCACCAAATCCCAAAGCCCTACGGCCTGGCCATCTCCAGCCTTGTGTTTTTCCCCGGAACGGCCATTTCCCGCAAGGCACAGGAGGATGGCTACATTGAAGATGAAGAAAAGCAGGTGTTCCGCCAGCCTTTTTACATTCCGCCCACTCGACATTACCCCGGATTGTTGTTGTACCTTCTGAGCTTTACGTATTTTCCGCAATCGATCATCGCCCGGTTGCTGCGAGAAGGCCCCATTCGCCGTCTGCTTGAGGGCCGCCCCCCCTGGTTTTATGGCCTCTTTCATCTTGTGGGTGAGGCCTGCCGTGCCGGGGCCAAGGCCTGGAAACTGTTAATCCGCGGCGATATCAGCCGCATACGCGCCTGGATTGACCGACAACGGCGGCACGATCCTGTGGTCGCCGGGAGGAAAGGTTGATGCGTGTTGTCCTCATCTCGCCCTATCCCGACATCACCAGCTTCGGTCTGCGGTCCCTCTCGGCATGGCTGCGGTTGCATGGCGTCCAGACCCGCTGCATATTCCTGCCAGATCCCTTTGGCGATGAAATAGCCTCCCAACCGGAGCGTTACACACTGCACGCCCTGGCCCAGGTGACTGCATTGTGCAAGGATGCCGACCTTGTTGGCATTACCTTGATGACCAACTACTTCGACAACGCCGCCCAGCTCACAAAACACCTGCAACCATTAAATATTCCAATTCTTTGGGGCGGGGTGCACGCCACCATCCGTCCCGAGGAATGTCTCGCGCACGCAGATTTCGTATGTGTGGGTGACGGCGAAGAGACCTTGCTCGACCTGACGCGTGCCCTGGAGTCCGGGAATGATCCTTCAGCCATTCCGGGCCTTTGGGGCAAGAGCAACGGCCAGGTATTCCGAAATCCTGTGCGCCCCCTGCCAGCCTCTCTGGACGCCTACCCCCCTCCGGACTGGAGCGGCAATGAGCACTATATTCTGAATAATGACAGGATGATACCACTCTCGCCGGAGGAGGTCCGGACCCGACTGGAGGGTGGTACCGTCTCGCGCCTGCTTGGCAAAATCGGCTATCAAACCATGACTGGCCGCGGATGCCCGCATCGCTGCAGCTACTGCATCAATGATGCGGTAAAAAAGTTGTATGGCGCCAAGAACTATCTCCGCTGGCGAGGTACTGAACATGTCATGCTGGAGCTCGAATCCATCATCAGGCAATACCCGTTCATCGGATTTATCTGGATTTCTGATGATGCGTTTTTTGGGCGGCCCATGCATGATATTCAAGAGTTTTGTAATGAGTACAAAGCACGCATTGGTCTTCCTTTTACCTGCCTGGCCAGCCCTCTGACCATGCGTGAGGACAAACTTACAGCCTTGGTCAACGCCGGGCTCGTATACTTGCAGATGGGGGTACAGTCTGGCAGCCCTCGCATTCAGGATCTTTTTAATCGCTCCCGCATGAACAACGAGAAGCTGCTGGAAGCGATGCGGATCATCAATGCATTCAAGGAGCAACTCCTGCCGCCCAGCTACGACTTCATTCTCGACGCCCCCTGGGAAACCGATGAAGACCGGCGCGCCTCGCTTGAGTTTATCACCAAAATCCCCAAGCCTTTTAGATTGCAACCATTTTCCCTTGTGCTGTACCCCGGCACCGCACTGCACGATAAAGCCACCACTGAAGGCCTGCTGCAAAATGAACAGCGCGATGTCTATTCCAAACATTACACCATGCGAGCGCCAACCTACTCTAATCTTCTAATTTCAATAGCTAAAACCGGCAAAATGCCCAGTTGGCTTCTGCGACTGTGCATTGCTCCTCTGCCCTGGCGCCTGTTCAACTCCCGGACGCTGGAACCGTTTTTCCGAAGCGTTTTCTCAACTCTCAAACGGCTGAAATCTCAGCTCAAACCTTCTGCACAACACTGAGTATGCGCGTCCTCCTTGTGCAAAGCTGGCTCGGCGGCGCTGAACCGCCGGTATATCCGGTGGGGCTGGCCTGCATCGCGGCAGCGTTGCCGGACCATGAAGTCAGGATCTTTGATCCCAATGTTGAAGCCGATGCAGATGCAGTTTTCAGCAAGCTTACCGCCTTGCTTGCTGAATTTGATCCCCAAGTTATTGGGATCTCCCTGCGGAATATTGATTCTACCAACAAACGCGAAGTTGTATTCTACTATCAAGAATTTCGGACACTGCTACAGCATATCCATGCACGAACCATAGCGCCCATCATTGTCGGCGGTGCAGGGTTTTCGTTATTCGCCGAGCGCATCATGCATGAAAATCCTTCGATTTTCGCCGGCGTCTATCTCGAAGGTGAAGAAACAATGGCCGCCTTGCTACTGCACCTGGATGCTCCTGCCCTCGTGCCTGGAGTATATTATCGTGAGCATGGCGCGCTGCAGTTTTCCGGGCCTCCTCCCAAACTGGACGTATCGAAAACTCAGAATATTTTCGCTCAGGCATCCGGCTTTTCACGCTATCCCAACCTCGACCATGGCCCTGAACCCATCGGCGTGGAAAGTAAACGCGGATGCGCTTTGCATTGCATCTACTGCCCGTATGGTTTTTTAAATGGCAGAGAGTACCGTCTACTGAAGCCTTCAGACGTAGTGGACCGCATAGAATCACTGTATAGTATGCATAAAATATCTTGCTTTACATTTTTGGATTCTGTTTTTAATATACCACGATCTCACGCTGAAGCAATTTGCGACGAATTGCTTACCCGCAACATTGCTGTACAGTGGTCAGCCTGGTTTAATGAGAATCAAATGGATGGACCTTTTATTGAGAAATGCCTCAAGGCAGGCTGCACCACATTCATTTTAAGCCCGGATGGAATCACGGATTCAACCTTGCGGACACTTGGAAAGTCGCAGCGCAGAGCAGATATACTGCGCGTCTGGCGTATCCTTGTGCAACAGGCCAAAGTTAATCCCAACTTTGAAGTTAGCTATAATTTCTTCAAGAATCCTCCGGGGCAAACGTGGCTTGGTTTTGTCCAGCTGATTGTTTTTCTGTTCCGGGCTAAATTGACACTGCGGCGAAGAGTCCATTTCGAAGTGAATTCTCTTCGAATAGAGCCTCATACCACTCTTCATGCGATCGCACTCAAGGAACGTGTTTGCAGTGAGGATACTGATTTATTGCAACCCACCTATTACACGCAAAAGAAAACTGCGCTAATTGAATCGTTTTGGAATAAAGTACTCATGCTATTGGGGAAATAGAACAATGCAAACTCAGGAAAGCCTTGCAAGAGACATATTACGTCTCATAATCTGGTATCCATTTCGGTGGTTAATTAAATTCCTTACTCCTTCCAAAGGTCTTTTTTGCATTGCTGCACTCGGAGACATTCATTATCTGCTTTCCAGAAAAAAAAGAGCATTGCTGCAAGAAAATCTTCTGCGGTTATTTCCACACATGCCCACGAGTCAGATACGTTCTGAATGCAGAAGATACATGCAGACTCATTACCTCAATCAACTCATAATATTCATTTTCCCGTCGCTCACCCCTGCGCATCTCGAAAAAATGCTCGCCTGGAGAGGCATGGAACATCTTCACCACGCCTTGTCTTCAGGCAATGGCGTGGTTTTGGCGCACCCGCACTTCGGCCCCGTGCACCTTCCACTTTTCGCCTTGGGCCGCATGGGGTACCGCGTCAAACAGATTGGCAATCCCTCAGATGCAGGACTCTCCTGGATCGGGCGCCATGTATCGTTCCGGCTACGTGTTCAATATGAAAAAAGGATTCCCGCGGAGATAGTCCCTGTCGGCAGCGACTACCGGAAGATTTTCAGGCACTTGAAGGAAGGAAATCCAGTCATGATCACGGCAGATGGCTCCGGGACTCAGGAGCAATATGGCAAACACATTGCGCTGGCTTTCCACAATCAGATTGTAGAATTTCCGCTAGGTGCATCCAGCCTGTCTCTCAGAACCGGAGCGACGTTGTTGCCGATGTTTCTGGAACCAGTTTCCTCGACGCAATGGCGATGCACAATTGAGCCACCAATCCAGATGCCCCACACAATGCCCCGAAAGGAGGCCATAGAAAAAGCAACAGCCGAGTTTGCCGTCCGCTACGCGCAGTATACAGAGAAATGGCCTGGCTGCATGCATTTTCTAGACAGGCTTTCGCCTGGACACCTAATCAAAAAAACATGAAAAATCCTCTCAAAAGTCATCCGACAACGCTCGTGTATATGTTGTAAATTTGAGTTGCAGTATTTCTCCATGAGAACTTCGCAGCATGCAAGAATCCACGTTCGATCAGCTCTGCTCTAAGTTGTCTGTTTGTTACTATTGCTTCCAATGCATTTGCCAGCATGTCAATATCAGTCGGAGAAATCATGATCCCAGCCTCCCCCACAGCTTCTGGAAGAGATGTGACGTTGGAGGCCACAACGGGCACACCACACTGCATTGCTTCTATAACTGGCAGGCCAAACCCTTCGCCATGACTAGGATACACAAACCCCAAAGCTCCACTGTACAGTGCCGGCAAATGGTGCTGAGCGACACCGCCAATAAAATGAACGTCAAGTCCCTGCGCTATTTTTTGAATTTCTTGCAAATATTGGGGCATAAGCGGATCAACCATTCCAGCAATGATCATCGTACAGCCGAGCCTATTTCTTTGATTGGCCACCCCAAACGCTTTGATAAGGCTTTCAAGATTCTTTCGCGGTTCAATTCGTCCAACATACAATAGGTATTCACCGTCAATGCCATAGTGCGCTCTGACTTCGTTAATAGCTCCCGCATGTTGAGGGAAGAACTCCGGCGCAACACCAGGGTACACAACTTCAACTTTTTTTGGAGCGACTTTATATTTCCTGATAATGTGGGCCTTTGTATATTCAGATAGTGCAATAACCCGCTCCGCCTTACGTGCCGCAATGGGATACAGCAAGGTCATGAGTTTTCGCAGCTTAGAGGGATAAAACTGAGGGTATTCCTCATGCAAAATATCGTGCAGTGAAACAACATACGGGACTCTCAAGAAAAATGGCGCAATATATTGAACGTGCAAAACATCCAAAGCATCGCGAGAGCACTGCCGTGGAAACTTTGTTACGAGGCGGCTTATTCTCGATGCGTCAATGCCTTTGACCGTCGCATTGCGCTGTGGAATTGTCTTGCTTATTTCGCCGACAGCCGCAGTGGGCGTATACAGGAAAAGCTCATCCTCAACCATGCTATCTGCCAAATGGCGGGCAAGTTGCAATATATATGTCCTGGATCCTTGCATTAACTGATGCATCGCGTGCATATCAAGGCCAACTCGCATACCATCTGCCCTTTGCTAACTGTTCAGTGGCGGTTGCAACTGTAAAAAACTCTAGCCAAGTGCGATAGAAGATAGTAAAAAGAAGAAATTTTTACAACCATCTTTTTAAATGGCTTGTCATGAACAGAATATTTGAACAGCTCTCAAAGACCCATGCAGAATTACTCTTTACCATTCTCTTTGTTCTTTATGACTTTCTTGCAGTTTTTGCCTCACTCTTCATAGTTGATATATCATTGAGCATCGCCAACGTCTCGTACGCTGAAGGAAAATCGCTTTTTATATTCATCGCCATCGCAGTGCTCTGGCTCTTCGTATTAGCCTCTGCAGGCGTCTTCAGTAGCAACAAAAGCTTTTTAAATATTGAGCACTCCAAAAGAACTCTCAAGGGCTTGTGCCTTGTCTTCTGCATCAGCCTATTTGTAAGCTCACCATTCTTTACCCCCTCCGGCATGGGAAAGCTATTTATCGCTTTTACAATTTCGAGTATTCTAATTTTTTACGGACACATCTACCTGCATCACCATTTTCTGTTTCTGAAAAAACTCACGGGCAAACGGATTCTCATTTATGGGGCCGGGCACCTTGGCCGGACGGTGTATAATGTAATGGCCTCCTCCCGATATGGCCTGATCCCGATAGGCTTTGTCGATGACAATGTCACGTCAACGGGCAAAGAATTCTACTCTTGCGGCCTATTTGGGAAGAGCTGTGTGCAGGTGCTCGGCAGCGGCTCGGCCTTATCGGCTATTATCCGAGCCCATGACGTTGACCAGGTTCTTGTCGCAATCTCAAACATTTCTAACAATCAGCTTAACGAGATCCATTCAATCTGCAAAGCTGCTCATGTCGAATTCAGTTTCGTTCCAAACCTGTTTAACTACTCTGTGTTCGACATCACACTGACAACCATAGGCGAGGTCCCTATCGTATTATTTCATGCAAAGCCCATCTCCATTTATCCTGCACTAAAGCGAAGTTTTGATATTATTGTGAGTGTATTCCTTATGATTGCTTTCTTTCCGCTTGCTTGTGCGATTTTTTGTGCTGTATACTTTCAGGATTGGAGTTCTCCATTTTTCTCCCATGAACGTACTGGTATTCACGGCACACGATTCCGAATGTATAAATTTCGAACCATGCATGCCAAGAGTGACCCATATGCTCACACACCTGCTTCCTCGATGGACGACAGAATTACCAAAATTGGTCGCATCTTACGAAAAACGAGTCTTGATGAGTTGCCGCAACTTTTCAATGTATTGCGAGGCGACATGAGCCTTGTCGGCCCTCGCCCTGAAATGCCTTTTATTACAGAGAATTACAGCCGCATTGAAAAGATGCGGCTTCAGGTTAAGCCTGGAATCACAGGACTTTGGCAAATCAGTGTAGATCGAAATCTTCCGATTCACGAAAATCTTGAGTACGATTTATTTTACATTCGAAATTGCTCATTCTTCTTGGATTTGGCCATCATTCTCGAAACTGTCGCGTTTCTTTTCCGTGGAATTTAGTTTTATGATTATAAATAATTTCCGATTAAATGTACGCGTCTTTTCTTTTTGAGCTACCCATTGCAGAACGCAAGCAATACGCAGTGATTTCACTTCACATAGCCTGAAACCAATGGTAGTGCTGAAACGCAACAGTCTCATTTCGCACCATGTGGCAATACTCTCGACACTCTTTTCACACAAGCTTTGAAACCTTCGAGCACCAAAATGGACGCATTTCAACGTGAGACCAACTGGAATCTTTCCTTGCAAGACAAGGTGCAGTTATCCAAACAAGTGATTTTGGAAGCCATACTTACGTCTGAGTCGCGAGTTTCCATAGGCTGGACTGGCGGAAAAGACTCGACTGTGATGCTGTGGCTTGCCAGGTGTCTGGCCCAGGATGCAAATGTTCCTGTGCCACAATGTGTCTATATTGACGACGGTGATGTATTTCCTGAGATTGATCGATTTGTTCAAGCCACGGCTTCGGCATGGGACTTGAATCTTGCTGTAATTCGGAATGATGATTTACTGCAACGACAGCCTGCAATGGGTGAGATGATAGAGACTGCTTCACTCTCGGACGCCAATCAGCAACAGCTTGCCGCCATTAATCACTTATCCCCTTACTTCCAATTCGAGCCTGAATCGTTTGCTGGAAGCCATTTAACCAAGACGGTTCCGCTTCTTGACTATATCAGGCAAAATGCAGTCTCTCATTTTCTTGTTGGTATTCGCTGGGACGAACAAGAGCAACGCATCAATGACGATTATGTGCAATATAGAGATAGTCCTCCGCATTATCGAGTCCACCCGTTACTTCATTTTACCGAAAGAGATATATGGAACATCATACACTCCGAACGACTTCCCTTTTGCGAACTGTACCGGCAAGGATACCGCTCGCTTGGCGCAAAGTCCACAACACGGCCATTGGCGGCCATCCCAGCCTGGGAACAGGATCTGGAGCACACCTCTGAACGCGAGGGGAGAGGGCAGGACAAGGAAGCAGTTATGGAACAGCTGCGAAGCCTCGGCTATATGTAGTCTAATTTTTTTATGCTATTTATCAGAAGCCTTATCGGCCAAATTATCGCGATGTAATTTATAGTTCGAAACATTCCGTAGACCAGCTTCAAGAATCCAGGCAATTGCATGCAGTACATTATCCGTACGCTTGGGGAATAATGTTGAGACCAGTGCTCCTGGGACAAACGTCACAACATCGCGCAATGCGGATTCTGTTGTCAGCGATTGCATAAGCCGGCTGGTGATAATCTGGCAGTTGTTGCTCAAATCACCATATAACATTGGCGCCAATTCTCGGACCTGCCGCCGTACTGCGTGGTTGTGCCCGGCAAGTGGTGGAAAATTAAAGAGAATTTTTGCAGCCTTGCTTAGCGTTGACAATGCAGTCATGCCCCGGGATATAATGCCGCAGGCTTCTGAATCATAAAACACAGGGCCGTATGCTGCCAGAATTCTGGCATCTGCCTCGAACATCTTCACATAGCTGCTAATCCAGTTTTTGCTGTAATAGCAATCAACATCTGTGTGCAGGACTATATCTCCCAGCGCCATGTCAAGGCCATATTGCTTTGGGACAAAAATGTTCTGCGGTCTTTGTATCTGTACATAGCGCGGGTCATCGAGATATGAAATGCAGAATAGCCGTACGTTCACTTGCGAACAGAACTGATGCAGCAGAGACGCTTCCAACTCTGCCATGGTGGCTTTGCCGTTCAGTACAGCCACGATCTCCGTAGCTGGCGCCTCTGTGTTCTCAAAGAGCGAAGAGAAATTGCGATACAATCGAGGGAGTGGTTCCTTAATATGAACTGGCAGTACCACTGATACACGAGGGTGTTCTGCCGTCCCACGTAAGCGGGCGTATCCTTCTCGCACTTTGGCGGCGTATTCCATACAAGCCGCATCAGAGCCTGGCATACCAGGATCAGGCAATCGGCGAGGGACGCCTTCCACTGTGTATCGCCAAGCCTGTCTCGCCAAAGATATCCGCGTCGTGGTCATGTTGGAGTTTCCTTATTCCGTTTTGACAGGAGTCCAGATCGTCATTCGCTTGCCTTGCAGGAAATCAACAAATCCAAGCCAAGTCCCCATGAGTCCAAGGCAGATATACCAGGCAGCTGCGGCGCTTTTTATGACGGCCGATGGTGCCTTTTTTATAGGTGCAAGCAATGGATACAATGCTGCAGTTGCGAAAAATAGTGTTTGCAAGCACAGCAGGATCAAAAAAAAGCGATTTGAAAATGAGAGCACAAAACTTGAAACGCCAATCATACATACAGAAGCAGGCAACAACCTTCGCAATACTTTATTGATGCACAATCGAACAGCCAGCCACCCATAACGCATAGGATTCAGTACATCGCGTTTCAACCAGAGTCCCCGTAATCCTCGACACACTATCCGCCGGCGGCGGGTCAGTTCATGCGTGTCAGACCTGGACGGTGTGGGGACAGTAGCCACGGCTGACGACTCGTACACAAAGCGGTAGCCGCTCTGAATGACTGACAGGCAATTGAATAAATCGTCAGTCACCGCGTCTGGCAGGCGCTGAAACAGCGATTTGCGGAGCGCGTATACCTTGCCGTCGTTGGCTGTAACGCTGCCGAGATTGGATTCATTCGTTTTCAACCAGGCATCGAGCTTCCAATACCATTGCTGAACCGGCCCAAGAGGCTTGCCCTCCTTCGCAATTACCCGCCGCCCCCCGACGCCACCTATTGTTGCGTCTGAAAAATGCGTGACCAAACGCTGCACCGCATCAGGCGCCAGCAGCGCATCGACATCGGAAAATACAAGTACGGTGCCTTTTGCGAGAGACACTGCTTCATTCAAACAGGCATTTTTCCCCAGACGGCCTGACATCTGACGACATTGGAGGCAGTATCCTGCCGCCTGCGTGCTCCTGTGTTGGTTGCAGATCTGAAGTGCCTGTTGATCTGGACCATCCGAAATGTACACCACCTCAAGCAATGAAGCAGGATACTCTAACGCAGCACAACTCTGAAGCTTTGCTGAAAGCAACGCTCCTGGTTTATGCCCTACGATGAGGATCGAGATGGCCGGAAGTGTATCATTGGCGATCCGTGCATGATGCTCCTTGCGAGTCTTGAGCAGGGATCCCACAAAAATAACGATTGGATTCCCAAGCACCACCAGCACCAGCACTGCCGCAGCCAGGACAAAAACAGTCTCAGCCAACCACTGGAGCATGGTCTTCCTGCCGCGCTTCCTGAGCCTGCTGCTCACGACACCGGATTTGCACTATGCGCAAGGCAACGGTGGACAGTGCGAGGCAAAGCCAGAAGTAATGCGAGTACAAGCGTGAAAGCAGGCAGAAGTACGCCAGTAATGACAAAAACGAAAGTCTGTACGCAGCTATCAACTGCGTGAATTGAGGGTCCTGAAGCTTGCGTGATTGTTGTATTGCCTCATCAAAATTCCTCCATGCCAAATACAACAGTCCTGCAAAAATGATGATTCCAAGTGTCCCCATCCCCACCACAACTTCAAGATACGTGTTATGGGCATCACGCTGCGCATCTTGCCGGGAAAGCCGCTTCCAGCCTCTGGTGAACGCGAACTCGGAAAAGGAATAGGCGCGGTCGAACGTGCCTATGCCGGTACCTACCAAGGGATGCTCCTGCCAGGACTGCCAGGAGAACAGCACGTACGACAGGCGGGCGCCAATAGAGGTATCTCCAGTGCTGATGGACTTTTGCCGCTCCCAGTAGGAGTCCGGAACATACACGGCCAGCACCAGAACAGCGGCAGCGAGTCCAAGCCCGAGAAACCCAAAGTGCTTGGGGCGTATTTTCCGCCCATGCTCAATCAACAACGCGCCAAAGACGACAAGGCTGACAAAAAATGCGCCTCTGGAGTAGGTCAACATCAATGCAATCATGTTGACCGTAAATATGGAGGCTCCCACCAGACGAACCCAGACGCGGGTAGCATTGAAGAACCAGTGCGCGAGGAGCGGCATGCTGAACAGAACAAACGAGGCGTAATGGTTGGGGTTTTTCGCCACACCCACGAGCCGGTCGATACCGGTATCCATGGTAAACCAATTAAATCCAAGACCATAGGCGGCCACAGACATGAATGTGGAAATCCCAATGGAGATAATGACAACCCGGGGCACAATCCGCACAAATCCGCGCACATCGACCAGAGCCAGCGCCAGAGCAAAAATAGTTATGGAAGTGAGCAGCTTACGAAATTCATCCCAGGCTTCATCCGGATAGGCGGTCATCAATGCGGAGACCAATCCCACCACGACGAACAAGGCAATCCATCTCCACAAATTAGATTGCAGGTTGTATCTGGTTCCCTTGGAAAAGACCATGTGCAGCAACACCACAAGTACCATGGCTGCACCGGCAAATTTGGAGATGGTGATTGGAGAGTCCGGACCGGCCAAACTGCGAACTGCATCCCAAGGCACGAAAAAAAGCACCACATAAAAGGCCAATTCCGGTTTGCGCCCGAGGATCAGCATGAGCATCAGACCGAAGGCAGGGAGCCAGGCATAGGTATACCAGGGTGAAACCATCATCGCCATGGAGGCCACTGCAACCACTATGGCAGCAACAGCCACAATGGGATTGAGTATCTGCCCGCGAGGCGATGCATGTGTGGCATATCCCTGCACCGGGACAGCTTCCAGTGGTGACGAAGCCATGATTTCCTCCTGGCATGTGCGCGCATGCTACATCCTGACATGACAGATCCTGCCATTACATACTGTCACAGGATGATGCATTTTTTCTAGCAAAGTCTCAAGACTGTGACAATACGTTTTCCGGACGGGACCATGAAAAAATCACTTTTGCGGACTGCAGGGGTGCATCTTGCGCTTGCACTCACGCTGCATGAGCCAACGCATGATCCATGACGCAATACCCGCGCCATATAGTGAGGCGATTTCATTTTCCGTCTTGCCAGGGGGGCTGGGCTTTGTCATACGAGAAAGAAACGCTGCATCCGCCAGGAGGCCCCCATGCGCACCGTGACGCAACGAGATCGCTTCTGCCTGTTTGCCGGTCTTCTTGTCTTTGTCGCTCTGCTTGCCTGTGCGCCATGGGCGGTGCAGGCTGGTTCGGCAGACTGCGCACCGCCAGCCGTTGCCTCTGGCATCGCCAAGGCAGCTCCGGACGATTGTCCTGTGTTCAATGTACCGCCAGTGAGCGTGGACGTGATCTGCACCCCGCAGGAATACAAGGAACACACGTTCATGGACACCATCGTCACCAATACGTCCACCTCTTCCATTGCCGGATATTCGTTGGTGGTGGCCCTGTATGACGCCAATGGGACGCTCCTGGCCAGCCAGCGTGTGGAGCGCAAGGCCCGCAAGGGTGCATTGGCCCCTGGCGAATCCCAGGACGAACGCTTCATTGTGGTGGATGTACCGCCCATCAAGGTGGCCAAGGTGGAATTCACGCCGGTGCCGAGGTAGCCATGGCGCGGGTTGTCATTGTCGGCGCCGGGCTGGCCGGTCTGGCGTGCGGGGTGGCCCTGGCCCGGTCTGGCGTGCCTTCCGTGCTGCTGGAACGCGAGGCCGGCCCAGGCGGCCTGTGCCGATCCTTTGTCCTGGATGAGGTCGTGTTCGACTATGGTCCGCATGTTTTCTTTGAGGATCCGGGGGATGAAGGCGCGAGGCTGGCCCGCGAGACCCTGGCGCATGCGGATTGTCTGACGCGTCCCTTCGCGTTTGCCATTCATGCGCCTGCAATGCCTGGAACACAGAGCGGCCGGTTCTACGCCTTTCCGAATCATCGCGATGTGTTCCGCTATCCCTGGCGGTACAAGACCGGAATTCTCAAGGGGCTGCTTGGCGCCAAGCCTGCCCTGCGCGGCGAGCCTTCGGCCCGTGATGAGCTGGTGGCCAAGGGCGGGGAGTGTTTTTATGAGGAACTGTTCCGCCAGTTTCTGAGCAAAAAAACCGTGCGGGATCCCGGGGAGTTGCACGTCCACTGGCTGGCCCGCGTGGAACGTAGCGCCCGACAGGAGCTGGAGCCGCCACCTCGCGTGGGGCATGCGGCCCGCGTAGTTGGAGCCCTTCGCCGGCTCAAGCGGCCCTATTTCTACCCCCGCGCCGGCTTTCAAGCCTTCACGGATCTGCTGTTCCGCGAATACCAGGCCATGGGCGGCTGGGCAGTGTTTGGCTGTGGCCCCCTGACTGTCCATACCGCGCACAGCCGCGTGACCAAAGTGACCGCCAGGGGCATTGACTACGATGTCTCCCAGCTTGTCTGGACGGCCCCGCTGAACACTCTCAACAGGCTGCTGGATGCCGGCGTGCCCACCCTGCCCGCCCTGGACATGGCCCTGGTCTGCCTGACCTTTGCAACCGAAGCGCCACCAGAGCGCCCTTTTGTGTATGTCTACCATCCCGATCCGCGGATGGCCTGCAACCGCACCTATTACCCGCACTCCATTTTCCGGGAGCTGTCGCCCCCCGGCCGGGAGGGCGTGTGCTTTGAATACACCATGACCCCCGAGCTTGCGACCATGGATGACAAGGCCCTGGTGCGCACGGCCCTGGAGGATTCGCACCTGGCTGATCTGTACGACGCCTCCTCCCTCCGCGCATCCCGTGTGGTGCGCCTGCCCCAGGCCCTGCCTGTCTATCCGCTGGACTATCAACACCAGCTCCAGCAGGCCCTGGGCCCCTCCCGCGCCCTGAGCAACTGCCTTACCGTGGGCAGACAGGGCGGCTTTCTGTTCTGCATGACCCCCACCGCCGCCAGCCAGGGGCTCAAGGCGGCGCGTGCGGTGCTGCAGACCTCTGCCTGACGAAGCACCGCACCTCGTGCTCCCAGCTTTTTTTACTGAACATTGTTTGACAATGGCTGGCGGATTGACCATACCGTAGTCATACTCCAACCCCTTTGCGTGAGTGTGCCATGCCCATCGTCACCGCAGCCATTCCACCAACCCTCCTGCGCGCCTGGACGGTGCAGTCCCTTCGTCGCGGGCTGGATCAGGCCTTGTCCGTCCGCGGGCATGTGCTGCCGGCGGACCGTGCCGCCCCTGTGGTGCTCAAGCCCAACGCCAACGCGGCCATGAACGCCCTGACCGGCAACACCACGGATCTGCGCCTGCTGGCCGCCCTGCTCGGCTGGCTCAGGGACCAGGGCTACACCAATCTGACCGTGGCCGAAGGGACGAATTCCGGCTTTTACCGCAACAAGATCGGCGTGGCCACGCGGCTGCGCATGGACGCCCTGGCCGCCCGCTTCGGCGCACGCTTTGTGGACTGCAATTTTGATCAGAGCGTGGATGTGCCCTTTGAGGACGGCGTCGTGGCCCAGGTTTCCCGCACCTGCGCCGAGGCAGCCCTGCTGATCAACCTGCCCAAGCTCAAGACGCATTTCGAAGCCGGCATGAGCGTGTGCCTCAAGAACCTCATGGGCTGCCTCGTGGGTCAGGAGAACAAGAAAAAGACGCATCAATCTTTGGCCGCAAACATTATCCGGCTCAATCAGGGCCTCAGCCCACAGCTGCATATTGTGGATGCCCTGGTGGCCATGGAAGGCCTGGGACCAACCCGCGGCACCCCGCTGCGGCTGGATACCATCATCGTGGGCGAGGACCCCCTGGTCATCGACATGGTCTGCGCCAGGCTGGCCATGGTGGCTTACGATGCTGTGCGCCCCCTGCGCCAGGCCAGGGAGGCCGGCCTGCTCACGCCCGAGCGGCTGGCCCAGGCCGAAGCCGTGGATGTCTCCGCCGTGGCCCGTCTCTTTGCCCCGCCCAAGGCCGGCCCCATCGCCACATTCATTCACCACCCCTCGCGGCAGAAGTACTTCCTGGCCATTCGGAACACGCCCTTCTTCACCCGACTGGCAGCCACGGACTGGTTCGGGGAACTGCTCTTCAAGACCGGACTGCGCCAGGACAAGTTCCTGCACCAGGAAATGCGCCTGGATCGCCTGGAACCCGGCCCGGCCTGCGCGGCCTGCAAGGATCCCCGCCCCTGCCAGGCCATCTGTCCCCTGGGGCACGACCCGCGCACCCTGCACGCCGGCACGAGCGCCCTGCCCGAGGCCTGCCTGGGCTGCCTGTATTGCCAGGCCACCTGCCCGGCCCAGGCGGAAGGGATGCGTTTTCATGGCGAGCCTGGCTATTTTGCGGAACAATGCCGGCAGTATGACAGCTACTTGCGAAAACTCGACCGGAGGAATGCATGACCGCTTTTCCCTGGCCGTCCTTCCCGGCTCTGGTGGCCGGGTATGCCGCCCGCACCCCTGGCAGGCCGGCGGTGTTTCATGCCCGGCGGACCATGACCTATGGCGAGCTGGCCCACGAAGGCGCCGCAGCAGCCCACCTGCTCCAGGACATGGGAGTGCGCCCGGGCGATCGGGTCGGCTGTCTGGTACGCAAAACCCCCGAAACCATTGCCGCCTACCTGGGTATCATGGCCCTGGGCGCTATCTTCGTCCCCCTGGATTGCAACCAACCCCCGGCCGTGCTGCGGGAGATGTTGGAGCGTCTGGCCCCGCGGGCCATGGTCCTCTGCGCCTCGCATGCCACTCTCCTCGACTCCCTCAACGTCCCCCAGCTGCCCCGGCTTGTGCTGCCGCATCCTGAGCATGCGCTCCCCCTGCCGGCCAGTGCGCCCTGCTGCCGTTTCTGGACCGAGCTGGAAGGGGTGCGTGTTCCCCTGCCCCTGCCCTCGGATGATGAGGACACCCCCGTTTACCTGAACTTCACCTCCGGCTCCACGGGCCGTCCCAAGGCCGCCCTGGCCACCCTGGGCAACATCCATTGGAATTCCCTGGCCTCGGTGGAGCACTTCCGCATGACCGGGGACGACGTGCACCTGTGCATGATGCCGTCCTTCGTCCATCCGCACGAGCTGTTTGCCCGGCCCCTGGCCCAGGGCGCGGCCCTGGCCCTCATGGAAGGCATCGACCCGCGGACCATCGCCGAAACCATCCGCCGCTTCGACGTCACCTGCTTCATGGCTGTGGGGGCCATCTACCAGACCCTGGTGCAGCAGCACGAACACAGCCCCTTTGCCCTCCCCTCCCTGCGGGTGGCCGAGAGCGGTGGCATGCATGTGCCCGCCGCCCTGCGCCGGGACTTCCGCACCGCCTTTGGCGTGCGCATGCTGCCGGTCTGGGGTTCCACGGAAACCACGGGCATTGCCATGGCCACCCCCATGGAGGATGACCCCACCTTCCCCGACGCCGCCGCCGGCCGCCCCCTGCCGCAGTATCGCGTGGAGATCCTCGATGAACACGGCCAGCCCGTGCCCGATGGTGAGGTGGGCGAGCTGCACGTCTCCGGCCCCGGTGTGTGCCGGGAGTATTTCGATCAGCCCGTGGAATCGGCCGATAGTTTCCAGCTGTTGCCAGACGGCACGGCCCGCTTCCGGACCAGGGATCTCGTGGCCCGCTCGCCGGACGGGTCCATCCTCTTCCACAGCCGCCTGCAGGGCATGCTCAAGGTGGCCGGGATGAAGGTCTATCCCACCAGAATTGAGGAGCTGCTGCACGCACACCCTGCCGTGTCCCAAGCTGTGGTGGTGCGCATGGAAGACCCCCTGCGCGGCGAGGCCCCCCGCGCCGTGGTGGCCCTGCGGCCCGGCATGGACGTCACCCCCAAACAACTCCGCCACTGGCTGGAGGCCCGCCTGCACCGCTTTGCCCTGCCGCGGGTCATAGACATTGTGGACGCCATCCCCAAGACCCCGGGCGGGAAAATCGCCTGGAAGGAACTCTAACCATGACCAACACCGCCTCCTCCCACTCGCCCTCTGCGCTCAATGGCATTCCCAAGGGCAATCCCATTGTCGCCATTGCCCGCGCCGAACACGTGGGCGAATCGCCCGCCGCCTATACCGACGCCAGCCTGGACATCATCCGGCAGCTCACGGCCGAGGTCATCGGCCTGGCCACGGACCTGCCAGCCATGGTCCGCGGCCAGCGCGTGCTGGTCAAGCCCAATCTCGTCCGCCCCAACCCCAAGAATCCCTTTGCCGTGGTCACGGACGAGCGCGTGCTCTTCGCCCTGGTGGAGCTGCTCAAGGACGCCGGGGCAAAGGAAATCTGGATTGGCGACAACCCCGGCTACGGCCTGCCCCTGGCCGAGGCCCTGGCCCAGCTGGGCGAGTTCAAGGCCCGCCTGGCCGGCTACGGCGCGCGGCTGCGCTTTTTTGACGAAGAGGAAAAGGTGGTGGTCGAGAATCCGGACGCCACGATCTTTGACCCCATGATCCTGCCCAAAAGCCTGCTGGAGGCCGAGGTCTACATCAACCTGCCCAAGATGAAGACCCACATGCACGCCCTGGTCACCCTGGGCATCAAGAACCAGTACGGCCTCATCCTGGACGACCAGCGCATGTTCTTCCACCGCAACGACCTGCATGTGAAAATGGTGGACATCCTGCGCAAGGTCCGCCCCCAGCTGACCCTGGTGGATGGCATCATCGCCGCGCAGGGCCAGGCCCCGCTCTCGGGCAGCGTGGTCCCGGACATGAACACCCTGGTGGCCGGGGAAGACATCGTGGCCGTGGATGCCGTGTCAGCCAGCGTCATGGGCGTGCACCCCATGGAGGTGGCCATGCTCCGCCTTTGCCGTCAGGAAGGCCTGGGCGAGACGGACGTCAGCAAGATTGATGTCCGCGGCCGCAGCATTGAGGAAGTCCGCCGGCCCTTTGCCCGCCCCGTGGTCAGCCCGCAAGGCGCCTACGACGAGGTCCAGTGCATCGAGGGCGGAGCCTGCTTCGGCTGCCTGTCTGCCCTGCGCCACTCCCTGGACAAACTGGCCGGCGAGGGCGCGCTGGAGGGCAATCCCATCCAGAGCGTCTACGTGGGCAAGCCCATGCCGGACATGGTCAACCTCAAGAAACTGCGCGGCCCGCTGTGGTGCTTCGGTTCCTGCGCGGCGGACCTGATTTTCTCCCAGGCCGAGCGCAAACCCCTGGCCCGGTTCATCCCCGGCTGCCCGCCGCACATTTTGGAATTTTACAAGGCGTATAAGCAGCTTATGGCCGAGGAGGAGCAGTCATGAACGAAGACTCTCCCCTGCAACAGCTGCGCGGCCGCATGAGTGAGGTCAACCAGGCCATCCTGGCGGCGCTCCTGGAGTATTACCAGATCGCCCGGCGGATCGGCCAGGAAAAGGACCGCCTGCAGCTGCCGCACTTCGACGCCCGACGCGAAGCCGAGATGCTCGGCGAGATTCTCGATGCCAACGCCGCCTCCCCGTCCCGGCTGCCCGATGACTTGCTGGTGCGCATCTTCAAGGAAATTTTCAAGAATTCCACGGAATTCATGGGTGTGCAGCAGCGCAAGGGCCTGCGGGTGCACCGCAGCTCCGGCGCGGGCGATCATGTGATCCGCCTGCCCCACGGCACCATCGGCAGTGGCCCCGGGGGCGAGAGCCGCGCGGCCATCATCGCCGGCCCCTGCGCCGTGGAAAGCCGCGACCAGCTGTACCGCACCGCCAAACCCCTGCGCGACGCCGGGGTCCGCTTTCTGCGGGGCGGGGCCTTCAAGCCCCGTTCCTCGCCCTACAGTTTCCAAGGGCTGGAAGAGGAAGGCCTCAAACTCCTGCGCGAGGTGGCCGACGAGCTGGAAATGGACGTCATCACCGAGGTCCTGAACGTCAAGGACGTGGAACTCGTGGCCAGCTACGCGGACATGCTCCAGGTGGGCACGCGGAACATGGCCAACTTTTCCTTGCTCAAGACCCTGGGTTCCATTAACAAACCCGTCCTGCTCAAGCGCGGCATGTGCGCCACCATGGAAGAAGCCATCCTGGCCGCGGAATACATCGCCGCCGGCGGCAATGCCGACATCCTGCTCTGCGAACGCGGTATCCGCACCTTCGAAACCTGGACCCGCAACACTCTGGATCTGGCTGCCGTGGCGCTCTTCAAACAGGAAACCGCCCTGCCCGTGGCGGTGGACGTGAGCCACGCCCTGGGCCGCAAGGATCTGGTGGCCCGCATGGCCTTTGCCGCCCTGGCCGCCGGCGCGGACGCCGTGATGTTCGAATGCCACTATCAGCCCGCCGCCGCCCTCTCCGACGCCGATCAGCAGCTGGACATGGAACAGGCTGTCGCGTTAATCCGCCACATACACGACTGCGACGCCTGCATCCCGGCGTCCCTGAAATAGCGCCAGCATCGGACCTTGCACCGGACTTGGGGAAGGAATGGACCGCATCGACATCACGCTGCCCGCCAAGGCCCCCGCGGCCTATGCCGTGGAAATCGTCCCTGGCCTGCTCGATACCATCGGCGAACGCCTCGCCCCGCCGGCCCCGCATGCCCGGCAGGCCTGGGCCGTGGTCTCTGACGATACCGTGGCCGCGCACTATGGCCGGCAACTCCTGGCCTCCCTGGAACGCGCAGGGCTGGCCACCCTTGGCCCCATCCTGACCTTCCCCCCCGGCGAGCAGCACAAGCGGCTGGCCACGGTGGAGGCCCTCTGCACCCAGTTCCTGACCGACGGCCTGGCCCGGGATGGCGGCGTCATCGCCCTGGGCGGCGGGCTTGTGGGCGACGTGGCCGGTCTGGCCGCGGCGCTGTACATGCGCGGCGTCCCCTGCGTGCAGGTCCCCACCACCCTGCTGGCCATGATCGACGCCAGCGTGGGCGGCAAAACGGCCGTCAATCTGGGAGAAGCCAAAAACTGCCTCGGCCGCTTTCACCAGCCGGCCTATGTTGGCATCGACCCCCAGACCCTGGCCACCCTGCCTGACGATGAATTCGCCTCCGGCCTGGGCGAGCTGGCCAAGTATGCCATGCTCGATGAGACGTTTCATGGATGGGTGCAGCAGGAGTTTTCAGAGGAAATCCTGCCTTCCGAACCTTCCGCCCCCCCCTGTCCCGCAGGAGCGTCAACACGTGGGCTGCGTCTTCCCCTCCCCACGCTCGCGGCCGCCATCGCGCACTGCGTCCGCATCAAGGCCGGCGTGGTCATGCGGGATGAACTCGAGGCCGGCGAACGCATGGTCCTCAACTACGGCCACACCTTCGGCCATGGCCTGGAAACACTCCTGAAATTTGCCAAACCCCACGGCTGGTGCGTGGCCCAGGGCATGCGCCTGGCTGCAATGCTCAGCCTGCGGCTGGGCCTGTGCGACGACAGCCTGCCCCACATGCAGGACACTCTGCTCAAACGCCTGGGGCTCTTCGTCCCCTTCCCGCGCATCTCCCCCCAAGCATTGATCGAAGCCATGCGCACGGACAAAAAGAAGCACGCCGGCAGCCTGACCTTCATCCTCCCCCGCGCCGTGGGCCGGCTGGAGGTAGTCCGCAACGTCCCCGAGGAAGACGTGCTGCAGGCGGTAACGCTCATGCAGATGTAAGCGACAGCGGCGTGGCCGTGTGTCCCCAACCGCATCCGTTTCCAAGAGAGGTGCCGCATGACGGTGATTCGCTCCGCAGGATTGCAGTGCTTCCTGCTTGTGTTGTTTGCCAGTTTCTCCAGTTTCGCCAGTTTCGCCAATTCTGCCTTGGCCGCCGACCCGGCAGTCACTCCCCTGACCGCCGCGGATGTGCAGGGCTTCATCGCCAGCATGCACGAACTCCGGCCCATCTTTGCCGCGGCCGGAGGCGCCGACCCCGCGGATAAGACCCGCAATGCCCCCGACGCCCCCGCGCCGGAAGGACCGATTGACGCCTCACAATGGCTCACCCTGGCCGCCACGCAGCCCAAGGCCCTGGCCGTGCTGCAGAAACACGGCTTTACCGCCGAACGCTGGGGCGCCGTGGCCGAGCAGATCATGCAGGCGTACACTTCCCTGAAGCTCGGCCCTGAAGGCGCAAACGCCAGGGCCCAGATTCAATCCAGCCTGACCCAGCTGGAACAACAGCCCGGCCTCTCCGCCGAAGACAAGCAGCTCATACGCCAGCAGATGCAGGAATCCCTACGCCAGATGGATCAGATGGCCGAAGAATCCTCCAAGGCCGACCAGGAGACTGTCCGCCCGTTTTTGTCCAAACTGGACGCAGTATTTGAGGTGGAGTGAGCCCGGCCAGACGCGCTTGGCCACGAAAACGGCCGGCATCATCGATGATGCCGGCCGTTTTTGTTGCGTGATCTTTTCTGGTGCGCACAATGTCTCGTTGCCGGCTCCCTTCTGCTCCGTTCTCCACCGCATGTTGCTGGAGAATCGATTCATCGCCCGAATATGTCTTTCAATAATAGCAACCCCCCGCCATGCAGTGCGCAGCGGGGGGTGCAATATATCCCCCCCTTCAAAAATCTTTGGGAGGGGGATTCGGGGGGAACCCTTTCCACAGAAAGGGTTCCCCCCGATTTCAGGCGGTTGCTTAGTACATGCCGCCCATGCCGCCCATGCCGCCGGGCATGGCGGGGGCGTCCTTCTTGGGTTCGGGCTTTTCGGCGATGGCCGCTTCGGTGGTCAGCAGCAGGGAAGCCACGGAAGAGGCGTTCTGCAGGGCAATGCGGGTGACCTTCTTGGGGTCGATGACGCCTTCGGCGATCAGGTCCACATATTCGCCGGTAGCGGCGTTGTAGCCGAAGCCGTCGGCGCCGCCGAGGACCTTCTCCAGCACGATGGCGCCTTCGACGCCGGCGTTGGAGGCGATCATGCGCAGGGGTTCCTGCACGGCGCGGCGGATGATGTTCACGCCGGCCGTTTCGTCGTCGTCAGCGGGGACCACGGCGTCCAGGACCTTGGAGCAGCGCACCAGGGCCACGCCGCCGCCGGGGACGATGCCTTCTTCAACAGCCGCACGGGTGGCGTTGAGGGCGTCTTCCACGCGGGCTTTCTTTTCCTTCATTTCGGTTTCGGTCGCGGCGCCAACGTTGATCACGGCCACGCCGCCCACGATCTTGGCCAGGCGCTCCTGGAGCTTTTCGCGGTCGTAGTCAGAGGTGGTTTCGTCGATCTGGGCGCGGATCTGCTTGATGCGGGCCTTGATGGCGTCGGAATTGCCGTAGCCATCGACGATGGTGGTGTTTTCCTTGTCGATGACAACGCGCTTGGCGCGGCCCAGGTCTTCCAGGGTCACGTTTTCCAGCTTCTTGCCCATTTCTTCGGCAGCCAGGGAACCGCCGGTGAGCACGGCGATGTCTTCCAGCATGGCCTTGCGGCGTTCGCCAAAGCCGGGGGCCTTGACGGCAGTCACCTGCAGGGTGCCGCGCAGCTTGTTCACCACCAGGGTGGCCAGGGCTTCGCCTTCCACGTCTTCAGCGATGATCAGCAGGGGCTTGGCCATCTTGGCCACCTGTTCCAGCACGGGGAGCATGTCCTTCATGCTGGAGATCTTCTTGTCGTGGACGAGGATCAGGGGTTCGTCCAGTTCACAGACCATCTTTTCGGGGTCGGTGATGAAGTAGGGGGAGAGGTAGCCGCGGTCGAACTGCATGCCTTCAACCACGTCCAGGGTGGTTTCCAGGCCCTTGGCTTCCTCAACAGTGATGACGCCTTCCTTGCCCACCTTGTTCATGGCCTCGGCGATGATGTTGCCGATGGTGGCGTCGTTGTTGGCGGAAATGGAGCCGACCTGGGCGATTTCCTTCTGGTCGCGGGTGGGCTTGGCAAACTTGCCCAGCTCTTCCACCATGGCGGCGACGGCCTTGTCGATGCCGCGCTTGATGGCCATGGGATTGCGGCCGGCGGCCACGAGCTTCACGCCTTCATTGAAGATGGCCTGGCCGAGGATGGTGGCGGTGGTGGTGCCATCGCCAGCGATGTCAGAGGTCTTGGAGGCGACTTCCTTGACCATCTGGGCGCCCATGTTCTCGAACTTGTCTTCCAGTTCGATCTCCTTGGCCACGGTGACGCCATCCTTGGTGATGATGGGGGAACCGAAGGACTTTTCGATCACCACGTTGCGGCCCTTGGGCCCCAGGGTGACCTTGACGGCGTTGGCGAGCTTGTCCACGCCGCGCTGCAGGCGTTCACGGGCATTGGTATTGAACAGAATTTCTTTGGCAGCCATTGAAGCATGCTCCTTGAAAGTATGAAGATCGGAGGGGAATGATCAAGTACGATAAAGGAAGACCGGCAGGGCCTAGTCTTCTTCGATGACGGCCAGGATGTCGTCCTCGCGCATGACGAGGTGCTCCACGCCATCAATCTTGATTTCCGTGCCGGCGTACTTGTTGAAGAGGATGATGTCGCCCTTTTTCACGCTCATCTTGATGTGGTCGCCGTCGTCGTCGGTCTTGCCGGGGCCGGCTGCGATCACTTCGCCGCGCATGGGCTTTTCCTTGGCCGTGTCAGGAATGATGATCCCGCCCTTGGTGGTTTCTTCGCTTTCCAGACGCTTGACCAGGACGCGGTCGTGCAACGGCTTCAGCTTCATGAGAAGACTCCTTTCAACAGAAGTGATGTGGTGATTGATTTCGCGACGCCGTCTTGTTGGCACTCGACAGCGACGAGTGCTAGCGCCGACTCAGCCCTTTTAACCACGCCACTGCGTTTGGCAAGGGGGGCACCGCAACTTTTTTTCAACTTTTTCCCTCGCCGCTTCAGATTCTTTTACACCCGATGCCCTTTTCATTTTCCCGCCCCTTTGCTAGTGCTGCCTCAACGCACGGTTTTTTTACCCACTGCTCCGCACCGTTGAATTTATGATTGCCGACTTCAGCCTGCTCGACTGCATCCTCGCCGGACTCTGCGGCCTGTTTCTGGTTCGCGGGCTCATGCGTGGCCTTTTGGCCGAGGTGGCCGGGCTGGCCGGGGTCATCCTGGGCGTCTGGGCGGCCACGCAGTATCAGGCCCGGGCCTTTCCCTTGTTGCACGATCTGATTGCGCATGAAGGCTGGGCCCGCATTGCGGCGTATCTGACGGTCTTTCTGGCGGCCTATATTGCCGTGGGGCTCACGGCCCGCGTACTGCGCAAACTCATGGATCTGGCTTTTGCGGGATGGCTGGATAACCTTGGCGGCGCACTGGCCGGGCTGACCAAGGGCACGGTGCTGGCGCTCATCGTCTTCTTTCTGGCTGATACCTTTGTGCCGCAGTCCCAGTTTGTGCAGGCCTCCCGCCTGGCGCCCTATGCCAGGGAATACGCCGGGATCCTCAAATCCCTGCTGGTGAACATCAAGGACGTGGCCCTGCCGCCAGCCCTGGCCCCCGGGCCGGACCAGCCCCTCCCTCCGGGCAATACCACGCCCGGCCAGCCTCAGCTGCCACCGGCGCGCCCGCTCCCCTCCGCTCCGCAACAACAAGGATGATCACGCCCTCATGGACGCTTTTGACAACCTGCGCCAGGTCATCGCCCGGCTGCTGGGTCCCGGCGGCTGCCCCTGGGATCAGGAACAGACGCCCGAATCCCTCTGCGACCATCTGATCGAAGAGGCCTATGAGCTGGTGGACGCCATCCGCTCTGGCAACGTGGCCGACGCCCGCGAAGAGCTGGGCGACCTGGGCTTTCTGCTCTGCTTCATCGGCGCGTGTTACGAGAACCGCGGGGACTTTACCCTGGACGAGGCCCTGCAGGGCATTGCCTCCAAGATGATCCGCCGCCACCCCCACGTGTTCGGGGATACGGAGATCAATTCCCAGGACGAGCTGCTCAAGAACTGGGAGCGCATCAAGCGCTCGGAAAAAAAGGGCAAGGATGGCCCCGTGGGCCTCTATGACTCCCTGCCGGAAAGCCTGCCGCCCCTGCTCAAGGCCTATCGTCTGCACGCCAAGGCCAGCCGCATCGGCTTCACCTGGCCGGACACTGCCGAGGTTGAGGCCAAGCTGCAGGAGGAGTGGACCGAATTCACCGAAGCCGTGGCCCAGGGCGATCCCGCAGCCAAGGAGCAGGAGTTCGGCGACTATCTGTACACCTTGGTCGAGCTGGGGCGCAGGCATGGCATCAAGGCCAACGCCGCCCTGGATCTGGCCAACCAGCGGTTTCTGGCCCGGTTCCAAACCATGGAGGCACTGGCCCGTGAGCGCGGCCAGAGCCTGGACGCCCTCTCCCTGGCCGAGCAGGACGCCCTCTGGAACGAAGCCAAGGCCCGGCAGTGACCCGCCCTCTCCTTCTGCTGCTGCTTCTTCTGGTGATGCTGCCAGGTTGGACGACGCCGGCAGCCGCCCAGGCGCGGGACATCACCGCCGACGTCATCGAAAAGACCCAGGCCGACGAGCTCCTGGCCGGCCTGTGCCAGCAGTTCTGCTTGGGCAATCAGCGCCAGGGGACCATCCAGCGCGTCACCGCGGTCACCGCCCCCGACGGCAAGGTGACCATCGAAGCTGCGGTGGCCCTGCGTTCCGCGGATGACAACCCCTATTTCCCCTTTGACCAGACCGTGGTCGTGGCCGGCCACGGCCTCCTGGACCCGGCCACCTGCCGCTTTACCGTGGGCATGGCCCGGGTGGAACGCGATTTCCAGGGTATTTTTCAGGCGCTGTTGCAGCAATATGGCCACTTTGCCGGCTGGGAGTATGATATTCCCAATTGTCGGACCCTCCTCGCACCGTAGCACGCGCAGCCGCATACAACACTGCCCCCACACTCAGGGAAAATCCTGACAAACTGTTTGCCTCCGCCACTGTAATCGAGTTATGCATATCACTCCTGGTGTCCCGCGTTCTCCGCAACACCTTCATGCCAGGGGGGTGACATGCTGGCACATCTCAGCATCAAATGGCGGTTGCTGGCCATTGCGACGGCAGGGCCGCTGCTTGTGGCCCTGATCATGGGGTCTTTTCTCGAATCGGCCATTGAGCGATTTTCGCACAACGGGCTTGTCGAAAAAAGCCGGGCCATTGTCATCATGGCGGAATCCGCACGCAACGAGATGGGACGGAAGCTTGAGGCGGGCATCATCGCTCCCTTCGAGAGTATCCCCAGGGACAAGCTGATCCAGGCCGTGCCCGTGATCACAGCCATCAACATGGCTCGTGAGAACGCTGCAGCCGGAGGCTATCAGTTCCGCGTTCCCAAAATCAGCCCGAGGAATCCCGAAAACACGCCCACGCCACTGGAACGCGAGGTACTCCTGAAAATGGAGGCCGAGCACCTTGATGAGCATATCATTGTGGAGCCAGACCAGACCCGGTTCTTTCGGGCCATCCGACTGACGGATGACTGTCTGGCCTGCCACGGCGACCCCAAAGGCGCCAGGGACCCCCTGGGCGGGACCATGGAAGGCTGGAAAACGGGCGAACTGCACGGCGCCTTCGAAATCATCAGCTCCCACGCCGCGGCGCAGGCCGCGCAAAACCGGGCGCTTGCCACAACAGCGGCCTGGACTGGCGGCATCCTGCTGCTGGTTTTCATGCTCGGCTGGCGGTTGCTGCAAACATTCGTCATCATCCCGCTGTGTGGCATCCGCAATGTTGCCAGGCAACTCGCCGCGGGGGATCTCACGGCCCGGTTGGAGGGCGAATACCAGGCCGAGATGGGAACCGTGGCCCAGGCTCTGGCTGACATGATCGAGCGCCTGACCGAAGTCATCGGCCATGTCATGGACGGCGCCACCAATCTGGCCTCCAGCAGCACCGAGCTTTCCTCCACCTCGCAATCCATCTCGCGCGGGGCGGTGGATCAGGCCTCAGCGGTGGAAGAGATCTCTTCGTCCATGGAAGAAATGAGTTCCAACATTGCGCAAACGGCAGAAAATGCCAAAAAAACCGACACCCTGGCCCAGCAGTCTGCCCAGGAGGCCGAGGAAAGCGGCGAGGCCGTCCGCGCCACCGTGTCCGCCATGCAGCAGATTTCCGAAAAGATCTCCATTGTGGAGGAAATTGCCAGGCAGACCAACCTGCTGGCCCTGAACGCCGCCATCGAGGCCGCCAGGGCTGGCGAGCATGGCAAGGGGTTTGCCGTGGTTGCGGCAGAGGTGCGCAAACTGGCCGAGCGCAGCGGGCGTGCGGCTTCGGAGATCAGCCAGCTCTCCTCCTCCAGCATGGCCGTGGCCGACAAGGCCGGGCGCATGCTGCTGGAACTGGTGCCCACCATCAAAAAAACCGCCGAGCTCGTTCAGGAAATTACCGCCGCCACCAATGAGCAGCATGCCGGTGTGGAGCAGATCAACCAAGCCATTCAGCAGCTGGATCAGGTGATTCAGGCCAACGCCTCGGCCTCTGAGGAAATGTCTTCCACGTCCGAAGAGCTGGCGGCCCAGGCCAACCAGCTGCAACTGACCATCAGCTTCTTTCAACTGGAGGAAAGCTCCCAGCCAGTGCGACGCACGGACTGCGATCTGCTGTGACGCGCTGGGAGTGCTCGGGGTATCCACAAAAAAAGGGGCCTGGCGGCCCCTTTCCTGTTTCCGATTCACGCCGGCACAGGCTCAGTGTCCGCCGGGCCCCCCGGTGTACGCCAGCAGCCGGTCCTGCTCCGGGTGTGCGCCCATGAAGCGCACCGCGCCGGATTCCAGCACGTACATACCGCCCTGCACGCTCAGTTTGCCTTCCTGCACCAGATGGCGGACGATGGGACTGCCCTTGAAAATGTCGTCGATGACCTGCCAGACATTGGCTTCAATGGCGGCAGCCACCACCGCGTTGATATCCTTGCCGGCCATCTGTGCCTTGACGCGTTCTGCCACCGGGGCGATGGGCGCCACCAGCTGCGGGATGTTGCCGCCCACCTGTTCGCCCTTGACGACGGCCGTCACGGCGCCGCACTGGGTGTGCCCGAGCACCAGCAGCAACGGGGTGCCCAGGTGCTCGACACCGTATTCGATGGTGCCGATTTCATCCACCGCCGCCACGTTGCCAGCCACGCGGACGGAGAAAACATCACCCACCCCGCGGTCGAACAAAATTTCAGGCGGAACGCGGGAATCCGCACAGGACAGCACCGTCACCACGGGGTGCTGGCCATTCAGGGAAGTGTCTTTGCGGCGATCTGTCGTTTGATTGGGATGAATGGCTGCGCCCCGCACAAACCGGGCGTTGCCGTCCACGAGCAACGCCATGGCCTGCTCTGCCGTAACGTGAGGGGCATCGGACAAGGCCGAGGCCACAAAGGGCATGGCCACCAGAGCCAGGACAAGAATCCACAAACGTAACGACTTGGGCATAGGACCTCCCTGTACGCAGGATACGGTTGACGGGCTTACACTATGTTGCCCCCACTTCCCAGCCGTGAGGCGGCCAAGGCCAGCAGCTGTGAAAACACTTCCTCCACCGTCAGGTCCGAAGTGTCCAGCAGAATGGCGTCGTCGGCCGGCTTGAGCGGCGAGGCGGCGCGGGTGCGGTCTTGTTCGTCCCGAATACGCAAGGCTTCCACCAATTCTTCCAGGGGCTGCGGTGTTTGCCCCAGGCGCAGGAGCTGGTCATAGCGGCGTTTGGCGCGGACTTCCGGCCGGGCGTCCAGGAACACCTTGCAGGCCGCCTGGGGAAAGACCACTGAGCCCATGTCCCGCCCCTCGGCCACCAGGGCGCTCGTGCCACCCATCTGCCGCTGGGCAGCCACCAGGCACTCCCGCACCACGGGCAACCTGGCCACCAGGGAGGCCCAGCGCCCCACTTCCTCGCTGCGCAACTCGTCGCCAAGAAAAAAGCCATCCATGGCCAGGGCTGTTTCCTCGCCACTCCCATGCAGGGAAAAACGCAGGCTGGAGAGCCGGCTGGCAATTTCTGCCTCTGGCAGGTCCCAGCCGTTCTCTCCCAAGCACATGGCCACGGCGCGGTACATGGCGCCGGTATCCATGTAGGCCACGCCAAGGGCCGCGGCCAGACGGCGGGCCAGGGTGGTCTTGCCCACGCCGGCGGGGCCGTCGAGGGTGACTACCGGTTGCCTGTTGTCAGAGGGGTGAAGCTCAGTTCCCAAGGACAGCCTCCAGGGCGGCAAGGAACATGGAGTTTTCTTCCGCCGTGCCCACGCTCACGCGCAGGGCGTCCGGCAGGTTGTAGCTGTTCAGGGGGCGGATGATCACCCCGCGCGCCAACAAGGCTTCGAACACCTGCCGTGCGGTCTGCGTGCATCCGGCAGGCAGGCGGAACAGCAGAAAGTTCGCCAGGGAAGGCTGCACTGCGCATCCCAGTCGCGTCAGCCCTTCAGCCAGCTGGGTGCGGCCTTCTACCACCACGCGCACGGTCTCGGTGTAGAAGATCTCATCTTCCAGGGCTGCAAGACCGGCTTCCTCGGCCAGCAGGTTCACGCTAAAGGGCAGCCGGACCTTCATGAGCGCCGCAGCCAGCCAGGGGTGCATCACCCCATAGCCCAATCGCAAGCCCGCCAAGCCATAACACTTGGAAAAAGTTCTTAAAATTACCAGATTTGGATATTTGGCCAAATGCGGCAGCATGCTGTATTCGTCCACGGGCAGGGCAAAATCCACATAAGCTTCATCCACCACCACGATGCACGTTTGTGGCAGGGATTCCACAAAGCGGCAGATTTCCGTAGCCAGCACCGCATGCCCGGAAGGATTGTCCGGATTGGTCACAAAGGCCAGGGCGCTCTTTTCCGTGGCCCGATCGGCCAAGGCAGCGAAAGGAAAGCTGAAATCCGCACGCAACGGCACCTGTCGGGCCTCCACGCCCTGGAGCGCGCTCTGCAGCGTATAAATGCTGAAGCAGGGCGAAAAGGCCAGAAAATGCTCATCCCCTGGCCGGGCGCGGACACGGATGAGCAGGTCGATGATTTCGTCGGAGCCGTTGCCCGGCACGATCATCTCCGGCTGCACACCAAGCTTGGCGGCAATGGCTTTGCGCAGCCGCGGCGTGCCAGCCTGCGGGTACCGGAACGCGGAACCGGCGCTGTCGCACACACGGCGCATGACCACCGGCGAGGCGCCCAGGGGATTTTCGTTGCTGGCCAGTTTGATTACCTGCGCAAGGCCGTGTCGTTCCATAATTTCTGCAATGGACAACCCCGCAACATACGGTGAAAAGGCCTGCACCTGGGGGCGCAAGGTCCCCTCCAGCAGGTCAGCCTCGACATTGCCGGGGAACACGGCGGAAGATTCAGCAGAAGATGTCATGATGTCTGGATTCGCTACAAGTGGTTGGAATCCGAATTTCATACCGCCTCCTCGCCTCGCAGGCAAGGGGCGTGTTCATTCGCCATATTCTTCAGGCAGCACGGGGGAGCCGCCCCATGGCGCCGCTCCCCCTTGCATCTGGCGAATCGCCGGAAACGATCAGGCTTCCGGCTCGCTGGGGCGGATGGTCAGCACCGGGATGCTGGAGCTCTTTACCACCTTTTCCGCAACGGAACCAAACAAAATGAGGTCAATGCCCTTGCGGCCGTGGGTGCCCATGATGATCAGGTCCACCTTTTCCTCAACTGCAATATTCAGGATTTCTTCGGCCGCGTACCCCGTGACCACCCTGCCCCGCACAGGCGCACCCTTGAAGTGCTCCTTCAAAAAATCCTCCATGGTCTTCTCGGCGCCGGCGACAATTTCGCCGACAAAAGAATCAATGGAGTTGGGCGGTACATGAAACCCCACGTACTGCGCCAGAGAGGGCGCAGCATACAGGGCAACAATTTCAGCACCGAATTGCTGGGCAATGGTCGCAGTGTAGTCCGCCACCTTGGGACTGATTTCCGAAAAGTCCAGCGCGCAAAGCACCTTCTTGATGGTTGCCATGAGTTGCCTCCTCGGCAAGGTTCTGCCTTGCCCTCAGTGTCCAACGGGTTCAAACCATGCACAGTTCTGTCTTGCCAGAGCAGCGCGGCATTAGACAACTGCTTTCTTCTGCGGTACGTTCCTGTTCAGCCGGGTGTTGCGCCCAACCTTCGCATCCGGAAAAAAATGCCGAGCCTTTTTTCCAATCTACTGAAATTACAGCACTGACACCTTTTCGCCGTTCTGGCAAGCTCCTTGCTTGAAGGAATCCAAACACCCGCCACGAGGTGCAGCATGAAGATCAGATCAAATCACCTGGAGACCTTGCGGCAGGAAGACTTGCGACGCGCCAGGCAGTCGTCTGGAACAGGGATGTTCGACGGCATGCTGGCCACGGAATCGGCCAAGAGCGACAGCCCCGACGCCTCGCAAGACTCCTCCCAGGCCACGGCCGTGGCGACCGCTTCCCCCCTGCCCGACATCGACGTTGTCGGGTCTGCCACAGATGCGGAAGCGGCGGACGCAAACCCTCTTACTGAGCGCGCGGTCATGGAACATCTCGACTCTGTCCTGGACCAATTGGAATCGTATGCTTCTTCATTGAAGGACGATTCTGAACAAGGTGCTCTCCGCAACGCCTATGGCGTCCTGGAGGACATCTCCAGCCAGGTTGGCCAGCTCAAGCAGTCCCTCCCCGAACTGCAGCAGGAAAATCCTGAGTTGCAGTCTGTGGTGGACGAGTTGGAGATTCTCACGGTGACGGAGCGCTTCAAATTCAACCGCGGGGACTACATTTAACCCCCCCCGCATGCCAGACGCTTCAAGCATTGGCGGGAAGAGGCCGGCGTGGCAGCCGGCCTTCTTCTTTTTCACGGGCTCCTCGGCGCAGCCGCCTGCGCATTGGCCAATGGCACATGCCGCACCGCGCCCGGCCCCAGCAGGGACTCCCACAACACCAGTCGCTCCAGTGTGGCCACAGGCCAGTCCACCCCGGCAAGATGTTCCGCAAAGGCTCGCCAAGGATCATTCCGGCACGGCTCGGCATCCCTGACCCGAAAAAGGGTCACGTGAGGCGAATACGGGCGCAGTTCTCTTGCAATCCCCAGAGATACGACAAAATCCTCCAGCCGGGCCGCGCAGTTGGTCAACGCGTCGCGCCCAAGGCCCATCCCGACCCACCCCACTCGCGGTGTCTGGATATTTGGAAAATACCCGCCCCCGGCCAGTTGCATCTCCAGCGTGGCCGGCCTGCCATCAACCGCAGCAGCGGCAAGCACCGCAGGCAGTGCAGTTGCCAGCGCAGGCACCTGCTCCGCAGATATCTCGCCGAGAAAGCGAAGCGTGAGATGTCGTTGTTCCGGCTTCGTCCATGTCAACCTGCTGGAAAATCTTGGGGTCCAGTCATTCTCAAGCGTGTCAAACTGTTCCTGCCACGCCCCGGGCAGTGTGAAGCCAATGAAACACCGCATGGCTCACCCCAAGGCATCCAGCAGTTTCGCCAGGCCCGCCAGGGCCGCCACAGCTGAAGCCGCACGCACTGCATCGCGGTCGCCATCAAACTGATACTGCATTGCATTCAAGGTAGTATCAACGGCCCAGGCAATCCACACCGTGCCCACAGGCTTCTCCGGAGTGCCGCCTGTCGGCCCTGCCACTCCGGAAATGGCCACTGTCGCGCTCACTTGCAAGGCACGTTGCGCACCACGCGCCATCTGCTCCACACACTGCCCACTTACCGCGCCAACAGTCTGTAATACATGATCTTGTACACCAAGGATGCGCTGCTTGATACGATTTTCATAGGCCACCACCGCCCCCGTAAACCACGCCGAACTTCCTGGCCGGGAGGTACACAAGGCTGCGACGAGCCCACCAGTACAACTTTCAGCCGTCCCCATCTGCAAACGTCTCGCAATGAGCTGCCCGGAAATCTGAGAAATATATAGATTGGCAGCCTCAAGCAGAGAATGACTCAATAAATCCATGCGCAGTACCTCTGATAAGCGCGTGACATGAAATCATTAGAGTGGTGCATCATGCTTATCGTGCCAAATTACAAGGTGAGCGGCTACAAGATACTTGGTCGCCGGTCCTCTCCCTGCTTTGATAAGCAGTCCCTTCTTGACAAAATCCTTCAAGTCATAGGCAGCCGTGCGTGATGGCACACCGCCCCCGACGAGCTGTTCATATTCAGCCCTCGTAATTTCTCCTCGCTCAACAATCTGTTGCCACGCGCGCTGCTGTCGGGTGTTCAGCGTCACTTGCGCCCCCCTGCCGGGCAGGGCTCCGGCTGTACTGGCATCAGACCGAACGCTGCTATCAGTCTCAGAGTCCCCATGCACGGCCTCGGCAGCTGCGGCATCCACATCAAGCAGGATATCCTCTGCCAGGATCACTGGACCTTCTGACATGACCACAGCTCTGGTGACTACATTTTTGAACTCTCGAACATTTCCAGGCCAGTCATGCGTCTTTAGTTTTTCCAGCGCCCCTTTAGAAAAGGCGACCCGTTCTTTGGTGACCAGTTTTTCAGCCTTTTTCAAATAATAGAAGGCCAACGCAGGGATATTCTCCGGGTGGTCACGAAGAGAAGGTGTATGAATCGTGATGACGTTAAGCCGGAAATACAAATCCTCTCTGAATTCATTCCGCTCGATTGCATCTTTCAAATCGATATTGGACGCAGCAATCAAACGGACATCAACAGGAATTTCCGCATCACTTCCCAGGGGCTTTATGGTACGAATTGCAATGGCCCGCAAAAGGGATTGCTGGACTTTCTGCGATGCCGCCTGAATTTCGTCAAGAAACAGCACGCCACCATTGGCCTCAAGAAATGCCCCTTTACGGTCTGTTTTGGCACCGGTAAACGCCCCCTTAACATGACCAAAAAGCGTGTCGAGCAGCAAATTCTCATCCAACGCCCCGCAGTTGATACTGATAAATGGCTTTCCGCTCCTGTCTGAAAGCCGGTGCACGGCTTCCGCAGCCAACTGTTTTCCCGTGCCTGTTTCACCCAGAATAAGTACATCCACATTGGCGCGGGCTGCCTTCAGCACTTCGGAACGTAATGCCTCAATACGCAATCCCCGTCCTACAATGCCTGGCACCATACTATCATCAAGCGCCTGCTCCAAATCTGGTGCTTCCTTGGCAAGAGAGATTTCCTCCTTATTGCCTGCAGAAACAATGGCCTGATCTTTGGCGCATAATTCATCCACCTGTGCGTTGACAATATTCACCAAATGATTGACTGCATCGCGTAAAACGCTCGTCTCATACCCTTGAAGCTCAAGCATCAATGGCTGCAGCTTACCCTGAAAGCGCATCGAGCGTACTGCATCGGCCAAGGCATAAAGAGGCTTGGCTGCCTGAGCCCCTGCATAGTATATCACCAAAACGGTGACAGCCATGGCGACCAACATCACTACCAGCAGAGTATCCACATGCTCATACCCTGCGAGCAATGGGAGTCTGCTTCGGTCAAGATAGGCTACACCTCCAATAATTTGTGCAGATGCATTTGATTCTCCTGCGAAATTAACAGGTGTGTACGCCAGAAAATACTCACCGGTAGTTTCTGGCGGTAATTCATTCCCCCTGAGGGTGATCAATCCACTTTGACCATGCATGGTTTCATCAACCATTTTCCAATATGACAAGTGGGTTGCAAAAGGGCGATATGCTCCTGGATGCTCCGGACGGCCAAGGCTCCCGGCCATCCCGGAACGGGCCAAATGGGTGGAAAGTGGAAGATCCAGGCGAGTGTGATCCTCAGATTGAAAGCAAATCCAGCCTTCCGTATCGAAAAAATAGGCAACTCTCATGTTGGGACTGCGCGGAAAAGCTGCAACAGGCGAATCCGGCGAATTGAACAAGGAAAGCGCGTTCCGCAAGTCGCGAACGTCCAACCCGATAAACAAGTATCCTTCGAGTTCGCCTTTAACGTTAGTATATGGCGTTATCAACCGCATTGTAGACAACGAGAGTCTTTTATAGGGATTGTCAGGCACAGAAAATGGATATTCAATTTCCCGCATTGGGGTAATATGAACGGAACCCGGCGAAAGCCCCTTGATATCATTAAACAGGAGCAAAGGACTTCCCCGAATCTCTGAAACCCGATCCCGAGGTACAAGGCTTATGTCTGTACCGTCCGAGACAAACACAATCACATCACGCTCTTCCAAAGGAAGAAATCCAAACTCCGCATAAGCAGCCCCCCGAACTGCAGCGGTATCCTGCAAAAATGTACGCATGGCATCGAGCGTTGGCGTATGGCGCGCCGCCCGCAGCAAGTCTTGTCTGCAAGCGGCTAGATGCTGCTCAAGCGCATGCCCCATGGCAAGATTCAAGACCTGAGTCATACGCTCAACGCCAATGTGTATATAATAATCCGAGATCGAATACCCTCCCCATCCAGTCACGGCAACGATACCCATGATGCTGGGGGCGAGATACAGGAATAGCCGCGTTCGAAACAGCGACGCTCTAAGTTTGGGAAATTGCCCAAGCATGGCTTTTACCCGGACTTCCTGGGCGTCATCACCAAAAAAACCCACGGCAGCCTCCCTATTACAGACTGGTTTTGCTACTCCTATCCAGCAAAGCCGCCTGCGTCAATCAGCCTATGGACTTGCGCGAAATCCGCTGTATCGCAAACGCACCGGAAACACTCCGGCAATTTCTTGCAAGAAAACTCGAGTCTCGACGTTTTCCACACTAGCTTACCCCAATCACATGCTCGACCAACCTTGCTCGAAACTCTCAGACATTGCGTGATATCTTGCTCAAAACCGCCGCACCAACACGAATGTTGATTACAAATTGAAATTATACGATTTTATTTTTCAAGCAAATCAAATTTTCACGCAAATTTCCACTGGCCTCGTTCTTGCTTCATCAGAACCGCGCTTGCGCAATAAATCACGAACACCAAAGCAAGGGAGAGCTGCAATGCGAGGCAAGTTCAAACTCATAGGCTTTATCACTGTCCTGGCGTTACTTCTTATCCCTGCAGTCGCCATGGCTGCGGGCGGCGGCGGGGCCCCTATCGTTATTGTTTCAGACACCAGAGACCTTGAAGGTATTCTGAAGTGGTGGGGCAACCTTTATAACGACAGTCATGCCTACTTCACCATGCTCACATGTGTATTGATTCCTGCTGTTGGCGTCATCTTTGGGGTCATCGCAGACTTGATCATGAGCAACATCGGCATCGACCTGCATTCCAAAGAACTGCCCGGTCATTAAATCGAAATCCCCAAGACTTGAGAGGATACAATCATGGAATGGCTTTTTGTACACATGCCCATCGCCGGTGTGGATATCTTTTGGCCCGGCCTCATCATTCTCGGGTTGGGCGTTGGTATCATCGGTGGGTTCTTTGGCATGGGCGGCGCATGGATGGTGACGCCCGGCCTGAACATTCTCGGGTTTCCCATGGCATTCGCCATCGGTACCGACATTGCCCACATGGCCGGCAAGTCCCTCGTTTCCACCATGCGGCACGGCAAGTTCGGCAACGTTGACTACAAACTTGGCCTGATCATGATCGTCGGTACGGTGGCCGGCTTTGAAGTTGGCGCTCAGATGGTCATGTGGCTGGAGCGCATGGGCAATGTCGAAACCGTCGTCCGATGGCTCTATATTGTTTTATTGACATTCATTGCCTGGATGGTCTTCAGTGACGTATCCAAGGCCAACAAAAGGGCCAAGGAAGCCGCGGCGAAGGGTCTTGAGCATTCCGGTGAGGAACACGGACTGCAGTGGCACAAGGCCCTGCAGAAGATCAAGATTCCGCCGATGATCCATCTCAAGGTCGCCGGCATTTACTGCTCCGCCTGGCTGCCTATTGGCGTCTCCTTCTTCACGGGTTGGCTGGCTGGCATCCTTGGTATCGGCGGTGGCCTTATCCGCATGCCCGCCCTCATTTACCTCCTCGGCTGTCCTACGCATGTTGCCGTTGGCACCGACCTCTTTGAAGTGATGATCTCTGGCGTGTACGGCGCCGGCACGTACACCTTCAAGGGCCGTACCGAGCTTGTGGCCGCCATCATCATGCTCGTTGGCGCCTCTATCGGTGCGCAGGTGGGCGCTGTGGCCACCAAGTACATCAAGGGTACCGGCATCAAGGTTGCCTTTGGTTGCGCTGTAGTGGGCTGCCTCATTTCCGTGTTGCTCAAGCTGCTGGTGAAGTACCTTCCTGCATACAAATTCTATCTCGACTGGAGCGCCACGTTCCTCGTCTTGGGTTTGGTGGCTGCGCTGTCCATTTACATCTTCCTCAAGATGATTGCCGGGGCACGCAAGGAAATCGCGATGAAGAAGAGCCGCGCCTAACCTGCAGTCAAGAGACAATGGAGATACATCCCATGCGAATCAAGACCTTCCTCAGCCGAATCGCCTTGCTGCTGCTCCCGGTCCTTTTGTGGGGCTGCGATTACGGCAATGTCATCCAAGGGCGAGTGGTAGAATTCAATAAGGATTCCGGCATCGTTACTTTCATCAAGGAAGAGTCCCATGACCGGAAAAACCCGCGTTACACGGCGCTGCCCCCTGTGACCATGAGGCTTCCGGCAGATCCCCATGAAGTCGGACCGTTGCCCACTCCTGGAGGGCGTATCGAACTGAATGTGAAGGATAATTTCGTGCTGGTGTACAACCCTGCCAGCAAGAACTTCCGCAAAATCCCCTTCACTCCTGTGGATATCATGGAGAACGTAACCAGGAGTCATCCGATGGTTGCGGAAAAGAAGTTCCCCATCATCGACAAGGAGAAGAATACGGTCCAGATCTTTTCCAGCCGCCAGAAGATTCTTGCAAAGTTCACTGTTGACGCCGAATCCATCAATCTTCCTGAAGATACCTGGATTTCCGGTGACGAAGTGCGCATCTTTTACAAGGAAGAAGGTCAGGCTGCGCGCTTCATGAACATCAGCAAGACGGACATCTACAAGAAGTAACAGTTCGTCTGAGCTTTGCGCCCGGGTTGCTTCCACGCCTGCAGCCCGGGCGCCTACTCTCTCAAGTGCAGGAGCAAAACAATGCAAGACGCAGCAGAACCTCAAGTACATGACTACAAAAAGCTGATATTGGTCGCGATTGCTGATATACTCATTCTTTCAGAGCTTTGTGTGGCCATGTACTACGCCTCTCAATCAGACAACGTCAACTCCACGTTCATGTCCATTTTCTTTGGTGCATGCATTCCAACACTGCTTGCCTTGCTTGTTGCAATATTTATTCTTCGGAAAAGGCGCAATCGTACTTCCGATGTGAATAACCCTGTTGCACTCCATTCTGGCCTGCACGGGGCGCAGCAATCAGTGCATGGATAATGGCTGACTTTCTGGGATATTTACCCTCAGACTGCAATAATAAGGAGTCTGTCATGCTAGGATTAGGTAAACGGCTGGAGGCACTGCATGGTCTTTCACAGCCTGGCAGTGAATCCCAGCAACGCGACTACAAAAGCTGGAGCAAGGGCCTGTTGATAGGATGTTTTGCTGGATTGATGATCATCTGCATTGTTATTGCCTACAGTGCGTTGTCCTTCAGGATAGAGGGTGTTACTGTTTCCACGACTGAATCCATCAACACCATTGAAGCAAAGGCAGACGCCAGGCTGGAGGCCAAGAGCAAGGAATTTTTCGGCCGACTGGAAGGGCAGCTGGCCGCCATGGAGGCCAAGCAGCAAGCACTGCAAACAGCCGCACTGCAGGGCGCCTTAATGGAAATGTCTCTGAAAACTGCAGCGTTGAAGATGCAGGACTACCCTGAGGACATCAAGACATCATTGGCGCAGATTGAAACCATGCTGACCAACCTCAGGCAGCGGGCGGCGCAGTGAGGTTCCCGTTGCAGGCCGACAGTTGATTGTGGGCGGAACCCGAGGCGCGGGCTCCGCCCCCTCCCCCGCCGGCTGAACAGACACCCCGGAGCTCCTCATGGAAATGACGCGCGTTCTTTTAGTTGATGATGAGCAGGACTTTCTGGATCTCATGCAAAAGCGCATGTCCAAGCGCAAGATAGACTTGCATGTGGCCGCCAGTGGCGAAGAGGCGCTGAATTTGGCCCGCTCCAACTGCTACGACGTCGTAGTCCTGGATGTAAAAATGCCTGGAATGGATGGCATTGAAACATTACGCCAATTGCGCACCATCAGTCCTGGCACGCAAGTGATCATGTTGACTGGACATGCCGATGTGGAAACTGCCGTCAAAGGCATGGAGCTTGGCGCCTTTGACTACATGATGAAGCCAATGTCCTTTGATTATTTGCTCATGAAAATTCAAGAGGCCAATTCCATGCGCTCCCTTGGCGGTTAACTGCATGCCAGGTGCTCGTTTACACAGTGCCCGCCAGATGCTCAACATTTCATGGCGGAGCTCATGCTAAGGAGCTTCATATGGCGTTTCTTCGGCACACACTCTCCCAGCTGCTCGGCCTTGGCACTTCCAAGCCCACCCCAGCCGACCTCGACGCGCTTG
The DNA here is from genome assembly GCF_054653055.1 of Megalodesulfovibrio paquesii. Classification (NCBI taxonomy): domain Bacteria; kingdom Pseudomonadati; phylum Thermodesulfobacteriota; class Desulfovibrionia; order Desulfovibrionales; family Desulfovibrionaceae; genus Megalodesulfovibrio; species Megalodesulfovibrio paquesii. The sequence continues at coordinate 133,626 of NZ_BAAIGQ010000007.1, read as the reverse complement.
ACGCCCTGCGCAAGGAGTTTCAAAGCCGGTGCCTCCATTTCAAACGACTGCTGCAATCCAATGGAAAAGCCCTGCACGCCATGGCTTTTTTGGAAGAAGCGTTGGATGGAGACCGCACTTTCAATGTACAGACTCTGCGAAGCACATGTGTGGATATTGCCACCAACGTCTTCACCATGATTCGATCTTTGGAAAGTATGCGCCCAGGAACGTATGATGCCCTGCATTGTTCATTCAAACGCATTCAATCTTCCATAGAGGATTCCCTTCGCACGCATACTGCACATGGAGGAGGGCAACTTATCATTCCCTTGCACGAGGCTGGGCAGCAACATGCGTTGGATATTGGCTCCAAGCTGGCCACCCTGGCCCAGGCAGCCAGATCTGTACATGCGGAAATTCCCAGAGGATTCGTCATTACGACGACATCCTTCTATCGTTTTTTGCAACATCATGGGTTGCAAGAGGAAATCAATCGCCGCATTCAGATTGCCGGAGCCTTCACCCTGCCCGAACTCATCGCCCTTTCCTCCACTGTGCAGCACTGCATCATCGAAGCCGACCTGCCCGAAGAGGTGGCCGCTGCCATATTGGAGGCTTATGCCGCCCTGGAGCAGGCCTGCGGCGCTCCGGTAAAGGTGGCCGTGCGCTCCAGTGCGTTGGGTGAGGATGCGCATGGCGCGTCTTTTGCCGGCCAGTACCGCACCGAGCTCAATGTGGACCGCGCCTCGATTCTGGAACAATACAAGGAAATCGTAGCCTCCAAGTATGGCGTCACGGCCATGGCCTACCGCCAGGCCAAGGGGCTTCTGGATGAAGATGTGGCCATGTGCGTGGGATGCCTGGAAATGATCGACGCCGTGGCCAGCGGTGTGGCCTATTCCACCGACCCGCTGGATCCTGATGGTGACGGGGTGCATATCCACAGTGTCCTTGGGCTGCCCAAAGCCGTGGTGGACGGCCAGACTCCGGCGGATCGATTTATCGTTTCCCGCACAACGGGCGAACTGCTCGACGCACACCTTGCCAGCAAGGCGACACGCATCGTGCTGCACCCGGAAGAAGGGATCATTCTTGATCAGACGCCACCCGAGTTGCAGGATCTGCCCAGTCTCACCGCGGAGCAGATCCGGCAGGTGTCCAGGTTGGCGCTTGAGCTGGAACGACACTTCCGCTGCCCGCAGGATGTGGAGTGGGCGTTTGCACCGTCGGGAAAACTGGTGCTCCTGCAGTGCCGTCCACTGGCTGTGCAGGCGCCCTCCCCTGCGGCTGCCCGGGTTGCCGACGAAACGAATGCGGCGCTGGCAGAGCTGGCCGGTCAGGCCATTGCCAGGGGCGGCCAGACGGCCAGCCCCGGTGCGGCGTCGGGCCCTGTGTTTGTGGTGCGTCAGGGCGCGCATCTGCTGCAGTTTCCGGCTGGTGCGGTACTGGTGGTGCAGCAGGCCCTGCCCCGCTGGGCTCCACTGCTGCAGCGGGCCGCGGCCGTGGTCAGCGCCAGCGGCAGTACGGCCGGACACCTGGCCAATGTGGCCCGGGAATTCGGCGTGCCGGCCATTTTTGGCATAGAAGACGCCGTGGATTTGCTGGCCCAGGCTGGGGAAATCACGGTGGACGCCACCCATTGTCTGGTGCTGCCCGGCCGGAACGAAGGCGTGCTCCTGGCCGCCGCCAGTCCGCGCAAAAACACCCTGGTCGGCAGTCCGGCCTATCGCATGCTGGAGCGGGCCGCCTCCCTCATCGTCCCCCTGACCTTTCTGGATCCCGCGGCCGCCACCTTCCACCCCGACTACTGCGCCACCCTGCATGATATCACCCGCTTTTGCCACGAAAAGGCCGTGGACGAGATGTTCCGCGGCCGGGAAGAGTCCGATAGCGAGGCGGGACGGCAGTTCCCCATCGGCCTCAGCAAGCAGCTGGCTCTGGACGGCCGGCCCATGCAGTACTGGGTGGTAGATCTGGATGATGGCCTGCACGCCCCCGTTGCCGGGCCGTACGTTTCCCTGGAAGAGGTCGCCTGCGTGCCCATGCTGGCCTACTGGCGCGGGTTGACGGCCATCCCCTGGGAGGGCCCCCCGGCCGTGGACGCCCGCGGGTTCATGACGGTGATGCTGGAGGCCGCCACCAATCCGGATTTGGAGCCGGGCATGGCTTCGGCCTTCGCGCAGCAGACCTATTTTCTCATCTCCAAATATTTCATGAGCCTGCAGTCAAGAACTGGCTTCCACTTCTGTACGGTGGAGGCCATGGCCGGCCCGAATGTGGACGAGAACACCCTCTTTTTCAGCTTCAAGGGCGGCGCAGCCAGCATCGACCGCCGGGAGTCCCGGGCCCAACTCATCGCCGAGCTGCTGGCCGAGCTGGACTTTGCTGTCGAAGTCCGGGCCGACACCCTGACTGCCCGGCTGGAAGGCTACGACCAGGAACGAATGGAAGCTGCCATCCGCCAGATAGGCCATCTCGTCCAGCACACCCGGCAACTGGACATGGTCATGGGCGATGCGGCCCGGGTCGCCGCGCTCCGCCAGCAGCTTCGCCGGGATCTGCAACGTGTCGGTTCACCGGAATTCGCAGAGGCATAAGCCATGGAATCCTCGCCATATACCGCCTTGCGCCTCAAGATCATCGGCGCCACTCTGTTGCTCTCCCTCACGCCGCTGTTCTCCCTGGGCTACATCATCCACACCTCCTTCAGCCAGGCCTACAAGGAGAAGGTGGAACGCGCCCTGCGCATCATCATGGAAGACAAGCGCAACGCCATTGACATGTTCCTGGAGGCCAGCCTCTCCCAGCTGCGCACCGTGGCCGAGAGCTACACCATGGACGAGCTGAGCGATCAGGACCGCCTGACCCGGATCCTGGCCACATTGCAAGGCTCCTTCCATGCCTTCATGGACCTCGGCGTCATTGATCAGGATGGCAACCACATTGCCTATGCCGGCCCATACAAACTCAAGGGCTTCAATTACAGTCAGGAAGTCTGGTTCAATGAAGTCATGCGGCGCGGCATTTACGTCAGTGATACGTTCCTGGGCTTCCGCAACTACCCGCACTGCATCGTGGCCGTGCTGCGCCGGGAAAAGGACAAGGTCTGGGCCATGCGCGCCACCGTGGATACAGACGTCTTCAATACCCTGGTCCGCGCCGTGCCCATGGGGCGGCAGGCCGAGGCCTTCCTGGTGAACGGCAAAAGCGTGCTGCAGACCATGTCCAGCCGGCACGGCCCGGTGCTGGGCACCGCTGAACTGCCCATGGAGGGCCCGTTCTCCGGGGCCCACGTTTCCGAATCCACCCTGCCCAACGGCCACATCCTGCTCACCGGCATGACCTGGCTGCAACAGGCCAACTGGCTGCTCGTGGTGCAGGAGGATACGGCCGAGGAGATGACCCCCCTGCTGCGCACCCAGCGCCAGACCTTCATTATAGTCCTGGCTGGCGGACTGGTCATCCTCATCGGCGCCTTCATCACCTCCGGCAGCATCGTCGCCCGGCTGGCCCAGTCCGACAAGGAAAAGGCCATCATGGACGCCGCGCTCATGCAGTCCGGCAAAATTGCCGCCATTGGCAAGCTGGCCGCCGGCGTGGCCCACGAAGTGAACAACCCCCTGACCCTGATTCGCGAAAGCGCCGGCTGGATCCGCGACCTCCTGGGCGAGGAGGACAAGGAACACGTTAAAAATTATGATGAAATTGACGAAGCCCTTATCAAGATAGACCAGCACGTGGAACGCGCCCGCACGGTGACGCACCGCCTCCTCGGCTTTGCCCGCCGCATGGAGCCCATGCAGGAGCACATCGACCTGAACGCCGTGCTGGAGCAGACCACCAAGTTCCTGGAAAGCGAGGCCCTGTACCGCAGCATTGCCATCCATAAAGCCTTCGACCGCAACCTGCCCTCCATCACCACGGACCCGGCCCAGCTCCAGCAGGTCTTTCTGAATCTGCTGGAAAACGCCATCGACGCCATCGACCGCCAGGGCGAAATCACCATCGCCACCCGCCAGGAAGGGGAGGACGTGATTGCCACCGTGACCGACTCCGGCCCGGGCATCCCCAGGCATATCCAGGACAAGATCTTCGACCCCTTCTTCACCACCAAAAAGGTTGGCGAGGGAACGGGCCTGGGCTTGTCCATCAGTTACGGGATCATCGAAAAGCTGGGCGGCCACATTGCCGTGGAAAGTGAGGAAGGCCACGGCGCCACCTTCACCGTGCGCCTGCCCCTGGCGGCACGCTGAGAGGAGCGCGCAGATGCATCCGATCACGGTATTGATTATTGATGACGAGGAAGAATTCGTCTCCCTGATGGTCAAGCGTCTCGGCAAGCGCGGTCTGACCGCAGCCGGCGTCATCAGCGGACGAAAGGGATTGGAACACCTGGAATCCCACGCCGTGGACGTGGTCATCCTGGATGTGATGATGCCCGAGTTGAACGGCCTGGAAACACTCAAGGAAATCAAAAAAAAGCACCCGGAGGTGGAAGTGATCATGCTCACGGGGCACGGCTCGGTCAAAACCGGGCTGGAGGGCATGAGCTACGGCGCCTTCGATTACGTGCTCAAGCCATACAACCTGGAGGAGCTGCTCCTGCGCATCCAGGCCGCGGCAGAACGCAGGGCCCTGCGCCGGTCGCAGGTCTCTGAATCCAGTATGGCAGCGGACAATCATTCAGAGTCTCAGGAAGGCTGATCCCGTGCTCGCGCTTGGGCTGTTCTCTTCTTCCGGGCAGGCACCCCCCAACCCACAGCAACTGCTCCGCCTGGGGCGTCTGGCCACTGCCGGCCTGGCGCTTCTGGGCGGGCTGCTGTGGCTGCTGGGGTTGAGTGCCGCGGGCGTGGGCTTTCTGGCCGCCGCCTCGACCCTGGCCGTGGCCGGCGCCTGGTGGATGCAGCGTTCCCTGGCCCGCTCCCTGGCCCACGTGCAGAACCTGGACAAAGCCCTGCTGCAATCCCAGAAAATGGCCGAAATCGGCCAGCTGGCCTCGGGGGTGGCGCATGAGATCAACAACCCTCTGGCCATCATCGGTCAGGAAGCCGAGCTGTCCCTGCTGCTCCTGGGTGAGGAGAACCCGAGCGGCCATGGTGCGGACATCCGCGACAGCCTGCGGCAGATCTGCCAGCAGGTGGCCCGCGGCGGGGAGATTACCCGCAAGCTCCTGGACTTCTCCCGTCCACGCGAGGCCTTTGTGCAATCCTGGGAACTCAACCGGCTGGTGGAGGACATGGTCCTGCTGGTGGAACGCGACGAGCGGCTCCTCGATGTGGAGGTCCTGCGCAGCTACGATCCGGAGCTGACCACCCTGCGCACCGACGGCCCGTTGCTGCGGCAGGTGCTGCTCAACCTGCTCAACAATGCAGCCCAGGCCGTGCAGGCCGCCCAAGCCGCCCAGGAGCATTCCCCCCGCCGGGGCCGCATCATGGTCACCACGGCCTGCGTGGGTGGCCGGGTCGAAATTGGCGTTCGGGACAGTGGCCAAGGCATCGCCCCGGAACATCTGGACAAAATCTTCACCCCGTTCTTCACCACCAAGGCGCCCGGTCAGGGCACCGGGCTGGGGCTGGCCCTGTGCAAGCGCATGGTGGAAAGCCTGGGCGGGGTCATTCGCGTGGCCAGCCTGCCCGGCCTGGGGGCCACCTTCACCATTGAACTCCCCCTGGACCCCGTGCGTGTTGCCGGCCCGCAGCCACCGGCCAGCGTATCAATCTGACGTGGGTGAAAGGAACCGCCATGGCCGACGCCCCTCTGCACCAGATCATCTCCTCTGCCGTCAAACGGCTCCTCCCCGCGCACCGACGCAAGGCCGCCACGGCCCGGGCCGATCGCCAGGCCTTTTTCCGCGCCCGCTATCAGGCCTTTCTGCAGCTCCTGGAATCGAACACCGAGCTTCTGAACATCATTTCCGAACTGGAAACCCGCCACGCCGGCGGCGAGCTGGTGGGGCTGGCCCAGCTGCGGCAGCTCGCCACCCGGGCCATGTTTCACGGCCTGCGGATGATCGCCAGTTTCGAGACCCTTTCCGGCAAGCCACAGCCCGAGCTGCGTTCCAGAATGGACGCCATCCGGGACCGACTCACCCATGTGCTCGCCAATCCTGAACATCTCGCGGAAGCGCTGGCCGCGCCGGCGGTTCTGTCACTTGCTGCATTGCATCGGGAGCTGGTGGACATTGCCGGCGCCAAGGCCGCCAACCTGGGCGAGCTGCACGGCCGCCTGGGCCTGCCCACGCCGGATGGCTTTGCCGTCACCGTGGCGGGATTCCGGCAGTTTATCCAGGAAAATGCCCTGGACGATGTTATCCGCCTGTGCATCTCCATCATCCAGCCCGGCGACCCCGCCTCCCATGCCGAGGCCAGCCGGAGCATCACCGAGGCCATGCTGGAATCCCCCCTGCCCCGGGCCCTGGAGCAGGCCATGCTGGACGCCTTTGACGCCTGCGCCGCGCGGCTGGGGCTGGCACCTGAGGATCTACGCGTGGCCGTGCGCTCCAGCGCCCTGGGCGAGGACGGCGAGCTTTCCCACGCCGGGCAGTACCTGAGCGTGCTCCACGTGGCCCGCGACCAGCTCTGCCAGGCCTGGCGACGCGTGGCGGCCAGCCTGTACTCCCCCCAGGCGTTAAGCTATCTGCTCCAGCATGGCCTTTCCCTGGACGGGCTGGCCATGTGCACGGCCTGCATCCAGATGGTGGACGCGCAGTCCAGCGGTGTCATGTACACCCGCCACCCCTGGGGTCTGGGCCGGCGGGCGTTGTACATCAACGCCGTGTGGGGCCTGGGGGCCTTTGCCGTGGAAGGCCGTGTCCAGCCGGATGTGTACATTCTGGATGCGGATTCCGGCATGGTGTTGCAAGAGCGTCTCGGCAGCAAGACCTCCATGCTGACCCGCAGGGATGATGCCCTTGTGGAACTGGAGACGCCTGCGGCCCTGCGCGCCCTCCCCTGCCTCCTGCCGGAGCAGCTCCAGGGCCTCACCCGCGCCGCCCAGGCCCTGGAGCGCCACTTTGGCCAGCCGCAGGATGTGGAGTGGGCCGTGGACCCTGCCGGCTCCCTGCAGTTTCTGCAGTCCCGCCCCCTGGGGCAAAGCCATCAGACCGACGCGGATTTTGCCGGCCTGCAGGACTGTTCCCTGCCCCTGCTGGCCGAAGGCGGGGACGCCGCCTGCCCCGGTCTGGCCGCCGGGCCGGTCTTTCTTTCCGCCACACCCGAGGACGCCGCAAACGTGCCTGAAGGAGCCATCCTCGTGGCCCGGCACTCCTCGCCGGGCTACACGGCCCTTTTTCCACGGCTGGCCGGGGTGATCACCGAACACGGCAGCGTGACCGGGCACATGGCCTCCGTCTCCCGCGAATTCGGCCTGCCCACCCTGGTGGGCCTGCCGGACGCCATGACCAGACTGCCATCCGGCCGCCCCGTGACCCTGGACGCATGGTCCCGCCGGGTGCATGCCGGCCTCCACCCGGAAGCCCTGGAAGCCCAGCGCCAGGCCAGGGAGTCCAGCGCCCGGGCCTCCTGTTCCCTGGACGCCCCGACCTCCCCGGCCAGGGCAGCCCTGCAGACCCTGCGGCGCGAAGTGGTGCCCCTGACCCTTACCGACCCCAAGGCCCAGAGCTTCGCCCCGGAACACTGCCGCACCCTGCACGACATCATGCGTTTCCTGCACGAGAAGTCCTATGGCGTCATGTTCGCCATCAGTGATCACGCCGCCGGCACCGCCGGAGGCAAGCACGATCCCACCTCCCCCGACGCTGTAGACGAAGGCTTTGCCCTGCCCCTGGACGGCACCACCGGTCTGGACCTCTACATCATCGACCTGGGCGGCGGCCTGACGGAAACCGCCCACCGCCGCCACCGCGTCCCCGTGCAGGATGTCGTCTCCCGGCCCTTCAGGGCCCTGCTCCAGGGGCTGATTCTGGATCCGCAAACCCAGGGGCCCCGGCCCGTGCATCTGAAAGGATTCCTCTCCGTGCTGGGCGAGCAGCTGGTAGGCGAACATCATCTGCACAAGGAGCGGTTCGGCGACCGCAGCTACGCTATCATCTCAGACAAATATCTCAACTTCAGCTCCCGAGTCGGCTACCACTACGGCGTGCTGGACTGCTACTGCGGCCGCACGGTGAACAAGAATTACATCACCTTTTCCTTCAAGGGCGGCGCAGCGGACGAGCAGCGCCGCAGCCGGCGTGCCCGCGGCATCGCGCTCATTCTGGAACGTCTGGGCTTTCAGGTGGAAACCACGGGCGATCGCGTTGCCGGCCGGTTCCAGAAGTACGACGCCGCCAAGATCGAAGCCGTGCTCGTCCAGATGGGCCGGTTGCTGCAATACACCCGGCAGGTGGACATGCTCATGACCGGCGAATCCAGCGTCCAGGCCCTGGCCGACTGTTTCTTCACCGGCGCATGCTACTTTGAACCCTCTGCCCTGTGAGGAACCGCCATGCCCGAATCCCTCCATGCCATCCGCGTGCTGATTGTGGACGATGAAGAACGCTTCCGCGAAACCCTGGCCAGGCTGCTGCGGGCCAAAGGCTTTCAGGCCACTACGGCTGCCGGCGCGCTGGAAGCCCTGGCCCTGCTGGAGCAGGAGACCTTCCAGGTGGCGCTCCTGGACGTGAAGATGCCCGGCATGGGCGGCCTGGAAGCCCTGGAGGCCATGAAACGCCTTGCCCCGGCCATGGAAGTGCTGGCGCTCACGGGCCATGCCTCCATGGATGTGGCCGCGGCCATGCTGGAACGCGGCGCGGCGAACTACTTCCTCAAACCCTGCCCCGTGGGCGAACTGGCCGACGCCATTCTGCAGGCCGTGGACCGCGCCGACGTCGCCGGTGGCGGGGAATAGCTGCGCGAATTTTCGCAGGTCGCCATTGGCGCCCGGAGTGAGCCACTCCTTCTTTCGGGGAGGACCGTCCGCCAAATGCCTGGATTGTGGTGGACTCACGGTGCCTGCGACATTTACTGGAAATTCCCCTCCCCAACACCCGTGCGTCCTTTCTGACCCACCCCCTCCACCCTCCGTGCTGGCACACATTAGTTGAATCAGGTTGCCCAAATGATTGAAACCTGTTAATGATTTGACTGTAGTCTTCCAGAATTGCCGGAGCACATCGGCAGGCACTGCGTGGCACCTCGTCAACGCTGTGTTTTCCCCGACGTGTCCCCCGGTGGCGCGTTCGTTGTGGCTCGCAAGGAAGGGTGTGGTCCCAGACCGAAAGTGAAGGACAAGGGGGGCAAGGGTGCGCTGTTTGCCAAGCAACGCTATGCGTGCGCTGTGTGATGTCCGTCGAACCCTCGTAGCGGCGCATGCCTGCATGGCACCGTACGGTGCCATCACGCACCACGCACGAGGCCCTGCGGCCCCGACTCCCTGCCGGCTTTCCAGCCGACATTTCTACCTCCTCCCCTCCAGTTGCCACGGCGAGCCTCTGGCGTCTCGCCCAGGACACCTGGCCCTCGCCACCGGCTCGGCCTGCAGCCCGCTGGTTTCGACCATGCATCCCCCTGCCGACAGCACGCATGCAGTGCGCTGCCCGGCCCGCACGCCGTGACGCACCCCGTTGGCCGTCTGTACGTTGTTGTAGGTATCCAGATCGTTGCAACACAGTTCCCGAGGAGATTCCGATGCGCAACAACCTGACAAGCCGTCTGAGCTTCAGGCTCGTCGCCAGCTATGCCGTCATCATCCTTTCCCTGGCAGGGGTGGGGTACACCGGCTATGACGCCGCCAAAACCATCAGCAACGATCTGAGTGAACTCTTTGGCCATTTCCTCCCCGGCATAGACAGCCTCATCGAGGCCGACCGCGACCTGCACCAGCTGCTGGTGGCCGAGCGGTCCATGGTCTTTACCGATGCGGATTCCGCAGGCTTCAAGGAACTGCTGGACGCCTACGACACCAACCTGAAGCAGGCCCAGGACCGGTTCAACAAATTCAAGAACATGGCCCAGACGCCGGAAGAGAAAGCCTTTATCGCGCAGTTTGAAAAGGATCTCGCCGTCTGGAAGGAAACCTCCCGGCAGGTGGTCCAGGCCCGGCAGCGCAACACCATGGATGGCCAGGAGCAGGCGAAGACCCTGACCATGGGACAGGCCAGCGAGCAATTCGAGACCATGCGCGAATCCATCAACAAGCTGACCGAACTCAACCTGGAGTACGCCGCCCAACGCGAGCACAACGCCAAGGAGGTGTTCGCCAAGTCGGTCATGCTCATTGCCCTGCTCACCGGAGCCATGATCCTCTTTGGCAGCCTCACGGCCTGGCTGATCATCCGCAGCGTGACCCGCAGCCTGGGCGGCGAGCCCGGGGATATTGCCGCCATGGCCAAGCAGGTGGCCATCGGCGACCTGACCCTGGACTTCCACGCCAACGCCCACCAGGACAGCGTCTACGAAGCCATGCGCGCCATGGTGTCCGCCTCCCGCAAGGTGGAAGGCATCGTCTCCAAGCTGGCCGAGGGCGACCTGCAGGTGGATGCCGCGGCCCGTTCGGACAAGGACTCCATGATGCATTCCCTGCAAAAACTTGTGCATGCGGAAAAGGAAGTCAGCCGGACTGTGGGCCTGCTGGCCATGGGCGATCTGAGCGTCTCCCCCATCCCCCGGTCCAACAATGATGATCTGATCACCGCCCTCGCCAGCCTCGTGGCCGCAGAACGCGAAACCGTGGCCACGGTGGAGCAGCTGGCCTTGGGCAACCTGCAGGTGCAGGTGAGCGAGCGCTCCGAGCGCGATACCCTCATGCAGGCTGTCAAAACCCTGGTGGAGGCCGAACGCCGCGTGGCCCAGGTGGCCGAGCAGCTGGCCCAGGGGGATCTGGAAGTGACCCTCACCCCGCGCTCCGAGGCCGACCTGCTCATCCAAGCACTGCAGCGGCTGGTGGCGGCGGAGCAAAGCACCGTGACCACGCTCAAACGCGTCGCCGTGGGCAACCTGGATGTGGCAGCCCAGCCCCGCTCGGAAAAGGATGAGCTCATGCGGGCCATTCAGGCCCTGGTGGAAGCCGAGCGCGGCATCGTGGCCCTGGCTCAGGGCCTGGCCATCGGCCGGATTGACCAGACCATCCGCCCCCGCTCCGACGAGGACGCCCTGATCCAGGCCCTGCACGGTCTGGTAGAGGCGGAAAAGCGCATTGCCGCCATTGCCCAGGAGCTGAGCCAGGGCAATCTGGAAATTGCCGTGGAACAGCGTGATGCGCAGGATGTGCTCATGCACTCCCTGGGCGAAATGGTCCGCCGGCTGGCCGACGTGCTGCGCGACGTGAAAAACGGCGCCGAAAACGTCGCCGCTGGCAGCGAGCAGATGAGCGCCGCCTCCGAGCAGCTCTCCCAGGGCGCCACGGAACAGGCCGCCGCTGTGGAGGAAAGCTCTGCCTCCATGAACGAGATCAGCGCGTCCATTTCCCAGAATGCCGACAACGCCACCCAGACGGAAGTCATCGCCCTCAAGGCCGCCCAGGACGCCAAGGAATCCGGCCAGGCCGTCAGCCAGACCGTGGCGGCCATGAAGGAAATCGTCAGTAAGATCTCCATCATCGAGGAAATCGCCCGCCAGACCGACCTGCTGGCCCTGAACGCCGCCATCGAGGCCGCCCGCGCCGGGGACGCCGGCAAGGGCTTTGCCGTGGTGGCCTCGGAAGTGCGCAAACTGGCCGAACGCAGCCAGGTGGCGGCCTCGCAAATCACCGAGCTGGCCGCCAACAGCACCGGCGTGGCCGAAAAGGCCGGGGTGCTCCTGGACAAGCTGGTGCCGGACATTCAGAAAACCGCCGGTCTGGTGCAGGAAATCGCCGCAGCCTGCAACGAGCAGAACATGGGCGCCCGCCAGGTGAGCACCGCCCTGGAACAGCTCGACCAGGTCACCCAGCAGAACACCACCTCTGCCGAAGAACTGGCTTCCACTGCCGAGGAAATGAGCGCCCAGGCCCAGCAGCTCCAGCAGAGCATCGCCTTCTTCTCCCTGCAGGAAGACGGCGAGAAAACCGCCGCCCGCTCCGCCGTCAAGCCCCACAGGAGCCTGCCCGGCGGCCGTGGGGACAAGCCGGCTTCCGCCAAGACTGCCAAGAAAATCGTCCTGGACTTGAGCGAGGGGGATGCCATGGACGATGCGTTTGAACGCTACTGACCCCTGCCGTCCCCTGCGCGCGCCGGCTTGTCCGGCGCGCGCCATGGCCCACGCCTGCCGCATGCCGCCCCGTCTGGCTTTGCAGGACGCGGCTGGCCCGTGACCGCAGGGAGGCCCTCCGGCACGGATATCAGGATCGTCATCTGGGAGGCTTCATGAGCGTTGGCGCACCCAAAAAGCATCTGTCCTTTACCCTCAATGGCGAATTCTTTGCCTTCCACATCGCCTCGGTCCGGGAAATCCTCGATTTTTGCGACATCACCCGCATCCCGCATGCGCCGTCCTTTATCCGGGGCGTGGTCAACCTGCGGGGCAATGCCATCTCCGTGGTGGATCTCAAGCACAAATTCGGCATGGGCCGCACGGAACGCACCATCTTTACGCGGATCATCATTCTGGAACTGGAAGAGGAAGGACGCCAGTTGCTCATCGGCGCCCTGGCCGACTCGGTCAAGGAAGTGCTGGAACTGGATGAACAACAGGTCGCCCCGGCGCCGCAAATGGGCGCCAGCGTCCGCACGGACTTCATCAAGGGAGTGGCCCGCCATCGCGATGCCTTCATGCTCCTGCTGGATGAATACCGGGTGTTCGCCCCCGAGGAGCTTGAGTCCCTCCACCCCGCCGCCGATGCCGCGGCACTGTGAACGGAGCGCAGCCACCATGGAGATCACGTTTCCGCCCCATTGCACCGTGGAACACGCCCAGGCCATCAAAGCCACACTATTGCAAGCCCTGCAGGCCGGCGGCGACGTGCACTGCAGTTTTTCCCGGGTGGCCGAAGCGGACTTGTCCTTTTTCCAACTACTGACGGCAGCCCGCCGCAGTTGTGAGGACGCCGGCGTGGCCCTGATCTGCGCGCGGGATCTGCATCCGGATTTCCGCTGCGCGGCCTTGGCCACCAACTGGGGGGATCTTATCGCCAGTCATCCGAAGAACGCGGGCGACGCGGCCAGCGCATCGGGCGATCCTGGCACGCCGCCTCCCCTGGCCTCCGCCCTGGCCCGGGAGCTTGCCACGGGGCTTGGCCTTTCCCCAAAATCGCCCGAATCTGGTGACGCACGTTGAGGAGACGCCCATGGCCGCCATGAACCCCCACCAGCCATACATCGAAGAAGCCCAGGAACTGCTGGCGGATCTGGAAGGCCTTCTCCTGCGTCTGGACCAGGATCCCCAGAATGCCGAGTGTATTGCTAGCATTTTCCGCACCATGCACACCATCAAGGGCTCCGGGGCCATGTTCGGCTTTTCGGAAATTGCCCGGTTCACGCATGATATTGAGACCATTTTCGACAAGGTCCGCAGCCGCGAAATCCAGGCCACCGGCGAGCTGATCAGCCTGACCTTCCAGGCCAAGGATCATCTGCTGAAACTGCTCGGCCAGGATCCTGCCGGCGAGCCGGCCAGCATTGCCGCGTCGGACGCCATCATCGCGCAGTTCAAGCCGTATCTGGGCGAATCGGCCTCCTCCCGGACGCCTGCTCCGCCTGCGGAACCGCCCTCGGGCAGGGCGGCGCGGGACTGCCAGACGCAGCTGGAATCCGCCACGCCGCCACAGGCCGAGCTGTGCTGGCTGCGCTATCGGCCCGAGCCGGAGACCTTTCTTTCCGGCACCCAGCCGCTCATGCTGCTCAATGAACTGTGCGAGCTGGGCAAAACCCGTCTGCTCTGCCATGACGAGGCCGTGCCTCCCCTGCAGGAGCTGGATCCCGAGCAGGTCTGCTGCTGGTGGGACGTACTGGTGCTCTCCCCCTGCGGGGCTGATTCCCTGCGCGATATCTTCATCTTTGAGAGCGAAGAGGTCGCCCGGGTGCAGGCCATCGGCCCGGGCACGGTGCGCGATTCAGACCTGGACGCCTTTGCCCGCCTGCTGGAGGGAATCTGGCAGCAGGCTCCGAATGAAATCTGCGCGGCCCTGGAAGCCCAGCACAAGGAGGTGCTGAACCTGCGCACTGCAGCGCCGCCTGCCGGGGCCCAGGCTGTTGCCCCTCCCCCCGCCGCCCGTGCCGAGACAGCCCCGAGCGGCATCCGGGTGGACTCCAGCCGCCTGGACTATCTGGTGAACATGGTCGGCGAGCTGGTCATCCTGCAGTCCAGGCTGACCCAGACCACCCGCGGCATGGAGGCCGACTCCCCGATCTACCGCATTGCCGAGGATCTGGAACGCCTGGCCGACGAGCTGCGCGATACCGCCCTGGGCCTGCGCATGCTGCCCATCGGCAGCGTCACCGGCGCCTTGCGCCGGCTGGTGCGCGACGCCGCCACCATGACCGGCAAGGAAGTGGAGCTGATCACCGAAGGTGAAGACACGGAAATGGACAAGACAGTCATCGACCGCCTCAAAGATCCCCTCATGCACATCCTGCGCAATGCCGTGGACCATGGCATCGAGGCCGCCGCAGTCCGCCTGGCTGCCGGCAAGCCGGCCAAGGGCACCGTGCGGCTGGCCGCCTGGCATGAAAGCGGCGAGGTGGTCATCCAGGTGACAGATGACGGTGGCGGCATCAATGCCGAAGCCGTGCGCGCCAAGGCCATTGAGCGCGGGCTCGCCGCTCCAGGCGATGAGCTCACCTACAAAGACATCTGCAACCTGCTCTTCCTGCCCGGTTTTTCCACGGCCAGCACCGTCTCCAGCCTGTCCGGCCGTGGCGTGGGCATGGATGTGGTCAAGCAGAGCATCGACGCCCTGCGCGGCGCCGTGAGCATGGAGAGCACTCCCGGTCAGGGTTCCACCCTGGCCATCCGCCTGCCCCTGACCCTGGCCATCATCGACGGGTTGCATGTGGTGGTGGGCGGCGAGTCTTACATCATCCCCCTCACCTCGGTGGAGGCCTGCCAGGAGCGCGCCTCCTCGCCCGAAAACGACCGCGAAGTGAGCACCATCGAGCGCATGGGGCATCTGATCAGCTGCATCAGCCTGCGCACGCTGCTGGAGGCACCGGGCACGCCGCCCCCGCTGGAGCGCGTCGTTGTCGTCTCCAGCGAGGGCCAACAGGTGGGCCTGGCCGTGGATGCGGTAGTCGGCCGGCAACAGGCGGTCATCAAGCCCCTGGCGGACATGTACCGCAATCTCAAATGGCTCTCCGGCGCCACCGTGAGCGGCGATGGCGGCATTTCCCTGATTCTGGACGTGGGCCAGCTGGTCCGCCATGCCAGAACCCGGGCCCAGGGGCTGTAGCGGCGATTGGCCGCCTACTCGTCCAGCACCAGCACCGTGGCGAGCAGGCCGTACAGACCGGTTGCCGCCGTCAGCACCAGCCCCTTCCCCTCCCAGAGCGGCAACCTCCGGGAGCGGCGCAGGACCAGCAAGGCCACCACGGCAGCGGCCATCCCCGCCAGAGCCAAGGCCCCGCCGGGCCGCACCTGGAACCCCGGCTGCGGTTCCGCCTGCCAGCGCACCTGGAACGGGAACAACGCCGCCTGCAACTGCTGCGCCGGCGAAGGCACGGCCCGGGACATGCGGTGCGAATACGTGCGCACGGGGCGGAAGTCCCGGTCCATGGCCACGCCGTGAACCATCTCCTCATCGCTGTAGATGGCCGTGACGTGCAGGGGATCGATGATCAGCTTGCACTCCATGCGCTCGGGGTCATAGCCCGGCAAAGGCAGTTCGACGAGCGCCAGATCCGCCTCCCGCAGCACCTGCAGGGTGTTGTTGCCGGCCAGGAGCAGCCCCAGATAGTCATGCTGGTTGCTTTCCATGACCGCGATGTGCCTTGGCTGCAGCGCCGGAGGGAAGGGCAATCGCGTCGCCACCGGGGCATTGGCCTGCCGGCGCAGGCGAAACACCGCCCCCGTGGCGTCCACCAGGAACAGCCCGGCGTCAAAGGGCTTGAGCAACACGGGCCAGTTGGCGGCGAACCGGGCCGGAAACACAAAGCCCGCCTCGGCCAGGGCCCTGGTGAAGGTCCGGCTCAAGGCTGCATCCACACGGTTGAAATCGGCATTGATGAACTCCAGCCCGTCAG
Source organism: Megalodesulfovibrio paquesii (assembly GCF_054653055.1). Classification (NCBI taxonomy): domain Bacteria; kingdom Pseudomonadati; phylum Thermodesulfobacteriota; class Desulfovibrionia; order Desulfovibrionales; family Desulfovibrionaceae; genus Megalodesulfovibrio; species Megalodesulfovibrio paquesii. Next base: position 117,554 of record NZ_BAAIGQ010000007.1, on the reverse strand, counting down.
GCGTCAGGCGGAGGCGGTCCTCGGGAAAGACCAGCCGGGCTTCGCCGGGCGTGGCTTCCAGCAGGGGCACCACCTGCCGCCAGACCGCGTCAGCCTCCAGGACGTCCCGAGGCCGCAGTTCCATGACCCGCCGGTTGGATTTGATGCTGGCCGCGTCAAAGGTCCGCCCGCCAAGCGACAGGGGCAGGAGGCCCCACATCTCCATGTTTTTGAAGTAGATGAAGGGCAGCAGCTTCTCGAATTCCACCCGGCTGTAATACTGGCCGGCCTCGTCGCGGTGGATGATGTCCGCATGATGGTCTTCGTCCTTGCCCAGGGCCTCGGGCGGCACGGCGGCCACTTTCTCTTTCCAGACAAACTGTTCCAGCACCGGGCTGTAGAGCAGATGTGTTTTTTCCACGGGCTCCACGCACAGCCATGCATAGCCCAGGGGCAGATACACGGCCAGGAGCGCCACCACCAGCAGGGCCAGACCTGCCTGCGCAAGACGTTGCATCACCGGTCCGCCCTCCTGTTTCTGTAACGGCCAGCGGAATGCAGCATGGCCAGGGCCAGCAGAGGCAACATGCCCGCCGGCAGCAGCGAGGCGGCCTGCCCCGGATTCACGGGCAGCAAAAACAACCAGGCCGCGCCCACGGCCAGGGCCAGATCGGCCAGACGCCGGCTGAAGGATGGTTCCAGAAGCGCAACCCCCAACCCCAGATACCCCACCACCCCGGCCAGCGCCCAGGGCGCCCAGACGGCCAGGACATGGCCGAGCATCTCCCACGGGAACCAGCTGGTCACGGCCAGCGTCAGCCCCGCCGCCTGTATGGCCAGACAGGCGGCCAGCCCGGCCAGGCCGGCCAGTACATGGGCCAGGAGCAGTCCGGGCAGCCCCAGGGGCAGGTGCAGGGCGAGCCGGAGCCGCTCGTTGCGCATTTCCGGCAGAAACTGCGCCGCGGCCAGCGCTGCGCCCGTGGCCAGGGGAAGGTACTTGAGGGTGAGAAAAAACGGCAGCCCCAGCTGCATGGTCTGGTACCAGACCACTTCCGCATGCTCGCGCTGAAACAGCTGCCGCGTGGCCAGCCAGACATGCGCCGCAGCCAGGACGTTGCCCCCCAGGATCACCAGGGCCGGCCGCCAGGCCTTGCGCCACTCCTTCATCAAAATTGCTTGGATCATCACGACAAATCGCTCCGGACAGGCTCTTGCCACCAAGGCAGAAGCCCGCATTCCATGCTGCATGGTTGGTTCGTTGCGTGGCTGGGTGGGAGGCCCTAATACCGCCCGGTATAGCCAATAAAGGCGTCTTCCAGGGTCATGGGCAGCTGCTGCAGGTCCGTGGCATCGTGGCCCTGCTCGCGGAGCGTGGCCCGCAGCGCCTCCAGGCTGGCAAAGGAGAACAATTCCCAGCGCGCCGCGTGCTCCTCGGCATTTTTGATGAGCTCGCCCCCTCTCGCTCCCGCACCGCCCCCGGCCTGCAGGCCGCCGCGCACGGCCGTCTTGGGCAGGCTGTAGCGGTTGAACTGGCAGAGGAAGTCCTTGAGCGCGCACTGTCGCGCCACCCCGCCGCGCTCCAGCAGGATGATATCATCCACAAAGCGTTCCATGTCCTGGATGACGTGGGAGGTCAGGAACACGGTGCGCTCCCCCCTGGCCGGGTCCAGATATTCAGCCATCAGATCCACAAAGAGCCGGCGGTACCCGGCATCCAGACCCATGGAATAGTCGTCCAGGATAAGGAGATCCGGTTGCTGGGCCATGAGCAGCCCCAGGACCACCTGGGAACGCTGGCCCTCGCTCATGCGGGCAATGCGGTGATTGTCCGGCAGACCCATGCGGCCCACCAGCTCCCAATACAACTCACGCCGCCAGCGGGGGTAGAACGGGGCGTAAAACCGCTCGATCTCCGCGATGGACATGAAATCGTAGGCCACGTGGCCCTCGAACAACAGGCCGACGCGGCGGCGGGTTTCTGTCGTGAGGGCATGAGACGGGTCCCCCAGCACGGTGCAGCGGCCGGCATGCGGGGTAAGGAAGCCCATGAGAATCTTGATGAGCGTGGTTTTGCCCACGCCGTTCTTGCCCAGCAGGGCCACCACCTTGCCCCGGGGCACATTCAGGGAGAGTTGCTCATAAATGACGCGCGCCCCGTACCGGTGGTGCAATCCCTGGACGGCGATGACCGGCGCGTCGGAGGAGGTTCGACCCATGCATCCGCTCCTGTGCTGTGGCGGGCCGCCGCGAATATCGCGCCGGCCGCCTGAAAACGAGAATCAAAACCAGCACAGTCCTAGCAAACCAACGGGCTTCAATCAAGGAATCTTTTGAAATTTAAGGTGTTATAAGCCCAGACTCCAGGCGGCCAATCCGAGCCCTCTTTGTCGTTACATGGTCACAACGAGCGCCCCAGTCTGCCAACCCCGCACCCTACTCCACCGGAAAATCAAAAAACGTATCTGGAAACGGCTCACCCTTGAGCGTGAAGTGCCACCATTCCTGATCGTACGGCACAAACCCCTGGCTGACCATCAAGCGTTGCAGGAGCATGCGGTGGGCGCGCTGCGGAGCCTGCACGTCCATGGACGCCGGCCAGGAGATGGGGCCAAAGAAATCGAAGGGCGAGCCCATGTCCAGGGGCTGGCCGTCTTCCAGGGAGATGATGGTCAGATCCACGGTGGAGCCGCGGCTGTGGCTGGAGCGGGCTGCAATGTAGCCGCGCTTGAAGAGCTCTTCCTTGGGTACGTCCGGGTAGTAGCGCTCCTTGGTTTTGGTGTCTTGCAGATCCTTGGCCCAGCGCTGGAAATGGTCCACGGCGCGCTGGGGGCGGTAGCCGTCGAACACCAGCAGCCCGAGCCCGAAAGCCTGCAGCTGCACCTGCACCCGATGCAGGGCCTCGGCAGCCTGCCGGGTGAGGATGACGGTGGGGGCGTTGTAGCCATCCACCCGGGCGCCGACGAAGTTATCTTCGCCGTAGTAGCGCAGGTCCTGCAGGATGGCGGGCGAAACATCCTTGAGGTAGACGAAGCCATCCGGCAGCGTGCCGGCCTGCGCGGCGGCGGCAAGAACCAGCTGCAGCACAAGGGCAAGACACATCAGACGAATGTGGCGCATGAACTTCCTCCTGCTAAGGGCTGATAAGGGCAGTACAAGGCCACGCCCAATCTGGCCAAGCATGGTGCTCATGTCCCACATTCAGCGCGCCAAGGGAAGAGGCCAGACCGGCCTGCAGGCGCGTCACAACCGGGCGGAGTCCCCTTGCGTTCCCATCAGCGTTCTTCCTCGCTGCGCCGCAGGACGTGCTTGAGGGAACGTTCCGGGCCGCGATGTTTCCAGCGGTCCAGCGCGCCCTGGGTGGCCTGCCGGACTTGCTGGAGCTGGGGAGGGTCCTCCCGCAGCAGTCGTTCCAGTGCCGGACGGTGCTCGGGCCGGCCCATGTCGCTCAGGGCAAAAATCCCCTGCAGGCGAACCCGCCAGGAGACATCGCCAAGCGCGAGCAGAAAGGGAGAGGCCTCGTCCGTGAGCCAGCGCAGGGCCTTGACCACCGCCAGCCGTCGCGCCTCTTCCCGGGACTGGAGCATGGGCAGCAACACGGCCAGCAGCACGGGCTGGCTCTGGCTGGCCTGCAGGCCCACGAGCAGGCTCAGCGCTTCCTCCTGGCGCAGACCCCACTGGGGTTGCTCCAGCTGGGCGATCAGGATATCCGCCGCGTCGGGAAAGCGGGCCAGGAGCGCCCGGCCGGCCAGATGCCGGACGGCCATGTCCGGATGCCCCAGGTGCATCAGGAGCTCAAAGCGCTCCATGGCCTGATAGGTGGCAGGAAGCATCAGCGCGGGCGTGCAGACCGCCTCGCCGTCCTCCTGCAGGGTGCAGACTGTCAAATGGGATGGGTCGCGTAGTGCCCGCACAGCCTTGCTCTCCTCCAGCTCAAAGCGTTGTGTTGCAGGCGGTCCCATGCCGCCGCGCCCCGTCTCACAGGGAGTGCCACTCCGCCCGGATTGACCGGAGCGGCCCGTCCGCCCGCCGTGCTGCTGCTGCGCCTGCCCGCTGGCAAGGCAAAATACATGCCGGCGAGACCGGATGCTCATGGTGCGCCAGTTCCCTTGGCGGCCCGAAATTGAATCAGCTGCGCCACAATGCTGACGGCGATTTCGCCCGGCGTCTGCGCGCCGATGGCCAGCCCGATGGGGCAGGCCACGCGGGCGAAGTCACTGTCTTCAAAACCGTCCTGGCGCAGGCGCTGATAGGTTGCCTCCCGCTTGGGCCGACTGCCGATCATGCCCACCCATCCCGCCGGGGTGCGCAGGGCTTGCGCCAATACCGTGGCATCGTGCCGGTGCCCACGGGTCAGGATGGCCAGATGACTTTGCGGACCCAGAGCCTCCTCCGCCAAGGCTGAATCCTCAAAGAGCCGGTCATACGTCGGCGGCACGACGAGCCTGGCGGCATGCGGAAAGCGCGCGGCATTGGCGAATTCCGACCGATCATCCACCACCACCACCCGGAAACCGGCCACATGGGCCACCTCGGCCGTGGCCTGGGAGACGTGTCCCGCCCCAAAGAGATACAGGCTTGGCGGCGGGGTATGCACCTCCACCAGACGGCGCAGTGCGCCGTGCTTCTGAAAGACCCAGCCCGCCCGGTCCGCCCGGTCCGCCCGGTCCGCCCGGTCCGCCTGGCCTGCCTGGCCTGCCGGCAGGCCCGCTGCCGGATCGGACAGTACCTCGCGCCGGATGGTCAGGGGCAAGCCTTCAATTGTGGTGATCATGGCGGCACTTCGCCCGGCGGCCAAATGCCTGGCCAGCTCGGCAAATGCCTCGCAGGCAGCAGCGTCCAGCCGTTCCACCAGCACTTCCAGCCGGCCGCCGCAGATCATGTCCATGCCGGGATCGGCCCGGCCGGCCAGATCGTACTCCTCAATCACAGGCTGTCCCGTCATGAGGACTGCGGCCGCCAGTTCCATGGCCTTGGCTTCCACCAGTCCGCCGCCGATGGTTCCCTGGATGGTGCCGTCGGGGAACACAAGCATGCGGGCCCCGGCCGTGCGCGGGGTGGACCCGTCCTGATGCAGAATGGTGACCAGGGCAGCCGGCAATGGCGCGGCGGCAATAACGTCAAACAGAGGCATGTGCGGACTCCTCCATACTGATACGACGCAACAGGCGCTTGGGTGGGGCCTGGGCCAGCAGGGTCTCCAGGGAAATACACTCGACAGCGAGTTCCATGCCGGGCGGTTCGCCACCACGCAGACTGCGCAGCTGGGCGGCGATGGCTTCTTCAAGATCATGTCCTGAACCACTGGCAAGCACGTGCAGGCAGTCACGCTCCCCGGCCCTTCCTCCGGCCTGCCGCCACTCCAGAAGGCAGGCGGACAGTCCCGGCGTCTGCAGCACGGCGTCGTCCAGGGCGTGTTCCTCCAGCGTGCCCCCGGAGGGCAGCACCAGGGGAGGCTGGAGCCGGCCGGCCGGATTCTCCAGGCGTGGCAACCGGCTGCCACAGGCGCAGGGTTCCACAAGCAGGCGACTGAAATCCCCCGTGCGATACCGGATGAGGGGCATGCCGCGCCGGGCCAGGGTCGTCAACACCACCTCGCCCCACTCGCCCGGCGCAAGGGGCTGATTGGTGTGCGGATCGATAATCTCCAGATGCAGATCCAGGAGCCGCGGATGCAGGCCATCGTGGTCCGGACAGTCCACGGCACCGCCCAGGCAGGTCTCGGTCATGCCCCAGTGCAGAAAGACCTCGCAATCCAGCCGCTGGCGCAGCTCGTCCACCAGCCACTGCGGGGCCCGGTCTGCGGAAAGCAACACCGACCGCACGCCTGGAATCGGTCCGCCAGCCCGGGCTGCAGCCAGCAACTGCCAGGGCAGGCCCACCACACAGCGGATTGAATGCGCCTGGACAGCCGCATGCAGCATGCCGACATCCTTCAGAAACCCGGCTGCATGGCACGGCGAGCCGATGCGCTCCAGGCCCTGGCCAAGCAAATCGCCCACGGTGCCGGGTCTTCCGCCGGGCATGAGCAGCAGCACGGCCTCGCCAGGTGGGACGATGTGCGACATGCCCGCCGCAAAAAAATCCACGGTGGCTGCAAGATCTTCGCCGGTAAAATACAGACGCTTGGGTGGGCCGGTGGTGGCCGAGGTCTGGATGGTCACCACCCGTTCGAAGGCCCCCTGCGGCAGGCAGCACAGGGCCGCACCGTGAATGCGCAGCTCCTGCGCCGTCAGCATGGGCAATCCGGCCAGTTGTTCCAGCGAATCCAGCGCTTCCGGAGTGCCAGCCAGATGCGCCCGCCAGAACGGGCTGCAGGCCCGCGCCCAGGCCAGGGTGGCGTTGAGCAGTTCCAGACGGCGTGTATCCAGAATGGCTGGATCAGGACGGCCCGACTCTCCCAGCCCGCGGGCAATCCATGCGTCCAGACGATGCGCCCTCATGCCCCGCCGCTCCCGCGATGCAAGGCCCGGCCCTGGCGCGAGGTGCAGTTGTAGCTGCAGAACGGTATCAGCCGGCCTTCCGGACTGAGCACGTGGATGCAACAGCCCTGCACGCGCTCCAGGTCCATGGTCCAGGCATCCTGAAAGGCCATGGCCGAGAGGGAAAAGGCCCGACGCCTGGCATCGGCCAGAAAGGCGTCCATATCTCCCAGGCCGCCCGGCCCGCCTGCGTTTCCCGGCCCGCCTGCCTGGAAATCCTCAGGAAAGGCCCACTGCCGACGGGTGAAAGACTTGGACTTGAGCGCGCCCTCCTCTGCCGGCGTGGCCGCCACGTTGGGGCCGCAGCAACAGTCCGGCGCGGAGAGCAGGCGCAGGCTGCCATCCGGCCGGCGCAGGTAGTTGGCGTGGAAGGAACACAAGGCGTGCTCGCAGCCCGGCGGGATGCAGTCCGCAGCACGGACCCGGCCTCCGGTCTGGGCTTCCAACCCGCGCATGAGTTCGGGCAGGGTGATGCGCCGGCTGTCGTCGGGTGTTTCCCGCATTCTGCCGAAATAACTCACAGGCTGCAGATGCAGACCGCGTACGGCCGGGCCACGGGTCTGGGAGAGATCCACGGCAAAGTCCAGGAGCTGGCCCAACTGGCCGTCATTGACGCCGGGCACCACCGTGGCCACCAGCACCACGCCCAGCCGGGCCGCAGCAGCAGCCTCCACGGCCGCCAGTTTCTGCTCGCGCAGGGGCCGGCCGCGCAGGGCCTTGTGGGAGGCCTGATCCAGGCCATCGAACTGCAGGTAGACCGTGTCCAATCCCGCATCAACCAAAGCACGGGCAAAGGCGGGGTCCCGGGCCAGTCGGAGGCCGTTGGTGTTGATCTGAACAAAGGAAAAGCCCTTGGTCTTGCACAGGGCCACGATGGCCGGCAGATCATCCCGCACGCAGGGCTCGCCACCCGAGAGTTGGACCACGCAGTCACCGGCCTGGGCCTTGAGCCGGTCCAGGAGGAAGGCCAGCCGGCCGAAATCGGGATCGGCCGGAGCCGAGTGCCCATCGGTTCCTGACGCAGCGTAGCAGACCGGGCAGCCCAGATCGCACCGTTGGGTGATCTCCACCACGGCGCAGCAGGTGTGCTGGCGGTGGTTGACGCACAGGCCGCAATCGTAGGGGCAGCCGCGGACTTCGGGACGGGGCTCGGCGTGGGCGCGAACGGGCGTCTTGGGCCGGAGCCAGCCGCCAAAGGCCGGCGGGCCGCGCCAGACAATGGTCTGAAAGGTCCCATGTTCGGGACATTCCTTGACCAGAAAAACGTCCTCGCCCTGCTGGACATACTCGGCCGGCACCACGGCCAGACAGTCCGGGCACAGACTCAGAGTACGCGCCTCAGGCATGTCGAGCCTCCGGCGGCAGGGTGGGATCTATTTCATATTGCTGCAGAATCTCGACAGCCTTTTCGTAGGCTCCGGCGGTGAGCCCGGCGCAGCGCTCAAAGTGCGGCGTGCCGCCGGAGTCTTCCAGAATATCCCCGCAGCGGATGCTGTTGTAGCTGGCGCAGGCCGACTCCTGGAACCAAGTCACCAGATCGCTGAGGATGGCGTCGAACATGGGGTGTTTTGTTTCCTCGTCCGAGCCGCGGCCGCAGTGCCAGGAGAGGAGGCAGATGCCACCCAGGAGCGCGCCGCAGACCTCGCCAGCCCCAATACCATGGCCCAGCCCCTGGGCCATGCGGACCAGTTCCGGGCGGTCTTCGCCGGTCAGTTCCAGGCCGAGTTTAAGGACAATCTGGCTGCAGTTGAAGCCATCGCCCAGCAGGCGCAGGACTTCCTGTTCCAAGTCCGTCATATCATTCATCCTTGCTTTGAGGCAACGCACAAAAAATAGCCCGGGGGCTCGCAGTTGTCGCGCCCCTGCCGCCAGTCTTTCGAGTCTCGCAAGTCCAGCACGCCGGCAAAGACCAGCCGGGCCGTCAGCTCCACCAGTTTGCGGCTGTGATCCTCCAGGATGAGGATTCGAAAACCGCTGTCCCGTAGGACCGTCTGCCACCCCGACAGTGTCGGCGCACCCTCCGCACAACTGCCCCCGGCCTGGACAGCATTCGCAGGCGCCGGGCAGCTGCTGCGCCCGGAACGGCTGTACAGATCGGTCAGGAGCAGCCTCCCGCCAGGACGCAGCACCCGGGCGATTTCAGCCAGCACCGCTGGCGAGGCCCCCGTACAGCTCAGCGAGCACTCGCACAACACCGCATCGAGTGAGGCGGAAACAAAGGGCAGCACCGCCGCCAGGGCCTGCACACGGGGCAGCGGGCTGGCAGGGACGAGAGCTGGCCCGGCCTCCACCGTCGCATCCAGCCCGATGGGCCGGAACCCCTGTTCCCGCAAAAAAACCAGGGAGGCTCCAGGCCCGCAGCCGAGGTCCAGCACCCGGCTGCGCAGTGGCAGCCGGGCCAGTTCCAGGAGCCGGCCGGTCAGGGTCAGGCCGCCGGGGCGCAGGGTCGCCCCAAGCACGGCCCGGACATCCGGGCGGGCATGGAAGGGTGCGGCGGTCTCTGGCGCCATGCGGCCGGTCAGTTCGGTCATTTGTCCTCCAGCACCTGCTCCACATCCAGCATCTTGCCCAGGGCCAGCTCCTCCGGCACCAGGACGGCATTGCAGCGCGGGCACTTGGGCAGCTCCACATCAAAGACCGCCCCCATGTAGGCCAGCTGGGCCGGACCGGGGACCATAGGCTCGTCGCAGGCGGCGCAGCGCCAGCCTTCGTAGCGGGCGATGATTTCGGGAAAGCGTTGCATCAGACCTCCGAAATGCGCATGCGGTGGCTCCAGGCGCGGTGGATGCGGTACACCGCCGTGTGTGTGGTCCCGATGGAGTATTCCACCCAGTAAGTGACCGTGCCCGGCGCATGGCAGACGATGCGGCGGCCGGTATCGGGGCGGACCAGCTCCCTGCCCGTCTCCCGGGCGTGGCGCAGGGCGGCGCGGATGTCCGCGAGAAGGATGCGGCGCTGGTCCACGGTCTCCTGGACCTCGGCATCAAGCCGCAGGGGACTCCTGTCTTCAGGCATGGTGCAGGTCTCCTGCCAGAGTTCGGCCAGCAGTTCCCGCTTGAGCCGGCGGCGGTTTTCCTGCCGGTCGGCGAAACCGGGCGCGCGGCGAATGAAGGAACAGGTGGATTGCGCCGGGGGATCAGCCGATTCAGGGAAGAGGAAATCCAACAGATGATACACCGGCGTGCCCGTGCGCGAGAGGCTGTCGCGGCACATGGCGCACCAGGTGAGGATGGCTTCGTCCCCAGAGGCAACGTGACGATCCTCGTGCATGCGGGTCACCCGGGTGCGGGCCACGGTGTCGGCCAGGGCAGGATTGGCGGATTCCATGCCGCCGCCATAGCCGCAGCATTCGGTGCGCTCGCCGGAAAGTCCGGGCTCGTCCAAGGTCAGCCCGACGCGGTTGGCCAGACGGCGCACGGCAGCGCGGGGGGCTTCAAGGTGCCGCGAGGTGCAGGGATCGTGGAGGGCCAGCCGTTTGCCGGCGCTGGCCGGGGTCGGCGGGTGAGCCTCCAGAATCTCCCACATGGATACCCACTTGAGTTCCGGCAGGTGCTCGCGGAAGGTATCGATGCAGGTGGTACAGCCGGCGATGACCGTCGGGGAGCCCATCTCCGCTATCGTCTGCCGCAGGGTATGCAGATGCGCCTCGAAGCGTTCCCGCTGGCCGGCCCACTTGACCGGCGCGCCGCAGCAGGAAAGCAGCAGGCCCACGGGTTCGGGGAGTGCATCCCGCAGATGGCCGTAGACCCGGCGGACCATGGCTGGCGAGGAACCGCCCAACTGGCAGCCGGGCAAGAACAGATAGGCACTGGCGCTCGCCCCGGGAGCGTGCCGGGCCAGGGCTGCCAGTTCCGAGACGTTGTGTTCGAAGTCCTTGCAGGCAAAGTCATAGGCCGAGCCGGGCATCTTGGCCGTGCGGACCATCTCCTCCCGCGCTTCCAGGCACAGTTTGCCCATGTGGAAATCATTGGGGCAGACGGCTTCGCACAGACCGCAGCCGCTGCAGCTTTCAATCATGGTATTGGCCTTGCGCACCCCCTGGACAATGGAGAGGTTGTTGTACAGCTCGCGGGCGTATTTTTTGGGATAGCCTTTGAACTGGTCCAGGTACACGCAGACCTTCACGCATTCCTTGCACTCGCAAAGCAGACATCGCCCCGCAGCAGCCCGGACGGTGTCTTCGGCCTGCCAGTCCACGGGCGCGGCTGGGTGGGTGGGCAGATCCTCAATGCTGGTGAAGAGCGTGGTTTCGTAGGGCCCTTCACGGTCACGGGCGGCGGTGAGGGAGACGTTTTGCAGAAACCGGTCCACGGAAACGGCAGCCATGCGCCCCTGGAAGGCGGCGTCGATGCAGGTGTTCGTGTGGCAGCCGCCGCAGAAGATGTTCTGGTCCTGAATCTGCCAGGTCACGGGCTCCGGCGCTTCCTGGGCCAGGGCTGCAGGGTCGCCGGCCAGGGAAGGCGTATCCAGCCCGATGTAGACCGCCGGATATTCGGCGCAAAGACGTTCCAGGAGCGCCCTGTCCAGGGCTGGCACGGTTTCGCGTTGCACGCGCAGCCCGGCCAGCTGGGCAAAGGCGTCTTCCAGGGCCTGTGGAGGCAGCTGGTCCTGGGCGATGCCCAACAGCTGCCCGCCCCACTCCCCTTCCGGTGCATGCAGTACCGGGGCATAGCCTTTCTTGCCCAGGTCCCAGGCGCAGGTGAGGGCCGAGAGGCCAGCCCCGAGAATGGCCACCTTGCGGTTCTTGGCCGGCAGGGGGCGGATGGCTTCGCGCTGCGGAAAGAGCCGGAGGGCGGCGCGCTCCAACTGGCCGATGTGCACGGCCTCGTCCAGGTCGGCGCGGCGGCAGCTGGCCTGGCAGGGATGCTCACACACCAAGCCCAGAACACCCGGCAGGGGCATGGTCCTGGCGAGCACGGCACGGGCTTCCTTCCATTTTCCCTGCTGCATGGCAGCCATGAACGCCCGGACATCCACGTGCAGCGGGCAGGCGGCCTGGCACTTCGGGGCTTCTTCCTGCGTGCAGCGTTGCTCCCAGGCGCGCAGCGTCTGTTGCTCCATGAAACATTCCTTTTTTTAGGGAAGGACGATGGCATCCAGCGGCTTGCGCCGGGCCGGTCCGGGGTTTTCCCCCGCAGGCACCCCCACGGCAAGGAGCGCGATCACGGCCAGATCCTCGCCCAGACCGAAATGCGCCTTGACTTCCGCCTCGTTGAACATGCCCACCCAGCAGGTGCCCAGCCCCAGTTCCACGGCCTGAAGCATCAGCTGCGAGACGGCCAGGGCCACGTTCATGGCGCCGGCGGCCCGCAGGCGTTCCCGCGCCGAGGCCTGTTCCACGGCCAGATAGTCTTTGATACCATCCATCACCGGCCCGGTGAAGCCGGATTCAACATAAGCCTGCACCGCTTCTTCGGATCCCTTGAGATAGCCGGACAGGTCGGCGCAGCAAAGCAGCACGGCCCCGGCAGAGGTGAACAGCCCCTGCTGGCGGGAGACGGATCCGGCCAGCCAGGCCTTCTCCTCGGCAGAGGAAACGACCTTGAAGCGCCAGGGCTGGGAATTGAGGCTGGACGGCGCCAGACGGGCCGCGTCCAGCAGCGTGTTCAGCTGGGCGTCACTCAGAGGGGCGCCGGAAAAGGCCCGGATGCTGCGCCGCTGGGCGATGGCTTCCTGCACTGTCATGGTGAGACTCCCTTCAGATACAGGCGGGGACCCCGCGCGCGATGCGAACTGGCGCGGGGTCCCCGGTGTGCGGTGTTTCAGTTACTGCTGGTTGGTCTTGATGGCTTCCAGCACCTTTTCAGGGTAGGCCGGCAGGCGGTAAATACGCACGCCAGTGGCGTTCTTGATGGCATTGATGATGGCCGCGTGGGGGCTGGTCAGGGGCAGTTCGCCCACGCCGGCGGCGCCGAAGGGACCGTCCGGACGCGGATGGTTCACGTACACGATATTCAGATTGTCCGGGATCTGCTTGATGAAGGGGAAGCCCGCGCCCACCAGGGTGGCGTGCTTCTTGATGTCTTCAAAGTCCTCGGTCAGGGCCAGGCCGATGCCCTGGGCCAGACCGCCGTAGATCTGGCCATCGGTGGCCAGCTGGTTGCAGATGCTGCCGAGGTCGGCCATGAGGGTCATGCCGTCCACAGTGGTCTGGCCGGTAGTGGTATCCACAGTCACTTCGGCCATGAACACGCCGTACATGTACACCACAAAGGGCTTGCCCAGACCGGTCTGCGCGTCACAGTGGGTGCCATTGGTGGCTGTCCACTGGCCGACGAACTTGGTGGGCTTGTCGGCCGCCTTGAGTTCGTCATAGGTGTAGTAGCCGCCGCCGGGCTTTTCGCAGCCCTTGAGGAGGGTTTCACAGGCCACGCGGATGGCGTTGCCGGTCATCACCTGCGAACGGGAGCCGCCAGCGGGGCCGGAGTTCGGGGTGGTGGCGGTGTTGGGCCAGGTGAACTTGATTTTTTCGGGAGCCACCTTCATGGGCCGCAGGGCTTCGTGCGCCGTGCCCACGCAGCCGATATCCGCGCCCTGGCCATGGTCTTCCCAGGCGGTGTGGACGGTGATGGTGCCATCGGCATTGAGTTCCGCCCAGGCTTCGGAGGAGTCCGGGCCGTCCAGGCCGCTGCCGTACACGCCGATGGAGATGCCCACGCCCTTCTTATGGGTGGCGGTGGAGTCCTTCTTGGCTTTTTCCAGGGCGGCCTTGTACTTGGGCCGCAGCTGATCGATCATGTCCGGCAGGCTGAAGACTTCAGGCTCCTGGCCGGTGGGGTTGGTGTCGCCGGGGCGGTAGGCGTTCTTGTAGCGCAGTTCCAGCGGGTCCATGCCCAGCTTTTCCGCCAGCATGTCCATCAGACATTCGGAGGCGAACATGGACTGGGGCGCGCCATAGCCGCGGAAGGCCGACCCCCAGGCATGGTTGGTGGCCACGGTACGGCCCCGGCCACGGATGCTTGGGATGTTGTAGCCAGCGCCGATGAACTGGGCGCCGCGCAGGGTCAGGAGGTCGCCGAATTCCGAGTAAGGGCCGTGGTCCACCAGCCAGTCGGATTCCATGGCCAGCAGGGTGCCATCCTTCTTGGCGGCGAACTTGACGTTCATTTCCCACGGGGAGCGCTTGCCGGTGTACTGCTGCTGCTGCTGGTAGTTGTAGCGCAGGTGCACGGGGCGGCCGGTGGCCATGGCGGCCACGGCGACCAGGGCTTCGGAAGTGGGGCTGAACTTGTAGCCGAAGGTGCCGCCCATGGGGTTGGCCACGAGCACCAGCTGGTCGGCTTCCAGGCCCACGCCGGGAGCAATCATGTACAGGTGCAGATGCACGCCGATGGATTTGGAATGCACATAGCACTTGCCGTCGTCGCCCATGTAGGCAAAGGCGACGTCTGGCTCGATGGGCATGTGGGGCTGACGGCCGACGTAGAAGTCGCCTTCCACGGTGACGTCGGCGGAGGCGAAGATGGGCGCGGTATCGTCACCCTTGACGATGGGCTGTTCAAAGTAGACGTTGGGCGTGCCGGGGTGGATTTCGATGGCGTCTTCCGCCGCAGCGGCCGGGCCGCTCATGTAGGCCGGCAGTTCTTCCAGGTCCACCTTCACTTTTTCGGCCGCGGCGCGGGCGTTGGCTTCGGAGTCAGCGCAGACCAGGGCGATGCAGTCGCCGTATTGGAACACCTTGGTGTCGCAGAGGATGGGGCGATCCCAGCCATCACCCTTGTTGGTGGGGAAGGTGATCAGGCCGGTGATGCGGTTCTTGCCTTTGACGTCCTTGTGGGTGATGACGCTGTGCACGCCGGGCATCTTAAGGGCTTCGGAGTAGTCGATGCCCTTGATGTTGGCGTGGGAGACCTTGGCCTGGACCATGGCCAGATGCAGGGTTTCGGGGGGCATTTTCAGGCCCAGGTCCGCGCCGTAATCCAGGGTGCCGGTGACCTTGGCCACACCCGTGGGGCGGGGGTATTTGGAGCTCCAGATGCGGCCGTCGGCAGGCATCTTGAATTCCAGGTCAGACGCAGGCTTCTTGCCATTGATGACCGCGGCGGCGTCCATGACGGCGTCCACCAGGGGCTTGTAGCCGGTGCAACGGCAAGCATTGCGATGCTTCTGGAACCATTCGCGAACTTCTTCGCGAGAAGGATCGGCGTTGGTGTCCAGCAGGCCTTTGGCGGAAACGATGAAGCCCGGGGCGCAAAAGCCGCATTGAGCGCCACCATGGTGGACCCAGGCCTTCTGCAGGGGATGCAGATTGTCCGGCTGGCCCACGCCTTCGATGGTGGTGATCTGCGCGCCGTCAGCCACGCGCTTCATTTTGGTGACACAGGAGCGCACGACCTTGCCGTCCAGGATGACGGAGCAGGCCCCGCACTGGCCCTGTTCACAGCCCACCTTGACGCCGGTGAGCCCGAGCTGTTGACGCAGCACGTCCGACAGCAGCGCTTCGGCGTCCACGAACAGATTGCGTTCGATGCCGTTGACGGTGATAACTTTTTGAATCATCTTCCACTCACTCCTTGCTGTTTGGGGAAGGGGCGGCGCAGTGGTTTGGTACCGGAGGAATGCCGAGTGCGGTGCGTTCTCGCTTGGCCGGCGCGCGCATCGCTTCGGCCTCCAGACCGCCACTGCGTCTTTTTCCAAATGGTTAGGTCCGGTTCTGGTTCCAGGTTCCTTGCACGTTGCGGCAGCGCATTCCCGATTTGGTATCCGCTGCCAATTATCTGAACCGGTTGCACAACCTCCTGCATCCCGTGTCCCGAGACTGGCTATTTGCCAAAGGGGCAGACGGGGTAGCGGCATTCCGGGCAGTTCATGCACAGCCCACCGTGGCCCATGGCCACGATATCCTTGCGGGTCACGTGTTGGCCGGCCACAAGCCGGGGCGTGACCAGATCGAACACGCTGGCCTGGGCGTACATCACGCAGCCGGGCAGGCCCACCACGGGCACACCATCCACATAGGCAAGCATGAACATCGCGCCGGGAAACGTCGGCGCACCGTACGTGACGATTTCGCCGCCCAGCTCCCGGATGGCTGAGGGGGTCTGATCGTCCGGATCCACGCTCATGCCGCCGGTCACAGCCACCATGTCCACCCCCTGGCTCAGAAAGGCGCGGATGGCGCCCACGGCCATGGCCCGTTCATCAGAGACGATGGTCTGGCCGACCACGGTGCAGTTCAATTCCGCAAACTTCCGCCGCAGGATGGGACCGAACTTGTCCTGGATGCGGCCGTGGTACACCTCGCTGCCCGTGGTCACCACGCCCACCTTCAGGGGCCGGAACGGCAGTACCTGCACCACGGCACCGGCCGGGCCGGCCTGGGCGCAGATGGCTTCCATGCGCTCCAGCTTGTCCCGCCGCACGGCCAGCGGCACCACGCGACACCCCGCCACCATGCGCCCGCTGCGCACGGTCTGGGCGGTGTGAGCCGTGGCCACCACCAGCTGTTCCTCGGAATTGATGGCCGCCAGCCGCTCCACATCAATATGCAGGAGGCCATTGCAGGAGGCATGCAGGTTGATGCGCCCTTCGCAGGGTTCGGAAAGAGACAGGTTGGCGCCGTGCAGGTCCCCGGCCAGGGCCAGGGCCATGCGCCGGGCGGCGTCGTCCTCGTGCACGTAGCCTTCGGCCAGATCGTACACATAGAGGTGTTCCTTGCCCAGATTGAGCAAGGCGGGGATATCCTCGGGCCGCACGATATGCCCACGCTTGAAGGCCCGGCCTTTGAATTCCCCGGGGATGATCCGCGTGATGTCATGACACAGCACACTGCCCACGGCGTCGGCGACATCGATGACTTTCATGACACGTTACTCTCATGCACGCGTTGGGGTTGTCTCCAGCCGCACCCTTGCCCGGCATGCGGGCAGGATGCTATCTCTCTTGCCATGTATGCTCGGTTAAGCATACTTACGTATGGAGAGGCTACCGGGTCATGACAAGGAATCCCCTGCGTTTGACCCTCCAACCGCCACGTCTTTTTAGGGAATCGTGTTTTTTTGAGTGATGAAAAAAAAGCGGGATTTACTGCCAAACTCCAGCCCGGCCAACAAACAGGATGGCCGCGCCAAGTTTGGTAAAAAAAAGCAACTGAAGCTCCTGAGCCTCTTTGCCCTGGACCTGGACGCCACGTCCATGGCCAGGTCGCTTGACTGTTCCCGTAATACGGTCAACAGCCACGTGGCGGCCTTGCGCCGCAGCATCCTGGAGCATTGCCGCGAGCACATGCCCCTGATGAAACACGTCCATCCCGGGGATACCTTCTTCCAGCTCGGTCTGGTCAAGGGCGGTGGCAAGGCGCCCCACCGCGAGCCCCCTGCCCTGCTGGGCGTGCTGCCGCAGGACTGCGGCATTGTGGTTGAGATATTGCCCGAACGCGAGGACGATGCCCTGCGCTGCCTGCGGCACAGCCGCTTCTGGATCGAGACCTTCTCCAAGGGCTCCTTCTGCCCGCAAAGCTGGAAGCAGGACATGGTGATTCTGGACGTCTCCATGCTCATGGCCCGCAGCGCCCCGGCCTACGAGCCCTGCGACCCTTTTACCACCGGCCCCCTGCATCGCGAACCGCCCACGCAGCGCATGGCCCGGTTTCTCCAGTACGCCATGGTCCGCCTGGAAAAATTCCGCGGCCTGCAGGCGCATACCCTGCACCTGCATCTCAAGGAGACGGAATTCCGTTTCAACCATCCCGGCATGAGCCTGTACGCGGCGCTGCGCGATCTGCAATAAGTTCCGTTGACGACGCAGTGGCGTCGTGCCATATATTCATAGCGCCAATATCCATATTGCACCATGCAGCAGGCCGGAGGAATCATGAAGTGTTCCGTACAACACCGCGTGGTTGAGCACTTGCAGCATGCCGTGCGCCGGCTCAAATCCAGCCGCCCGATCCGCCGGCTGTTGTACAACATCAGCAATGTGGATGAATTTTCCAATCTGTACGAGCACGAAAAAATGCTCGCCGACGTCTCCAGGGTGCAGTCCTACGCCAAAGCCATCGCCCGCCATGTCCAGCCCGGCGACGTGGTGGTGGACCTGGGCACCGGCACGGGGCTGCTGGCGCTGCTGGCGGCACGGCGCAAGCCCCGCGTGGTGGTGGCCATCGAACATTCCAGCATCATCCACCTGGCCCGGGAACTTGCCGCCCGCAATACAGATTCCGGGAGCGAACGCATTCGCTTTGTCCTGGCCCACAGCACCAAAGCCACGCTGACGCCCGAGGAGGGACAGGCAGATCTGATCCTGCACGAGCAGATGGGCGACCTGCTATTCAATGAGAACATGGTGGCCAACCTGCTGGATCTCAAGGCGCGCCTGCTCAAACCCACGGGGCGCATCCTGCCGGCCCGGTTCGAGGTGTTTCTGGAGCCGGTCTGCCTCAAGGAAGCCCACAGGGTGCCGTTCCTGTGGGAACTGGACGTGGAGGGCCTGGAGGTGTCCTTCCTCAGGGAAAGCGAGTTCCTGACGCCCCTCAAACGTCGCAGCTACCCATACCGCTGGCTGGACGCCGACGCGGTGGAGGCATTCGCGTGCACGCCTGAACCAATCTTCACTTTTGATCTCAACACGATGCACAGTGAATCGGAAATTCCGCACACCCTGGCCGCCACCAGGACCGTGACGCGGTCCGGCCGGGTGGACGGCCTGTGCTTCCATTTCCGGGCCCTGCTTGATGAGGACATTGCGTTCGACACCTCACCCTTGAGCCGTCCCACCAGCTGGGGCCGCCGGCTGTTCCGTCTCCCCGCCCGGCACTGCGAGGTCGGCCAGACCCTGGCCTGCAGTCTGCACATGCCGGACCTGCTGCAGATCAACACCTGGACAGCCTCCATGGAAGCATAGCTTCGGGACAGGCCCCCATCGCAGTTTCCCGGCGTCCCGGGCAATCGTCCAGCCCTACCCGATCTGTGCCCCACTGGCGAATTTCGGTTCGTGCAGGGGCAGCAGGATGTCTGCGGCGTCGCGGACTTTGAGCAGGATGTCGTAGGCCTCGTAGCTGTTCACGCAGGTACCGGGAGGGATGACTTCCATTTCCATGGCCCGCACCGCCGCAGGAGGATTGAAGTTCTCCAGGATGGTGCAAAAGCCGGTGATGGCCGCCACGCCCTTGGCCGTGTCCACGAAGACGGTCAGCCCGCCTTCGGTGTGGGCCGGGGTGTGCATGACGCGGATGCCGGGAAGGATCTCGCCGTCGGCCTCCACCAGACGCAGCTGCCCCCGCTCTTCCACCTCTTCGATGTAATCTTCAAGATAGCGGAAATCCAGGGGATGCGGATTGTGCACGTGCTCCAGCTCCCTGGGGTGCACGTAGATGGCGGCATTGACGCATTTGGCGTCGTTCTCGCAATGGTCATTGTGCAGGTGGGTATGGATGATCACGTCCACGGCTTCGGGGGTCAGGCCGTGCAGGGCCAGGCCTTCCTCGAAGGTATGGATCTTGCCGCCCAGGGCGGCCTCGCGGTCCGGGCTGATCAGCGGGTGGGATTCGCCGGTGTCCACCAGTACCACCTTGTCGCCGCCCTTGAGCAGCCAGGTATAGATGGGGATGACGTACGGCGTGCCGGCGTCGTGCTGGTAGGTCATCATGGATTTGTCAAACCGCTTGGACCCCATGACGAGGGGATGGATGGTGTACATGCGATGCTCCGGAAGAGGTCACGCGCCCTGCGCCGGGGCAAGGCGGGCCACGAGGGCCGAGACGCTTGGCTCCACGGTGACGCAGGCGCATTCGATCATGCAGTTGACCAGGGAATGGGCCGTATCGCCGGCATTGCGGAAATCGGTGCGGATGCCATGCACTGGAATGCCCCTGGCATAGGCGTAGCCGATCTCCCAGGCCGTGCCGTCGTCCACCTGGGTGCCGTCCAGCAGGGCCACCACCACGTCGCTCTGCTCCAGGTGATCCCGGCAGGCCTCAAAAATGTGCTGCTTGGCCTGGTGTCCCATGTCTGCCAGCTCTTTTTCATCAAACAGCTCGCCGGGCCAGACGACTTTCAGTCCCGCCGCCTCCAGGGCGGCCTTTAAGTGCCGATGCCAGAGGCGCTCGGCCTCGGTAAAGAGCGGTCCGGCCTGATAGACGCGCATGCGATGTCCCCTGCTCTGGCTGAAGTGTGGTGGAATTTCAGAAAAGTATGGGGCGGCCCGACGACGGGGTCAAGGGGCAATGGTCAATCAGTTGCCATAATTTCCCGCACGCGGCTCCGGGTCATTCCTCCAGGGGGCAGGGCTCCATGTCCGCCGTGCCTGTTCCCTTCTCTCTCCCTCCCGCGTTACACAGCAGTCGGTGCAGGCTGGAGAGGGGCACGGGCTCGCCGAACACCCCGGCAAGGGGACGGCCCTGCACCAGCAGCCGCAGGGTCCGGATGACGCCGGCGTGGGTCACGGCCAGGCCCCAGCGGCCGGGTGGCACGGCCGCCTCCAGGGCCAGACAGGCCGGCCAGACCCGCCGGGCCAGATCGCCAAAATGTTCGCCCCCGGGCGGCCGCACTCCGGCCGGGTTCGCACCGCGGGCTGCGTGCAGGTCGGGCTGTCCGGTCTGCACGGCGTCCATGGCCAGGCCGTCCCAGTCGCCCAGTTCGATTTCCCGCCACGCGGCATCCAGATGGACGGGCACCCGCCAGACGGCCGCCAGCAGCGCGGCGGTTTCGGCGGTGCGGGAGAGGTCACTGGCGTGGATCACGGCTGGCGGATCATCCTTGAGCCGCGCCGCCCAGGCCCGGGCCTGGGCCTGCCCGCGCTCGCTCAGGGGCAGGTCGAGCTGGCCGACATAATGGCGCCCGGCCCCGAGCCAGGCAGAAGGGCGGACCACCTCGCCGTGCCGCAGCAGGGCGACGCGTATTTCACCTGGCGGATTCAAGGGCACCTCGAACCACCTCCAGCGGCGGTCGGCCAATGTGCGCGGCCATGCGCCGCTCCAGCTGGCAGGAGGAGGCCAGCCGGCGGGCGATGGTCTGCAATGCTTCGGGATTTTCCTTGAAACGCCGGGCCTTGCGGCCGAAGCGAGTCTCCAGATCCACAAACTCGTCGCCAGAGGCGTATTTGTCCGCCAGGGCCACCAGCTGGGTCAGCAGGGACGCGTCTTCGGGCGGTACGCCGGGGTGCAGGGCAATGGCCTCCTCCAGGGCGCCAAAGCCGGCCTCGCGCACCAGCTCCGCCCCGGCCCGGGCGTGTTTGGGCTGCAGTTTGGCAATGTCATGCAACAGGCCGGCCGCCCAGGCCGTGTCCTGCTCCTGCAGGCCGCAGGCAGCCGCCAGCCGTCGGGCGGCCAGGGCCACGGCCCGGCAGTGGGCAATCACGTCGGGATTGGTCTGATAGAGCTGCAGCAGCGCCTCGGCCTCGGCAGGGGTCGGCTGGCCCATCCGTGGCAGCCAGGCTTCCAGGAACGCCAGATCGGCCGGGGTGTCCGCATCCATGAGCATGGCCTCGTCCGCGACGGGCACGCTGACAGGCACAGACCGGACGCCAGCTGGCCCGGCCCCCGGGAGGGCGGCAAAATAGCCGGCCAGACCGCCAGGGCCGGCCCAGGCCGCAATGCCGGCCCAGTGCGCCGCACCGATCACCGGCGGATGCCCGCTCTTGCCAGCGTCCTCGCCCAGCACGGGCAGGAGGATGCGGGCCGGATCGGGCTGCGCGGCCCAGGCCCGGCGCATGTGGCGGATGGTGGCTGGCCGGACGCAGGGGATATCCACCGGGTGCAGCAGCACGGCAGGCGCGACACCGTCCACCGCGGCCAGGCCGGCCTGCACCGAGGTCAGCATTCCTGCCTCAAAGCGGGGGTTGTGCACCGTCTCCAGTCCGAGGGACGCTGCATGGGCGATCACGGCCTGCGCCTCTGCGCCGGTCACCACAATAATCCTGGCCTCCGCCGCCACCTGCCGATGGACTGCGACGATGCGCTCCAGAAAGGTCTGCCCCCCCAGGCGGGTCAGGGCCTTGCAGCCCCCCATGCGCTCGCCCTTGCCCGCGGCAAGAATGATGACGGCTGGCTCCTGGTACTGCGAATGCTCCATGCGCTCCTTCTTTGCGTTGCGGCCATGGCACACGCCCTGCGGCCAGAAACCGCCGCATACCACACCCGCCGCCGGGCCGGAAGTCTTGCCCGGAGTCCTGGCTCCCGGGCTTTCCCCCTTGAGCTCCGGGCGGTGTGGGGCTATGAATAAATAGGGGACCGCCTGCATGCAAGATTCTGATGACACGTCAGGCCGCCAGTCGGGATATGAAATGGGCACAGCCCAGGCCTCTGCCTCGGTTGCGGCGCTGTTGCTGGCGCATGCCCCCGATGGCATGGCCGTGGTGCAGGATGGCCGCATCGTCCATGGCAATCCGGCCCTGCGCCGGCTCCTGCACCTTGCGGACGATCCCGAGGCCCAGCCGCCCCTGAGCGAATGCATCCACCACGAAGAGTTGCCGCTGGTGCTGGAGTTCTGCAACACCGCGTGCACGGCTGAGTCCCCGCGCCTGCTGTTTCGGGAGGCCGCGACGCACGAATGGCTGGAAGCCACGGCCTCTGGCCTGGACTGGCAGGGCCGGCCGGCCGCCCTGCTCTGCCTGCGCAGCATGCCCCAGCTGCAGCCCGCATCACAGCCCATTGCGCAACCCACATTCGAGGAGCCAAGCCTCCCTGCGGCCGAGCAGTTTTCCACCATTCGTTCCAACGACGCAGCCCTGATGCAGCTGTATCAGAATCTGCTTCGCACGCAGGACGCCCTGCACCTGAGCGAATCCCAGTACCGGGAACTGTTCGAAAAGGCGCCGGTGGGCATCTTTTTGACGGACTCCGCAGGCCACGCCCTGCACGTGAACCCGGAGATGGCCCGCATTGTTGGCGCGGCCAGTCCCGAGGAGGCCGTCCGCGAATTCCAGACCCTTTCCAGGAAATTGTATGTCAGCCCCGAACGCCGGCAGGAATTCATTGACCAGTTGCTCTGCCACGGTGGGGTGAGCAACTTCGAATACGAAGCCCGGCGCCTTGACGGCAAGCGGATCTGGATTGCCATGAACGCGCGCATCCGCGACCGCCAGCCCGACGGCACGTTCCTCATCGACGGCTTCTCCATGGACGTGACCAGTCGCAAGCTTGCCGAGCTGGCCCTGGCGGAACGGGAGATGCATTACCGGGCCCTGTTCGAGGACAATGCCGTGGTCATGGCGCTGATTGATCCTGAATCCGGCGCCATCATTGACGTGAACAAGGCGGCCTGCGCATTTTACGGCTGGTCCAAGGCCGAGATGCAACGCAAGCGCATCACCGAGATCAATACCGCGCCGCTGGAGACCATCCAGCGCGAAATGGCCGCCGCCCAGTGCCGGGGCAAGCGTC
The DNA here is from genome assembly GCF_054653055.1 of Megalodesulfovibrio paquesii. Taxonomy (NCBI): domain Bacteria; kingdom Pseudomonadati; phylum Thermodesulfobacteriota; class Desulfovibrionia; order Desulfovibrionales; family Desulfovibrionaceae; genus Megalodesulfovibrio; species Megalodesulfovibrio paquesii. The sequence continues at coordinate 94,778 of NZ_BAAIGQ010000007.1, read as the reverse complement.
ATTTTCAGTTTCGTCATTGCCTGGCCTCCGGGGAGGTCCGGGATGTGGAGGTGTACAGCGGCCCCCTGATGCTCCAGGGAGAATCCGTCCTGTATTCCTGCATCATCGACATCACAGAGCGGGTGCAGGCAGAGGCAGCCTTGCGCAAAAGCCAGCAGCAGCTGCGCCATATTGCCGATACCGTGCCCGGCATGCTGTACCAGCTCCGGCTCAGCCCGGAGGGGCACCTCAGCTTCGGGTACGTCAGCGACCGGGTCCGCGAGATTCAGGGGCTGCACCCTGCCGATGTGCTGCGCGATGCCTCTGTGCTCTTCAACAGCGTCCACCCCGAAGACGCCAGCCGGGTCATGGCCGATACCCTGGCCTCTGCCGCCGCGTTGACGCCATACTCCAACACCCATCGCTTCATCCGGCCCGATGGCCAGACCCGCTGGCTCAAGACGGAATCCATCCCCATCCGGCAGGAGGATGGCTCCATCCAATGGAACGGCTTTGCCTTTGATATCACCGATCTCAAGCGCGCCGAAGCCGCCCTGCAACAAAGCCAGGCTCAGTTGCTGGAAGCCCAGCGCCTCGCGCATCTGGGGCACTTTGCGCACGACCTGAGCACAGGAAAGACAACCTGGTCGGCCGAGGCCCTGCGCATCCTGGGCCTGCCCAGCACCATGCAGGAGCCCCCGGCTTCGGAGTCCCTTTCCCTTGATCACCTGCTCAATCGCCTTGCCAGCGACCAGGAACGCGCGGAACTGCAGCAGGCCCTGGCCGCCCTGCAGACGGCAGCGCCCGGAACAATGGTTGACCGCGACCTGCAGCTGCAGCCGCGGGCAGACGTCGATCGCCCCGAAGAGGCGCGGCAAAGCCTGCGGCTCCTCGCCCGGCTGGAACCGGATGAGGACGGGACTCCCACCCTGCTGCGGGGAGTGCTGCAGGATGTGACGGCCAGAACGCGGATTCTGGAAGAGTTGCGCCGGCTCACCCGCGCCGCCGAGGCCGCCAACCGGGTCAAGAGTGAATTCCTGGCCAACATGAGCCACGAGATCCGTACTCCGCTCAACGGCGTCATGGGCATGCTCCAGCTGCTACTCCAGGGCCTTCAACCGCCTGACCAGCGGGAACTGACCCAGGCAGCCCTGAATTCCACCATCCGGCTGACCAGCCTGCTTTCAGATATTCTCGACCTTTCCGCCGTGGAGTCCGGCAGGTTGCGCATTTCGAGCGCACCGTTCCGTCTGGCCGAGGTGGTGGAGTCCGTGGAATTGCTGTTTGGCATGGCTGCCAGGGAGCGAGGCATCGCCTTGCGGATCCGCTGTGCGCCAGACACGCCCGCCATGCTGGTTGGAGATGCCCAGCGCCTGCGCCAAATCCTGCTCAATCTGGTGGGCAATGCCCTGAAATTCACCAGCATCGGCACGGTCACCCTTGAAATCCAGCCCCTGAGCGGCCCGCACCTGACGCGCCCTGCCCTGCTGTTTATTGTCAGGGACACAGGCAGCGGCATTGCCAGCGACATTCTGCCCCGCATCTTCGATCCCTTCTTCCAGGGCGAGGCACAGCAGGCGCGTCGGCTTCGCCGCACCCAGGGCGTGGGGCTGGGGCTGCCCATCGTCCGACAGTTGACCGCGCTCATGGGCGGTTCCCTGTGTCTGGACAGCGCTCCGGGCCAGGGCACCGCGTGTTACGTGTCTCTGCCCTTGCCCGCCGCACAGGATACGGCCAGGACAGGCCCCCGGGAACCCCTGTTCCCGGAGAGCACCCCCCTGCCACCAGCCCGCGTGCTCATTGTGGAGGACGAGCAGGTGAACCGCCTGGCGTTGCACCATTTCCTGAAGCAGAGCGGTCTGGAGGTCGTGGAAGCGGAGCACGGGCAGGCCGCCCTGGAAGCCCTGCAGCGCGAGGGGTTCGACTTGGTGCTCATGGATATTCAGATGCCCGTCATGGACGGGCTGGAGGCGACGCTCGCCATTCGCGACGGGCAGGCGGGCGAAACGGTTCGCCACATTCCCATCGTGGCCCTGACTGCCTACGCCATGCCCGAGGACCGCGACCGCTTTCTGGCGGCCGGGATGAACAGCTACCTGCCCAAGCCGGTGGAGTTCAAGGCCCTGACCCGCCTGCTCGGCCGGCTGCTGGCCCAGCACCCCCGAGGCCAGTGAGTTGCCTTTGGAATAACGGGAGACTGTGCTCGCCCAATGCAGCAAGGGCCGCCCACTGCAATACGCAGATTCCGGCGGCCCTGTGGTTGCTGCCGTCACTTCCCAGCATTCATGTCCGAGATAATGCCCTTGAGGTTCGCAGCCAGACGCGCCAGTTCCGCGGTGGCCTCGCCGGATTGCTGCATGGCGGAGGCGGTTTCGCCGGCAATACGGTTGATTTGCTCGGTATTGCGGTTCACTTCCTCGCTGGCGGCGGACTGCTCCTCGCTGGCCGCGGCAATGCCCTGGACCTGCCCCTCGGTCCGATCCACAAAGCCGACAATCTCGCCCAGGGCCGCGCCAGAGGCGCCGGCCAGCTGGGTGCTGCGCACAATCGCCTCCACCGTGGCTTCGGTGCCCTGAATGTTCTTGCGGGCGCTTTCCTGCACGGCCTTGATGTGCCGGCCCACCTCGTTGGTGGCGGCCATGGTTTTTTCGGCCAGCTTGCGCACCTCGTCGGCCACCACGGCAAAGCCGCGGCCGGCATCGCCCGCGCGTGCGGCCTCGATGGCCGCGTTCAGGGCCAGCAGGTTGGTCTGGTCCGCAATATCGGCAATGACATTCAGAATCTGGCCGATGTCCTGAGCCTGGCGGCCAAGGTCAGTCATGTCGGATTTGAGTCCTTCGGCCTGATGCTGGACCGCATTGATGGTATCCACCACCTTGCGCACAGTCTCCGCGCCCTCCCCGGCCCTGGTTTTGGCCTGCCGGGCCAGCTCCACCGCAGCGGAGGCGCTTCTGGCCACTTCCATGGAGGCCGCGTTCATCTGTTCCATGGCAGTTGCCGTCTCGCTCACGCGGTTGCGCTGCTCCTCCGCCCCTCGACTGGACTGCTCAATCTGCGCGGCCAGTTCCTCCGAGGCCGAGGCAACCTGATCGGATACTGCATTTGCCGCCGCGGCAGCCTGCGCCATGCGCTCATGCTGGACGCGAATGGCCTCCTGCTGCCGGCGAATCTCCGTGAGCTCGAACCACACAGCCAGGGTGCCCATGACCTTGCCATCGAGATCCAGAATGGGGGTGGAGGTGACGTCAAACACTTTTGTGCCCTGGCTGGTGGGATATTCCGCTTCTGTCTGCAGCATGCGGCCTTCGCGCAGGGCCCGTTCGGACAACGTCTCGCGCGAGGGATCACCCCAGATCAGCTGCCCCGAGGTTTGCCCGAGGTAATCATCCGGTGTGCCTGGTTTTTCCAGAGCCTTGAGCATGTGGGTGTTCACAAAGGTGGTGCGATTATTGGCATCGAGCACGGCACAGGGCAACACAAAGCCCTGCAGCACCCCCTGGGCGAAACTCAGGCGTTTTTTCAATTCTTCAACCATGCGCTGAATGTCGGCCGCCAACCCTGCCAGCTCAAAGCGGAAGCGGCCCTCCAGCACGGCAGTGTACTTGCCATTGGCCACTGCGCTGGTGAAACGCTCAATCGCCTGGATCGGCACGGCCACGAATCTCCGCATCAGGAGTGTCAGTCCCCCACCAAGCACCAGCACCGACAACACACCAATCAGGAGGAGCATGTTCCGCTGCTCTGCCGCCGATGCCGTCAATTCAGAGACGTACGCCCCCGTGCAAACGACAAAGCCGGACTCCGGATCCGTGACAAAACTCAGGTGCTTGAGCTCGCCATCCCACGTGTATTCAAACTCGCCGTTTTTCTCGGCCAGGGCGCGCCTGGCAAAGACCTCGCCGGAGACATCCTTGAGCATCAGGCTCTTATCCGCACCGTGCGCGACCAGATGCCCGGTCGAATCCAGGGCAAAGGCGTAACCACGATGGCCAAAGGTGAGGGGATCGATGAACTGATCCGTAAAGCGCTCCCAGCGGGGAAACACACCCACCGCGCCAATAATACGGTTGTTCGCATCGCGAATGGCGGTGACCGCAAGATAAATGAACATATTGGCACCGCCAGACTTGGCGGTGAGAATGTTCTTGCCCATGTACTCGTTCTGGCCGGCCATAATCGCCTTGAAGTAGTCGCGGTCACTGCGGCTCTGCCCGATAAGACTGCCGCCCTCGGCATTGATGCCGGCGCAGATGAGGCCTTTGTCATCCAGAACGATGAGGGACCAGAGGTCCGGATTGGCTTTGAGTACCGCAGCCAGCCTGGCCTGGGCCGCCTCTGGCGAGCCTTGCAGGGCGCGTGCAATGGAATCCTCACCAGCAATGGAGCGGATGAGGGAAGCCGCCGTGCGCGCGTACAGCCCCAGCGAACTGGCGGCGGCCTTGGCGCTTTGATTCAGGGCCTGGCGCTCTTTTTCCAGCACCAGATGATACGTGGAGGTTGTGACATACATGACAATGCCGAACACGGCCAGGGCGGTCACCAGAATTGCCGCGATGGCCAGGGCGGAACCCACACTGCGGATACGCATTCCAACACTCCTTGCACAGTGAAATCAAGCCGCGTTCCCCAAGGGCATCCTGGGGGAAAAGGCAGCCCATCCCCATACCACCGGCAAAGCGTTGGCGCAACTCAAACAGCAAGATTTATGTTCCTGTAACTGCTGAAATAGTTACCCTATCGCGACATCAGTTATGGCAGGTTGTTCACTCTTTCACAAAACGTATTTCCAGGCCATTGCCCGGCCACTCAAAGAGCTTGACGAACCGACCGCGTCACCATAAAAAAGTTCGTTTCCGCCCCCGTAGCTCAGTCGGATAGAGCACAGGATTCCTAATCCTGGTGCCACAGGTTCGATTCCTGTCGGGGGCACCACAACAATTCCAAGGGGTTAGCCATAGCATTGGCTGGCCCCTTTTTCGTTGGAGCCAACCGGAAATGCCAACCTTGGGGAAGGTGGTTGGCTGGGGGGGGTGAACGTTCTGCTCTTTCCCGCGTGCCACAGACATGGTGCATTTTTTGCTTGCCACAGGGCACGACACCCATCACGGCGAAGCCAGGTACGCAGCAAGGGGGCAGGTATGCACAAGTCGGCACTATACTACGATAAATTGACCGTCACAAAACCGACGTTGCCGGACTTCGATCTGTTTGTCGAAAGCCTGCGCGCCATCTGGAAAAGCAAGTACCTGACCAATATGGGCCCCTTCCATGACCGATTGGAGGCTGCCCTTGCCGAATATCTCAATGTCCCCTTCATCAGCCTGTTCTGCAATGGTACCATTGCACTGCAAACGGGCCTGCAGGCATTGCATATCACAGGGGAAGTGATCACCACTCCTTTCACCTTTCCTGCAACCGTGCACGCCATCTACTGGAACAGATGCACCCCCGTCTTTTGCGATATCGACCTGGAGACACTCAGCCTTAATCCGGAACAGGTGGAAACGCTGATCACACCAGAGACCACTGCAATCATGCCGTGCCATGTGTATGGCAAGCCATCGAACACTGCCGCTTTACAACGCATTGCCGATCTGCATGGCCTGAAAACCTTCTATGATGCGGCGCATGCATTCGGGGTGAAGCCTCTGGGTGAACTCCGTGACACATTCTGGGGCGACATGTCCATGCTGAGTTTCCACGCCACCAAGGTCTTCAACACCATTGAAGGCGGGGCGCTGGTCATGCATGAACGGAAAATGAAGAACCGGGTGGACTATCTGAAGAACTTCGGCATTGCAGATGAAGTGACCATTGTCGGCCAGGGCATCAACGGCAAGATGAATGAGGTGTGCGCAGCCTTTGGCCTGCTTCAATTAGATCGCCTGGAGCAGGACTTTGCCATGCGCCAGGTCCTGGACGCACAGTACCGTGAACGGCTACAGCGCATTCCCGGCGTGCGCCCTTTGGCGCATGGCAGCAACTACGAGCGGAACTATTGCTACTTCCCCGTGTTCATTGAGGAAGAGTTTGGCATTACCCGGGATGCGCTCCATGACAAACTGGTGAGCGAGTGTATTTACCCGCGGCGCTATTTCTACCCGCTGGTCAGCCAGGCGCCCTGCTACCGGCGGCTGCCCTCGGCTGATCCCGCCAATCTGCCCAATGCACATGCTGTGGCAAAGAAAGTATTGTGCCTGCCATTTTACACTGACTTGCGGCAGGATGATGTGCATCGTGTCTGTGACGTAATTGAACAGGCGAGAATGTAATGCGCACTGCAATCATGCAGCCCTATTTTTTTCCGTATCTTGGGTATTTCAACCTGATACACGCCTGTGACTCCTTTGTCTTTCTGGACAATGTACAGCACATTGACCGTGGATTCGTCAATCGCAACCGGATCCTGGTGCAGGGCAAACCGCATCTCTTCACGGTGCCTCTGGCTGCCGCCCCCCGGGAAGCCTGGATACAGGAGCGTTTTCTGAGCGAGAGTTTCCCGCAGTTTCGCGCCAAGTTCCTCACCATGCTCAAACATGCCTATGCCAAGGCACCCAACTACGCGGAAGTGATGGAACTTGTGGCCGACGTACTGGCTTCGGAAACATTGACCCTGGCGCAGTTGTGCCAGAAATCAATCCTGGCGACTGCACGGTATCTCGGATTGGAGCGGCGGTTCCTCGTCGCCTCGGACATGCTGACAGCCGAGGACGCACGCAGGCTCAAGGGAGCAGAGAAGATTCTTGCCCTCGCCAAGGCGCTTGGCACCACACGATACCTGAATCCCATCGGGGGCATCGAGCTGTACCACGAGGAAGTATTTGCCAGGGAAGGCATGGAACTGCGGTTTGTCAAACCGGCATTACCTGCCTACCCGCAGCCGGCCGCAACGTTTGTGCCTGCGCTCTCCATTCTCGACGTCATGATGCAGACGCCACAGGGAGAACTGGCCGCGCAGCTTGCAGCATACGTCCTGATTGATGGCACTGAGAGGCCTCCAGACACGAAAGATGCGGTGGCGTGATTTTTGCTTTGGACTTGGCGTCTTCAACACTGTCAATCCCGCAGGGTGATGAGCGATGAGCACTGTTTATGTCTTCAGCGCAGGCTGTATCAGGCGTGGCCTGGATGTCATCCACATTCAACGCTACCTGCAAGCGAACGGCTGGCAAAGCTCTCGGCGTCCAGAGGATGCGGATTTGATTGTTGTTGCCACCTGCGGTGTGGTTGCTCTCAATGAACTGAACTCCCTGCGCAGCATTCAGGAGGCCATGCGCCGCTGTAAAAAGCCCGGCGCGCGCGTGGTCGTTACAGGCTGCCTGCCGCTGATCAATCCCGGCCCCATTGAGGCGCTGGGGGAATGCCTGTTCATTCCCACCGGACAACTGGACAAGCTGGATGCGCTCATCGGCGCCACAGTGCCCTTCTCCCAGGTGCAGTTGCCGGACAGCATCTCCGACAACAAGGACATCGTGAATTATCTTGTTGCCCGCAGTTTCTGCCGGCAGTCGACCCTGTACAAAAAGGTGTTCTACAAATTTTTCATGGATGGCCGGTTCCTGGAGGCCTCCATTGCCTGCAAGCAGGTCTATGAGTCGACCAAGGCCTTGCTCACGGGCAAGCCCAAAAAGAAATTCCAGCCCTACTACAATGTGAAGATTGCCGATGGCTGCCTGAGCAATTGCTCGTTCTGCGCCACCAAGTACGCCACCGGCACCCTGCGGAGCCGGCCCCTGGATGATATCGTTTCCGACTTCCGCCGAGGCCTGCGCAAGGGCTACAAGGTATTTCAGCTCATTGCCGAGGATACGGGCTGCTATGGCAGGGATTCGGGCAGCTCCCTCGCCAGCCTGCTGACGGCGCTCTGCGAGCATGAAGGCGACTTCCAGCTCATCATTATTGATTGCAGCCCGCAATGGCTGGTGGAAGATCGTGAGGAAATCCTGCCCGTGCTGACCAAATACCAGCAGCACATTCGCGAACTGTTCGTGCCTTTGCAGTCTGGTTCGGATAGCGTGCTGCACGCCATGCACCGCAAATACGCCATCAAGGACGCTCTGGCAGTGCTGGGCACCATTCGGACCCAGGCACCCGCCATTGCCTTGCGCACCAGCCTGCTCATCGGCTTTCCTGGCGAGACGCCCGAGGATTTTGAAGCCTCCCGTCGTGCAGCCAGCGCTCTGGATTTTGCCGAAGTGACCATCAACCGATACGAGGATCGGCCCAAGGCCCTTTCCGCCACGCTGCCGGGCAAGGTGGCCCAGGCAGATATCGAGCATCGCGCCCGGATTCTGGCTGAGGATGGCTGCTACATTCTCTCTTGAGGCGTCGCATGGATGATATGTTGCATCAGCGCATGATCCCCCTGACTGAGGCCGCCGCCTGGGATGCGGCCCTCGCAGGGCTCGATTGCCCCGTGCCGCACACCAGGGCGTATTGTGATGCACTGCACCACTCTTCCGGAACTGCTCCCTTGCTGTATGCTGCAGAGGCACAAGACGCCCGCCTCGTATGCCCTCTCAGCCTGCGGCGCGTGGATTCTGCTGCCCCCGAGGACGTCTACTCGCCATATGGGTTCGGGGGATTCTTCTCCACCTTCGCCCCTGGCCAGGCCCCGGCGCTGCAACGGCAGTGGGTCGATTTTTTCCAGAGGCAGGGTATCTGCACCGCATACATTATGCAGCACCCCGCGGCAGAGTTTGCACAGGGACTCTGGCGCGAAGAGACTGTTCTCTCGCCGTTGTGTGTGTACGTGACGGATCTTTCATTGGAAGAAGACGCCCTGTGGTCCAGCCTGGACAAGATACATCGCTACGAAATCCGCCGTCTGGCACGAGACACAAAAGTGCAGTCGGCGTCTGATACACCAGCGGTACTGGATGCATTGTTGAAACACTACCCCAACACCATGCAGGCTGTCGGCGCGGCGGCGGTCTATCATTTTTCAGCAGAGACCCTGCGCCGCTTTGCCTCGCTTCCCGGGGCGCTTCTGCTGGGTGCGGAGGTGCAGGGGCAGGTGGAGGCCGTGGCCTTGTTCCTGCGCTCCGGGGCGAACGGACAAGGAAGCTGGGGAGAGTACTTTCTGAGCGCATCTTCGACAGCCGGCCGGCATGCCACCCGCCTGCTCATCTGGGAAGGCATCCTCCGCCTGCGCACAGACGGCGCCCGGTGGCTGAATCTTGGTGGCGGTGCTGCCGTGAACGACGGGCTCGACGCCTTCAAGCGCCGCTTCGGCGGCCAGGCCGTCTTCCCTCACGTGCTCAAGCAGATCCTTATCCCGGAGCAGTATGCGGCGGTGTGTCAAAAATATCACGTTGATCCCGATCCGAGCGGCTACTTCCCACCGTATTGGAGGCAACGCAACAGAGCGACATCACCTTCCAGCACGGACTGACAAGCCATGACACAGCCTGAATACCACATTATCCAGCGGCATTACGAGCAACGCCTCGCAGAGCACGGCCCCAACCACCGCGGGGTGGACTGGCCCAACGCCCAGGACCTGCAGACCCGCTTCGAGGTCATGCTCGGCGTGGTGCGGGCGGGGGATGAACAGGCCTCGCTGCTGGATCTGGGGTGCGGGGTCGGCCTGTTGCGCGATCATGTCCAGGCCAGCCCCCGATACCGCGCACTGCAGTACACCGGCATGGACATTTCAGAAGCCATGATTCACCAGGCCGCGGCAAGGCATCCTGAAGCCAGTTTCCGCGTGCAGGACATTCTGCAAACACCTTTGGAAGAGCACTGCGCCGACTACATCGTCATGAACGGTGTGCTGACGGAAAAACTCTCGCTCTCCCAGGAAGCCATGGAAGAGTTTGCCCACCGGTTTCTTGCAGCCGCGTTCAAAGGATGCCGGATTGGCATGGCCTTCAATGTCATGAACCATCATGTCGACTGGAAGCGGGACGATCTGTTTCACTGGCCGCTGGACAATTGCGCCGCGTTCCTGGTCCGGCAGTTGAGCCGCCATGTGGCCATCCGCATGGATTACGGGCTCTATGAATACACGGTATACGTATACAAGACGCCATGCACGGCCAGCAGGAGCGCGCCATGATCATTGCCCCTGCGCGACCGGAAGACGGCCCCGCCATGCTGGCGTTGCTGGATGGCGTCTGCGCGGCGAGTTTTCAGTTCCCTGAAGCCGCCATGCTGGCGTATCGGGCCATGTTTTCCCCGGAGGCCCTGGCCGCCCGGCTGGAGCAGGGGCGCTCCGTGGTGCTCACGGCCATGCAGGCGGACCAGTCCTGCGGCCTGCTGCCCGGCATGCTCCTTGGCCTGCTGCTTGGGCTGCCGCCAGAAGGCGGCGTGGGCACCATCATGTGGTTGCTGGTCACCCCGGAGGCACAGGGCCAAGGTGTCGGGTCGGCGCTGTTTCACGCGGCCTGCGCACGATTTCGCGAGCTGGGCGCGCACAAAATCAAACTCACGGCCCCCACTGCCCAGGCAGTGCGGTTTTATGAGCGACTCGGCTTCCACCAGGAGGGATTTCATCCCAACCATTGGTGGGGCCAGGATTTCTGGGCTCTTGGCCTGCCCTTGCGTGCGCCGGACGCCCTTCCCCCAAACGAACATCCCAAGGGAGCGTGAATATGGCCTGGAAAAAACTGGGAATGGTGTTCGATCTGTCCGAACACAAGCTGGACTGGATCAAAAGCCACGCCATGCTGCCCACCCCGTTGGTGCTGGAGGACCGGATCAGGGTGTATTATACATACCGGGATGCCAATGGGTTAAGCAGAATCAGCTTTGTGGATCTGGACCCCACTGATCCACGAAACATCCTGTACGTCCACCAGGGCAGCCTGTTCGACATCGGCCAGCCCGGCACCTTTGATGACAGCGGCGTGCTCGGCAACTTTGCCCTGCGCAAGGACGGCAAGGTGTACCTGTTCTATAATGGCTACAACCGCCGCGTTGTGGTCCCGTGGAGCAACGCCATTGGCGTGGCCGAAAGCGACGATGGGGGCACCACCTTCCGCAAAATGTACGAAGGGCCCATCTTTGACCGTGACGCCAAAGAACCGTATTTTTCCATTACGCCCTGGATGCTTGAAGAAAACGGACTGTGGCATATCTGGTACACGTCCGGTACGGGTTGGGTCAAGAAAGGCGAGATCTACGAACCGCTCTATGTCGTCAAATATGCAACCACGCAGAACGGCCTGGACTGGAATCGTCACTACCTCACCTGCATCCCTCCCAAAACCCCTGAAGAAGCCAATGCCAGAGCCGCAGTAGTCAAGGACGGTAACCAGTACAAGATGTGGCTGTGCTACCGCGGCTCCGACGCCTTTCGCGACGGGGCAGACAGCTACCGCATTGGCTATGCCACGGCAACCACGCCCACAGACTGGACGCGGGATGACGAGCAGGCTGGCATCGCCCCCGGGCCGGAAGAATACGACGACAAAATGCAGGCCTACCCGGCCGTGGTGGATGCAGGCGGCAAGCGCTACCTGTTCTACAATGGCAACGGCTTTGGGTATTACGGCTTCTGCTGTGCGGAGTTTGTCGAGTAACGGGCCGCAGTACAGGAGCAGCAATGGGAGTATCCAACACCGCCAGTGCTGTTGTGCTTTGCAACGACTTTCAAGATGGACACTATGTCTCATCTGTTGTGAATGCATTTGCGGCTGAGTTTTCCGCTGCGGGATATTTCACATCGCTCTGCCGTAACAAGGACGATTTGATCGCCCACATAGAACAACTCAGAGCTCGCTATGATATCAAGCTGTGCTTTGATATCAATCTGCGGTTCTCTTCTGTGCAACTGCAAGGTCAACCATTTTACGAACGGTATGGGTTCCAGTACGCTTCAACACTGGACACGCCCTTCAACAAGGTACCCCTGATTCAGGGATTGGGGGAACATGCCGTTGTACTGGCCGCGGATCCTGGCCTGGCTTCGGCCATTCATGAAGTGAATCCGCGGCCAAGGGTCACAGATTTTGGCACAGAGTATTTTGTTGAGCCACCCAAGGCACCTGACGCAATGCTGCCCATTGCCGCGCGCCCCATTGATGTGTTGTTTTGCGGCAATGTTCGATTTTTTGGCAATCCGGCACGCTATTCCATTGCTGCACCATTCTTCGATGCGCTCATTGCAGAAGGCGCCTTCACCAATGAGGAGTCCATCCTTGACATTGCCAGCCGGCTGCTCGCGCCACACCCTGCACTTGCGGCAGCATTAACCGAGAACAAGGCGCAGTTCTTCGAAGATCTCTGGATGGCCATGCATGTCATCCGCACCAACCGACGTCTGGAACTGTTGCAACAACTACAGCGACTTGGCCTGTCCAAAAAAGTGGTGGTCATCTCGGATTGCCAGCGGCATGGAATCCAGGTGAACAATGTGACGATGGTTTCACCAAAGCCCTGGCCTGTTGTGCAGCAGCTTTTTGAAAAAGCGAAAATCATCATACACAACATTCCAATGCACACCGGAGCCCTGCACGAGCGCCTGATGCACACCGCCACTGCCGGTGCAGTCATGATGACGGATTCCAATACATTTTTCCGGAGCATCTTCTCGCACAATCAGAATGTTCTTTTCTACAGCCTGCAAGGGAAGAACCTGCACGCAGTGGCTGAAAAAGCACTGCAGGACGAAGCGGCGCTGGCGCAAATTGCCGCGAATGGTAGATCACTTGTGCTGGACAGATGCAGACTCCAGGCTTTTGTGGTGAAGCTTCTACAGTATATGCAATTGCCGGTTTATGATTCCGAAAGCCAGACCTGTGGTGAACAGTCTCCCCACGCAATGCAACAGGCCTGAAAGTCAACCCACATAAGGTATACAACATGCAAGAACCAGGAAACTCTTTCTCGGAGCAGGTAATCAACAGAAAACCTGCATTCACATCGCTGTTCAGACAATTTGTCGGCATGTTGTTCAAGGACTGCAAGGTTGCGGAGCAAATGCCTTCGATCATCAGCGAACTGTGGTTCAACCTGGAGTTTCAAAAGGCATTGCAGACGGCGTATGAGTGTCTTGCGGACCACGCCTCCAGGCAATGCATGGTCCGGCTGCTGGCCTTCCGGGCGCTCGGGGGCAAGCATGTAAACGTGCTGCCGGAGGTGCGAGACTACGAGGCCGAACTGGCCAACCTTGCGGCCGAACACCTGCGCACGCCAAACGTGACCGAAGCCGTCATCTCTGGCCGGGTCTATCAGCTTGGTCTGTTCGATACCACGGGCCTGGGCTTCGGGTTTCAGTTGCTGTCCATTCCGCAAGGCCTGCATGCGCTCTGCAAGGTGGAACAGTACGCCTATCATACCGACACCATACACATTACGGCAGGCCCGGGGGATATCGTCATTGATGCCGGCGGGGGATGGGGCGATACCGCAGTGTACTTTGCCGACCTGGTCGGACCGGAAGGTAAGGTTTATACATTCGAATTTATTGAAGACAACCTGCGCATCATCCAGCAAAACCTGGCCTTGAACCCCGGCTTTGACCAGCGCGTACAGCTGGTGCGACATGGCCTGTGGGACACCAGCGGTTGCCTGCTCAACTTTTCGGAGAATGGGTCCGCCTCGCGCCTGCTGGAGGGGGCTCCCTCGAGTGATGCAGGCGAGACCATCACCACCATTACCATTGACGATTTGCTGGAGAAACACCAACTGGACCGGGTGGACTTCATCAAAATGGATATTGAAGGCGCCGAAGAGCGCGCTTTGCTCGGGGCGGCAAAGACACTGCGCCGGTATGCGCCCAGGCTTGCCATCTCCGCCTACCACCGCACCGATGACCTGGCGCGCCTGCCCGCCCTTATCAAGGCCCTGAACCCTGCCTACTCGTTCTACCTGAAACACGCGACACCAGTGCGGCAGGAAACAGTACTGTTTGCCATTGCCAGACAAACGCCCGAGACACTGTAACCACGACACTGCAAGCGTTCGATTTGACACATACGGACAGCGCGGGAGCTGTAAAGAGCATGCCCAAGCAGCTTTGTATCATACAGGCAACATGCCAGGGGACAGCCCTTGGGAAGATGCTGAATCTGTCGTCAGCGTTCCGGGACCAGTTTGAGGTGCGCACGTTTCGCTGTCATCTTGGTGAACGCCCGGATGCGGAGCAGCTCAGGCAATGCGCCCTGCTGATCATCCACTACCTACGCGAGAAGCACGGCGCCTTGAGCGGCAAGGCCATTTGCAGTGCGTTGTCTTCCGGGGCCCGGGTGGTGCGCATCCCATATGTCACCTGGAAGCCCTTCTGGCCGCAACTCGGCCCGGACCCCAGGCAGACGCAACCAGGCGCCGACCCGGGTATTTTTCCTTATGGCGATTCGTTTGTCAGCCGGCTGGTCCAGGAGGGGCTGCCCCCGCAGGCCATTGTGGAACAGTATGCCGCCCATGCGGAAAGCCCGGAGTTTCTTGATGGTCTGTTGTGCAGCAATATAAAGTACATTCGCTCGCTTGAGACGGACGCGACCATAGATGTGCCCCGGCTGCTGCGCCGCATTCGGACAGCCAGGCTCTTCAACTCGTTCAACCATCCACGCGCCGAGCTGCTGCTGGAGTTGGCCAATCAGATACTGGAATACTGTCACTTTCCCTTGCTCACGCTGGATGCAGTGAAACACTTCGCAGATCTTGGCGGAAATTACCAGGTACCAGTCCACCCACAAATCGCGCGCCATTTTGGCTTGCAATACGGGCATCAGGAAGAACGCTATCAGATACGTGGCGAGCTTCTTTCCTGGGAAGAGTACATGTACCGATATGCCTCCTGGCAAAGAGGATAAATGTATGTTCCTTATCGAATCTTCATCCTTCTGCAATATCCGTTGTGTGTTTTGCGGTCGTGAAAATTACCCCCAGGATGCACCACATCAACTGAACAAGCACATGACGCTGGAGCAATTTGTGCATGTTCTGGATGAAGTCACAAGGTTTTCAACACAGCACGAACCAATTTCCTGTGTGGATTTGCACGGCATGGGAGAGCCTTTGCTGTGGCCTCACATCCGGCAAGGCATCCAGGCATGCAGACAGCGCGGCCTGGATATCCAGCTCATCACCAATGGCTCGCTGCTGGAGGAAAGCATCATCGATTTCCTGCTGGCACACATCAATTTCAAGCTGAAGGTCTCCATCAACGCCGCAACGCCGACCACCCTGGCGAATGTCGCCAAGATCCCGCATCCGGAACGGACTATACAAAACTGCATGACATTGGCGGTCAAGGCCAAAGCGGCTGTAGTAAGGCCTTCTGAAATCATGTTCGGCTTTGTCAAGTGCAACGAGAACAAGCATGAAGCCGAGATGTTCCACACCATGTGGAAGCGATTTGCTCCAGTGATCAAAACATTTGTTGCCGACCAGCTATTGCCAAATACCACACATATCTCCCAAGATACACGTGGCACATGCCCTCGACTTTCCCCAAAAAACTATTTTGTGCTCAACAATGGAAATGTCACACCCTGTTGCTCCACCACCAGAATACTGCTGGGTAATATTTTCAATTCATCCCTGAGCGAGATCTACCACGGTGATGTGTACCAACATATGCTCGCATTGAATCGCGCCAATCGCCTTGGGGAAATGGAAGTCTGCAACATGACCTGCCTGGCTGGCAAACGTGAATTCAACGAGCATATTGCGGCACAGCGCTGCTGTTGATTGGCCGAAACGATGCGCACCCATTGACAAGGTCGGCCTGTGCCGGTCCGCCGGCAAGGCCGACCTCGTCAATGGGTATTGCCAAAAGGGCTTGACAAGATGGTTTAGTGGATTTACTGTTCACCCCACGGCGCCGGCATTCCTCCCGAGAACGCCTGGGCAAAGGAGCAGTGGCAGATGGAGACCAAGGACGACCTGATCATGAGCGCGGTGCGTCAGTTCCAACGCGTGGCAACCCAGTATGCCCGTAGCGAGGAACTGCCGATACGCGTGACGGATGGCGTTGAGGTCACCACCCGGGAGGCTCATACCATCGAGGTGGTGGGCAGCCGGAAGCAGCTGAGCGTGACCGAACTGGCCACGGCCCTTGGCATCACCAAGAGCGCGGCATCACAAATGGTTTCCCGGCTGTGCGACAAGGGGTTCCTCGAAAAAAGGCAGGCCCCCCACAGTAACAAGGAATTCCAGCTCACCCTGACCCCTCTCGGCCAGCAGGCCTTTGACGCCCACGCCCGATTCCATGGCGAGGACAAGGAGGCCCTGATGGAACGCTTGCGCGGGTTCTCCATGTCCCAAATCGCCACCCTCACCGTGCTGTTTGAGGCCCTTGGCGAAGTGATCGACAAGCGGCTTTCCCGGTAGGACTTTTTTTTGGCACAATAGTTAAGTAACTTAACTAAATCACCGGAGTTGACCCGTGCACTCGCTCAAAACCTCACTTGTATCCTTTGCTGTCGATCACCCTCGCTGGGTCGCTGGCGGACTGCTGGCCGCCCTGCTCTTCTGCACCATGTTTTTCCCCAACATGCGCCTGGATACGGATCCGGAGAACATGCTGGAACGCACGGAGGCGGTGCGGGTCTTCCACAATGCCGCCAAACAGCAGTTTGATCTGAGCGACACCATTGTTGTCGGCGTCATCAAGGAGGACGATCCGAATGGGGTGTTCAACCCTCAGACCCTGGCCCACGTCCACGCGCTGACCCAGTTCGCCAAGACCCTGCGCCATGAGGATCCCGCGCACCCGGGCCGGCCTGAGGGGGTGATCGAGGTGGATATGGTGGCCCCCTCGGTGGTGGATCACCTGCACCAGGCCGGCCCGGGGACCATTGCCTTCGAGTGGCTCATGCCGCGCCCGCCGGCCACCCAGGCCGAGGCCCTGGCCATTCGCGACAAGGCCCAGTCCAACCCGCTGCTCGTGGGGCAGATGGTTTCGGCCGACGGCAAAGCGCTATGCCTCTACCTGCCGCTGACGGACAAGCTGCTCAGCTACGAGATCTACACGGCGCTCCAGGAGAAGATTGCCGAATTTGGCGGCTCGGAAGCCTGGCATATCGCCGGTTTGCCCGTGGCCGAGGGAGCCATCGGGGTGGAGATGTTCAGCGAGATGGTCCTGGCCTCACCGCTGACGATGCTGCTGATCTTTGGCCTGCTGTACGCCATGTTCCGCAAGTGGAGTCTGGTCATCCTGCCCATGGTCATTGCCACGGCCACGGTGGCGGTCACCCTGGGGTCAATGATCGCCCTTGGCTTCCCGGTGCACATCCTGAGTTCCATGCTTCCCATTTTCCTGATGTCCATTTCCATGTGCGATTCGATTCATGTGCTCTCGGAGTTTTTCGACGTCTACACCGTGGAAAAAGGGCGCAAGGAAAGCATCCGGGAGGTCATGGGCACGCTGTTCATGCCCATGCTGTACACCTCGCTGACCACGGCGGCCGGGTTCTTCTCCTTTGTCACCACGGACATTCCTCCGGCCAGGGTCTTCGGCGCGTTTGTGGGCGTCGGCGTCATGTTCGCCTGGATCATCACCATTCTGTTTGTCCCTGCGTACATCATGCTGCTGCCGGAACGGATGCTGCGCAACTTTGGCCTGGCCGCACAAGGGGGGGAAGAAGACTCCCTGCTCGCCCGTCTGCTGGCCCGCCTGGGCCGCTTCGCCTGCCGTCGGGCCGGTCTGGTTCTGGCCGGGTGTGGCCTCTGCGTGCTGGCGTCCATCTGGGGCATGTCGCAGATCACCATCAACGACAACTACGCCAAACGTTTCGCCACCGGCCACCCCATCCGCGAGGCCGATACCGCGTTAAACAGGCACTTTGGCGGCACCTACACGGCCTCGCTCATCCTGGAAGCCCCCACGGGCGGGGAAGTTTTCAAGCGACCGGACGTCCTCACCTACATGGCCACCCTGCAGCAGTGGCTGGTCGAACAGGGGTACATCGGCAAAAGCACCTCCCTGGCCGACATCGTGCGCAAGGTGCATCAGGAACTCATTGACGGCAGCCCAGAGCAGTTCCGGATTCCCGCAAGCGCGGCGGCTGTTGCCGAATGCGTGCTGCAGTATCAGCAAAGCCACAAGCCGCAGGACATCTGGCATTTTGTGACGCCGGCTTTCGATGCCGCCAACATCTTCATGCAGTTTCAAAGCGGTGACAGCACCCGCACCGAGGCGGCGGTGCAGGCCATCACACAGTACATACAGCAGAACAAGCCCCCCGTGCCCCTGGCGTTCAACTTTGCCGGCCTGCATTACATCAATTACATTTTCCAGGGTAAAATGTTCTGGGGCATGCTCGGCTCCCTGGGTGGCAGCTTTGTCATCGTGCTGGGGATGATGATTGTGCTCTTCCGCTCCGTCCTGTGGGGGCTGCTGTGCATGGTCCCCCTCACACTCACCATCATGCTCATCTATGGCGCCCTCGGCTTCCTCGGCCTGGATTATGACATGCCGGTGGCCGTGCTTGGGGCCATCTCCCTGGGCATTGCCGTGGATTTTGCCATCCACTTCCTGGAGCGTAGCCGGCAGCTCACCTCGGAAACAGGCTCCTGGTCCAACACCGCCCCCCGGATGTTTGGCGAGCCGGCCCGGGCCATCAGCCGCAATGTCATCATCATTGCCATCGGGTTCCTGCCCATGCTGGTGGCGGCCCTGGTTCCTTACAAGACAACGGGCCTGCTGCTGTTCTCCATCCTGACCCTCTCCGGCGCTGTGACCCTGGTGCTGCTGCCGGCCCTGCTGACCGTGGGCCAGGGCTGGCTGTTCCGGGCCAGACGGTTTCAGGCGCAGGGAGAACCAGAAGCGCAGACGCAGGAGGAGCTGGCCCTGCTGCAGGCGCCGCCCGTCATGGCCGGAAGCGAGACGACGGATCGCTGACAAGCAATGGCTGGCCCCCTGTCCGCTCCCCACACATTCATCCAACGCACCCTCCGCAAGAGGGAAAGGAGACTGCAGATGAAAACCATCCTTGGAACACTGCTGGCAGCGCTCTGGCTGGCGGCCCTGGCCGGGCAGTGTGCTGCGCAGGAGGCGGCCCTGCCCGTGGAGACCATCGTGGCCAGAGCCAACCATGCCTCGCTGTATCAGGGGCTGGACTGCAAGGGCACCACAACCATGACCATCACCGACAAACAGGGCCGGGAGCGCACGCGCCAGTTCAACATGCTGCGCAAGAATGGCGACACCCGGGACCAGGAACAGCGCTACTTCGTCCACTTCCAGGAGCCTGCCGACGTGCGCAAGATGGTCTTCATGGTCCACAAACACGTGGGCCTGGGCCAGGACGATGACCGCTGGCTGTACATGCCCAGCCTGGACCTCGTCAAACGCATCGCCGCCAGCGACAAGCGCACCAGCTTTGTCGGATCAGACTTCCTGTATGAGGACATCTCCGGCCGCAACCCCGAGGAGGACGCCCACGAACTGCTTGCAACCACAGCAACGGCCTATCTCGTCAAAAGCACTCCCAAACAGCCGGATGCCGTGGAGTTTGCCGCCTACATCGCCCACATCGACAAAACCACCTTCCTGCCCATGAAGATCGAGTACCTCAAGGCGGATACCAGGCCGTACCGTGTCATCGAGGTCCTGGCCGTGGACGCGGTCGAGGCCATGGAAGACGGCCAGCCCGTCCGCTATCCCACGGTGGTCCACTCCCGGGCCACGGATCTCGAGCGCGGCAGCCAGACGGACATGCGCTTTGCCAAGGTGCGTTACAACCTCGGGCTGGAAGACTCCCTGTTCACGGAGCGTTATCTGCGGCGCGCGCCCAACGAGGTGCTGGAGTGATGGGCCGCTCCCTGCCAAGTAAAGCCAGGCAGGCCGCCCTTGCCTGCCTGGCCCTGGCCTTCATGCTGATGACCCAGGCCAGCGGCTGCCGGGCCGAGTCGATCCTGGACCAGTTCAGCACCCCGGAGGTGCATGGATTCGTGGAAATCCGTCCCGGCGTCCGCACCCAGCCTGACCCGTACGAAAAGGAGGCCTCCCTCCTGGAAACCCGGTTGCAGGGGGAGGTGTCCACCCAGGCGGACTGGGTGCAGCTGAAGTTCAGAGGGGACGTCTGGTTTGACGGCATTCTGGAACAGGCGCGCTACGAGACCCGCGAGGCCTGGGCCTTTCTGCGTCCCGCCGACTTCATGGATCTCAAGATCGGGCGGCAGGTGCTGACCTGGGGTACCGGCGACCTGGTCTTCCTGAACGACCTGTTCCCCAAGGACTGGCAATCCTATTTCCTTGGCCGGGATGCCGAATACCTCAAGGCGCCTTCGGACAGCATCAAGATCAGCCTGTTTTCCGACTACCTGAATGCGGATTTCGTGGTCACCCCGCGTTTTACCGCCGACCGTTTCATCACCGGGCAATATGTCTCCTACTGGAATGGCCTGCTGGGACGCCTGGCCGGCAACAAATCACAGCTGGATGTCGATGCCCCGGACCACTGGTTCGAGGACGCCGAGTATGCCGCGCGGCTCTACCGGAACGTTGATGCCTATGAACTCGCACTCTACGGCTACCTCGGGTTCTGGAAAAACCCTGCCGGCTTGAGCGTCCTGGGAGAGGCCACCTTTCCGCGCCTGCAGGTTTGCGGTGCCAGCGCTCGTGGGCCCGTGGCCGGCGGCATCGGCAACCTCGAAGTGGCCTGGTACCATTCCCAGGAGGATCCCGACGGCCGCGACCCGGCCATCAACAACTCCGAAATGCGCTACCTCGTCGGCTATGCGCGGGAACTTGGCAGGGACTTTACCGGCAGTGCGCAGTATTATGTGGAACAGCTTCTTGACTACCAGCACTACCGGGACAGTTTCGAGGGCAATCACCCCCGCGACGAGTTGCGGCACGTGCTGACGGTGCAGCTCACCAAACTCCTCATGCACCAGAATCTGGAGTTGTCCCTGGCCGGCTATTGGTCCCCCAGCGACGAAGACGCCTACCTCCGGCCCAAGGCCCTCTACAAATGGACAGACCACATCTCCCAGGAACTCGGGGCCAACATCTTCCTGGGCCGGCAGGACGACACCATGTTCGGACAATACAAGGCCAATACCAACGTGTACATGGCCTTGCGCTACAGCTTTTAGCTTGTGCTGTTGGAACTGAATTCCTTCCTCCACCCGAACACGCAACGCTCTGGGAGAAAACCGCCATGCACGCAAATCATGCCACCACACCGGGCGCTCTGGTCCACGGGAGGCCCCGGCATCCATCGAGTTTCGGCATGCAGGCCCCGGAAGCCGTCTTCGGCCCCCTGAGGCTTGCGCCGGGGGACGTCTTTCTGGACGCCGGCTGCGGCCTGGGAGCCTATGCCCTGCACGCCGCGCAGCTCGTCGGGCCGCAGGGCGTGGTCCACGCCTTCGACGTCTCGTCCCGATGCATCGAGACGCTGGCGCAGCATGCCGCCAGCCGCGGTCTTGCCCAGTTGCGGGCTCACGTGGCGGATCTCACGCAGGGGCTGCCCGTGGCCGGGGGCACGGTCACAGCCGCGTTGCTGGCCGCGGTGGTGCAGATCCCTGCCGTGGCCCAGGCCCTGCCGGCAGTGCTGCAGGAGATGCGCCGTCTGCTCCGGCCTGGAGGCAGGCTTGGCATTCTCGAATGCAGGCACCACCTTTCTTGTACTGCGGAAGGGCTCCCGCGGCTGGTGGGCCTGCGACAGGCCCCGACCCTGGAGGAATGCGGTCTCTCACTGCTCGCCGTCGAGGATCTTGGCGGCAACTATCTTTCGTTGTTCATAAAACAACCACAATCGGGCCACTCCGCCTGGAGATTGCCCTTGGCCCACGTGTAAGGAGAAGCTGATGCAGTCGCTTGTTTTCTACGATTCCCTGGGCGGCAACACCGCCGCCGTGGCGCAGGCCATCCATGAAACCGTCCTGTCGATCTGGGGGCATTCGGACCTCGTCAAGGTCCGCAAAGACACCGCCGTCAATTTCCTGGACTATGACTTGATCCTGGTGGGCTCGCCGGTCATCGACTGGCTCCCGACCAAGCAGCTCATGGACTCCATCATGAGCACCATGAAATCGGAGAACGCAGCCGGCCGTATCCGACCTGCCTCGCCGATTTTGCCTGGCAAGTTCGGGGTGTGCTTCGGCACCTTCGGCGGACCGCATATTGGCGAACGTGAAGCACTGCCCATGACGGCCTGGCTGCGTGCCTTCCTGGAACATCTCGGATATCTCGTCCTGGACGCCTGGCATGTGCCCGGGGCCTTCAAGAATCGAGACGAGCTGAACCGTTATGGACGGCTGGGGGACATCCGTCAGCGCCCCGGCGAAGCCGACCTCGCCGACATCAGAAACCGGACTGCCGGGCTGCTGGCTTCCCTGGAAGCATATCAGAAGGCCGGAACGCCTTGCGCATGAGCCGAGCCAGGGACAAGAAGTGAGCTGTCCGGCCCTTTCCAGGCCAATTGAACCCTGGAGAAGTGGGCTCCGGAAGAAAGCGAGGAACCATAAGGAAAGGTGGACTTCTGGATGAGCAGATGATAGGCCGCCTGCGGGAGGCGGATCGTGAACCGCCACCGCAGGTGCAAGCCCTGTTCGGGGGCCGGGGCACCCAGGATTTCAGGGGGCTGGATGCGGATCCAGCCCCTCTCTTCGTGGCGATGCAACTGCATGCCACCCGTACCCTGAGGCTGTCATGCTCGTCATATTGTGCATTGTTTCTTTTGTGGCCGGCCTGGTGGATAGCATTGCCGGCGGCGGCGGCCTGCTCATGCTGCCGGCCCTGCTGCTCAGCGGCCTGCCCCCCCAGCAGGCCCTGGGCACGAACAAGTTTGCCGCCATGTTCGGCACCATGACCGCCCTGCTGAACTTCATCCGCAATGGCAAGCTCCTCTGGCGGCTGGCGGCCGTGGGCGCGGGCTTTTCCATCGTCGGCTCCATCCTGGGCACCAAATGCGTGCTGCTCCTGAGTCAGGAAACCACCGCCACGGCCATCCTCATGCTCCTGCCCGTGGCCGCCCTGGCCACTTTTCTGCCCCGCAAAAGCACCAAGTCCGAGCTGCACCAATTCACCGCCAGGGAGCAGTATGTGTACGTCCCGCTGATCTGCCTGGCCATCGGGCTGTACGACGGCTTCTTCGGTCCCGGCACGGGCACGTTTCTCATCCTGGCCATGTACCTGCTGGTGGGCATGCATCTGACCAACGCCTCGGCCCTGTCCAAGGCCTTCAATCTCGCGTCCAACGTCGGCTCTTTCGTCACCTTTGCCCTCAATGGCTCCGTGCTGTACAAGATCGGCCTGCCCATCGCCATTGCCAACCTGCTGGGCGGCTACCTGGGCAGCACCCTGGCCATCCGCTCCGGACAGAGACTGATCAAGCGGACCATGCTTCTGGTTTTCATCATCCTGTTCATCACCATCGTCATCAAGGAATTCTGCTGATCGGGAGAAGCCCCTGCTGCAGCGAACTTGACGCCAGAGCCGGACGGCTGCTACACAGAGCATTCTTTCCCGAGGGCTTTGTAATAGTTTCGCACCCTTCCGGATCGTGATGCCGTAGCCGTGATACCCACCGCCCCTGGCGCCCTGCCTGCGCCCTCCATGAATATGCTGGAACAGCTGGTGTTTGCCCTCGCCTCAGGTGGGCTGGTGGTTTTTTTGGTGGGGCTGGGCTGCCTGCTGTGGCTGGCGGTGTATTTTCTCAAGACCCACTGGCAGGTGGAGTGGACTCTGCGCCGGCATACCGCACGCCGGCAGGCCCTGCGTGAGCAGGGGCAGTTCACCCGGGAAGAGCTGCTCGTCCTCCGGCAGCGCGGCAATCTGGCCGAGCTGGCTGCCCTGGTGCGGGAACAGCTTGTGGCGCGGCGCGAAGCCATCTCGCTGGGACTTTATCATCAAACGCTTGAATCTATTCGTGATCTTGTCGCCACCCTACAGTTCGCCCGATTGCACGCCCTGCATGAGCTGTTGGTGACGACGGACGCGGCGCAGACCTCGCCCAGGCTGCAGGCATTTCTCCGCCAGGAGCATCATCCATGACGTCCTCCCCCCTTTCCGGCGACAGTACCGACAACCATGCCGACACCTCCCCCCGCAACCTCGGGAGCAATATCGGCAGCTATATCGCCAACATCTTTCTGGCTGTGAAGACCGAGACCGCCGCCTGGAAGCAGGCCCATCAGCCGGAGCTGGACAAGCTGCGGCACGACCGGGCCGTGGCCGAGGTGGAACTGAAGCATCGCCTGGCCAAGATGGACATCCGCCTGCAGGAGGAATGCGCCCGCATCCGCATGGAAGAAGAGCGCCAGACCGCGCAGTTCCAGGAGTTTCTGGACAGCATCGACGAGATGAAAACCGCCATGCTGAGCACTTATGCCGGCATGCCCAAGCCCATTGCGCTGATGATCCACCACCACGCCGCCGAGCTGCTCAAGGAAGCCTGGTTCAGCCAGGACACCCGCGAACGCCTGCGCCACCAGACCCGCTTTACCGACCTGATGCTGACCATCACCGAAGACCTGGCGGCCCTGGACAACGTCGAAGCCGCCGGCGAGGGCGCGGCGGGCAAAAAGGCCCTGCCGGAAAAGACCCTGGCCTTTCTCAAGGACGAGTCCAATCACCTGCCGGCTGCTACTTAGCCGGCTGCAGGGATGATGCTTTTGTAAGGATCTTCGCGGACAGCCCCGGCCGGCCGCTTCTGGCATGCTCCACCCGATCGCCGCCGGCCATCCCGGCGCGACGGCCAGGCCGGCCCCGCGCACGGTCTGCCGTTTGGCAGGCAGCCGCCGGACGCCTCCGGAGTACCGCCCATGCCGTCTTGTCCGGTGCAGTATGCGCTGTGGCTGGCCCTGCTGAGCCTCCTGCCCCTGACGACAGCCCTCATGCCCATGGGCCTGCCCCAGGCCTGCGCCGGCGTGCCGTATTATCGCCTGCTGCGCCTGCCGCAGGCCGGGGAGCATGAACTCGATGGGGTGGCTGGACCGTGGGCATTGAGCAGTGGCACGGCAGCTACGCCCTGCGCTGCATCGCCCACGATCAGTGGACTCCCCGACTCCCTGATCACCTGACAGTGGCTCCGCACCGGTCAGTGCGCTTGCGTCCGTGCGCCCGACCGGGATGGCAGGAGCGGCTGGGATGGCTGGGGCGGCAGGGCCGGCAACACTCCGGCCAGCAGCGCGGCCAGGGCGGGGGACGCGGTTCCGGCCTCGGGCGACAGCGCGGTCAGATCCACAGGCGTCAGCCGCCCGTCGTCCATGAGCACGGCCCGGTCGGCAAAACGCCGGACCAGCCGCAGGTCATGGCTGACAAAGAGATAAGCCGTGCGGTGCGCGGCGCGCAGGTCGGTCAGCAGGTCGAGAATCCGGGCCTGGACCAGCATGTCCAGGCTGCTCACGGCCTCGTCCAGCAGCAAGAGCGCCGGCCGCGGGGCCAGGGCCCGGGCGATGCATACCCGCTGCTGCTGCCCGCCGGAGAGGGCGTGGGGCAGCTTGTCCGCCTCCCGGCTGGAGAGACCCACCTGCTCCAGGAGTTCATGCACCCGCCGCGTGCAGGCTGCGCCGCGCAGCCCTTCGAAGTTGCCCAGGGGCTCGGCAATGCTGCGGCCCACGGTCCAGCGCGGATTGAGGGACCCGGCGGCATCCTGAAACACCACCTGCACCATGCGCCGCACGGACTTGCGTTCCCCGTGCCGCAGGTTGTGCAGGTTCCGCCCCTGCAGCAGCACCCGGCCCGCGTCCGGCCGTTCCAGGCCCAGGACAATGCGTCCCAGGGTGGACTTGCCCGAGCCCGAGCGGCCCACCAGGCCCACGCATTCGCCCTCCTCCACGGTCAGGGAAACGTCCTGCAACACCGGCACCGTCTCGTGCCCACAAAAGAAGCCGCCGCGGATGTAGGTTTTGCTGACGTGTTCGATGGCAAGCAGAGTCATGCGGGGATCTCCTGACGGGTGGTGTCTTCAAGCTGCAACCCGTACAAGGCCAGATGCGCGGCCATGAGCCGGCGGGTGTAGGGATGCTGGGGTGTGCGGTAGAGCTGCGCTGCTGGCGCATGCTCGACCAGATGACCATGGCGCATCACGGCCACGTCATCGGCCAGCCGGGCCACCACGGAGAGGTCATGCGTCACCAGCAGCACCGCCAGGCCGCGGCGCTGCCGCAGGGAATCCAGCACGTCGAGGATTTGCGCCTGGGCTGTGGCGTCCAGATCTGTGGTCGGCTCGTCAGCCAGCAGGCAGGGGGCGTCCAGCAACAGGGCCATGGCAATCATCACCCGCTGCAGCATGCCCCCGGAAAGCTGAAAGGGATACAGCGGCAGGAGAGACATGGGATCCGGCAGGGCCGCCTCAGCCAGGGCCGCAGCCAGCCGCGCGTCGGTCTCCCGACCGTGCCGCCCTTCCCCGGACTGCACTGCCCCGTGCGCCTGCAGTGTCTCCAGCATGTGGGTGCGGATGGTAACCACAGGATTGAAGCAGCTCATGGGGTTCTGCATGATCATGGCCAGCCGGCCGCCACGCAGCCGGCGGCGTTCTTCTGCCGGCAGGTCCTGAATGGGCCGGCCTTCCAGCAGCACCTCGCCCCGGACCATGGTCAGCCCCCGGGGCAGGAGCCCCATGGCCGCCAGGCAGGTCAGGGATTTGCCGCTGCCACTCTCCCCCACCAGCCCCAGCACCCGGCCGCGCCGCACGTCCAGACGCACACCGCGCACCAGCTCCACGCCATTGGCCGCCTGCACGGCCACGTCCCGCAATGCCAGGAGCACATCCTGCTGTCCGCTCATGCCCGCACCTCCACCGGCTCTTCGGCCAGCCCCTGCGCCGGGCCATCAGGATTGCCTGCACTGGCTGGCCCTGCAGTGACTGGAGCAGGACAGGCTGGCGCCTCCAGAGCGCCATGTTCATGGGCCACGATTTCCCGCAGGGCCGGGTCCAGGGCGTCGCGCATGGCGTCACCCAGCAGGTTGCAGGCCATCACCGTGATAAAGAGCATGGCGCCGGGGTAGAAGATCAGCTCGGGATGGGTCCAGACGAACTGGCGGGCGTCTCCAAGCATCACGCCCCATTCGGCCGTGGGCGGGGTCACGCCCAGGCCCAGGAAGGACAGGCCGGACACGTGGAGCATCATGTGCCCGATGTCCAGGGTGGCCAGGATGACCAGCTGCGCCGCCACCGGCGGCAGGAGGTGCCGCACCAGCACCTGCAGCCGGCTGGAGCCGGCCACTCGCGCCGCAAGCACATACTCCCGATGCTTGAGGGAAAGGATCAGGCTGCGGATGATCCGCGCGTACCAGGCCCAGTGCGTCAGGGTGATGGCCAGGACCACGTTGCCCATGCCCGTGCCCAACACGCCCACCATGAACATGGCCAGGATGAAGGTGGGGAAGGTCAGGAACACGTCGCACAGACGCATGAGCGCCGCATCCACCCTGCCCCCGGCAAAGCCAGCCACAGCCCCCACCACCAGACCCAGCAGGCAGATACAGCCGGCAATGGCCGCCACGCAGCCCAGGGAAACCCGTGTGCCGTAGAGCAGCCGGGTCAGCACATCGCGGCCCAGGTGATCACAGCCGAGCCAGTGTTCGGCTGTGGGCGGGGCGAACTTCAGGGCCAGGGTCACTTCGTCCGGGTCATACGGCGAAAGCACCGGCGCAAAGGCGCCGGCCAACCCCAGGACCACCAGCAACGCCAGGGCCAGGGGCACGACAGGATGACGCGATTGCAACCACTTCATGCGGCAGCCTCCCGAAAGCGAATGCGCGGATCAAGCCAGGCGTAGACAATGTCCACCACCAGATTCATCAGCACAAAAATTACGGTCATCAGCAGGATAAAGCACTGCAGCACCGGGTAATCCCGGTTGTAAATGGCCGAGACGGCGTAGCGGCCCAGCCCCGGCCAGGCAAAGAGCGTTTCCGCCACCACGGCCCCGCCGAAGAGTTCGCCAAGATGCATGCCCACGGCCGTCACCACCGGGATGCAGGCGTTCAGAAAGATATGCCGCCCCACCACGCGTGACTCCGGCACCCCCCGGCTGCGGGCAAAGAGCACGTGCCGGCCGTGCATGTTCTCCAGCATGCTCGCCCGGATGAGCCGGGTGTTGATGGCCAGGGACATCAGGGACATGGTAATGGCCGGCATGATCACATGGGCCACCCCGCCCGATCCCATGGACGGCAGCCAGTTCAGCTTGACCGAGAAGATCCAGATCAGCAGGAAGCCCAGCCAGAAATTGGGCATGGACACGCCAAAAAAAGACACCGCCCGGGCCAGCTGATCCGGCCAGCGATCCTTGCGCAGGGCGGACCACATCCCCAGCGGCAGGCTCACGGCCAGCGTCAGCACCAGGGACACCCCGGCCAGCAGCAGGGTCTTGGGCAGGTAGTGCAGCACGTCGCCCAGCACGTCGTTTTTGGTCACGTAGGAGCGGCCAAAGTCCCCGCGCACGGCCTTGCCCAGCCAGTCCGCATACTGCACCGGCAGGGACCGGTCCAGGCCCAGCTCCTCGCGGGCCAGGGCCAGATTCAGATCCGTGGGCGGGACCTGGGAAAGCCGCAGATAGGCCATGGCCGGATCCCCCTGCCCCAGCCGCAGCACCAGAAACACTGCCACGGACACGGCCAGCAGAATCGGCACCAGCACCACCACACGCCAGAGAATGAACCGAAGCATCTTCTTGTCCTTTTTGGAAAAACGGCTTGGCGAAGCTGTTCCCCCCGCAAAGGGGTCCAGGGGGGATTATCCCCCCTGGCTTCCTTCTTTCCTTCCTCACTCTTCCCCTACTTCTTGCCAATTCCCTGCGCAGGCAGTTCGCTGTCCGTGGGACCGAAGGCGACGCCTTCGATGCGGTCCTTGGGCCAGACGGCGATCATGGTCTGGTAGGAAATCGGCAGGTAGACGGCTTCCTCATGCAGGGTACGCAGGATGTAGCCGTAGAGCTCGCGGCGCTTGCCTTCGTCCACGGAGAGCAGGACGTCATTGATGGCCTTGTCGATGTCCGCCTTCATGGGCAGACCGATCTGGGCCTGATAGTCCGCATGGGAGGGCGTGCGCATGGAGGAGACGAAGGAATGTGGATCGTACGGCGCACCCCAGGTTTCGCCAAAAATGAGACCGAACTCGCCGCTCTTCTGGCGGGCGTAGATGGAATCCGGCTCCTCACCGATGAGATTGACCTTGATGCCGACCTTTTTCAGGTCGCCCTGGATGGCTTCGGAGATGGATTTCTGCAGCGCGTCATTGCCGGTAAAGCAGAGATCCACTTCGCAGACCTGGCCGTCCCTGGCGCGGTAGTCCCCTTTCAGGGTCCAGCCGGCGGCGTCCAGAAGGGAGGCAGCCTGCTGCTGGTCAAAGGCATAGGGGGCAAGCGTCAGGTCGCAGTACGGCACGCTCGGGGAGAAGAGCGACTCGGCCTGCACTTCCACATTGTAGAAGATATGCTTGATGAGCGCGGCCTTGTTCACGGCGTGCAGGATGGCCTGACGCACGGCCTTGTCCTTGGTGGCGCCGCGGTTGGAATTGAGGGCCAGGGCCCGGGTGGCCGTGGGTTTGGAGACGGCGGTGGCATATGCCGGCATGGAGGCGAAACGCTGGAAGGCATCCAGGCCGATCTGCCCGCTGCCGTGGCCGCCGGTGCCGTAAATGAAATCAATCTCCCCGGTTTCCAGGGCCACGGAACGGGCGTTGGAATCGGGAATCACCTTGACAAGCAGCCGCTTGACCCGCGGCGTTTCGCCCCAGTATTTCTCATTGATTTCAAAGAGATCGTACTCGCCCTTCACGCTTTCCACCAGCTTGTACGGCCCGGTGCCGATGGGAGCCTTGATGCTCTTCATGGTGTCGCCATCGTCCGGGAAACCGGCCGGGGCGAGAAAGCGGATGGGCCGGATGAGGCAGATTTCCTGCAGCGCCGGGTAGTACGGATTTTTCAGGGTCACCACAAAAGTCTGTGGATCCGGGGCATCCAGGCGGTCCAGCTGGGCGATAAGTTCCAGCCACTTGTGGCGGTCCTTGTTTTTGAGCACGGCCTCCCAGTTCTGTTTGGCCACCTCGGCAGTAAAGGGCGTGCCATCGGAAAAGACCACGCCCTTGCGCAGATGGAAGGTGTAGGTCTTGCCATCCGGGGAAATCTCCCAGCGTTCGGCCAGGGCCGGCAGGATGACGCCGCCTTCGCCATAAGCCAGCAGGGAGTCATAGACCAGGTCCTGCGCGTACATCTGGCTGGGCGAATAGGCATGCGGGCTCAGGGGGCCGCAGTTGGAGGTCCAGGAGTAGACCAGGGTGTCCTTGTCGGCCTTGGGCATTGCCTGGGCCGGAGCGCTGCCAAGCAGAAGGAGCAATACTCCTCCCAGCACAAGCCCCAATGCAGGCCGACGCATGTTCGAGGACAAAACCACTTCGTACAACCAGAGCCCAAGGGCCGAGACAGGCGAGTGAGCAGTCACAGCATTCCTCTCATCGTTATGTTGTGATCGTCTCATTTTGACGAATACATTCATTCTTTATGGTACATATTTATTTTTCGTGTCACCAGTCGAGTACCCTTCTCGGTAGCCCACGTCAAGCGCCGCTCCTTACACATAATTACAAATGATAATTAATTTCAGGCCACTTGACGTCTGTGGCTGCGGGAATGTACCTAACAGCCAAACAGACAGTCCCTCCGGCGCACCCCCCAAGGCGCCGTCACCTTTCCCCCGGATTTGTTTCCCATGAAGAACCTGCGTCTCGCGTATAAAATCACCATCGGATTCGTTCTGGTGCTTGGCATCACCTGCGTCCTGGGCGTCTTTGCCCTGCTCCGCATGAACGCTGCCCAGGAATACTCCAGCAGAATGCGCCTGGAGTACGTGCCTGAGGTCATCATCGCCAACAGGCTTGAACGGCATCTGCAGCAGGCCATGTTCACCCTGCGCGGCTACATTAATGAAGGCGAGGAAGCGCTCTTCACCCAGACCACGACCGAGCTTGCGGAGTTCAAGCGCACCCTGGACGAGGCGACCACTCTGGCCAAGAAGCACGAGCATCTCGTCAAACTGAACGAGGCCGTGCAAACCGCCAATACGGTGTTTTCCAGCTATGAGACCATGGTGGCGCAGTCCAAGGAGGCTGTTGAACAGCAGTGGGCGGCGCGCAAGAACCGGGTGACCCTGGCCGCCAACGTGGCGACCCTGCTCAAACAGTACCGCGAAAGCCAGAACAAGGCCCTTGTCGCCGACATCGAGCAGGATACAGACAATTCCAGACTGCTCGACCGCCAACAGAAGCTGCAATCCATTGCGGATATTACAGAATACATCACAGAAGCCCGCGTCAAGACGCTTAATGCGGATATTCAGAATGATGTCCGCCTGTTTCAGCAGGCCGCCATCGTCATTCCCAAGGCCGACGCCCTGCTGCTGGCCCTCATCAGCGCCACGGAGGACCCGGAACGCCGGGCGGCCCTGGAAGACGTTGAAAAACTGATCATTCAGTATTCCGCCATCATCGCCAAACAGGTCGAAGCCTCCAAGCTGCTTGCGGCCCTGGGCAAAAAGCGCTCGGACACTGCGCAGGAACTGCTTGCGCTCACCAAGGCCATTGCCCAGGCCGGCATGGACAACGTCTCCAAGCTGGCGGCGGAAACGGACGATGAGCTTGGACAGTCCGAGCAGCTTATGCTCATCGGGCTGCCCGTGGCTGTGGTGCTGGCTTCGGTCATCGCCCTGCTCATCACGCGGGCCATTGTCGGCCCGGTGCGCCGCGGTGTGGAGTTCGCCGGACTGGTGGCCCAGGGCGATTACAACCGCGTGCTGCACATTGATCAGAAAGATGAAATCGGCGAACTGGCCGTGAGCCTCAACTCCATGGTGGGCAGCCTCAAGGAGAAAATTGCCGAGGCCAATGCGCAGTCCGCAGCGGCCGACGCCCAGGCAGCCAAGGCCCAGGCGGCCATGGCCGAAGCCGACCAGGCCCGTCAGCGGACGGATGCGGCCATGCAGCGCATGGTGCGCGTGGCCGGCGAGCTGCAGCAGGTGGTGGAAGTGGTCACCTCGGCCTCGGAGCAGCTCTCCGCGCAGGTGGAGCAATCCAGCAAGGGCGCCGAGCAGCAGGCCCAGCGTGTGGCCGAGACGGCCACCGCCATGGAGGAAATGAACGCCACCGTGCTTGAAGTGGCCAAAAACGCCTCCCAGGCCGCCGAAACCTCCGACCATGCCCGCGGCAAGGCGCAGGAGGGCGAACAGGTGGTGGACAGCGTGGTCCAGCGCATCAAGGACGTGGAATCCCAGACCCAGGCCCTCAAGCGGGACATGGGCGACCTGGGACACAAAGCCGAGAGCATTGGAGAAATCATGAATGTCATCTCCGACATCGCCGATCAGACCAACCTGCTGGCCCTCAACGCAGCCATTGAGGCCGCGCGCGCCGGCGATGCGGGACGCGGCTTTGCCGTGGTGGCAGACGAGGTTCGGAAGCTGGCCGAAAAAACCATGGCCGCCACCAAGGAAGTCGGCACGGCCATCAATGGCATCCAGCACGGCACCCGTACCAACATCGACAATGTGGACCGCACCGCCCGCAGTATCAGTGAGGCCACAACCCTGGCCAACGCTTCCGGTGAGGCGCTTGCCCAGATTGTCCAGATGGTGGACGCTGTGTCGGATCAGGTCCGCTCCATTGCCACCGCCTCAGAAGAACAGTCTTCCGCCAGCGAGGAAATCAACAGCTCCATCGAGCAGGTCAGCACCATTTCCGCAGAAACCTCGCAGGCCATGCATGAGGCGGCGCAGGCTGTCTCCCAGCTGGCCCGGCAGGCCGCGGTGCTGCAGTCCCTCATTCGCGACATGCAGCGCGGGGATGCGGCATAACCAACCGCGCCCCTGCTTCAGGCGCCGGTCGAACAGGATTCGGCCGGCGCATTGCCTTGGCTGCCATATCCAGTCGCACCGGCGAGGTGCGTGTTCTTTTTCTTGTCTTCCAGACATCTTCATGAAATAAGCGTGAGGTGGCGCACTTCATGCTCTCCATTTTTCGTGCGCCGCCATTCTGCCATGACGAATTTTTTCTTCTTTCTGGCCGGATTTTTCCTTGCAGGCGCAGTCATTCTGCGACAGCAGGGCAAGATCAGGTTTCTGCAGTCGCAGGAAGATGCCTGCCGTTCACTGTTGCAAAACAGCAGCGATGTCTTCTATCGCACCGATCTGCAGGGCAGGCTGCTCATGATCAGCCAGTCCGCCCTGGAGCTGACCGGCTATGGCAGCATGAAGGAAGTGCTCCACCATCCCGTACATTCCTTCTGGAAGTACCCGCACGAACGCACGGCCATGCTCGAAGCCATTCGGCGCCATGGATCGGTACAGGATTATGAAGTCGTCCTGGAACGCAAGGACGGAACACTGGTGACGGTGGCTGTGACCAGCAGATTCTACACCGGACGGCACGGCATGGTGCAGGGGGTGGAAGGCATGTTCCGGGACATCACCAGCCGCAAGACCGCCGAAGCCGAACTGCAGGAAGCGGAACGCAAGTACCGGGAACTCTTTGAGCTGGCGCCGGTGGCCATTTTCCGGGCATCCCTGAAAGGGCGCTTCCTGACGGTGAATCCTGAATATTCCCGCATGATCGGCTACAGCTCGCCGGAAGAGATGATATCTTCCATCACCGACATCGCCTCCCAGCTCTACGAGAATCCCGCCGATCGGGACCGCTACCTCGAACTGCTGCGTACCCAGGGCCGGGCTGATGCCTTTGAAACAAGGCTGCGCAGATTGAATGGCGAGGTCTTCTGGGCGGCCATCACCACCCGGATCCGCCGGGCCTCTGATGGCGATACCGATTTCATCTACGGGTTCATCGTCGATATCACCCGCCAGAAGGAGGAAGCCCAGTTCCGGCTCCGCATGCACGAGGAACTGGAACATCAGGTTGCACAGCGCACCCGGGAGCTGGAACACAGCAACCGCAGGCTGCGCGAGCTGGACCAGCTCAAGACAAACTTCCTCTCCTCCGCCTCTCACGAACTGCGCACGCCCCTGACCTCCATCCTCGGCTTTGCCAAGATTACGGGCAAGGCGTTTCAGCGCTACGTCGAGAGCTGCCCCACGGCGGACCCTCTCCTGCGCGCCAAGGCCGACACCATCACCGCCAACCTGACCATCATCGCCAAGGAAGGCCTGCGTCTGGCCCGGCTGGTGAATGATCTGCTGGACGTGAACCGCATCGAATCCGGCGTGGTGGAATGGCGGCTGGAGGCGGTGGCCGTGTCAGACCTCATGCATGAGGCGGCCCAGGCGGTGTCCGGCGATCTGGCGATGCGCCCGGATCTGGCCGTGGTCATCAGCCCCGCATCTCCCCTTCCCCCCATTCTGGTGGACAAGGACCGCATGCAGCAGGTGCTGCTGAACCTGCTGCACAACGCCATCAAGTTTACCCCGCATGGCGAGATACGCCTGCTGGCCTCCATGGCGGAAGATGATCCGAATATGGTGGAAATGGTTGTGGAAGACGACGGCCCCGGCATTCCCGCCAAGGACCTTGAACTGGTCTTTGATAAATTCTTCCAAAGCCGCATGACAAACGTCAGCGGCCTGCCGGCCTTTGCCCATCCGGACATGGCCGGTGCAAAAGGCGCCGGCCTGGGCCTGACCATCTGCAAGCAGATCGTCGAACACCTGGGCGGGCACATTCATGCGGAATCCCCCGCCGGCACTGGCGCGCGCATCGTGATGCGCCTGCCAACCGGGGCTTCCCTGCCAGCGCCACCGCTGGAGCATCCGCAAACAGCCTGACTCCGGCACCTAAAGGGCTGCCCCTCGGCCAAGGCGCTATTGCGGCACGTTGGTGGACTCGGCGTAGTTAAAGCCGCCATGGGCCAGCAGCTGCCACACGGACGCCCAGCCATCCCCCCACTGCAGCCGCCGCGGCGCCGCAGGACGGGAACGTTCCAGCATCTTGCCACACACGCCCAGCATGCCGGCCTTTTGCAGCAGCTTGCGTGGCAGCTCCACCTGGCTGTGCTGGCCTTCCAGCAAAAAGCTGCAAAGTTCCTGCTGTGTATCAAAGACTCGCGCACTGTACAGCGTCATCCGTTCTGGCGCAGTAAGGCGCAACATGGACGCAAACACGTACTGGTCCGGAAGCGCCTTGTATATGGAGAGCTTCCACTCGGATGATTCCGAATGCACCATGCTGCGTTCCGTGATGGTTGCGACAAGCTCCCCCATAAAATCGAGGGTTCGCTTGCCATTCCTCGGAAGCGAAATCCATTTCTTGATCGGCGTGCTGCCAGCAAAAGCCGATCGCTGCGCGCGCTGCCGCATGAAGGTAGAGATGTCGAACGTCATTTCCTTACCCTCCAAGATTGTCAAATTATGACATGGTTACCGCTCCCCTCGCAGCGTGAGATCCGTGAATCTTCAATACATCCACAAGTGGGATGCTGCAGTGCTTCACGGATATTTACTGCACCTATTCACATCTTTTTAAATTTTTGTACAGGAAAAAATTGCATTTTCACAAAGATGCCACGTAGCAGACTCGTAATCGTGCGTGAGCATCTTCCCCTCTTGCAGCTGCGCACCAACTGCACTGCAGTCTTCTCCTTGGGAATGGCTTATTCGCAACCACTCAATACACCTGCATCATTGTCAAAATCAATTAAGGGAGCAGGTGGTTGCCATTACCCTATGCCACAGGACGAATGGTGTGTATATGGTTTTTTTTCTTTTGATGGTATCTTTTGACACATCCTCTCCTGAACAAAATTCTTGCATGATTCATGCCGAACATGCAATCGAGGTGCCGGCATGCCTGATTCCGCCCCCCCTGTGCAACCTCCCTGGACCGTGACGCCCGACGCACTGGCCCGCATGCTCAAGACAGATCTCCGCCTTGGCCTGGAGGAGGAAGACGCCCGCGCCCGCCTGGAACGTTACGGCGAAAACGTCATCACCGCCCAGAAGCAGGAGCCCTGGCATGCCATTCTGCTCCGCCAGGCGATGAATCTTATTGCCCTGCTGCTGGTGCTCGCCGCCGTCATGAGCGCCGTGCTTGGAGAATGGCTGGAGGTGGCGGCCATCGCCGTGGCCTTGTTGCTGAATGTGCTCATTGGCTTTATAACTGAACTCAAGGCCTTGCGTTCCATCGCCGCCCTGCAGCGCATGGCGCAGACGTCCGCCCGCGTGATCCGCGGCGGCCGGGTCAAGGAGATTCCCACCCCCCTGCTCGTCCCCGGCGATCTCGTGGCCCTGGAGGCTGGCGATGTGCTGGCGGCAGACATGCGCGTGGTGGAATCCTCCCGGCTGCGGGCCAATGAAAGCGCGCTTACAGGCGAGTCCCTGCCTGTTGACAAAACCGCGGAACCATTGCCGGAATCCACCATTCTGGCCGAGCGTGCGAACATGCTCTTCAAGGGCACGGCCCTGCATCTTGGCACCGGTCTGGCCCTGATCACGGCCACGGGGATGCACACGGAGCTGGGCCGCATCGCCGCGCTTACCCAGTCGGCCAGGGCCGAACAATCCCCGCTGGAAAAACGGCTCAACAGCCTGGGCGGCAAGCTCTTCTGGATCACCCTGGCAGTGGCGGGCGTGGTGGTGGCGGCCGGGCTGCACAGCGGCATGGCCCTGCCCTTCATCATCCAGACGGCCATTGCCCTGGCCGTGGCCACCATCCCCGAGGGCCTGCCCATCGTGGCCACCATCGCCCTGGCCCAGGGGATGTGGCGCATGGCCGCGCACAATGCGGTCATCACCAGACTGTCGGCCGTGGAAACCCTGGGCACGGTCAATGTGCTCTGCTCCGACAAAACCGGCACCCTCACCGAAAACCGCATGCGCCTCGATTCCCTGCTTCTGGCCCGGCAGGACGGTGCACCGGAAGCGGTTTCGTTCCAGAACACGCCGGCACATCCGCCACAGCTTGCAGCTGCCGTCCGCGCCGGCACGCTGTGCAACAATGCCCAG
Source organism: Megalodesulfovibrio paquesii (assembly GCF_054653055.1). NCBI lineage: Bacteria > Pseudomonadati > Thermodesulfobacteriota > Desulfovibrionia > Desulfovibrionales > Desulfovibrionaceae > Megalodesulfovibrio > Megalodesulfovibrio paquesii. Next base: position 58,009 of record NZ_BAAIGQ010000007.1, on the reverse strand, counting down.
CTGAATCACGAGGATGACGACCCGGTCGGCGACCCCCTGGAACTGGCCCTGCTGCAGGCCGGGCGGACCATGGCCCTGGAACGCGATGCCCTGCTGCAAGATCTGCCTGAGCTGCGCGAGGAAGCCTTTGATCCTGAAACAGTGATGATGGCGACCTATCATCAAGATGGCGATGGCGTGCTCGTGGCCGTCAAGGGGGCGCCCGAACGCGTGCTGGCCGCGTGCAGCCGGGTGCGCACCCCCGCCGGCGACCTCCCCCTCTCGCCCGGGCTCCGGCAGGCCTGGGAAGACGGCAACGCCGCCCTGGCCGGCAACGGCCTGCGCCTGCTGGGGCTGGCGGAAAAGCGTGTCGAGTCCCCACAGATTGCGCCCTATGACCAGTTGACGCTGCTGGGTCTGGCCGGTCTGGCCGACCCGCCCCGAGCCGAAATGCGCGACGTGGTGGCCCGGCTGCGGCAGCAAGGCGTACGGCTGGTAATGGTCACCGGCGACCAGCCCGCCACGGCCCTGGCCGTGGGGCAGGCCCTGGGGCTGGTGGACGCCGCTGGCAAGGACGGAGGCAGGGTCCTGACCGGTGCGGATCTCAAGCCAACCCACACCCTGAGCCCCGAAGAAAAGCACGCGCTGCTGCAGACCAACGTCTTCGCGCGGGTCACTCCCGAGCAGAAGCTGGATCTCATCGCCCTCTATCAGGAAGCCGGGCATGTGGTGGGCATGACCGGGGACGGCGTCAATGACGCCCCGGCCCTGAAAAAATCCGACATCGGCGTGGCCATGGGCCTGCGGGGCACCCAGGTGGCCCAGGAGGCGGCAGATCTGGTGCTCAAGGATGATGCCCTGGCCACCGTGGCCATGGCCGTGGACCAGGGGCGAGTGATCTTCAATAATATCCGCAAATTTATTGTCTACCTCCTCTCGGGCAACGTCGGTCAGCTCATGCTCATCGGCGCGGCCATGGGCCTGGGACTCAGGCTGCCCCTGCTGCCCTTGCAGATCCTGTATCTGAACATGATCTGCGATATTTTCCCCGCCCTGGCGCTGGGGCTGGGCCAGGGCACAGGCGCGCCGCCCCCGCCCCAGCCCCGCGGAGTGCGCGAACCCGTGCTCACCGCCGGGCATTGGACGGCCATCTTCGTGTATGGTGCGGTCATCGCCGCCAGCATCTTCGGCGCCTACTGGCTGGCCCTGCACCGGCTGCTGCTGACCCAGGAGCAGGCCGTGGCCGTGACTTTTCTGACCCTGGCCCTGGCCCGCATCTGGCACACCTTCAACCTGCGGGAACCCGGCACCGGCCTGTTGGTCAATGACGTGACGTGCAATCCCTTTGCCTGGGGCGCGGTGGCCGTGAGCCTGGGGCTGGTGTGCATTGCCGTGTTCGTCCCCACCGTGGCTGCCGCGCTGCACGTCGTGCCTTTGGGGCGTGATGGCTGGCTGACGGTGTTGCTCTGCAGCCTCGCCCCCAGCGTGGTCCTGCAGCTGTATAAATCACTAATCAAATCAACACGCCCGAGGATATTCAGCATGTCCTGAGCCTGCGCCTGCCCAGATTTGCCTCTATTTCTTAACGATATTGCCATCATCAACCTCGTTGACTTCCTTTGTATACTAAGCAAAAATCGAAGAGTATCCTCGCCCTGCTGCTTCTTCCGCGCACGGGACTGCCCGTGCGCGGGGGCAATCACCCTGTGTTTTAGGGATTATTCCCTAACAACCTAGGGACAATACAGATCATTTGCTCCACCTGATTGCAAGACAACTCGGGGGAATCTTTTCTTTTTCTTTTTTATTCGCTATTCATTCCTTGACCAGTTTCATCTTGATCGCATGGGAGGTAACAACAATGAGAGGGGGTTTCCATGCAATGGTTCAATAATCTGAAAATCGGCACCCGGCTCCTGGCCAGCTCTGTGATCATCCTGTTGCTCATGGGCGGTGTCGGCTGGCTGGGCATCTCGGGCATGCAATCCATCAACAGCATGCTGGAAGGCATCTACAACAATAATCTTCAACCCATCGTCGATCTCGCGGATGCCAATTCCGAGTTCATCAAATTCGGACGCAATCAATATCGGGTGCTTGTCAGCACCAACGAGCGAGATGTTGATGACTATATCAAACGGGGGGAGACCAATCTCGCCAATGTTCACAAGGCGCTGGGAGAATATTCCCGCGCCGAGCTTTCCAGTAAGGAACGAGAGCTGCTGGAGAAATACCACGCCGCAGAGCAGGCCTATGTTGCGGAAATCAAAAAGTTCCAGCAAATGGTGCTGACCAAGATGGACAAGGACTACATCGTGGACTACCTGCTCACCACGGTGGCTCCCCTGGGCGTCCTGCCAGACCAACTCCTGGGCGAGCTGGCCGAGGAAAACCGCCTTCAGGCCGAGACTGCCTCAACCCAGGCGAGCGAAACCTACCTCGAGGACCGCACCCTCATGCTCTGGGCCATTGGCGTGGCCGTGCTGCTGGGGCTGGCCATGGGCGTGTTTTTGTCCCGGCTCATCTCCCGCGGCGTGCGCCAGTGCGTGGAAGTGGCCCAGGCTCTGGCCGTGGGCGATCTGACCAAGGAAATCTCCATCCGCCAGAAAGACGAGATCGGCCAGATGGCCGAGGCCATGCGCGCTGTGGCCGCCGCCGAGCAGGATGTGGCCGCCAAGCTCGGGCAGCTCTCCCTGGGCAATCTGTCTGTGGAGGTCACCCCGCGTTCCGAGCACGATACCCTCCTGCGCGCCATCGCCGCCATCATCGCTGCCGAACGCGAGGTGGCCGAGAAGATGAAACTGGTCTCCGAAGGTGATCTGCGCGTCAAAATGAATCCGCGTTCCGAGCAGGACAGCCTCCTGCGCGCCATTGCCGAGATGATCGAACGGCTGACCCAGATTGTCAGCGAAGTGCAGCTGGGCGCGCAGAACGTGGCCTCTGGCAGCGAGCAGATGAGCGCCAGCTCGGAATCCCTCTCGCAGGGGGCCTCCGAGCAGGCCGCCGCGGTGGAGGAAAGTTCTTCTTCCATGGAAGAAATGTCCTCCTCCATCAATCAGAATGCCGAAAACGCCCGCCAGACCGGGGCCATTGCCTCCAAGGCCGCCCAGGACGCCAAGGAATCCGGCGATGCGGTGAGCAACACCGTGAGCGCCATGAAGGAAATTGCCGGCAAGATCTCCATTATCGAAGAAATTGCCCGCCAGACCGACCTGCTGGCCCTGAACGCCGCCGTGGAGGCCGCCCGCGCCGGGGAGCATGGCCGCGGCTTTGCCGTGGTGGCCTCTGAAGTGCGCAAGCTGGCCGAGCGCAGCCAGACGGCTGCGGCGGAAATCAACAAGCTCTCCTCCACCTCCACGGCCGTGGCCGAACGCGCCGGCTCGCTCCTGGACAAGCTTGTGCCGGACATTCAAAAAACGGCCGATCTGGTTCAGGAAATCGCCGCCACCAGCCAGGAGCAGAACTCCGGCGCCAGCCAGGTGAACAAGGCCCTGCAGCAGCTGGATCAGGTGGTGCAGCAGAACGCCTCGGCTTCCGAGGAACTGGCCAGCACGGCCGAGGAGCTCTCCGCCCAGGCCGAGCAGCTCCAGGCCGCCATGGACTTCTTCATTACCGATGCCAAGCTCACGGCGCGCGTGGCCCAGGCACCGCCTGCACACAGTGCGCGTGCCACGCGCAAGCCTGCCACGCGCAAGGCCGCCACGTCACGCCCCACCACGGCGCACCGCAATGGCCTGACCCTGGATTTGACCGCCGCTGAAGTGGAAGACGATGATCACCACTTCGAACGGTTCAGCTCCTCGCACTAACCGGAAACCAGGGGAGAGCGAGCAACCATGAGCGCACAACAGGTGACACAAGATCAGGGCTTTCTGCGGCTGTTGACCCTCACTTTGAACAATGTCTACTTTGCGCTGGATATTCATTCCGTGCGCGAGATTCTGGACATGACGGACATCACCGGCATTCCGCACACGCCGGACTACATGCGCGGGGTGGTCAATGTCCGCGGCAGCGCCGTCCCCGTGGTGGACCTGCGGCTGAAGTTCGGCCTGCCCGAGGCGGAGCGCACCCTCAACACGCGCATCGTCATCCTGGAGGTCCCCCGGGGGGACGGCGTGGCGGCCACCGGCGCCATCGCCGACTCGGTCAAGGAGGTCCTTGAGGTGGAAATCTCCAGCATTGATCCGCCACCGCGCATGGGCACTGGCGTCAAAACGGATTTCATCCGCGGTATCTGCCGGCACAACGAACGGTTCCTGCTGATCCTGGATGTGAGCAAAATCTTCTCTTCAGACGAAATACTGAGCCTGGACGGCCTGGAAGCTCGCGAGACCCCCCAGGCCGACGGCGAGGCTGCGATGCCTGCATGAGGCTGCACTACATTGTGACTTCCGGACAGAGCCGCCGCCCGGGCGGCGGCTCTGTCCGTTCGCGGCATCAGCCAACCGCGGGTGTCATGGCCACGAACGAAAGTGGCAGGAATATCATCGGATTTCGTGGAGGAACGTCAGCCGAAATGCAAGGATTCTGCCTGACTCACGGGACCTGCGCCTCCGGGGGCCGCCCTGCAGGCGGCCCGGTGTTGCATCTTCAGTACAGATGTCTATTGAGTGCGCAATACTCGCGGCGGTTTCATTTCCGCGTCATGTCGCTCCAGGCCCAGACAATGCGACCGATCAACGCGCGACGCACATCCCCGCCAAACACTTTATCAAAGTTAAAAATCCGCGGCGGATGCCCCTTGGCATTGTCCGAGTAGAAGACCAGACGCGTGGTTGAGCCTTCCCGGTCAAAAACAACGCGCTTCACGGCCACCCCCTCGCCTTCCTCCTTCCCCCCCCCGGGCTCGCGCACCATGAACATGTTGCCGGGCGGCTGCGGATCGGCCATCTCCGGGCTGACTGCGCCTTTGTCGACAAGCAGGATATCGCCCGGATGCAGCGTGGGCAGCATGGAATCCTGCTGCTCGCCCAGCCGCACAGCGCATAGATCGCGCGACAGGGACGACAAGGAATGCGCATAGACGATCATCCATTCCGAGACGTGCTCCTCAAGGATCAATCCTGCACCAGCAGCAGCGCCCTGTTCCACAAATGGCACCGCCACGAACCCCTTCACGTCGAACGGGATCTCGCACCTGCCCCCCCCGCATCCGCCCGCCTCGCGCGCTGTGCATGGCGCCAAGCCTCCCAATTCGCGAACACCCTGCGCTGCCTGACCGGGAAAAACGATTTTGGCGCCAAAATCATCAAGCCAGCGCATAAAATCTTCGGCCGACGTATCCCTGCCGTGTGTAAATACGCGATTTGCCGTGGCTTTACTCGTTTTGAGTCGGGCAAGATTTTCCCTGCTGGTAACAGCCTCCCCGAGTTGGCCTCGAAGCCATAACCTCGCGACTTCGTAAGGTGTTTTCATTATGTCAAGGATAACACTCCCAGGATTTTCGCTCCAGGAACACATGTGAGTCGAGCACTTGCAATGCGTATCACATATGGTACAGTCGCCCTCATGATCCAGAGCAAGCATGGTCCCACCCCCCTTCAACCATTCGGTAATTTTTGCCTTTCCCCTCCCGGGCAGGCTGCCGGCGTGTTGAACGCCCGTCGGCGAGCCGTCTCAAAAAAGACCCAACACGGGCATTGCCTGAAACACGTTGCAGACATTCCGCAGCGCCTATTCGTCTCAAGGGCATTCCCGCTCCATGCAAGAGGCTCTTCTATGCGGGGGGACGGCAATGCCGCTGCAACCCACACGTGCCCCTTGTTGGGATGTTATTACACAATCAGCGAGACATGACACAAGCCAGCAAAGGAGGCCCCGAAACAGCGTAGTACAGGTTTTCCACTCCATTCCTTGGGCAGTCGCAGCCACAAGTCGCAAATGGTCAAGGCGGCAGGCGCAGTGTGCGCAAAACAAATTGCTACAGGCAACGCGAGAGGGCAACCGTCAACACCGAGGAGAGCCATGCAGTGGTTCAACAACCTTAAAATCGGCACACGGCTTATTGCCAGTTCCGTGCTCATTCTGGCGCTCATGGGTGCTGTCGGTTGGCTGGGCATTTCCAGCATGCAGACCATCAATGAGGCTCTGAAGGGGATTTTTGAAAACAACCTCAAGCCCATCGCGTATCTTGGCGACGCCAATACAGAGTTCATCAAGTTCGCCCGGAACAGTTATCGTCTGGTCATCTCGCGGGAGCGGGGCGAGATGGAAGAATTTATCAAACGCGCCGATGACAATCTGGCTCGGGCCGATCAGGCATTTCAGGCCTATTCGGCCACGGAGCTTTCCGATTCGGAAAAGGCGCTGTATGGTAAATTCAAGCTGGCCTATGATGCAGTGATTGCCGAAGTGAAAAAACTTCGGGAAATGATGTACGCCGGCGACAAAGAGCAGGCCGTTGAGTACCTGCTCAAGGTCATCGCCCCCATGACTGTCCAGCCGGACGCCATCCTGAGTGAACTGAACGAAAACAACAGTGAGCAGGCCAAAAACGCAGCGGCCGCGGCAGAAGCCACCTACCTCGACGCCCGCTCCCTCATGCTCTGGGCCATCGGCGTGGCGGTGCTCCTGGGGCTGGCCATGGGCTCGTTTCTGTCCCGGCTCATTTCCCGCGGCGTGCGCCAGTGCGTGGAAGTGGCCCAGGCCCTGGCCGTGGGCGATCTGACCAAGGAAATTTCCATCCGCCAAAAGGATGAAATCGGCCAGATGGCCGAGGCCATGCGCGCTGTGGCCGCCGCCGAGCAGGATGTGGCCGCCAAGCTCGGGCAGCTCTCCCTGGGCAATCTGTCTGTGGAGGTCACCCCGCGTTCCGAGCACGATACCCTCCTGCGCGCCATCGCCGCCATCATCGCTGCCGAACGCGAGGTGGCCGAGAAGATGAAACTGGTCTCCGAAGGCGATCTGCGCGTCAAAATGAATCCGCGTTCCGAGCAGGACAGCCTCCTGCGCGCCATTGCCGAGATGATCGAGCGGCTGACCCAGATTGTCAGCGAAGTGCAGCTGGGCGCGCAGAATGTGGCCTCCGGCAGCGAGCAGATGAGCGCCAGCTCGGAATCCCTCTCCCAGGGCGCCTCCGAGCAGGCCGCCGCGGTGGAGGAGAGTTCTTCTTCCATGGAAGAAATGTCCTCCTCCATCAATCAGAACGCCGAAAACGCCCGCCAGACCGGGGCCATAGCCTCCAAGGCCGCCCAGGATGCCAAGGAATCCGGCGATGCGGTGAGCAACACCGTCAGCGCCATGAAGGAAATTGCCGGCAAAATCTCCATCATCGAGGAAATCGCCCGCCAGACCGACCTGCTGGCCCTGAACGCCGCCGTGGAGGCCGCCCGGGCCGGGGAGCATGGCCGCGGCTTTGCCGTGGTGGCCTCGGAAGTGCGCAAGCTGGCCGAGCGCAGCCAGACGGCTGCGGCGGAAATCAACAAGCTCTCCTCCACCTCCACGGCCGTGGCCGAACGTGCCGGCTCGCTCCTGGACAAGCTCGTGCCGGACATTCAAAAAACGGCCGATCTGGTGCAGGAAATCGCCGCCACCAGCCAGGAGCAGAACTCCGGCGCCAGCCAGGTGAACAAGGCCCTGCAGCAGCTGGATCAGGTGGTGCAGCAGAACGCCTCGGCTTCCGAGGAACTGGCCAGCACGGCCGAGGAGCTCTCCGCCCAGGCCGAGCAGCTCCAGGCCGCCATGGACTTCTTCATTACCGATGCCAAGCTCACGGCGCGCACCGTGCAACCGTCATCGCTCAAGCCCGGCAAGGCCAGACTCACGGGGAACGAGACGGGGCGCGCGCTAACCGCTTCTCTCAAGCCTGCGGCGGCTCAGACGCAGCCTACCGGCATGCATCTGGAACTGAGCGGCGATCCTGTGGATGTCGACCTCTTCGAGCGCTATCGCGCAGGCTAGCACAGGGAGGCCTGCCGAATGGAGCCCCAGGAGCCGATGGAACCCATTGCCATGCATTCGCGCAATGTGCAGGAGGAGCGCCGCACCGTGAGACTGCTGACCCTGACTCTGGACAACGTGCACTTTGGCCTGGACATCCACGCCGTGCGCGAGATTCTGGACATGACGGATATCACCGGCATTCCGCACACACCGGACTACATGCGCGGCGTGGTCAATGTCCGCGGCAGCGCCGTTCCCGTGGTGGACCTGCGGCTGAAGTTCGGCCTGCCCGAGGCGGAACGCACCCTCAACACCCGTATCGTCATCCTGGAGGTTCCCCGGAAAGGTGGCATGGCAGCCTTTGGCGCCATCGCCGACTCGGTCAAGGAAGTGTTGGAGGTGGAGGCAGGGGATATCGATCCCCCGCCGCATATGCGCGCCGGAACCAAAGCCGATTTCATCACCGGCATCTGTTATCGCAACGAGCGGTTTCTGCTCATTTTGGATGTGGCCAGAATCTTTGCGGAGGACAAAGCTTTATCCCTGGAAACATTGGATCTGAATCCGGCCTCCGCCGCGTTCGGTCTCTCCGGGGAAACTGCCGCGTTCCCGGAAGGCTGAGCGTTCAAGGCCGCCAGGGGGAATGACATGCCAGGAAAATGCCTGTTCCCCCTTGCCTAAAGCGTCCGTGTCCTGCATGATGGGAGAGTCTTTGTTCCGAGCCACACCCTACAGCAGACCACTGGAGGCCACTTCCATGAAAATGTGTGACATGTTTCAGACTGCGGATTGGAAAACCGAAAAGCACGTGCCCGTGATTGAATGCGACGATGCCGTTGCCGCGGAGACGTTCTTCCCCGTCACCGTGAGCCTGGGCAAGGAAATTGCCCACCCGAACACCACGGAACACCACATCCGCTGGATTCGCTGCTACTTCAAGCCCGAGGGCGACAAGTTCGGCTACGAGATCGGCTCCTTCGAGTTCACCGCCCACGGCGAATGCGCCAAGGGCCCCAACGAAGGCCCGGTGTATACGAACCATACCGTGACGTTCCAGATGAAGACCAAGACCGCCGGCACGCTGGTGGCCTCGTCCTTCTGCAACATCCACGGGCTGTGGGAATCTTCCAAGAGCATTACACTTAAGTAAGCTTTCCCTGCTGCCGATCAGTAAACGGGAGGTCTGCACCGCAGGCCTCCCGTTTTTCGTGGTCCGTGTCGCGATCTTAATTGCCTCACCATCATCCAATACCAAGGCGCGTAGGGGATGCTCCCATGGCGCAGTGCGTTGCAGCGAAATCCAGTACCCGCGCAAGAGAAGTGCGCTGGATGCGCCATGCATATTGCCAATTTTGTTAATATATACATCTAATAACCAGCCGGAACTGTACGTTTATTTCAGTCAACCTGTTTGGATTTCCGAATTGACACGGAAAATATTCCAAAAATGCGAAAACTCCTTTCCATTTTTTAAGCTTTGGATATTCTATCTCTGCGACTTTGTCCGAGGTTCTGATGTCTGGAGAAAACCACCTACTTAAGGGGCAATCCATGCAATGGTTCAATAATTTGAAAATCGGCACGCGGCTCATCTCCAGTTTTATCATCATCCTCATACTCATGGGAGGCGTCGGCTGGATTGGCGCCAGCAGCATGAACTCCATCAATGAGATGCTCAGGGGCATCTACGACAACAACCTCAAGCCCATCATCAATCTGGGCGATGCGAACACGGAGTTCATCAAATACGGACGCAACAACTATCGCGTCACCCTCGCCGAAGATAAGGCCACGATGGAGGAGTATATCAAGCGTGGTGAGGCAAACCTCGAACGGCTCAACCAGGCCATGACGGAATACACCAGCGCCGTCATGTCTGATAAGGAAAAGGAGCTGTACGCCAAATTCAAGGCAGGGTTTGAGGCCTACAATGCCGAAGCCTTGAAAGCGCAAAAATTGGCCCAGAATGGGTACAAGGATGAAGCCGCCCAGCAAATGCTCAAGGTGGTTGGTCCGCTGAGCAATGCGCCGGACGACGCCTTGTCTGGCCTGACCGATGAAAACCGTGAGCAGGCCAGGCGCGCCGCCGAAGCAGCGGAATCAGCCTACATCCAAGCCCGCAACGTCATGTACAGCGCCATCGGCTTTGCCGCGCTGCTGGGGCTGTTCATGGGCGTGTTTCTTTCCCGGCTCATCTCCAAGGGCGTGCGGGAATGCGTGTCCTTTGCGCAGTCCCTGGCGGTGGGCGATCTGACCAGACAGATGACCATCCATCAGAAAGATGAAATCGGCCAGATGGCCGAGGCCATGCGCGCCGTGGCTGCTGCCGAGCATGATGTGGCCGAGAAGATGGAGCTGCTCTCCCAGGGGGATCTGCGCGTCAAGGTGGCGCCGCGTTCGGACCAGGATACCCTCATGCGCGGCATTGCCGAGATGATCGAGCGGCTGACCCAGATCGTCAGCGAAGTGCAGCTGGGCGCGCAAAACGTGGCCTCTGGCAGCGAGCAGATGAGCGCCAGCTCCGAGACCCTCTCCCAGGGCGCCTCCGAGCAGGCTGCCTCGGTGGAAGAGTGCTCCTCCTCCATGGAAGAAATGTCCTCCTCCATCAATCAGAACGCCGAAAACGCCCGCCAGACCGGTTCCATTGCCTCCAAGGCCGCCCAGGACGCCAAGGAATCCGGTGATGCGGTGAGCAACACCGTGCGCGCCATGAAGGAAATTGCCGGCAAGATTTCCATCATCGAGGAAATCGCCCGCCAGACCGACCTGCTGGCCCTGAACGCCGCCGTGGAAGCCGCCCGCGCCGGGGAACACGGCAAGGGTTTTGCCGTGGTGGCCGCGGAAGTGCGCAAGCTGGCCGAACGCAGCCAGACGGCTGCGGCGGAAATCAACAAACTCTCCTCCACCTCCACGGCCGTGGCCGAACGCGCCGGCACCCTGCTGGAGAAGCTGGTTCCGGATATCCAGAAGACCGCCGATCTGGTCCAGGAAATCGCCGCCACCAGCCAGGAGCAGAACTCCGGCGCCGGCCAGGTGAACAAGGCCCTGCAGCAGCTGGATCAGGTCATCCAGCAGAACGCCTCGGCCTCCGAAGAACTGGCCAGCACGGCCGAAGAACTCTCCGCCCAGGCCGAGCAGCTCCAGTCCGCCATGGAATTCTTCACCACCGACGCCAAAATCATGACCCGCACGGTCAAGACCCAGGCCGCGCGGCCTGTCCGTCCTGCTGCCAAACCAGCAGCCCGCAAGCCGGCCCCCGCGCCCGCCCGGCGTCCTGCGCCCACCAAGCAATCCGGCTTTTCCCTGGATCTGGCTTCAAACGAAGGGGACGAAGAGGATCATCACTTCGAACGGTTCAGCTCTGACCAATAACGCCCCACGCTGCACCTCAGCCCTACGGAGAAATGGTCCATGAGCGCACCGACTGCAACGCAAGGAGACAGCCCCCTCAGGCTGCTGACCCTGACCCTGGACAACGTGTACTTCGCGCTGGACATTCAGTCCGTGCGCGAGATTCTGGACATGACCGATATCACCAGCATTCCGCACACCCCGGAATACATGCGCGGTGTGGTCAATGTCCGCGGCAGCGCCGTTCCCGTGGTGGATCTGCGCCTGAAGTTCGGCCTGCCTGCGGCCGAGCGCACCCTGAACACCCGCATTGTCATCCTGGAAGTCTCCCGGGGGGATGGCATGGCCGCCATCGGCGCCATTGCGGACTCGGTCCGGGAGGTGCTAGAAGTGGAAACTTCCAAGATAGACCCGCCCCCGCGTATGGGCACGGGCATCAAGGTGGATTTCATTAAAGGCATCAGCCGGCAGAATGATCGCTTCCTGCTCATCCTGGACGCGAGCAAGGTCTTCAGTACAGAAGAAATCCTCTCGTTGGATGAGTTGGACGGTCAGCGCAGGCAAGCCCATCACGAGCAGGCGGATGAGGCCCAGCCTCTCCCCGCCGCCTGAGGCCGGGCAAAGGAGCGTACTCATGCGGATTGCACTGGAAGGAGCCTGCACCGTGGCGGAAATGGCCGCCCTCAAGGAACGCCTGTTGCTGGCCCTGCAACGGGGAGAAGCCGTGGCGCTGAGCTTTGCCCAGGTGACCAGGGGGGATCTTGCCTTCTTCGAGCTCCTGTTGGCGGCGCGCCGCTGCTTTGCTGCCAAAGGCGTTCCCCTGACCCTGCAGCCGGACATGCCTGCGGCCCTGGCCTTTGGCGCGCACTGGACCGGCCTGGGCGAGCTGTGCCCGCACCCCCATGCAGCGCCCGCCACCGCCACCCCGGGAGGAGCGTGCCATGCCAGCCACTGATCCCATTCAAACCTATCTGGACGAGGCCCGCGAACTGCTGGCCGAGCTGGAGGAAGCCCTGCTGGAGCTGGAGACGGACCCCACCGCCTCCCAGACCATAGCCCGGGTCTTCCGCGCCCTGCACACCATCAAAGGCTCCGGAGGCATGTTCGGCTTTACGGAGATTGTCCGGTTCACCCATGATCTGGAAACCGCCTTCGATCAGGTCCGCGCCGGGGAGCAGCCCCTCACTCCCGCGCTGCTGAACCTGACCCTCAAGGCCAAGGACCACCTCCAGGCGCTCCTCAGGGCCGACCCGTCCGGGGCCGGTCTGGTCATGGCTTCGGATGCCCTCTTGGCCGAACTGTCGGCCATTGTGCAACCGACCGGAGCAGCCTCCTCTCCCGACGCCGCCGCATCAGGCAGCAACGGCAATGGTGCCCCCCCCAGCTGGGAGGCCTTCTGGATCCGCTTCCGGCCCGATCCAGGCGCCTTTCTCACCGGGTGCGACCCCCTGGGCCTGCTGGAGGAACTGTCCTGCCTGGGCCGCCATGCCTTTGCCTACCATCCCGGAGAAGATGCCTTCTTTGAGGAACACGACCCCGAACAACCCCACGGCTTTTGGGACGTTATCCTCAATACGGACAAGGGCATCGACGCCATCCGCGATGTCTTTGTCTTCGTGGATGACGGGCAGGCCGTGCTGGTGGAAAAGGTGGGCGATGGCAAAACGCGCGAGGGCGACCTGGAGACCCTGGCCACCATTGCCAGGGACACCGCCGGCCCGGTCACTGCCATCCCCAAGGCTCTGCGGGCCTTTTTGCAAGAGAAGCTGGCCATGCGCCAGCCGGAAAAAGCCAAGGCCGCCCAAACCCCGGCCCAAAGCCCCAGCGCCAGCATCCGGGTGGACTCCGACCGCCTGGACCGGCTGGTGAACATGGTCGGGGAGATGGTGATCATCCAGTCCCGACTCAGCCAGGCCGTGAACCAGACCCTGGATCGCGCCTTCCTGGCGCAGATTGCCGAGGATCTGGAACGCCTGACCGACGAAATGCGCGACAACGCCCTGGGCCTGCGCATGCTGCCCATCGGCACGGTCTATGGCAACCTGCGCCGCCTGGTGCGGGATGTGAGCACAACCCTTGGCAAGGACGTGGAATTCTTTGCCGAGGGCGGGGACACGGAGCTGGACAAGACCGTCATCGACCGACTCAAAGACCCCCTGATCCATATCCTGCGCAACAGCCTGGACCATGGCATCGAACCCCAGGAGCAACGCGAGGCTGCCGGCAAGCCCGCCCGCGGCACGGTGCGGCTCTGGGCCGGCCACGCCGGCGGCGAGGTGGTCATCCGCGTCTCTGACGACGGCAAGGGCCTGGATCCGGAAAAGATCAAGCGCAAGGCCCAGTCCAAGGGCCTGCTTGCCCCGGATGCCGAACCGGACCGGCGCGAAATCCTGAACATGATCTTCGAGCCCGGCTTCTCCACGGCGGACAAGGTTTCCGACCTTTCCGGCCGCGGTGTGGGCATGGACGTGGTCAAACGCTCCATCGACGCCCTGCGCGGCACGGTGGAAATTGAAAGCGAGGTGGGCCAGGGCCTGACCCTGACCATCCGCCTGCCCCTGACGCTGGCCATCATCGACGGCTTCTGCGTCGGCATCGGCAAGGGCACGTACATCGTGCCCCTGACCGCCCTGCGGGGTTTTCAGGAACGCAGTGTCCAGGAGTCCGCCAAGGTGGTGGATATTGTCGAACGCATGGGCAAGATGCTGCCATGCATCAGCCTCAGGCAGCTCTTCAAGATCACCGATCCGCAGCCGGATTTCGAACGGGTGGTGGTGGCTGAGGTGGACGGCACGGAAATTGGTCTGGCCGTGGACCGCGTCGTCGGTCGCCAGCAGGCCGTCATCAAAAGCCTGGACGAGATGTACAAGCACGTGGCGTTCATTTCCGGCACCACCATCAACGGCGATGGCACCATCTCCCTGATCCTGGATATCCCCCGGCTCCTGGACTTAGCCGTCAACCGGGCGGAAACGCCACAGTAGGCTCGCCCCACCCTGCGTGGGCGGCCTCGCAATCAGAAGCATTCCATGCCCCAAGATGCGCCTGCCTCCATGTTCGGGGCAGGCGCATCTTGCCTGTTACTTCAGAAAATCCGCATAGGCCGGGAAGCCCACTGCGCCGTACATGGCCCGGATGGCATTGTAATCGCTGTCCTGCATGGAGCGCAGCAGGCGCATGCCCTTGTATTTGGCATTGCCCGGATGAGAAAGGATGGCTTCACTCAGCGCGGCCTCATGCGCCAGCAGTGCATCGCGGAGCAGCTGGACATCTTGCGCCGGCAGGTGCGCGCCGACCATGAGCAGATCGCCCGGCAGGTCGCCGCTGCGGGCCAGCACACGAAAATTCCCTGGCCCCAGCAGGGGTTCCGCCTCCCGAAGCTGCCGGAAGGCCGTGTCTGACGCGGCAAAGGCCGCTGCATCACCGCGAAGGAAGGCCTCCCACCCCGCTTTGGGAGCGCCGTGCACGGCCGAGATATCCCGCAGCGGATCGAGACCAAGATCCTTCAAAAGTCCCATGGGTGCCAGGTGGCCCGACGTGGACCCCACCGGACCAAACGCCACCTTTCGACCCTTGAGATCCGCCACGGTGCGAATTGCGCCGTCGGCCATGGTCACCAGCACGCTGAAGTAGTCCGGCCTGGAAAATCCGAGCAACACCGTGGCATTGGTCCGCTTGCGCAGCACCACGTACTCTGCCGGCCCGGTGAGGGCCAGATCCAGTGTTTTGTCCGCAAACCCACGCAGTGCATCATCGCGGCGGGTCATGGGTACAAACTCCAGGGCAATGCCGGCCCGCTCTGCCAGGGTGCGCGCAAAGGCGCCCCACTCCTCCCTGGCCTGCTCCAACCCGACAAGATCCGTGATGCCGAACCGCCAGATCCGCGCTGTCCCCTCTGCGGACGCAGCCTGCCCCCCCGCGGCCCCGGGCCACCAGATCACCACCAGACACACCATGCAGCAACAGGCAAGCGCTCTGCTCATCCCTGGGCCTCCCGGGTTGCAAAATCCGGCGGATTCACTGGAATTTCCACAATAAAATTACTGCCCCGTTCTCCCTCCACCCAGATTCGGCCGCCATAGTTCTCCACAATCTGCTTGCAGATGGACAACCCCAGCCCGGCGCCCACGGCCAGGGAGGACTGCAAGGTATCCTCGGGAAGCAGCCGCTCGAACTTGTCGAAAATGCGCTCCCGATCTGCCTCGGGAATGCCGATTCCCGTGTCCTGCACGGCAAACCGGACCACGCGTTCACCCTCTGCCGTGATCCGTGCGCTGGTCCGCAGCCACACATGCCCCTGTGCGGTGAATTTGATGGCATTGGACAGCAGGTTGATGAGCACCTGCTCCAGACGATCAGGATCCACGTGCAGGTCCGGCAGATCCGAAGCGGTTTCCACGTGCAGATCCAGATGCGTCTTTTCCGCAAAATGCCCTGCCACTGCCTGCACCGCCCGCTGCACACAGTCGCCGGGGGAAATCGCCTCGTCTCGCCAGGGCATGGTGCCTGCCTCGATGCGGGCCAGATCCAGATAGTCGTTGATCAGCCGGGTCAGCCGGTCCCCCTCGGCGTCCATGATGGCAAGATTGCTCAGAATGCGTCCAGCCCGGGCCAGGGTGTCCGGAGCCTGGGCCAGACCAGGCAGCACGAACTTCTCAAAATCCTTGCGAATGAGCTTGGAAAACCCGCGCAGGGAGGTCAACGGGGTGCGCAGTTCGTGGGACACGGCGGCCAGAAACGCCGTTTTGGCCTCGTCCATACGCCGCAGGCGGTCATTGGCGCGTTGCAGCTCCGCGGCCTTTTCCCCAAGGGCCTTGGTCCGTTCCACAATGCGGAACTCCAGCAACCTGTTCAGGCTGGCCAGCTCATCTTCCGCGTTGCGCCGGGTGCGTATTTCCTCTTGCAGTATGGTGTTCAGCGCCAGCAGTTCCTTTGTGGCTAGGCGAACCCGCCGCTGCAGCTGCCGGTTCCACAGAAGCACACCCACCACCAGCAGCAGCAGGACCAGCACCGCCGCGCCCAGCGAGCGCCAAGGCAGTTCCCTGGCCAGTCGCTCCCCGCGCCAGGCCAGCTCTATGCCGCGTCGCTCCAGGAGCATGGCGTCGTCCATGGTGCGCAGCAACGGCTGCAGGGCTGCCGGCGGCGGGACGTTCGCGCTGTCCGCGTTATCGGCCACAGCCACGGCCACCTGCAGAATCAGGGCAGGCTCGCGCAGCTGCAGAAAGGCATCCAGCCCCCCGCTCATGGCCAGGTAATGCGCCGCAACGGTTTCCGGCGCCAAAAAGGCATGCACCTCGCCCAGGGACGCGCCCGCCACCAGGGCCTCGGTGGTCGGGTACGAAACGAGCACCGTTCCAAAGGGCAGGCGCTCGGCCAGGATGTCGGCTTCGGCCGAGGCCGCCACCACCCCCACGCGCAAGCCTTCAAGATCCTGCAGGTCACTGATGCCATGGAGCTTGCGGGAAAAAAACAGCGTGAGGGGCAAGGAGGCATAGGAGGGACCCAGCCGAAGGCCGTGCGGGGCCTTGCCGTCATGGGCGAATTCAAGAATGGCGTCGGCGCGGCCCTGTCGGACAGCCTGCAACGCGTCGTACAGGGGCAGGACGGCAATGGAGAGCGGGACGCCGGCATGCCGACTCCACCGCTCCCAGAAATCTACAGCCAGCCCGTTGGGGCGGCCCTGATCGTCTCTGCTGGAGAAGGGGGCTCTGGCGCTTTCCAGCACCACCCGCAGGGGGCGGGATGAAGACGCCATTGCAGGGGCCGGCCCCCTCTGCTCCTCCACCGGTTGGGCCAGGGCCGCTCCGCACGCAAGACACCACAGCACGCAAGCCCAGACCACGGGAACACGCCGGGCGATTCGCCCTGAACAACGACCTTTCTGCATGGAGCCTCTGCCGCGGCAGACCTGCGCGCCACCGCCCGATGGGATTGGGTCACCTGTACCAGGAGAGTGTCACAACTCTGTGACAGTGCCCGGCGGCTCGGCCTGCGACTCCCAGGCCAGCACGGCCAGCGAGACGTTGCCCTCGCTGCTGGCAAGGGTTTTGGTCAGCCGGGTCAGGGTAGCCTCCAGCACAGGACTGTTCATGGCCAACTCCCGCAGCACGCCAGCCCGACCGGCATCATCCATGACCGCCAGCACCTCGGCCACGGTGACGGACCGGGCGGACTTGATGAGCCCGTACCGATCTTCCCGGTCCGCCCCCACAGACTCCACCGCGGCCACCAGATTGGCCCCGGCCAGCACGGCCAGTACCTCCAGTACAATGTTTGGGGACACGCAGGCAGCAGCGGCCAAATCCTCCAGTGAGGGCGGGGCGTTGCGATCCTCCTGCGAGCGGGCCAGCGCCACCAGACAAGCCAGGGCCACGGCCTTGCGCTCCCCCTGACTGATGCGCTTGAAACGCGCCTCACGCACGAAGGACTTGTAATGCTGAAACGCAAAACTCATCTCCGCCCCAAGCAATACTATCACCCAGCTTATGTAAACCCACACCAAAAACAGCGGAAGCTGGGCAAAACTTCCGTAAATGGCGTTGTAATTGGCCGTTCCAAATTGAAAATGCACATAGGCCCACTGCGCCAGCAGCCATAACGTGCCCGCCACCATCCCGCCAAAAACAGCTGGCCACATCCGTACATGCGTATTTGGAAGATAACTGTACAGAAAACTCAAAGCCACCCACACGCTGACTATGGGGGTAAGCTTGAGCAGGTTGTAATAAAACAGGCTGATGATCTCGTTTTGCAACAGATGCTGCATGACAGAGGTGCTCTGAAACGTGGTGGACAGGCTCGCCGCCATGACCATGAGCACCGGGAAGATGCAGCTTACGGAGAGATAGTCCGCCACCTTGCGCACCAGCGGACGGCTGCGCGGCGCGCCCCAGATGGTGTTGAACGTCCCTTCCACGTTGGACAGCAGCCCCACCACGGTCACAAACAAAAAGCCCACGCCGATGACGCCCAGGGTCTTGACGTTGGTTTTGTCTATGTAGTCGATAATGTTCTGGACCACAGCCTCGCGGCCGGCGAACACCCGCAGCAGAATGTCGTTGATGAATGCGGTGCGCTGGAAGTCAAAGCCCTTGAGCACCGAGAAGGCCACTGCCAAAAAAGGCACAATGGACAGAATGGTCGCATACGTCAGGGCCGACGCACGCAGCAACAGATGGTCCTTGGCAATGCTGTTCCACAGGATGTACAGCCACCGCGCAGCAACAAGCAGCACCCACGCCGGGCCGGGCAAGGCGGTTTCGCTGTTCCATAGCTCCGTGCGCAGGAATTGTACTACCCGCTCAAACACCCACAGCATTCGCATGCACGCTCCTTGCCCACTGCACCCGGCGCGTTACCAAGGCGTATCAATCTACCGCGCATCATGGCACACTCTCAACCCGTCAGCAACTGCGAGATGTATTGCATCACGCACCCAGGACTGTTGCATGCCCATCCCCCTGCGGCAGCAGCATCACGCACTCCCTGATGGCGCTCCCCGCCGGACGCCAGACAACAACGCCGCCGGCAGGAGCCCCTGCCGGCGGCGAAAAACGCAGCAACGTCCCTTCGGGAGCGCGGCGTTACAGGAACCGGATCACCGCCCGGCCTGTGGAGGCGTCCAGCCGCTCCATGCGAATATCCACGCGACGTTTGAAAAACTCCGCCGCCCCGCGCAGAATGCCCTCGAAATAGTCCTGGTACCCCCGGGGAGAATGGTAGGTCATCACCAGCGTGTCGCCCTTGTCTTCATAGGTGAAGCGCGGCGGCTTGATGCCGGGCATGTCCTTGGTCAGCTGGGCATGGGTATCGTTCATGGTCAGGTAAAATTCTTTCAAATCCGTGGTCTTGAAGTAGCGCTTGTAGATGCGGTGAAATTCCACGGCCGTGAATTTGCCAAACTGCAGGAAAATGTCCCGCGGTTTTTTGCCGGCCTTGCGGGCTGCCGCCTCGACCATCTGGTGCATCACCTGGTCCGGGTAGCTGGCCGTGGGCAGGAAGGTCACATTGCCGGTTTCCTCCCGCACCGCCTCCACCACCTGGGGCGGGAACTGCTTGCGCAGCCATTCCTGCATCATTTTTGGCAAGACGCCGCGCATCTCGCCCTTGGAATGCCGCAGCCGGCTCGGGTCTTCCTGTGCGCCAGAGAGGGTCTGGGAGAGCGTGAGGAGCTCCAGGGCCAGGGCAGCCAAATCCCTGGTGGCCGACGCGGTCTGGCTGGCGGCTTCCTCGGCCTCACCAGCAATATTGGAGATTTCCTCGATATTCTGATTGATCTCTTCCGCCGCGGCGCGCTGCTGCTCCGCAGCGGTGGCAATCTGCGCCACGCGGCTGGTCATGTCCTGGATACGGGCAGTGATCTCCTCCAGGGCCGAGCCGGCCCGGTTGGAAGACGCGGTGGAACTGTCCACCTGGTGCCGCGTTTCGGACATGGACTGCATGGCCTGGCGGGAATCCTCCTGCATTTTGCGGATGGAGATTTCCACTTCCTTGGTCGCCGCCATGGTTTTTTCCGCAAGCTTGCGGACTTCGTCGGCCACCACGGCAAAGCCGCGGCCGGCATCGCCAGCCCGGGCAGCCTCAATGGCCGCATTCAGGGCCAGCAGATTGGTCTGATCCGCAATTTCATTAATGACATTGATAACACGGCCGATTTCGCCGGACTGACTGTCCAGGGCCTGCAGCACCGTCTCCAGTCTGGACGCCGAATCAGCCACCACATTGATGGAGTCCACGGCTTCGCGCACCAGTCTGACCCCACGGGTGGCCGCACTGGAGGCCTCGGTGGCCACATCCGCCGTTTCTGCAGCATTTTTAGCTACTTCAAAGACTGTGGCGTTCATCTCTTCCATGGCCGTGGCCACGGCTTCCGCCTGGGTCTTTTGCGCCTGGGCGCCGGAAGCCTGTTCGTCCGCCGTGGCGGAAAGCTCCTCCGAGGCTGAAGCCACGCGCTGGGCCAGTTCGTTCACTCCTGACCCCTGGGCCAGCAGGTGCGTCAGTTTTTGCGAGACGGCCTCGGTTTCCTGGGTGAGGAGGCTGACATCGGCCCAGGCCAGCACCGCTCCGGGCTGGGCTCCCTGCACGGGTGAGGCCGCCAGCAGAAACCGTCTGCCGCCGCGTTCGCCCAGGCTGGAAGCAGCCTCGCCCCGCAGGGCCCGTTCCACCAGATCGGCCGCTCCCTGCAGGCCATCCAGCAAAGGCTCCACCGGTTTGCCCAACCGATCCATCCCCCCGGCCAGCGCATTGGAGGCCGCCAGGGTCTTGTCCTTGTGCACCTGCAGGCAGGCGAAGGGCAGCCCTTCCAGGGCGCTTTGGGCTGAAGCCCCCTTGCCCAGCCGGGCTTCCAACGCCTGCAGCGCTGCGGCCAGCCGGCCGGCGTCGCCCCCTGTGGCAGTCGCAAGTTGCATGGCCTGGCCCTTGAGCAAGGCCTCAAGCTGCGCTGCCACCCCTGAGCCTTTGTTGCCAGCGCGCAGAAACACCCCGCCGCCAATGCCAACACCCAGCCCCACCGCGAGCATGATCCACGGGAAGGCGTCCGCCTTGGCCGGATGCATCCGGCCAGACATGCCATCAGCAGCCTTCCCCGGTATGAGCAGGGCCGCATCGGCCTGCAGGGCTGCCCGGCCCTGCGGGTTGATCGGGACAAGATCCGGCCGCGCTGCACGCTCCCACTGCAATACCTGCGCTGCAGCGAGCGCCCTGGCCGTGACAGGAGAAGGCGAGGCAAGAGAATCCGTCTGCTCGGTCCGCAACGCAGCCATTCCGCACAAGGTCACCAGCGCCAGCATGGCCAGCGCCGGGACACTGATCCGGCAAAGAGAATACATGGGCTAACCCTGGGTTGGTAAAAAGGTCTGGCCGTCAGTTGCGGTACAGGGAGCACTGCCCCTGCCACACAAGCACAAACGGCCGTTCTTCTT
Source organism: Megalodesulfovibrio paquesii (assembly GCF_054653055.1). NCBI lineage: Bacteria > Pseudomonadati > Thermodesulfobacteriota > Desulfovibrionia > Desulfovibrionales > Desulfovibrionaceae > Megalodesulfovibrio > Megalodesulfovibrio paquesii. Next base: position 36,875 of record NZ_BAAIGQ010000007.1, on the reverse strand, counting down.
TGAAATGTGTGGCAACATAGGCCTCTATCTGGCGCGAAAGATTTTCCGGTGCCGCAACGAGGAAGGCAGCGTTCACCTGCCGGCCCTCCTGCCCATCGGGCTGGCGCTCACCGCCGGGCGCAGTGCCCAGCTCCGTAAACCCGCCGGCCAGGGCCACAAGGTGCTCGCGCATCGCTTCCAGGGCCTTCGCGCTCTGCGTTCCCTGCGTGGGCACCACAAAAAAATGGATGTATGCGTTGTCCTGCAACGGCTCCGCCAGCGCCGACTCCCATGGAGACACGCCCGCCGCCAAGAGCAGGACACTCACAACAACACATCGCAAACACCGCAGAAACACAGTGTGGAGTACAGCGTTCATGTTGACCTCTCAGGCTTTTGGATTCCCATCGGTGTTGTTATCCAAAATTCTTCAACTAATCCAGACCATTTTCACGCTGGCTCTTCCCGCTTCAGGCCTGGCGCCCACGCCCGGCGTACTCAAGACAATACAGAACTGTGCTGTTTTTCGGCTCGTTGATAAAACCATGGCGTAACACCCTGGCCTTTTGCCAGGGCATGGCCTGGCAATACGCGGCCACAGCAGCTTCCTCCTCTTTTCCGCCGGGATGCCCTGTATAGCACATGACGGTGAGCAAACCGCCCGGAGCCATCCACTCCGCAAGGGCGCTCAGTGCGGCCACAGTGGTTTGCGGGTGTGTGATCAGGCTGGTGTTTGCGCCGGGAAGATATCCCAGGTTGAACATGGCAGCCTTGACCCGGCCGCGAGCCAGCAGCGGCAGATGTTCGCCCAGGGTTTCATGCCCCGCGAGGAACAGTTCGCACCCGCTGCCAATTCCGGCCGACTGCAGCCGTGCGCGGGTGGCGTCGAGGGCGGATTGTTGGATATCAAAGGCGAAGACGCGCCCGCCCGGCGTGACAGCCCGGGTCAGAAACAGGGTATCCTGCCCGTTGCCTGCGGTGGCGTCCACGGCCAGATCGCCCGGCCCGAGATGCCGGGCGAGGAGTTCATGGCAGAAGGTCAGATGGTATGGCAGGGGCATGGGACAGGCGGACTGCAGGGATAAAAGCGTGACGCCGTCGGCCCGTCCTGCGCGTCATTCCGCAACAGGCTGCATGATGCTGACCTGACGGAAGGTCGCTGGAGACTGGCCCACCGCCAGACGCCCGGCCAGGAGATGCTCCAGGCGGCTGCGGGCAATCCAGTAATCCAGCTGGGCGGAGATGTGCGCCCGACGTCGAAGCAGGGCATCCTGCTCGCCGCTGGTCAGGAGGGTCGCGCCATTTTTGAAATCGTCAACGCCGGCGAGGGCGAGATGGGACGTTCTGCGGGAAGGATGCAGTTCCTCAAGATGTTCCAAGGCCTTGCGAGCAGCCAACAGCTCCTCGCCAGCGCTCCTGGTGGCGCTGCGCACCACGGCAGCCATGGCCTGATACCGCCGCCAGTCCCGTTCCCTGGCCGGCTGGGTTGCGGACCGGGACACAAACGACGGGGAGAAGAACGGCGCCGGGAAGGCCCAGTTGGCCCAGGCCGAACCGCCAACGCCAGCCCCGCCGGCGGAACCGGCACTGCCGGGAGCGCCCGCCGGTGCGGTTTCCAGGCGCGATGGCCTGAGCTGTTCCTTGCCTGCCTCGCCTGCTGACATCTGCGGCCGCACAGTACGATACTCTTCCGCACGCCAGGCGATGTCATTCGCCAGGGGCTCGACGGACACATCCAGCCGCGCCAAGGCAAGATCAATACTGGCATTAACCGAACGCCACTGGGCTTCTTCCAAGGAGCGATCATCCAGGGCAAATTCCCGCAGGGGTTTGCCGGGCAACAGGGGCGGGACGTTCCAGGCCTCGTCGTTTCCCGGGATTCCCATGCTCTGCTGCATGCGACGCCGGGCCTCGCGCAGGGCCAAGTCCGTTTTGAGGGATTCGCGCTGCGCTGCTTCCAGCCGGGCGCGCGCCTCAGCACGCGGGGAACCCGCCGGGGGGACCGTGGCTCCTGGCGAAACTGGTGATACTGGCGCAGCTGAGCCAGAACTGTCTGCCATCTGCCACGCCGCTTCCGCCGCCAGCAGTTCATCCGTGGTGGCGATGTGGCTCTGCGACGCGCCCACCAGCATGTACCAGTGCTCCCGCACATCCAGAATCACATCCAGCGCCGCGGCCACTGCGGTCAGCTCCAGGCGCTTCAAACGGGCATCTTCCGCTGTGCGGATGCCGGCAGCCTGCAGCACCGTGCGGACATGCTCTTCCGCCAGGGCTCGCGGCCAGCCAGGGGCCAGTTGGGCATAGCCCAGCGGGCTTTCGAAAAATGCTTCCGCCACCTCGCCTCGGCCTTGCGACTCCGGGAGGTTGCGACCCTGTTCCGCATTCACACCCAGTTCCGCCAGACAGGCGGCCAGGGTGTTGCTGTGCAGGAGCCCCACGCGGATGGCCGCGCCCATGGTCAGGGGGCCGGTCCATTCGCCGGGTGCAGGGTGACGATCCAGCAAGAGCACGGTGGTATTGGAGGATGGCCGGTGAAACACGTCTCGAGTGGCCGGTCCCGGCATCGCCGCGCTGTCCGCAGGGGTCTCGGAAGTTCCGGATGTGGCAGCAGACATGCGTGCGGCAGCGCGATCAGGACTGTCATGGCGGGCATGCCGGGCCGCCCGTTCCGCCTTGTCCGGGCACACGCTCGCGCACGCGCCGAGCAGCAACATGCTCAGCAGACAGATTGCGCACAACACGCGGGCCCACAACACACGGCAACTCAGCATGTGGCGAAACGGCTTCGGGCCGCAAAACGAAGAACGTTGCGTCATCTCCCACCCCAGCTCGTTGCCAAAAAATAATCCAGCACCCGCATGCACCTGATTTGCCGTATCCCCAATGAATAAGCCGCCATGCATACAATGTTTCCGGCAGGTTGACTCGCTCTTTCCATCCTCGCGGTTCCGGCTTGCCACACGCATTGCGCCACAGCGTCTTGCTGATTTTTCATGTAAACTGTACTTGAACTGCATGTATTGTCAACATGCAAAAATTTGCACCACCATGTGTCGCGTTCTGTTGTGTTGTGTCTTGCTATTGCAAGCGCCTTCGGTGTGCACTGCGAAAACCCATCTTCTTGTCGCCGTGCCCTCCCTTGCGCCCTGGCAATGGATGCGCGCCGGCCAGGCCCAGGGACCGGATGCCGAATTGCTCGCCGCGCTGGCCCGCAAGCTTGATTTTCTGCCGGAGTGGATCCCCCTGGCGGCCCCTGACAACCTGGCCCCCCTGCAGGAAGGCCGGGCGGACATCATTGCCGGCGTTGCCGACAGTGTCAGGCTGGCAACGCTGCTGCAATGCTTCACAACACCGCATCGCATCCAGGGACCGCTGCATATTTATGTCCGAAAAGACGCCGCGCAACCCCTGCAATCTGAGGCGGACATCCCGCAGTTCCGCATGGGCCTTGCTGACGGCGTCCGACTGCCCGCCGCCGAATCCCCCGCGGGACGCAGCCCCATGCGCGGCTCCCTGGCCGATCTGCTGCCCGCCCTGAACTCCGGGCGGCTCGACGCCCTGGCCGCCGAAGCCGAAAGCGGGCAGCGCTTTCTGCCCATCCTTCCGGCCGGTGTCGTCAAGGCGCCGCTGGAAATCGCGCCCATGCCGCTGTTTGTCTGCCTCTCCCGGCAGGCACCGCTGGTGGTCCGTTTTGAGGAAATAGAACCAGTGTATCAGGACTTGCTGGAATAGCGACACGCCCCGTCTCGCAAGCGAGACGGGGCGTGTCCGGATCAGTAGTGCCTACGCGTCTTCCGTGGCAGAGGCCCGCATGCGTCGCCAGGACAGTGCGCCCCGCCCTCTCAGCATCCCGCCCAGCGCGCCGCCCAGCGCGCCGCCAAGGCGATCGCCAAAGATCGTCAACGCCACGCCGCCCAGCAACAGCGCCGCCGCGAGGCCGGTTTCCACCGTCAGTGGCTCCATCCCCAGCCCCACGGCGATGATCAGCGTCACCACCGGCACCAGCAGGGAGAACGGCGCCACCTGCGGTGCGGCATACTTGCGCAACAACCAGGCCCACGCGCCCCAGCCCAGAATGGTGGAGGCCCAGGCCGTGTACAGCACGGCGAACGCGCCCATCCAGGTGATGCCCGAAAGCGCCGTCCACTGCCCCTGCTCCGTCCAAAACGAAAGCAGCAGGTTGGGCAGGATGGGCACCAGGGACATCCAGATGGTCAGCCGGAAGCCATCCACCTTGATGGGGCCGCCGAGCTTCTTCATCATGATGTTGCCCAGGCCCCAGAACAGTGCGGCCAGCAACACCAGCACAAAGCCGGACAGCGGCGCCAGGGCCAGCGAATTGCCCGCGGACAGATACAGCCCTGCCCCGGCCACGGCCATGCCCAGCCACTGCCAGATTGTGGGCCGCTGCCCGAGCATCCAGACGGAAAACAGCGCCGTGAACAGCACCTGCGCCTGGGAGACCAGGGCTGACAATCCCGGCGGCATGCCAAGCTGCATCCCTACGAACAACAAGGAAAAATAGCCCACACCCACAAAGGAGCCCGTGGCCAGGATCAGCTTCCAGGGCATGTTTCCACGGCCAATAAGGAAGACCGCCGGAAAAGCCACCGCGGCAAAGCGCAAGCCCGCGAAAAAGAGGGGCGGCCACTCGCCAAGCCCCCAACGAATCACCACAAAATTAAGCCCCCAGACCACCGTGGTCAGGAGCGCCACTGCCGTATCCCGGCCGCTCATTCTCAGTTGCATGGATGCAATCCTCCTTGCGGCGGGCCATGATGCGCAAGACAACGGTGCGCCCGGCCCGACCTTCGGACTGGACATTGCGCCGAAATCTGTCATGTGTACAGACACAGAATCTGATCATTAAAGCAGTACAGATTGCGAGTTGCCACCATGCCGCCCACTCTTCCACCAGCCCGGATTCCTGCTCCCGCCCTGGATTCCTCCCTGGCCCGGTCCTTGCCCCAACCCCAGGCCGAGGCCCCGCTCTACAAACGCGTGGAGCAACGCATCCTGGGGCTGATCAACACCGGCGCGGTTCTGCCTGGCCACAAGGCGCCATCCTTGCGGGAAACGGCCCAGGCCATGGGTGTTTCCCTGGCCACGGTGGTGCAGGCCTATGCCTCGCTGGAACAGGCCGGCGTGCTGGAATCCCGACCGCGCTCCGGCTTTGTGGTCCGGCAGCCTGCGGCTGCCCTGCCCCCCACGCACACCCCCCAGGCTGAGCCACCGGCGGCCCGGCCCGTGCGTCGCGGCGAGATCGTCCGCCGGGTGCTGGAAACCATGGGCCGCAGCGACATCCTGCCCCTGAGCGTGGCCCAGGTGGACCCGGCCCTGCTCCCCTCCCGGACCCTGGCCCGCCTGATGACCGACATCTGCCGCCGCCAGCCGGACAAAGCCACGGACTACGCGCCCGTGGTGGGCACCCTGGAGCTCAGGCGGCAGGTGGCCCGGCGGCTGGCCCTGGCTGGAGTGCTGGCTGCCCCCGAGGAGCTGCTGACCACCTGCGGCGCCACGGAGGGCATGTCCATTGCCCTCAGAACCCTGACCCACCCCGGCGACGCCGTGCTCATCGCCACGCCGACCTACCATCTTTTCCTGCAGATGATTGAACTGATGGGCCTGCGGGCCGTGGAAATCCCCTCACATCCTGAAACGGGCATCCACCCCGCCGACGTGGCCGAGGCCCTGGACCGCTTCGACATTGCCGCCTGCGTGCTCACGGCCACCTGGAACAATCCCGATGGCAGCTGCATGCCACCGGAAGCCAAGGCCGAGCTGGTTCGCCTCCTGGCCAGCCGCAATGTCCCCCTCGTGGAAGACGACGTCTACGGCGACCTGGTCTATCCCTCCTTCAGGCCTGGCGGAACACCGCGTCCCCCGGCCTGCAAGGCCTTTGACGAGCACGGCATCGTCACGCTGGTCTCGTCCTTTTCCAAGACCCTGGCCCCGGGGTACCGGGTGGGGTATTTGCTTCCCGGAAAGGCCGTGGCGGACAATGCACTGGAATTCAAGGGCATGTCCACCCTTTCCTGTGCCGCGCCCACGGAGCTGGCCGTGGCCGAATACCTGGAGCGCGGGTTGTACGACCGGCACCTGAGCCGCATCACCGGGGCGCTGGAATCGCAAACCGAAGCCATGCGCCGGGCGGTGTCCCGACATTTCCCCGAGGGCACCCGGGCCACCACGCCCAGAGGCGGCTGCATCCTCTGGGTGGAGCTGCCACCCGGAGGCCCCTCCGGGGTGGAGGTGTTCCTGCGGGCCGCGGCCGAGGGCATCGGCATCTCGCCGGGCCTGCTCTTTTCCAACGGCGGCGGCTTTGAGCGGTTTCTACGACTCTCCACCGGCCTGCAGCTCACCCCGCAAGTGGAGCAAGCCGTGGCCCGGCTAGGAGCCATCGCCCGGGGGCAATAAGCAGGCGCGGGCTCGCCCTGTCGGGCCAGGGAAGGTGGAAGGAGGATTGACAGGATAAATTAACGTGATTAAATTAATGCTATTCATTTTTTGGAGGTGGCACATGGCACGCCCTCAGAAGGAGCAGGCGATTGACATCCCCCAACGGGCAGTGGAGGCGGCCATCGCCTTGATCAGCGCCGGGAATTCCCTGCATTTCACGCTGGCCCAGCTCTCCAGGGCAATCGGCTGCAGCCCGCCGGCATTATACAACCATTTTGCCGACAAAGAAGCACTCCTGGACGCCGTGCGAAGGGAAGCGACCAGGCGACACCTCGTCCAGAAGCGAACCCTGTATTCCCAGCAACAGGTCGACCCCGTCGCAGTGTTGCGGGAAGGCGGCCGCCGCTACCTTGAGCAGGCCCGGGGAAATCCTGCCCTGTACCGCCTCATGTATGGCTTGGCCGATCCGCCCCGGCCTGCGGACGAGAGTGTCTTGCCGGACGAGGCGGTAGAGGCGCTTGCCGAAGGGGTGCGCGCCTGCCAGGCCCTTGGCCTTGCACGGCATATCGATGCCAACGCATTGGCAAAAACGTTCTGGTGCGCCGTGCATGGAGCAGCACTTGCGGCCATGGCCGCCCCTCCAGGCGCCGGGGAGACCGCCGCGTGGCAGGAGGCGTCCGCTGTCGTCGATACTCTCCTGGAATTGCTGCAACCGCCTGCGCCATCCCTCAAGGAGGTGCCACATGTCCCGCAGCATGCGTAGCCTTGTTGCCGTGTTGGGAGTACTGGCCGTGGCAGCAGGGGCCATCGCCTTCTTCGACTGGAACACCCGGCTGGAAATCGCCCGGCTGGAGGAGGCTGTCATCCTGGCAGCCTCGCCACAGTCTCGTTCCGCCATGCCGCAGGAGAGCCTGTCGGAAGACATACCGGCTCCCGTCCAGCGCTACCTTGCCTTCAGTTTTCCCGGCGGGGTCGCGGCCATCTCCGGCCAGCGCGTTCTCTTCGTGGAAATGGAAATGGAAGGGCAGTTCCGCCGCCCCCACACGTCACACTTTGCCCCCACCACGGCCCGGCAGGTGCTGGCCGCGAACAGTCCGGACATGGTCTTTTCCGCCAGAACTCCGCTGCTCGGCCCGCTCTGGGCCATCGCCTTTGACGCCTATTTGCAGGGCGCCATGCGCATGCAGGCCCGGCTGCTCTCCACCTTCACCGTCATGGACCAGCCCGCCACGCCGGCACTCAACCGCATCTCCCTGCGCCGGTGGTTGCTGGAGAGCCCGTTGTGCCCGCCGGCATTGCTGCCGGGTGGCATTGTGCGCTGGGAGGCCATAGACGACAGCCATGCCAGGGCCATTGCGAAAGCGCACGGGGAGCAGGCGTCGCTGGTGGCCACCTTTGGCGAGGACGGCCAGCTCGAATCCTTTGATGCCGAAGAAGACGGCGATCTTTCGACACCCTACCACGGTTCGGGCGAAAGGGTCCGCCGCAGCGGGCATGCACTGGTTGATGGCATACGTATTCCCCTGCAGTTCGAAGTGTCCCGCGTTGCCAAGGGCGTGGCGTATCCCTTCTGGCGTGGCCGCATCACTTCCATCACCTTCACACAACAGGGCCGAGCAAGCCCCTGAGACGGCCGGAGCTCATCGTTTGAGCAGCATGATCCGCTGATATGATTCGTGAATCCGTTCCCTGGGGATGGCTCCGGAGGTGACCAGCTCCAGGAGCAGGGCGTGGACGCGTTGTGCCAGGGCCGCATCATACTGCAGGTTGTTGCCAAAGAGCAGGATGTCCACCCCGGCCAGCACGGCCAGGCGAATGGTCTCGCGCAGGCCATATTGCCTGGCGATGGCCGCCATCTGCAGGTCGTCGGACACGATGACGCCCTTGAAGCCCAGATCCTTGCGCAGCATGCCCTGCAGCACCTTCGGCGAGAGGGTGGCCGGCAGGACCGGATCCCAGCGGCTGTTGAACAGATGCCCGGTCATCACCATGGGGCAGCCGGCCTCGATGGCCATGCGGAACGGCAACAGTTCCCGGGAGCTCCAGGTGGAGGAGACATCCGGCAGGCCCAGGTGCGAATCCTCCCGGCTGGAGCCATGGCCGGGGAAATGCTTGATGCAGGGCAGCACACCGGCCTGGATCAGCCCCTGCATGAAGGCCATGCCTGCCGAGCCGACCCCACCAGGGCTCTCCGAAAAGCTGCGCTCCAGCTTGCCGATGACCGGATTTTCCGGATTGACATTCACGTCCAGCACCGGCGCGAAATTCAGGTTCAGGCCGTGCTGGCGCAGCAGCTCGCCCATGCGTTGCCCCCAGCTTCGGAGCTGCGCGGGGCTGCTTCTGGCGCCCATTTGCGCGGCCGAGGGCCATTCCGGAAAACCATACCGGGGCTTGAGCCGCATCACCCGGCCGCCCTCCTGATCCACGGCAATGAACGGCCGGACCGGCGCAGCCTGTTTGATGTCGCGGGTCAGGGCGTCCAGCTGCTCAGGGCTGGCAATGTTGCGGCCAGTGGTTTTGGTGACAACATCATAATCAAAGAGCACCACGCCGCCCAACTTCCCCGCAGCCAGGGCCTGAGCCGTTTCCGGGGCTTCGGCCAGGGTCAGGCCGCGAAAGCCGGTCATGAGCATCTGCCCGCACATCTCTGCCAGCGTCGGCTCCGCAGCTCGGGCGGTGGACATCCACAGCGAGGTCACGAGCAGCGACAGCATGAGCGGCAGGGGCAGCGCCAAATTCCGCAATGGCATGGTTCCTCCAGAAATGTTGCAGGCATGCGCCTTGCCTGTTTTGTCCATTCACGGCACAATGGCGGCGCGTTGCGTCCACGTTTACCAGCTTTGCGCAAGGTCCACCATGCATTCCACCACCGTGCGTGTCATTGCCGTCATGAACCAGAAAGGCGGCGTGGGCAAGACCACCACCGTGGCCAACCTTGGCACGGCCCTGGCCCGCCTGGGCCGGCGGGTATTGCTGCTGGACCTGGATCCCCAGGCGCATCTGACGGCCTCCCTGGGATTGCGAGAACTGCCTCTGCACCCGGAATCCCCTGGCATCTTTCAGGTTCTGGACGCCGGTGCGCCGCTGCAGCAGGCGGCTCTGCCCCTGCCTTGCGAGCCTGTGAACGGCGCCGACAGCCCCGGTTCCGCAAAACATCCTGGTTCCCTGGCCATTGTCCCCGGTTCGCTGGCCCTGGCCGGGGCGGATGTGGCCTTTGCCTCGCGCATCGGACGCGAACTGTTGCTGCGCCGGGCCCTGGCCGGGCTGGACCCGACCACAGCGGACATCCTCCTCATGGACTGCCCGCCCAATCTCGGTGTGCTGACCCTGAACGCCCTGTGTGCCGCCGGCGAGGTGCTGGTGCCGGTGCAGGCCGAGTATCTGGCCCTGCAAAGCCTGGCCGAACTGCTGCGGACCATGGACGCCGTGCGCGAGCAGCTGAACCCCGGCCTGACCTTGGGCGGCGTGGTGCTGACGCGTTTTTCCCGCAGCAAGACCCTGAACCGGGAAGTGGCCGCCACCCTGCGCGAGCACTTCCCCGACCAGCTTTACGAGACGCGGATTCGGGAGAACGTGGCCCTGGCCGAGGCTCCCGGCTTCGGGCAGGACATCTTCCGCTACCGCCCTGGATCCGCCGGCGCACTGGACTATCTGCTGCTGGCCAAGGAACTGCTTTCCAAGGAGAAATAATCCATGGCCGTCCGAAAAAAACTTGGAGACGATCCCCTGGCCCGGCGCGCTGGCGCTGCCGAGGCCGGTACTGCGTCCGGTGCATCCCCGCTGGATGTGGTCGCGCCCCCAACGGCTCCGCGCCTCCCCGACACGTCCCCTGCTCCCGACATGAAGCCGTCGCAGGACGAGCGGGGCGGGCTGGCCGCGGATCTGGCCATCCTGTTCCCCCTGCCCCACTTCGGCCGGCCGGAGGCCCCGGACAAAGGCAAGGACAAAACCGGCAGGGCAGAACGTGCAGGCAAATCAGAGCACGATGAGCGCTGGCGGGGCGTGCTGGATGAGCAGTTCCGCCGGGCGGTGCTCTCCCTGCCGACTATTTTCGGCCGGCCGGAGTTTTCTGCCCCGCAGTTTGCCGACGCCTGCGCCCTGCTGCTCCGCGAACTCCTCGCCTCCGCCGGCCTGGCGAGGGATGGATTGACGTTCGACATGGACTCCATGCTGCAGCCTGCCGGCCTTGCTCCCGTCCTGCCCCGCGCCGTGGCCCTGGTGCTGCTCCATGGCGCGTTTTGCGCCTTGCACATCCTGTGCGCCGAGGGCAAGCTTCCCCGTCGCGCCACCCTCACCCTGCACCTGGAAGCCATTCCTCAAACAGGAGAATGCATGCTTCGCCTTGTGGACACCGCCGCCCATGCCAAGAACGGCGACACACATCATGCCCTGCGAATCCTGGACCGCGACCGCCTCTGGCCCTTCTTCAAGGTTCTCGGTCTGTCCCTGGCCCGCCGGGGCTGCCGGCTGTTCCTGTTCACCGCCACCACCGCGGAGCTGCGTCTCATCGCCCCGGTCCAGCACGCCGGGCGACTCGCCGCATGAACATGTCCATCCTGCACCATTTCTCGGAATTGCAAAGCGCCCTGGGGCTGCCGCTATTCATCCTGCTGGCCTGGCTGGCCAGTGAAAACAGGCGCCGGGTGCCGTGGCGGATCATCGCCGCCGGCCTGGCCCTGCAGCTGGCGCTGGCAGGGTTGTTTCTCACCGTGCCTTCGGCCAGGAACGTCTTCCTGATGCTGAACAGGCTGGTGGAGGTGCTGGAGAGTTCCACCAGGGCGGGCACGACGTTTGTATTCGGCTACCTGGGCGGGGGGGACCTGCCCTTTGGGGAGCCGTTTCCCGGTGCGGCGTATATCTTCGCCTTCCGCGGGCTGCCCATCATCCTGACCATGAGCGCCATCAGCGCGGCCCTGTTTCATCTGGGCGTGCTGCAGCGCGTGGTACAGTTCTTTTCCTTCATGCTGCGCAAGACGCTGGGTATTGGCGGCGCGCTGGGCCTGAGCACGGCGGCGAACATCTTCATGGGCATGATCGAGGCGCCGCTTTTCGTCCGGCCCTATCTGGCCGGCATGACCCGCAGTGAGCTTTTTGCCCTGATGACCGCCGGCATGGCCACCATAGCCGGGACCATGCTGGTGATCTACGCCGGTATCCTCACGCCCATCCTGCCAGACGCCCTGGGGCACATCCTCGTGGCCTCCATCCTCAGCGCGCCGGCGGCCATCCTCATCGCCGCGGTCATGGTGCCGGGAAACCCGGGCGACCTGGCTGCCAGCGGCAGCGCCGAGACCACACTCCAGCTGCCGGAGCCGGCCCAGGGGCTCATGGACGCCATCTGCCGCGGCACGGCCGAGGGGCTTTCCCTCTTTCTGCACGTGGCGGCCAGTCTGGTGGTGCTGGTGGCCCTGGTGGCCCTGGTGAACCACCTGCTGGCCGTGCTGCCGGACATGGCCGGCCAGCCCGTGACCCTGCAGCGGGTTTTCGGCCTGCTCCTCGCCCCTGTGGCCTGGTGCATGGGCGTGCCCTGGGCCGAGTGCCACACCGCCGGCGAACTGCTGGGCACCAAGGTGGCGCTCAATGAGTTCATCGCCTACCTGAACATGGCCAAGCTGCCGCCCGAAGCCCTCAGTCCCAAAAGCCGGGTGGTGCTGACCTACGCCATGTGCGGCTTTGCCAACTTCGGCAGCCTGGGCATCATGGTTGGCGGGCTGGGGAGCATCGTGCCCGCGCGGCGTGCGGAAATCGCGACCCTGGGCCTGCGCTCCATCCTGGCCGGCATGCTGGCCACCTGCATGACCGGCAGTATCGCCGGCGTGTTCCTGCCCTGAGAACGCCATACTTTTGTGAAGGAATATTGAGACAGATGCGCACCAATCCCTCCGCCCTCCGCAGCCTGCCCCGGCCTGTCCTGCGTCTCCTGCTTTTCCTGCCGCTCGCCCTGCTCGCCGCCTGCGTCGGCACGTCCACCCCGCGGCAACCGGCCCAGCCGGGGTTTGGCGGTCAACAAGCGTCCCTTCCGGCCTACATCCGCAAGACCTCGGCCCAGCTGGCCGCAACGCTGGACCCGCGCACCCAGCGTCAGCCGTCCTTTGCCGCCATGGCCCCGGCCATTCAGGAATCCCTCAACTATCTGGCTTCCAAGCCTGCCGCCGGCGTGGCGGCCATGGCCGGCACTCAACCGGTCACCTGGGGGCAACTGGTGCGGACCAACCAGGAACTCCTGGCCCTGCTGCCCTCCCTGGATCGTGACAAGACCCTGCTCCTGCAGCGGTTCCAATGGCTGGAGCTGGCCCCCGGCACCCTCATAACCGGCTATTACGAACCGTTGGTGGACGTCTCCCCAGCCCCGCGGCCGGACTACCCCTGGCCCATCTACAAAGCCCCGCCAAACCTCAAGTCCAGCGTCTGGCCCCCGCGCGACGCCATTGACTTTCAGGGCGCGCTCAAGGGCCGCCGCCTGGAACTGGCCTGGGCCAAGGATTTGACCGACGTTTTCTTCCTGCACATCCAGGGCTCCGGCCGGCTGCGTTACCCCGACGGCACCCTGCGCAATGCCCTCTACGACGGCACCAACGGCCACCCCTACTTCCCCGTGGGCCGGGCGCTCATCGACCAGGGCTATGCCACCAAGGAAGAAATGAGCATGCAGACCATCCGCCGCCTCTTCCGCGAGCATCCGCACAAGGTGAAGGAGTGGATGAGCCTGAATGCCAAGTACATTTTCTTTCGCCTGGGCGAGGAGCCGGCAGGCGATCCCGTGGGGGCCATGGGTCGGCCGCTTACCCCGCGCGTGAGCGTGGCCGTGGACAAATCCACCGTGCCCCTGGGATCCGTGCTGGCCATGGACGCCCAGCTTCCCGGCTACCAGACCCCGCAGCCCGAGCCCTTCAGCGGCCTTGTCCTGGCCCAGGACACCGGGACCATGAAGGCCAATCACTTCGACCTGTTCATGGGCTTCGGCGATCAGGCTGCCGATCAGGCCGGCCGCATGAAACAGGAGGCCACGGCCTTCATTCTGCTGGCAAAATAACGGGCGCGTCTCGAACCCGGAGCGTTCCCTGAGGAATGCGCCTCCACGCCTACGCGCCTGTTTCCGCCAGCGCCTTCATGCGTTGCGGCCAGTCGGTGATCAGGGCGTCCGCGCCGGCGGCCAGCAGTTCGCGGGCGCGTTCCGGATCGTTGACGGTCCAGATATGCACGCGCAGGCCGGCCTCGTGCAGGGCGCGGATCAAGGGCGCATCGGTCAGTTCATCGTCGGGATGGTAGGCGGCCACGCCAAGGCGCAGCAGGTAGGGGATGAGATCATCGGGATGCCTGTCCTCCACCAGGGCTGCCAAAGGCAGGGCCGGGACCAACGCCGGACAGAGGGCGCGGGCCTGGATCAGGTACTCGTGGCGGAAGGAAGACAGCAGGGTCAGCTCCTGGCAGCCGGCCGTAGCGATGGCTTCCAGAACCTCGGCGGTGACCGTGTCGTCGCCGGGCTGGCCGGCGTGGTCCTTGATTTCCACATTCACCGGAAATCCCTGCGCCTTGGTCCAGGTCAGCGCCTCCTTCAGGGTGGGGATGCGGGCTGCGGCGATGGCCGGATAGTCTGCCTCCGGCACTGCCCCCGCGGCGATGCCGCCCTTGGGATCGGCCTGCAGGAACCAGCCGCCGGCGTCCAGGGACTGCAGCTCGGCCAGGGTGAAGTGATGCACCGGCCAGGGCGCTCGGCTGGCAAACTCGGGCCGGGCGGCTACGTCCGTGGTCCGGCCCAGGGTATCATCATGAAAGACGACCAGTTGGCCGTCCGCCGTGCGCTGGACATCCAGTTCCCAGCTGTCCGCTCCCAGGGCCAGGCCTTTGGCCGCGGCGCACAGCGTGTTCTCCGGAGCCACGGCGCTGCCGCCGCGGTGGGCACAGACCGGGCCAAAGCGGAAGGGAAGAGGTGGCAACTGCGCCATCAGGCGTCCTTTTTGCGGCTGGCCAGGCTGCCCAGCACCAGCACGGCCGTGCCAAGGATCATCAACAGGGAGATGGCATTGATGACCGGGGTGCTGCCGTCGCGAACCTGGAGGTAGAGATTGATGGGCAAGGTGGGCTGGGAGCCGACGAGGAAGAGCGTGGTGTTGAAGTTCTCGAAGCTCATCAGAAAGGCCACAGCCGCGGAGTTGATGATGGCCGGCCGCAGATAGCGCAGGGTGATGTGCCAGATGACGCCCAGGCGCGTGGCCCCGAGGTTCAGGGCCGCCTCCTCCAGGGAGCGGTCGAACTTGCGCAGCCGGGCCGAGACCACCAGCGTCACAAAGGTGGTGATGAAGGCGAACTGCCCCAGCACCACCAGCCAGAAACTCGGCCGCAGGATGGCGACATCAATGCCAAACGTGTCTTCCAAAAACATGCCCACGGTGTTGGCCGCCACCAGAATGGAGATGCCCAGGATGACGCCGGGGATAACCAGCGGCGCAAGCATCAGAAAATACAGAAATTGCCTGCCGGGGAATCGTTCCTGCTCAAAGAGAAAGGCCGCGCAGGTGCCCACAGCCGTGCAGGCCAGGGAAACCCAGAAGGCCGTGTGGAAGCTGGTCCACAGGGCGCGCAGGTTCTGGGAATCATGAAAAATCCCCACCCTGCCCGGGCCATTGGCAACAAACCAGTCCCAGGAAAAGCCGCCCCAGGGCAGGGAGGGGAAATCCGAATTGTTGAACGCCAGCACGCAGGTGACGCACAGTGGCGCGAACAAAAAGAAAAAGTACAGGCCGATAAACGTCGAGTACCCCCAGCGGTAGCCGCGGGAGGATGGCAGGGTGCGGATCATGACGCCACCTCGCCCAGGGTCTGCCGGGTCACCTTCAGGCCCACCCAGATGATGAGCGAACTGAGCAGCAGCAGCAGAAAGCCAAAGGCTGCGCCCTGGTTCCAGTTGAAGCTGGCGATGAACTGGTTGTAAATCTGCTCCGTGAACCACAAGGAATTCTTGCCGCCCATGAGGTTGGGCGTAAGGTAATTGCCCAGGGTGAGCATGAAGACCACGATGCAGCCCGAGGTGATGCCCGGCTTGCAGTGCGGGATGATGATCTTCAGCCAGATGTCCCGTTTGCTGCCGCCAAGGTCATAGGCAGCTTCCACCAGACTGTTGTCCAGACTCTCCATCACAGAGACCAGTGGCACCACCATAAAGAGCATGGCGCTGTACACCAGTCCCATGATCATGGTGGCGTCGTTGTACAACATCTCCACCGGCGTATGCAGCAGTCCCAGCTTGCGCAGAAAGAAGTTCAGCACCCCGGATTCGCGCAGCAGGATCATCCAGCCGTAGACGCGCACCAGTTCGCTGACCCAGAACGGCAGCATCAGCAGCACCAGCAGCGCCCCCTGCACCCGCGGCCGGGCTACCTTGGCAATGAAGAACGCCACGGGCAGGCCCAGCACCAGGGTGATCAGCATGGTGATGACCGAATAAATGGCCGTGCGGACAAAGGTGTTCCAGTAGATGGGCTCCACGAAGAAATTGCGGTAGTTCTCCAGGGTCCAGGATGCGCCGGAACGGCTTTTGAGGCTCATGAGAAACAGATCCACATGCGGCAGGACGATAAGCAGTCCCAGCCAGACGAGCACCGGAGCCAAAAACAGCCACAAGGCCAGGCGGGAGGATTTCATGCCGCGCTCCCTTCCGCCGCAAAACACAGCCCCACGTCCGGCCGCCAGCCCACGGTGACGGTCTGGCCAGGGCGGATATGGTCGAAGCGGCGGTTCTGCGGCAGGGCCACCATCAGCTCGCGGTCACGGGGCGTGGCCGTGAGCAGGCGGCTGTTGGCGCCGTCGAAAAGGATGGATTTGACGGTGACGGCAAAGGTGTTGAACCGGTCGTGCCCTTCCCAATCCTCGCCCTCGGCGGGCTGGGGGTCGATGCGCATGGCTTCGGGCCGCAGGAACAGGCTGGCCCGTTGCCCGGCAGCCAGCGAGGTATCCCCGGTGCGGGCGGCAAAAGTGAAGCCGTCGTCGGTGCGGAAGGTGACGGCCTCGCCCTCGCGGGACGCGACCTCGCCGGCCCATTCGTTGGCCTCGCCCACAAAACGGGCCACAAAGGGCGTGCGCGGGGAGTGATAGAGTTCCTGCGGGGTGCCCAGCTGTTCAAAGCGGCCGCGGTGCATCACGGCCACGGCGTCGGACATCACCAGGGCCTCGCTCTGGTCGTGGGTGATATAGATGAAGGTGGTGCCGACCTTGGCCTGCAGGGTCTTGAGCTCAACCTTCATCTGCTCGCGCAGCTTGAGATCCAGCGCGCCCAGGGGCTCGTCCAGCAGAAGCACCGAGGGCTCCAGCACCAGGCAGCGGGCAATGGCCACGCGCTGGCGCTGGCCGCCGGAAAGCTGCTGCACGCGCTTTTGTCCGAAGCCGGGCAGGCCCACGCGTTCCAGCACCTCGTCCGTGCGGCGGCGGATTTCCTGGCCCGGCGTCTTGCGCTGCCTGAGGCCAAAGGCGATGTTCTCGGCCACGTTCATCATCGGGAACAGGGCCAGATGCTGGAAGACGAGATTCACCGGACGGCGGTTCGGGGGCACGCCGGCCATGTCCTTGCCACGGATGGCAATGCGGCCGGAGGTGGGGGTCTCAAACCCGGCCACCATGCGCAGGAGGGTGGTCTTGCCACAGCCCGAAGGGCCGAGGATGGAAAAAAAGGAGCCGGACGGGACCTCGAAATTCAGGTTGTCCACAGCGGTAAAGGTGGTGAATTCCTTGACAAGCCCCTGGACGGAAAGATCGATGTTCATGGCGGGTGGCGCGGTCTCCTGCGCAGGGGGTTGGCATGGCCGGGCAGCGGGGCTATCGGGCCACTTGGTTCGCAAGGCACATGATTCTACCGCAACTGCGTGCACACCAGGACAGAAGCGGGGTTGAGGAGAAAGCCGGCAGCTGCCGGCTCTCTCCTCAACGCACCCGAACGGAATGTTTGTCCTAATTGGCGGCCTTGATCTTGTCCAGGGCCAGGCCTTCCATGGACTCCAGCTTCACGGGAACAGGCGGGTACCACTTGATATTGTCCACCACTGCCTGGGGGAAGCAGCGCTCAAAGTCGGCGCGCACTTCGGGGGCCACGTGTTTGATGCCATCCTTGGAGGCGGTGGGGGTCTTTTCTTCGGTGGTGAAGTAGCCCGCGTTTTCAGGCTTCATCATGAAGTTGATCCACTTGTAGGCAGCAGCCACGTTCTCGGCCTTGGCCGGAATGGCGAAGGTGTCGATCCAGCCCAGGGCGCCCTGCTTGGGGGCCACGAAATCGATGGCCGGATTTTCGGCATGCAGCTTGAAGCCGCCGTTGTCCCAGGCCTCGGCCACGTACACTTCGCCGGAGCGAACGCTTTCCAGCAGGGCGTCGCCGTTGGTCCAGTAGGTCTTCACCAGGGGCTTGGCGGCGATGAGCTTTTCGGTCACGGCGTCCAGCATCTTCTGGTAGCCGGCTTCATCGGCGTACAGGGCAAAGGGATCAAAGCCCAGGGCATAGCCCATGGCGATGAGCGTGGGCCGCTTCAGGCGGTAGCTGATGCGGCCCTTGTGGGCGGGGTCGATCAAGGCGTTCCAGTCGTCGGCGCCTTTGGCCTTTTCGCTGTTCACCACCAGGCCGGAGGTGCCCCAGCAGAAGGGCGCGGCGTAGGATTTGCCATCCACCAGGGTGTTTTTCTTCACGGCGTCCAGCATGGAGGTGATGAAGAGATCAGCTTCCAGCTTGGAGTAATCCATGGGCTGGTAGATGCTGAATTCCGCCTGCACGGAAGAGATGCGGTCCTGGCTGGGCTGGGCCAGGTCGAAGCCGGCGCCGCGGGTGGCCCGCAGTTTGGCAACCATTTCCTCGTTATTGGAGTAGGTCACTTCAACGGTGATGCCGGTTTCTTTCTGGAACTTTTCCACCAGAGCCTGGGGGGCATAGCCCTTCCAGGTCAGCAGCTTAAGGGTCTCGGCCTGGGCTGTGGCGCTCCAGGCAAGCATGAGGCACAGCAGCAGCACAATCTTCTTCATGTCGGGCTCCTTGAGTAGGCGGATAGACGTCGTGATTCGAGGGAACAACGTATCGTTATTACTTCGCTGAAGCAGGACCAAACGTCAACTGGATTACATTTGGGTGACATTTTGCCCGTACCCTCAGGCAGGATTGCCAAATCTTTTGGACGGCGACGCAATTTCCGGATATGTTGACGGAAATACCCCTCCCCCTCGTGCCGACATGGAGACCAGCCCATGCTCTACTTCCTTGGATTTCTTGCCTTCCTCATCCTCATCGCCCTGTATGGCGTGGCCGTGTACAACGCATTGGTCCGCGGACGGAATATGATGGAGGAAGCCTTCAGCGGTGTGGATGTCCAGCTCAAAAAGCGGAGCGACCTGATCCCCAATCTTGTGGAGACCGTGAAGGGATATGCGGCCCACGAACGCGAAACCCTCGACGCCGTGACCAAATGGCGCGCGCAATCGCAGCAGGCGCACACCCGCGAGGAACTGGCCGCCTCCGAGGGCATGCTCGGGCAGGCGCTGGGCAGGCTCTTCGCCGTGGCCGAAAACTATCCCCAGCTCAAGGCCGATGCCAACTTCCGCGAACTGCAAACCGCCCTGGCCCAGGTGGAGGACGATTTGCAAAACGCACGCCGCTATTACAACGGCACCGTGCGCGACCAGAACATCCGGGTGGAGAGCTTTCCCAGCAGCATTGTGGCCGGCATGTTCGGCTTTGCCCGGGGGCAGTTCTTTGAGCTGGAAGACCCCGCCGACCGCGCAACCCCCCAGGTGCGCTTCAATTGATCCGCCGGCCGTTCAGGACCTCTGCCTTGCAAGGAGCCCCCGCATGATCCTCCGTCTGCTGCTGCTCATTCTGCCCCTGCTGTGCTGCTGCCCCAACCTTGCCTTTGCCGAGCAGGAACGCATCACCTCTTTTCTCAGCGAAATCCGCGTGGCCAGGGACGGCACCATCACCGTCGCCGAAACCATCCACGTGGTGGCCATGGGGGACAAGATCAAGCGCGGCATTTATCGCGACTTCCCCACCCTGTACACGGACCGTCTTGGCAACAGCCTGGAGGTTCCCTTCAACGTCATCGGCGTCCTGCGCGATGGCGCGCCGGAAAGCTGGCATACCAAGCCCCAGGGCAACGGTATCCGCCTGTACCTCGGCAAGGAAAGCACCTTCCTGAAGCCCGGCCCGCACACCTACACCATCACCTACTCCACCCGCTGGCAGCTGGGATTCTTTGATACGTACGATGAACTGTACTGGAACGTGACCGGCAATGGCTGGGACTTTGCCATCGAATCGGCCGAGGCGCTGATCACCCTGCCCTCCGGCGCACCCGTGACCCAGCTGGCCGCCTACACCGGGTACCAGGGCAGCCAGGGACAGGACTTTGCGGTGGAGGAATTTTCGGACGGCCGCGTGCACGTTGCCACCACCCGGCCCCTGGCCGCGCGCGAAGGGTTGACCGTGGCCGTGGCCTGGCCCAAGGGCTTTGTCGCCGAGCCAACCCAGGCGGAACGGGCAGGGCGTTTTCTTTCCGGCAACCTGGCTGCGGCCGTGGGGCTGCTGGGCGTGCTCGCTTTGCTTATATATTACTATATCACTTGGTTGCGTGTTGGTCGCGACCCTGCCAAAGGGACGATTTATCCGCAGTACAGCGCCCCCCAGGGCCTCTCCCCCGCCTCGGTGCGGCTGCTCATGCGCATGGGCGCGGACAACAAAACCTTTGCCACGGCCATTGTCAGCCTGGCGCAAAAGGGCCGCCTGCGCATCGACGAAGATGGCAAGGAGTTTGTGCTGACCAAAACCACCGGCGGCCGCACCCCCCTGACGCCCGACGAGCAAACCCTGCTGGACAAGCTCCTGGGCTCCCGCGCCAGCATCAAGGCCAAACAAGAGAATCACAAGGAATTCTCCGCCGCCCAAAAGGCCCTGGAAACCCGGCTGCTGCTGCAACACGAGAAGCTGCACTTCTTCAAGAATTCCAGGTATCTTATCCCCGGCATCCTGCTTTCTCTGGTGGTCCTGGGCATTGTGGCCCTTTCGGCCCGGGAGCCGGCCATGGCCGGGTTCATGTCCCTCTGGCTGAGCTTCTGGAGTCTGGGCGTGTATTTCCTCCTGCGCACGGCCATCTCGTCCTGGCGCAACCGTTCGTACGGTTCTGCCCTGTTCATGTCACTTTTCAGCATTCCCTTTGTTGCCGGCGAGCTCTTCGGGCTGGGCGCCCTGGCCTACGCCACCAGCCCCCTGGCGGCCTTGTGCCTGCTGCTCATGGCCGGCCTGCACTGCCTGTTCCATGAACTGCTCAAGGCCCCCACCCAGGAAGGACGCGCACTCATGGACGCCATCGAAGGCTACAAGCTCTTCCTCTCCGTCACCGAAGGGCCGCGGCTGGAACTGATGCAGCCAGTGACCATCACCCCGGATGTGTTCGAAAAACACTTCCCCTATGCCATGGCCCTGGATGTGGAAAAGCAATGGGGCGAGCGCTTCAGCCAGGCCATGGCCGCGGCTGGCCGATACGACAGCGACTACCACCCCGTCTGGTACACGGGCACGCGTTTTCACAGCGCCGCCATGGGCGCCGGCTTTGCCACCTCCTTTGCCAGCGCCTTCAGCTCGGCCATCTCCTCGTCGTCCACGGCGCCGGGATCCAGCTCCGGCAGCGGGGGCGGTGGCTCTTCCGGCGGCGGCGGAGGCGGCGGAGGGGGGGGCGGATGGTAGAGGCCGCAGCCAGCCCAGCATTTGCTTCAACCGACTGGATTTCCTTGCTTCTGGCCGGGCTGGCGCTTTTTCTGTTGCTGGACATCCTCGGCTGCATCATGGTTTACAACCGCCTCGTGCGCCTGCGGCAGACCGTGTGCAACGCCTTTTCCCAAATCGACGTGCAGCTCAAACGCAGGCATGACCTGATCCCGGCGCTGTTGGAAACGGTCAAAGGCTACATGGCCCATGAGCGCGCCACCCTGGAAGCCGTCGCCCACGCCAGAACCCTGGCCGGAGAGGCCCTTGCCGGGGTGCGCCGCCTGCGGCAGGAGGAGTTGCATTCCGTGTCCGAGGCCGAATCCCGCCTGACCAACAGCATGATCGCCCTCGTAGCCCTGCTGGAGGGCTATCCCCAACTCCGGGCGGACCGGCCGGCACTGGATCTCATGGAAGAACTGCGCACCACCGAAAACCGCATCGCCTTCGCCCGCCAGCACACCAACGACGCCATCCGCCAATTCAACATCTGCCGCGGCCGGTTCCCCAACAATCTGGTGGCCGGCCCCATGGGGTTTACCGACATCCCCTATCTGGACTTTGCCGATCGTTCCATTGAGCACGCGCCGGACACGCGCCTGCGCTAAGCCCCCGGAGAGACGAGCATGGACATGTTCGAAGCCCAGGAGGAAGCCCGCCGGCAGACTGGCAGCCTGGTGTTCTACTTTGTCCTGGCCATGGGCGTTGTGGCCCTGGCCGTTGCGGTGGCGACCCTGCTCGGGTGTCTGGTGTTCTGGCCCTCGCTGCTGACCGATCCCCAACAGCGGCCCCTGCTGCCCTGGGTGCTTGGCGGCGGCGCCGGCCTGATTTGCGGCGGCATCGCGTGTTCCTCCTGGCGCGCCACCCGCAGACTGCGACGCGGCGGAGGCGAGACGGTGGCCCGCATGCTCGGTGGGCGCAGGATCCCCTTGCATACCACGGCCCCTCTTGAGCGCAGGCTGCTCAATGTGGTGGCCGAGATGGCCGCCGCCTGCGGCGCGCCTCCACCAGGGGTCTGGGTGCTGGATCGGGAACAGGGCCTTAATGCCTTTGCCGCCGGCACCAGCATCGAATGGGCGGTCATGGGCATCACCCGCGGGGCCATGGAACGTCTTTCCCGCGACGAACTGCAGGCCCTGGCCGGTCACGAAATGAGCCACGTCCTGCATGGTGACATGCAACTGCACACCCGGCTCCTGGGCGTGGTGCACGGCCTCATGGCGCTCAGCCTGTTGGGCCGCACCCTGCTGGCAGCCAGCAGGCCATCCCCCCGGCAGGAGAGCGCGCCTGACGAGAACCAGGTGGTCCTGCCCCTGGCCTTCCTGGGGGTGTTGCTGATGGTCCCGGGTTGGCTGGGGTGGGCGCTGGGCGGCATGATTCAGGCGGCGGTCTGCCGGCAACAGGAGTATCTGGCCGACGCCTTTGCCGTGCAGTGCACCCGTGCGCCAGGGGCGCTCTCCTCCCTGCTGCAACGCCTCGGCGGCCAACCCGGCGCCGGGAGGTTGCGTTCCCCGCTGGCAGCCTCCGTGCCCTACATTTTTTTCCATGCCGGCCCGCCGCGCCTGTTCGAGCGTCTTTTGGCCAGCCATCCCACACTGGAAGAACGCATCCAGCGCATCGACCCGCAGTGGGACGGCGTCTTTCCCGATCTGCCGGCGGACGTGGACGCCCTGCTGCTGGAACTCGAGCACCTGCCGGGCGAAAACGGCCGGCAGCTGGCAGAACGCATCCGGCCCATGCTGCGCCGGCACGGACACGGCGACCCCCCATGACCTGTTTCCGCCCGCAACCTTTTGCCAGCCCCGCGGCGGCAAAGTCCATCCCCGCCCTTGCGCCCGCAGCCGAGATCGCGTACATAGTGTCGCTTCGCATCGGAGCGTAGCGCAGCCTGGTAGCGCACCTGCCTTGGGAGCAGGGGGTCGCACGTTCGAATCGTGTCGCTCCGACCAGATATTTCAAGCGGTTGCAGAATAATTCTGCAACCGCTTTTTTTGTGGTGGGCTGCCCTTGCCAATTCCAGACAATTTTAGTCTTAAATTTGTTATAGGAGACTGATCCACATGTGAGCTAGCGGGGGATTTGGCGCAGGCGGGACATTGTACGCCAGCGATTGCTTTTATCACAACCTGCACGTGCTTTTATCACCTCCTGTTGCGGGATGGATTATGCACGGCATGGTGTTTGCTCAGTTTCCCATCCCCTCTTCCGCCTGTCTGATCCGGTCTGCCGCCAGGGCTGCGTACTCTGGTGACAGCTCCACGCCCACGAACTGCCTGCCGGTCTCGATGCAGGCCAGGGCCGTGGTGCCGCCGCCCAGGAACGGGTCCAGGACGGTGCCGCCCTCGGGCGTTACAGCTAGCAGATCCTTGATGAGCGGGATGGGTTTGCTGGTCAGGTGCACCTTGGCGGCGGTGTTGACCGCGTGGCGGAAGATGCCGGGCAGGCAGCGATCGTGCACCCGCTGAAACGGCGGCTTGACCGCATACACCACATATTCGGCGTCCCGTCTGAACTCCCCGAGCATGGGGCGGGCGCTGGGTTTGTGCCAGATAACCAGGCCGCGCCATTCCCAACCCGCGGCCTGGACCACGTCCGAGGCCAGGGGCAGTTGCCGCCAGTCCGTGAACATAAGCAAGGGTGCGCCAGGCCGGGCGATGCGCCAGCACTCTGCCAGCCAGAGCGTGGCCCACAGGGCGTAACTGCGCTGGTCTTTGCTGTCGCCCAGCATGGCTGGGTAGCTCTTGGCAGTCCCGGTGTTTTGATATTTCGTCGCCGGATCACGCCGCCGGGCGCTCGCATGGGTGCCGCCGCTGGAATACGGCGGGTCTGTCACCACGGCATCCACCGAGGCCGCCGGCAGGTCCCGCAACACCGTGACCGCCTCTCCTTGAAACACTTTGCCATTGTCAAAGATCATCCGCACTTGCCTGCTCCCGTTGGAGCCTCTCGGGCCTCTTGCCTGGGGCTCGCGGCCCGCACGTGATTCATGGCCCCGCAGCGGGGGCATTTGATGGCGAGGTTCAGGGCTTCGCCTTTGGCCAAGAGTTTATTGCACTGTCCGCATCGGATTTGGTCCATATCCCTGCTTGATTGTTGGGCCTTGGGCCTGCTACCCATGCGGCGTCCGGGGGTACGCTCTGGACTCCGCATGGCGCAGCGGCCTCGGCCGTGGTCCGGTGTTGTCGCACCGGGCCGGTGGGGTGTGTCACCACCCCGCCTGCGCCTCCGTTTTGGCGGGCGTTAACGCGCTGTTAACGCCCGCAACTCATCTCACCTCATGCCAGCACCTGTGCGGCCCGCTCGCTGGTCAGCACCCCGGCCTGTACGGCCACAGCCAGGCCGGCCTGGGTTTGGGCGTCGTCCAGGTCGATTTCCGCGGCCGCTAGAACCAGGTCCGTGAAGTACATCACTTCCGGGAGGCTGCTGGTTTTGGCCGTGGCCCATTCCTGGGGCGACAGGCGGCGGATGAATTCGACCCGCGTCAGGATGCGCGAGCGGTCCATGGGTTCGGGCTCGGTCGTGTCGGGCTCTGGCTCCGGCTCTGGAATGGCCTCCAGGATCCAGGCCCCGCCGGCCTCCCCATTCTCCCCGGCTTCCCCGGCCTCCCAGCGCGCCCGCTGGCCCTCAGGGATGGCCGGCGGGGGTGTTTCCACACAGCCGGCCGGGATGAGCCATACGCCAGGCTCCAGGGGCGATTCGTCGGCCACCGCCTCGCCGAGGTAGTAGCCGGCGGCGTCTAATTGGTACACGATCACAAGAGGCTCCTTTTTAAGAGTTTCTTGGGGAAACTGAGTTTCCCCAAACCCCTTCCAACTATGGGTTCACGCACAACACTTGCCTTTCCTTCCCCCCCTATCCGGGGGGTTCGGGGGGACGGTGTTCCCCCGAGAGCCGTTTCTTTTGTGCCGTTTCCTCAGTATTTCACGCAGTACAGCAGCGCGATGTTGCGGGGCCTGGCCTCGGACGCGCCGTTGGCCGCAATGGAGATGCCGGTGACGCTGAATTCGCTGACACTGTTGACGCCGAACAAATAGTTGCCGACGCTGGTCATCACCTGGTTGGCGGGGGTGCTGCCGGGGTTGTAGCCGCTGTAGTTGGTGGTGTGCCGGTGTGATGGATCATTCACTCCATGGGAGTGCGAGAGGTTGGCCGAGGCCTGGGCGCTGCCCAGCGTGCGCCCGGCGTCGGCCCCGCGCCCGTCATCCCAGCCGCGCACGAACTCGCCGCGCAGGTCCGGCAGATTGAAGGTGGTGGAGCCGTCGCCCGCGCCGAATACCGTGCCGATGGCCGCGAACAGGGCGGCATAGGTGGTGCGGCTGATGGCCGCGCCGTTGCATTTGAGCCAGCCCGCCGGCGCGGCGGCCATGGCGAAGGCCAGCACCGCGCCGGCGGGCAGGATGGCGGCCAGTGCCGTGGCGGCGGCTTCGGCAGTGGCCACGGCGACGGCCACGTCCTGCCGGGCCTGGTCCACGCAGGCGGCCACATCGGCCTGGGCCTGGGCAATGGCCGCGGCCAGGTCCGCCGTCAGCTGGGCCTGGGCGGCGTCCACCTCGGCCAGCTTGGCGTCCACGGCCGCGCCCCAGGCGGCCAGGGAATCGGTCACGGTGCCGTTCCAGGCCTCCAGGTTGGCGTTGCCCACCTCGATGAGGGCGTCCAGGTCCGCGGCCAGATCGTCCACCAGGGGGATGACGGCGGAGTTGATGCGTTCCAGGCCGGCGTTTTGCAGCTCGGCCACGGCGGCCTCCCAGTCCACCTTGAGCTGCTCCAGCTCATGGAGCCGGCGGACCAGGCTGTAAAAGCGCCGGTTCAGTTCCTCGGCACTGAGGGGCGTCTTGCCGTCGATGAAGACGAATTTTTCCAGGTCCAGCGTCATTGCGGCCTCCTACAGCGCCACGTCCATGCGCTGGGCCACGTGGAAGCAGCTCAGGGGCGTGGTGGTGGTGCCTTCGATCTGGATCTTGTAGGAGGCGATGCCGTCCGGGACTTCCGGAGAGGTGGGGGTGAAGGTCACGGTGCGGCGGATGGTGGTGGCGTCCAGGGCCTGATCCTGCACCGTGCCGGTGTAGGTTTCCGCGCCACTGCGCAGTTTGACCTCGCAGGTGTGCTTGGCCGCGTCCCAACCCTCCAGACGCAGGATGACCTGGATTTCCGCGCTGGGTTGGGTCAGCGCCCGTTCGGTGGAAATGTGCCGGAAGGAGGTCCCGGCGCGCCTGGCCCGCAGCTTGCTGCCGGAGCAGCCCAAGGCCGGCATGACGTCGGAAGAGCCATTGAACACGGCCCGCAGCCGGCACATGGCCGGCAGGCCCAAGAGGCCGTCGGTGGTGCCGTCCACCAGGCGCACCCATTCGGCACTACCGCTGGCCTGGTATTCCAGGGTCAGGTCCGTGGCGTCGGGCACGATGGCCTCGTGCAGCAAGGAAAAGACGGCGATGCCGTCGGACAGGGAGACCGGGGTCAGGTCCAGCACCGTGCGCGGGTTCTTGAACTGGGCATAATACAAGGAGAACATCAGATCCTTGGTGAAGTCGCCCTGGAAGTATTCGCCATCGGTGGAATAAAACAGCGTGCCTTGGCTGTACTGGGTGCCCGAGACCAGGGCCACATAATGGTTGCCGCCGGTGACCAGCACCAGGGCGTAGCGCCGGCCGTTTTGCAGGTACACGGGTTCGGCGAACTCGAAACGCGTCTCGCTGCCGAGCTTGATGGCCTCGGGCTGGACCACGGCCCGGCCGATGGTCCGGTGGTGGTTGGGCAGGCCGTTCAGGGTGTCCATCAGATAGAGATAGACCGGGCCGGTGGAGGCCTTGGCCGTGAAGGTCAGGCCCACGCCGGTCAGCCAGCCGTTGGAGCTGTTCAGGAAGGTCTGGGCGTTGGTCGAGCCGTTGACGCTTTCGGTCACCGAATCGATGACCGTGTACTGCTCCTGCCAGGTGTGCACCCAGACCTGCCGGCCCTGGGTCAGCTCATGGCCCGGCGCGCCGCCCGCGCCCCAGGCCTCCATGTAGGTGGCATCGCCCAGGGTGACGCCCGCGGGCACCGCGCCTTCAAAGACCTCTTCGACCACCCGCGCCTGATCCACCTCGGCCCAGTACTGACCATTGGTACAAGATTGCCACGTGGGCGAGTACTCGATGCGCCGCCGGGTGCGCGTGCACTGGCGGGTGGTCACGGTCTGGAACTGGTACTGGCTGAGCGCCAGGCTGCCGGATTGGCCCGTCAGCTGCACGCGGGGCACCACCTCGTAGGCCGGCAGGATCAGGCCGTTGTGGTCCTTGACGCTCGTATCGTTGGGGTTGAAGGGGGCCAGCTGCATCTCGGTTTCCCCGGCCCAGGGGAAGCGCGCCCCCATCTGCACCAGGGCGTGGAACTCGGGATTGGTGGTGTCGGATTCGTCCTTGACCAGGAAATTATCCGCCTCATACTCCATGAACGTGGCCGGGAGCGCCAGCTTGTCCCGGATCACGGCCACTTCGGCGGCCAGCTGGGCCAGCAGGGGGCTGGTGGACTGGCTCTTGATCAGGGCGGCCAGGGCGGCCAGGTCGCTCATGATGGCGGCCAGTTTGGGGCCGGCCTCGGCAATCCAGGCGGCGTTGGCCAACGTGCTCTGCCAGACGTCGAAGAGGCGCATGAGCCGGGTGTTGTCCGCAATGCGCACCTCCTGAATGCCCGAGACAGTGAGGAGCACGGCGGCCACCTCGGTGTAGCCCATGGGCGCCACGGGCTGCTGCGGGTCCGTGGACTCCAGGCCCGGCGTGACCAGCACGGCGATGGTCCGGGCGCGCTCCATGGCCACCACGCTGGGCTCGGTCTGGCCGCTTTGCAGATCGATGAGGAAATCCCGCGGCTGCAGGTCGGTTTCCACCTCCTGGCCGATGACGGACAGGGTCAGCCAGCGGGAATCCTGCAGGGGCAGGTGGCTGAAAATGCTGATGGTCTCGGCCTGATCCTTGCGGTAGATGATGCCGGCCTGGCCGTCCCAGAGGCGGCCGGCGGCCATGTCCAGCTCCGTGGCGCTCTTCTTGGAAACGGTCAGCCCGACGAACATGCGCTCGGCGGTGATGGCGTCCATGACCAGATGCTGGTGCATCTCATCCATGAAGGTCTGGGTGTTATTCAAATCAGCGGCCTGGAACTCCTGGCGGTCCCGGAAGACAACGAATCGGGATGGCATGTTAGACAACCTCCAGTTGTCGCTCGCCCACCACCGTCGCGCCGGCCTTGAGGCTGGCGCTGCAGGTCACGGTGCGGCGGTTGGTGATACGGACGTCAATTTTGTCCGAGAGGCGCACGGCCTCGCGGCCCACGCGGCGCATGCGGTCAATCCAGCCCTGGGCGTCCACGGTGGCCAGGAAGCGCCGGCCGGAAAAATGGCGGCCCACAAAGGCCACGTGGCGGGACTGCGGCCGGAGCAGGTCCACGGCGGCCTCCCCGTGATGCGCCGGGAAGCCGCCCAGGCGGAAGGCCCCCAGGAACAGGGAGGCGTCGCGGGCCGGGAAGGCGTTGCGGGCCGGGTCGAAGAGCCTGGTGCGCCGGTAGATGCGGTCCGCGGCGCGGCTGGCGTGGGGAAAGCACCTGGCCAGGCAGGCCCCGCCCTTGTCGGGAAAGACGTCTGTCCAGCGATTGCCCAGGAAGACCACCTGGCTGCGGTGGCCGGGCTGGGCCACCAGCTCGTAGCCCACCCGCACGGGCTCCAGGGAGGGCTGCACGGCCAGCGCCCGGCGGCGGTCCAGCTCATCGGCATACGGCGCGGCCTGCTCCAGCAGGTAGTAGCGTGATGCGGCGTCCAAGTTTGCCAGGAAGCCATGGAGCAGCCCGCCGCACATGACGGCGCGGCCACGGCTGTCTCCGCGCCCGGCATCGCCCGGCAAGGCCACCTGCACCGTGCGCGTGGCCTGGCGCTCCAGGCGCTGGCGCTCGGTCTGCAGGCTGTGCAGGGGCGTTTCCCGTGCCGTTTTGGGATCATACAGCGTCACCTGATCGCCGATGCGCAACAGGGCATCGCCCCGCGCCAGGAACCGCGCCCGGCCATATCCGAACGTGTCCCCCACATGCGCCCCCACGGCCACCCCGGCATGCCGGTACGGGTAGACCCGCACTTCCGGATGCGGGGCCAGCCAGGCGGCCCGCTCGTCCGCCGTCAGGCTGCCGCCCAGATAGCTCTTGGTGGGCGGCGAGGCGGCGAGCAAGTTACGTTTCAGGAAGGTGCGGAAATAGAGGGCCAGGCCGGCCTTGGTGCCCTTGAGGCGGTGGAATTCCACAAACCGCCGCGTGACCTCCAGGCGTTCCGGGGTGGACTCCAGCAGGTCATACAAATCCACGTGCCAGCCCCAGGCCACGGCGTCGAGGACCTGGCCGCCCAGGCGCTGGGCATAGCCGGACAGGTCCGCATAAATGTCCAGCAGGTCAATGGCCGCAGTCACCCCGGCCAGCTCGCCCTGCACGGCCGCGGCCGAGGTCTGGATGGTCGGGTCCGCGGCGATGGAGCCGGGCAGCAGGTCCGCAAGGGCCAACTCTCTGATGGAGGTCTTGACGGCAGGCGTCATGCTTCCATCCCTCCGAAGACCACTTGCATCTCATCCACCTGGGCCACCTCCCAGGCGGCCAGGGCGCGGGGGGCGGGACTGGTCACCTCCACCCGCGTGGCCCCGGCGTCCATCAAGAGCGCCGTCAAGCGGCTGGGGTTCAGGTCCCGCCCAAGCTTCGCAGCCTGCCAGGTGACGTACTCCTGGGCCGCCTGGGCCACGCGGGCCGTGATGGTCCCGGCCTGGGCCGCCTGGGCCGGGTCCAGCCACCAGGTGGCCGCCACGCCATAGGCCACGGCCACGGGCGTGCACACCTGGACGATGTCCGTCAGCGGCCGGACGTCCTCACGGTTCAGGGCCGCGGCAATGGCCGCGATGACCTCGGCCGCGGGCAGCGCCCCGCCGCACAGGGGATAGACGTCCACCTGGCCCGGCGAGGGCGAGACCACGGCCACGTCCGTCACCCCCTGGTGAGCGGACAGGGCGTGGTAGCGGTAGGCCTCGGCCGGGCCGCAGATGCCCAGGGCCTCCGGGGCCAGCTGGACGCGGACCCGGAAATGGTCGTCAGACTCGCCATCGCAGCCGCCGTAGGACGGGGTGACGTTGGCCACGCGGTCCACGTAGGCGATGGGTTCCACCATCTTGTTGATCTGCCCCGGCACAAAGCCGTTGCCCACCGCGCCGGCCGCGCTGCAGGTGGCCACGCCTTCGGCGGCCAGCTGGCCGGGGGCGATGACCAGCGTTTCGGCCAGCACAAACACGGCCGCATCCGCGCCATTGCCGGCCACGGCCCGCGCCCCCGCCGGCACGGCCACGGCCCATTCCAGGGGAGCCACCAGGCTGTAGCGCAGGGTGGTCCGGGCCGGCTGGGACGGCAGGCGCACCGTCTGCAGCAGCTCGCCCAGGGCGTCCAGGTACGGCCCCGAGGCGTACCGGACCAGATTCTGCTTGGCCGTCCAGTCGATCAAAAAGCGCTGGTGCGACAGGGTGTAGGCCACGCTCTCCAGGAACAGGCGCACGGGGTCGCCGGGATAGAGCGTCTTGCCCGCGGCCAGTTCATAGGCGGCCATGACCTCGGCCTGCACCCGGCTGGGGTCCGTATCCACGAACATGAGCTCGCTCATAGCGCCCCTGCCTTGATGGTGATGGTGACCACGGGAAAAAACGCGCCGTCAGCATTGGCGGCCTGGTCCGCGGGCAGCTCGATGCGTTTGACCCGCACCCGCGGTTCATGGCGCTCGATGGCCTCTGCCAGGCTGGCCATGGCCCGCGCCGCGCCCATGGGGCCGGGCTGGTCGATGTAGCTGCCGTCCCCGGCAAAGGTGCGGTCCAGGACCACGCTGCCCAGATGGGTCAGGATGATCAGCTGCACGCACTGCATGATATCTTCCACGCCCGTGGCCCCGATGAGCAGCGCCTCGGGCCGGCTGCGCAGGATAAGCGTCGTTTCCATGCCCATCTTAATGGTGTTCCTTCAGAGACAGGTTCACCCGCAGCACCTGAGGGCGGCCCCGGCCATCCGTGCGCAGGCGGGTCTCGGACAGGCTCTCCAGGACATAGCGCCCCCACAGCTCGCCCCCCAGCACCAGATAGTGCGGCGCGCCGCCGTCCTGCAGGCCGCGCAGGTGTTGCAGCTCCTCGGCGGGGTCGCACCAGGGGGCGCAGAGCAGGATGTCCAGCCGGGACGTTTCCAGGCCGTAGCCCAGCCACTGCAGCCGGGCCTTGCCGTCCACCACGGCATGCTCGGCAAACTGCACCTTGCGTTCCCGGGAACAGGCTTCCCAGGTGCGGATGGTCTCGCTGGAAACCTCAAAGGCCACGCTGCCCAGGCTGCCGACGTTCATTGCCCACCCCCGCCGTCATCAATCTTTTCCGACCAGATGCCTTCCTCCAGCAAATCTTTGCGAAAGGCGGCCTGGGACATGGCCCCCATGATCAGCACCTGCGGGGCGTTCAGGACGATCATCCGCGGGGCCTCGATCACCACGTAGCCCTCGCCCTTGAGCGCCCGCCAGTCCTCGGCTGCCGGTGGTTCCGGCGGTTCCGTGGGCAGCTGTTTTTCTTCCTTCAATTTGATGAGCAGGTTTCCTTCAACAATGCGCAGGGTGCACAGGTCGCCCTGCAGCTGCTCGTCAATACCGCCACCCTCCGCAGCACCCTGGACGTGCCGAAACAGCCGGTGGGACCGGCGGTCATACCCGGTTCTTGAACCGTCCTTGAAGGCCCGTTCCTGGACGTCCGCCCCGCCCGCCGCGGCCAGGGCCGGCACCGGGTCCGGCCCGGAAAAGATGGAGCCCAGGTAGACGCCCTGTTCCTGGCCATACGGCAGGGACAGGATCACGCCCTGGTCGCCCACGTCGGGCAGCCAGGCGTCCTGGTCCGCCGTGGCCTTGCGGCAGAGCACGGGCACGGTGTGCGTGACCAGGCCGTCCTGATCCTGCATCTGCACCCGCACCCGGTGCCGGGCCGGCTCCAGGCCCACCACCAGACCAATGCGGATGACGTGGTTGGTCTCGCCCCGCTGGCGGTGCAATGCGTCCATCAAGGTGCCCAGCATGATAGCCTCAATAGTTGAGCGTTTTGCGGATGGAGATGGAGGTGGTGTAGCCGGCGGATCGGTTCAGGGTGTGCGTGGCCGTCTCCACCATCCAGGCGCCGTCAAAGCGCCCCCAGCCCTGGACCTGCACCACCAGGCCGGCGTACAGGCGCGGGTCGCCCATCAGGTCCAGGCTGCCCGTCCATTCTTTCTGATTGGCCTGGCGCAGTTCGTTGGCCGCCACGCGCTCGGCCTCGGCCTGGCTCTCCACCCGCGTGTTGATCTTGAGCGTATGGCCCACCTGTTTGTCTGTTTCGGCCCGTTCCGGGGCGCAGCCTGCGGACTTGAGGGCCTTTTCCTCGGGCTCCCAGTAGTCGCACGAGGCGTCGCCGTAGGTTTCGGAGGATTGCGTGGAAAACTGGAAGCGGCTCACGGCCGTCACCCCGCGGGCAATGGCCAGGCTGGGCGGCTGGGCGTCGGCCTCTTTGGCCGACCGGATCACCAGCCGGTCTTCGCAGACCTTGACCGTCAGCCCCTGGCGCTCGGCCACGCGCTTGATCAGGGCCAGGTCGCTTTCCTGGCGCTGGTCCAGGCGCACAAAGGCGCATTCGTCCCCCTCATAGTGCAGGGCGAGCCCATGTTCCGTGGCCAGATCCCCGGCCACGGTCTTCAGGGATGCGTGCTCCCAGGCCCGGCTTTTGGCCTCGCGCCTGAGCGGCGTATCCACCGCCGCGGACACGGCCCGCACCCGGACCACATCCGGCGGGCCGCTCAAATCAATCTGGTCGATGGTGAAGCTGCCGCAGGCAAGCTCCAGGCTGTCCCCGTCCGCAAACCAGTTGCGGCACTGGATGGCCGCGCGCAGGCGGTCGCCCTTGTCGGGCATCCAGCCCATGGCCCAGGCGTGGTCCCGATCCTCGAATTCCAGCTGCAGATCATCGGCCTGGCCGTGGGCGTTGTCCGTGTAGGTCACGGACAGGCAGTACGGGGCCACGTCCTGACTGACGTCCGCCAGGTCCGTCTTGGATGCCGAGGCCTGGGCCATGAGGGACAGGACGGCGTGGCGGGATAAAGAAGTGGAAGGAAAGGACGGGGGAACTGAGTTCCCCCGCGCCCCCTCCCATTGGGTGGACGTTTGGGTGGACGCCGTGGAAGAAGTGGATGAAGCCGAAGGGTTGCCTTCGGGCGTCTGCTGCGGCGCGGCCACGGGCACGGCGTCCGCCCGCTCGGAGGCCGAAAAGGAAAACGGCTCCCGGCTGCCGGTGGCAGGCGTGGTCCCTTCGGATTTGGAAAAGGAAAAGTCGCTCACCGCCGCCTCCTACCGCCGCCATGGCGGGCGGGTGTCCGCCGTGGTCAGTTGGGTGCCGGCCGGCAGCTCGGGCACCGTGAGCACCACCCCCGGCCCGAAGACCACGGCCTCGCGGTGGGCCGGGTTGGCGGCCAGCAGATGATGGAAGAGCGTCTCCCGGCCCCAGAGCCGGAAGGCGACCAGGTCCCACATGTCCCCCTGCTGGGTGGTGTAGGTGCTAGGCATAGGACAGCCTCCGCTCCTGGTGGAGCAGCTCCCGGATCAGCCGGGCCAGGGCCTCCTTGTCTTGCGCCAGGGCCTGGGCCAGGCCTCCGGCCGCGTCCTGTCCCGTGCCCTGTCCCGAGCTCTGCACGGTGATCTGCGGGGCATAGTGGATGGTCAGGCCGCCGGGGCTTCCTGCCCCGCCGGCTGCTCCCGGGCCAGCCGGCACGGCTGCGCCGCTGCCCGCCGCATCACCAGTCGCCGCCCCCATTGCACCACCTGACGCGGGGTCAAGGAGCGCTGCAACCGCGCCCAGGTGTTGCCCCAGGGGATCCACCAGCGGCCCGGCCCCGGCACCCTGGATGCCGGCACCCAGGGTGCGCACAAGCATGCCGCCCTGGTGCGTCACGTTGGAGAGTGGCCCTTCCTTGGCATCAGATCGATTGAATAAGCTTGGAATTTTGGACAGCACGCCCTTGACGGCGTCATAGGCCGCCCCCCCCATACTGGTGATGCCCGAAATAAAGGTATCGATCAGCCGCCGCCCGGCCCCGGACAGGTCCAGGGTGGAGAGGTACTGCAGCGCCTGGCCCAGTGAGGTCTCAATCTTCCCGGGTACCCCTGCCAGACTGGCCAGGGCCGAATCCCACATGCCGGTTACACTTTTGCCCAGCCCGCTAAAAAATCGCCCCACTCCGGCCCAGGCATCCTGGATGCCCTGCACGACACTGAACACCGCATACACACCCCAGTCGATGAGATTCACCCACCCCGAGATGGCTGCGCCCAGGGTCTGCCCCACGGCCTGCCCCCAGGTCCGCGCTCCTTCCGAGGCCTGCATATTCGCTGGTCCACCAAAAAGATCACCCAGGAAATTGGTCACACTGGAAAACGCGCTCTTGACCGGGGCCAAGGCCTCCCCCCAAGCAGAGAGCGCCTTGCCCACGCTCTCGAGGGCTGGACCAGCCTCATCCTTCAGGCCTTGCCAGACACCCTGAAAAAAACTCTTGAGCGGTCCCCAGTGTTGGTAGACCAGGTACCCAAGCCCCGCCAAGGCGAGCACCGGCAGGAGCGCAGGACTCAGCGCCAGGAGCCCGGCCTTAAGACCGGAGAGCGCTGCCCCGACAGACCCCAGCGCCGGCACAGCTCGGGTCAGGGAAGACAGCCCCCCGGCGGCCGAGGCCAGGCGCATGGTCTGCAACAGGGCGAGGCCCGCGCGCAGCGAATGCAAGGGGCCGGTGACAAAGGTCAGGGCGTAGCCAAGGCCGATTGAAGCCACCTTGAAGGCCATCAGTCCTGCTACCGCGCCCACAACCACCTTGGTCAGTTCAGGATGCGCATTGGCAAAGGTGTCCACAGCGCTGGCCGCTCTGGTCAGGATCGCAGTCGCCCCCCGCACCACCGGCGCAAGCACATTGCCAATGCTGATCGCCAGGGACTCCGTGGCGCTCCCCAAGGCCTTAAACTGCCCCATCAGCGTTTCCTGCTGCTTGCGGGCTACTTCGGCCGCGGCCCCTTCCTCCTTGATTTGTTCGATAAACGCCTGCAGCTCTCCGGAACTGGACTTGTTCATCAGTTCCGTGGCCGCAGCCAGGGCTTCCACGCCGAATATGGTGGAAAGCACATCCGCGCGCTGGGCCGTCCCCAGGCCCCGCTTGGTCATGGCGGCGTTCATTTCCGCCAGGATGGTCGGCATATCCCGCAGGTTGCCTTTGGCATCTTTGGCATGTACGCCCAGCCGCTGCATCATTTTCGCGGCTTCCTTGGGCGGCGAGGCCAGACGGGCGTACATGGCCCGCATTGCCGTACCAGCCTCAGAGCCCTGGATACCCACGTCCCCCAGCTTGCCGGCCATGGCCGCCACAGTCTCTACCCCCACCCCGAGACTTTTGGCCACCGGGGCCACATACTTCATGGTATCGCCCAGCATCGCGAGCGAGGTATTACTGGACGTGAAGGTGTTGGTCATCACATCGCCCAGGTATCCCATCCGCTCGGCCGGCAAACCAAACCCGGACAGAATATTGGAGGCGATATCCGCAGCCTGGGCCAGATCAATATTGCCGGCTGTCGCCAAATCCAGCATGCCGGGCATGGCGGCAATTATGTCGTTGGCCTTGAATCCGGCCATGGCCAGATACTGCATGCCACCTGCGGCTTCCGAGGCGCTCCAGGCCGTGGTGGCCCCCAGCTCCCGGGCCGTGGCTGTCAGACGCCTGAACTCCTCACCCGCCAGATCGAGCTTGCCCACCGCACCGACCCTGGCCATGGATGCTTCAAATTGGCGGCCACCCGCACCGGCGCGGCCAGGGTCAACCCCATGCCCACCGCGCCCAGCATCTGCCCCCGCAACTCGCCCCGGCGTTCAGTCACCGCATCCCGGGCCGCCAGGGCTTGGCCCATGCGGGCGTGGGCCTGCATGGCCTGACCCAGCTTGCGTTCCTCCGCCGCAAACCGGGCCGCGTCCCGCGCGCCGTCGGTCAGGGTGAAGTTGTACTTTTTGGCTTCTTCCGAGACCTTGCGATACGCCAAATGCGCCGCGGCCAGTTCGGTCTTGATGCGCGGGTTGGGCTGCAAGGCCCGGCTGGCCGCGCCCTGCACTTCATTGATGCGCCGCTGGGCAGCTTGCAGATCCTTGGCCAGGGTCTGGCCCAGGCGGGCCTTGGCCAGACCTTTTTCCAGCCCGTCGCCCAGCTCCTTGCCCAGCCCGGCTAGGCCGCGCTTGGCCTGGCCGAGGGTGGAGCCGAAGCTGCCGGCCAGGGCAGCCCCGATGAGGAGGGAGACGGCGAGCTTGCTCATGGGGTCCTACGTGCGGGTGGGGATGGGGTCGAGGGTGGCCAGGGCCGTGAGCCAGGCGGCCAGTTCTTCCAGGGTCAGGGCCAGGAGCTCCGCCCGGCTCCAGCCCGTGGCCGCGGCCAGCCTCAGGCAGGCGGCGCGGAGCTGGGCTGCGACGTCCGGGCCGC
Organism: Megalodesulfovibrio paquesii; assembly: GCF_054653055.1. Classification (NCBI taxonomy): domain Bacteria; kingdom Pseudomonadati; phylum Thermodesulfobacteriota; class Desulfovibrionia; order Desulfovibrionales; family Desulfovibrionaceae; genus Megalodesulfovibrio; species Megalodesulfovibrio paquesii. Next base: position 241 of record NZ_BAAIGQ010000007.1, on the reverse strand, counting down.
GGCAGGACGCCGCAAAAAACCGCTGAACACCTCCTGCAGCTGGCCATAGTCGGCCAGGTCCAAGAGCTCCAAACACTCGGGATTGACGTCGCACAGGCTGGCAAAGAGATGCAGCTCGCGCTGCTGCTCACTGCCCAGGGATTCCACGGCCAGCATGTCCTTGACCGTGGGCCGGCGCATGGTCAGGCTGTCCACGGTCTTGCCGTCAAACACCACAGGATAGGCCAGGGGCACGCCCTGG